>CALRMS020000121.1:0-3105 GCA_943369275.1 Rhodobacter maris | reverse complement strand
CACCACGATCAGGATTTGCGCGGCCTGCTGCAAGAATCCGGTCAGGTTGATCGCCCATTGCGTCACCCCGCGGCTTTGCATCGCGTAATCCGACTGCCGCGCCAGCGCCTCTGCCCAACGGGCGCGCATCCGCGCCGCACCGCCCGTAGACTTAATTGTCTCGATCCCGGTCAGCGTCTCGACCAGCACCGCCTGCTTGATCTGCCCCTCGCCCAGGATACGATCCGACAGACGCCCCAACGCGGGCTGCACCATGACCCCGACGAGCAGCACCAACGGCACCGCAAGTGCCGGCACGATCGCCAGCGGCCCGGCCAGCAGGAAGATCGCAGCAAGGAAGATCACCACGAAGGGCAGGTCCACCAGCGCCACCATCGTCGCCGAAGTGAAGAAGTCGCGCAGCGTTTCGAACTCGCGCATCGTGGCGGACACCGTGCCTACAGATCCCCGCCGCGCCTTCTGCTCGATTCCGATCACGTGGTCGAAGATGCGCTGGCCCATTACAAGATCGGCCCGCTGCCCGGCCTGATCGATAAAGCTTGCCCGCAGCGTTTTGACGATCAGGTCGAAGACCAACGCCAGACCAACGCCCGCCGTCAGGGCAAACAGCGACTCCGTCGCTGATGACGGCAAGATCTGGTCGTAGACCACCATGGTGAACAAGGACGCTACCAGCGCCAGCACATTCGTTACAACAGCCGCAATCGCAACCTGAGTATACGCCCAGCGATTGGCCGCCAGCGCACTCCAGAACCAGTGCCCAAGCTCGCCATCAGTGCCTTCGGCCCTTGCTGCCGCACGTGCGGGATCAAGGCGCAGGGTCAGAAGGTGCCCCGTCCACCCCGCAAATACTGCGTCCGCCGTTACCTCCCGCAAGGCAGCGCCTGCAGCAGGATCATGGATCACCACGCGGTCACCCTGGCGTGCGTGCAGAACCACCGCTGTGCCGTCTTGCTTCGGCAGGATTGCTGGCAGCATGTCAGCCCCGATCCGTGCCGCCGCGCGCCGCCCGAAAAAAGCCGACAGACCTGCCCGTTCCGTTGCGATCACCGCCCTGCGCAGGTCGTGGCGCAAGAGCGCTTCCGTCCCGGACCCCGGCGGGGCGGCATCGGGCAAAGCCTCATACAGCGCCGCAGCCGAGACAGGCCTGCCCAGGTGTGCCGACAGGTGCATCACGCAAGCCGCGAGTGTACTTGATTCGGGTTCTACTCTTGTCATCTTCCGCTGGTGCCTTCTGGCCCGATGGCGTCAATTCCAAACACTGCCAGAATGTCACCCGTCACCGTGAGCAGCGCATGCCCAGCCACGACCTTGTCGCACTCGGCCGCGATCATCGCGCGTTCTGATGCCAACGTCTCGCGCTCTGCATCCAGAAGAGCGATCAGGTCACTGCGGCCTACCTCGAACAACTCCCGGGCTGCTGACAGGTTAGCGCGAGCCGCCTCCACTGCAGCACGGGCCGCCGCTAGCCGGGTCTTGGCGCCCGTAGCTTCGGCGCCCAGCCGGTTCAGACGGCTTTGCAGTTCGCGCTGCGTTGCGTCCAGATTGACGTGCCGCGCATCCAGTCTGGCCTCCGCCGCCGTTATCCGCGCCGTCATCCCGCGTGACGGTACTACGTCCTGTTCCACAACTGGCCCCGAGGACAAACCGTCGCCTGCCGTTCCGGTGACCTGAACCGATAGCGCGGGCATCCGGCCTGCCCGTGCCGCGGCCACATCGGCTTCTGCAGCCAACACGCCCGCGCGCGCCTGCAAGATTAGCGGGGTGTCGTCCAAACTACCGTCCGGGAGTACCGGGGCTTCTGGTGGCAGGTCAAGCTGGGCTGCCGGCGGATGACCGAAGATCTCGGTAAAGGCTGCTTCCGCACGGGCCACAGAGGTCTCTGCTTCAACCACCCCTGCACGGTCATTCGCGAGTCGGCCCTGCGCGGTCAGCAAGTCGGAACTGGAACCAGCTCCGGCTGCAGTGCGCTCGGCGATTTGCGCCTCTAACTCTTCCAACGCGCCGAGCGATGCCCGTGCGACGGCCAGCAGCTCGCGCGTGGCAGCCACCTCGGCCCAGATGGTGACTGCGCCGAAGGCTGCTTGCGCTTGCGCTTCTATCCGGCCTGCTTCCCCGCCCAGCACGCGGGCTTCCGCTGCGCGTTCGCGTGCACGCCCTGCGCCAGCGTCGAACACCAACTGCGTAATCGCGCTGAAGGCTGCCACCTCGAACCCAGCCCCGCCCCCCGGCCTCAGTCCCAACGACAACTGCGGCAGCCCCAGGCCCCCAGCGGCCAGAAGGTCTGCTTCACGCTCGCGAAGGCTGGCCTGGCTGCGACCAACCTCTGGGCTCCCTGCCACCGCGCGGGCAATTGCCTGCCCGAAGTTGCTATCAGCCAAGCTGTGCGGCAGCCGTGTCGATCGCGCTGTCACCTCTGCGCGAAGTGGCGCAATCTCTGGGGGAGTAGCGCAAGCAGCCAAGGCAAGAATCAGAGCCGGGCCAAGCCACCGCGCCGCAATACAAAGCCGATCATGCATGCGCTGAACACTGCGCCTGCCCAGCAAACTGCAGATACTCGGCACTTTCACGACGCTCGTTGCTCCCCGATCATTCTTGCCTCACAGGATCAACTGCGAAGCGACGATTGCTGAAGGCGCAACGCCATCGAGAATCACTACCGTGTCGGCGTCCAGCGTGATCCGCGAATCGTGCCCCCCGGGTCCGTCCGGGCTGATCAGCGCCTGCGCAGCGGCAAAGTTCACAATGCCAAAAGCTGAGAGATCAATTAGGTCGCCCTCACCGCCATCGAAGTCAAGAATCGTGACTGTTCCTGCGTCGTTGGTGACTACAAACCTGTCCGCCCCTGCTCCGCCCGATAGCCGGTCTGTGCCGCCTCCGCTTGACAGCGTATCATTGCCCAACCCGGCAAAGATCGCATTATTCGAAGCGCTTCCGGACAGGCTATCCGCCCCCATAGTCCCGAGCTGCGTTGCTGCAACGGTGAAGTTTCCGCCGAAGACGACAAAGCTGGCCCCGGAGTCAATGCCGTTCGGATCGTCGAGACGTGCTCCGATGATGAGGTCGTCGAAGCCGTCGCCGTTCACATCGCCCGCCGAACTGACC
>CALRMS020000120.1:0-3252 GCA_943369275.1 Rhodobacter maris | reverse complement strand
CAGTCCTGTACCACGTTCACCGGACAGCGCTGGCCCTGCGGCCGCAAATCCGCACTTGCCCTCGCAGATATGATCGGCACCCGCCACGTCACCTGCGTGCCGCTCGATCGCGACCGCTACGGCCGGATCGTGGCCCGCTGCTTTGTGGGGGATCAGGATATCGCCGCCTGGAGTGTCGCGAACGGATGGGCTCTCGCCTGGGCGCGCTACAGCGCCGAGTACCTCCCCCCGCAGGATAAAGCCCGATCCCTCAGCCTCGGCATCTGGAGTGGAACCTTCGAGGACCCCAAAGCCGTCAGGAAAAGGAATTGAGGGATCGCCTCGCCGGATGTATAATTGGGTATATCTCCGGGGAAAACAGTCATGACACCTGAGTCTCAGCACAAGGCAAACCAAGCCTATCGTAACCGGCTTGCGCAAAAGGGCGTGACCCGGCTCGAAATCATGGCCCCTGAACGCGATCGAGACCTGCTTCGTTTGATCGCCAAACGCCTTGCCAGCAATGATGACAAAGCCGAAGATCTTCGGCGAGCGCTCAGATCAGTTGCAGGGGAAAAGTCACATACGGCAGTGTCGATCCTCGACGCGCTCCGAAACTCACCCCTTTGCGGAGCCGATGTGCTCTTTTCGAGGCAGCACGACGAGGCCCGAAGGATCGATCTGTGAAGCGGTTCCTCCTCGACACAAATATCATCAGCAACATCGTGAAACCTGAGCCGTCTCCGGCCCTGCTGGCCTGGTGGCAGATGCAGGACGACCAAAGCCTTCATATCGCGTCCCTCACCCTCGCAGAGATACGACGGGGGATCCTCGACCTTCCTGGCGGCAAGAAACGCGATCACCTCCAAGCATGGTGTGACGGTCCAACGGGACCCGAAGCGCTCTTTGAGGGCAGGATTCTGCCATTCGACAAACGGGCCGCCCTGATCTGGGCCCGTCTCATGGCAGAAGGCAAATCATCTGGACGACCACGTAGCAGCATGGACATGATTATCGCTGCAACCGCCGGAGCCCATGACTGTATCATCATTACAGACAACGACCGCGATTTCGCTGGTACGAACTTCCTGAACCCCGTGAGGGCGACTTGAAACATGGTCTCGCAAGGACAGCAGTTCGAAGTATTTCCGACCGCTCTTCGATTAAAGCGGGTCGATCCATCCTGCAACATGCGGCGCTTCTACATCATGACCGTTCAGCGCGATCTCTTTGGCGGCGCCAGTCTGATCCGCGAATGGGGTCGGATCGGAAGCCGTGGCCAGACTTTGATCGAGCAGCACCCGGACGAGGGTCTTGCCATCTCTGCACTCCTGAAACTCGCAGCCGCCAAGCGCAAGCGCGGTTACGCCATCTGACCCGGACCGTCCACGCGGATGACGCCCCGCGCCCGCCGCGGCGGTTTACCCATGGCCAACAGCCATGACCCTGAGCCCAGCCTTCCTTGATGAGCTGCGCGCCTGCGTTCTGCTGTCCTCGGTCGTGGGCCCCCACGTCACCTGGGACCTGCGCAAGTCCAACATCGCAAAGGGAGACTGGTGGGCCCCCTGCCCCTTCCATCACGAGAAATCCGCCTCCTTCCACGTCGATGACCAGAAAGGCTTCTTCTACTGCTTCGGCTGCCATGCGAAGGGCGATCATTTCCGGTTCCTGCAAGACCGTGAAGGCAAGAGCTTCATCGAGGCGGCCGAAGCCGTGGCCCATCTTGCCGGGACCACCCTGCCCCCTCGCGATTCAGCCGCCGCCCGAAAGTCTGAAGCGCATGAGCCCCTCTACCAAATCCTCGAAGCCGCCACTGGGTGGTATCGCGAACGCTTTGAGGCCCCCGCCGGAAAACACGCCCGCGACTATCTGTCAGGTCGCGGGGTCAATGAGGACACGGCTGCCCGATGGATGCTCGGCTATTCCCCGAAGACCACGCCAACCTTGGTAGACAGCTTCGTGGCCAGAGGTGTTCCCCTCGATCATCTGGTGGCCGCAGGCCTCGTCATCGCTGACCCGGGGAAACCCGCGCGCGACCGGTTCCGCGATCGCATCATGATCCCGATCCGCGACCGTCGTGGGCGCATCATCTCCTTCGGCGGCCGCGCCCTCCAGCCCGACGCCCCCGCGAAATACATCAATGGCCCCCAGACCCCGATCTTCGACAAGGGCAAGACCCTGTTCAATCTCGCCGCCGCCCGCACGGCCCTCAGCGCCGGCCAGCCGCTTGTGGTGGCAGAAGGCTATCTCGACGTCATCAGTATGGTCGAAGCGGGCTTCGGCGCGACCGTGGCGCCCCTTGGAACGGCCGTCACCGCCGATCACCTCACCCTTCTTCTGAAAGCAGCCGATGAATGCGTCTTCGCCCTCGACGGCGACGCCGCCGGTCTGCGCGCCGCCTACCGCGTGATCGATACCGCCATTCCCCTTCTCGAGGCCGGAAAGGGCATTCGCTTCGCGATCCTGCCGACCGGCCAGGATCCCGACGACATGATCCGCGCTGGCGCGGCCGAAGAGTTGCGCCGGCTGATCATCCAGTCTGCGCCCATGGTTGACCTGCTCTGGCAGCGTGAGACTGAAGGACGTGTGCTCGACAGTCCAGAACGACGGGCTGCGCTGGAAAAGCGGATGGATGCGGCCGTCGCGAGGATCAAGGATCCCAGCATCAAGCAGCACTATGCGGCAGAGGTTCGGGAGCGCCTCCAGAGGCTGGAGCCCCAGACGCATTCAGCGGTGGTCTCTGCATTCACGCGCGGGCAACGATCGGTGAAGGCGCTTGCGAGAAAACCAATCGCACGTCGTGACGTGACAGAAGCCGCGCTCCTCGTTTGGCTCGCCGAACGGCCCGCCCTCGTTCGACAGTTTCGGACAGAGCTCGAAACGCTCAAGACCTCCAGCCCGGACGGTCATGCACTTCGGGATCTTCTCCTCCTCAAGAACACCCTAGGCGCGCTGAACCCTGACGAAGCCCGAGAGATCGAGGCGATACTGTCCCGTTTGAAACAGAACAGGGAGGTCGCAGCTCAGTTTGAAACTCCGGCTGCTTCCACCGCGGCGGAAGCGTTCTATGCCTCCTCCTCAGTGTTTCGCCTGCGAGTCGACCGACCCTGACGGCTGGGTTTGGCGTAACCGGCCGGTTGCTACCGCGGTGAGTGGGCCTTGATGCGGGCGACGAGTTCTGCGTCATCGACGAAGTCGTCGAGGAAGGCATGCCAGGTTTCGGTGGTGATGCGCGCGTCCCTGAGCATGTCTTTGAGTTCGCCGATGCCGTCA
>CALRMS020000119.1:0-3355 GCA_943369275.1 Rhodobacter maris | reverse complement strand
CATCTTGGCCCAAATACCCAAATCCGCCCTCCCCACCCGCGCCCCGCCCGCAATCCCGGGAAACCCCGCCCTAGGGCCTGACCCGCAGCCTCCTGTCCCCCCGCCGCCAAAGCCAGCCAGAGATCCCCGATCAAGCCCGAAACGGGCGCTCGCCCATCTGCGCGCCCACGCACGGAAACCCCGCATCCCCGCCCCCACCCTCTCCAGATTTGTATGCACGCCCGTCTGCACTGCGCGTCTGCACCAGCCGCTGCACAGCCCCTTTCCCCCAACCCCCTGAAACCAAAGCCCCTTCCCCCGCCCCGCCCCTCGCCCTACCTTGCCCGTATGATCCTTCCCGAACCCCTCACCGACTGGTTCTCCTCCCGTGGCTGGACCCTCCACCCGCACCAGCAGGCCATGCTTGACCGCGCTGCCGCCCCCGCCACCCTCCTCATCGCCCCAACCGGCGGCGGCAAGACGCTGGCGGGTTTCCTGCCCACCCTGGCCGAACTTGGCCAGACCCCGGCCAAGGGCCTGCACACGCTCTACATCTCGCCCCTCAAGGCCCTCACCGCCGACATCCGCCGCAACCTCCGCACCCCGGTCGAGGGCGCTGGTCTGCCGATCCGGATTGAGGATCGCACCGGCGACACCACCTACACCCAGCGCCGCCGCCAACGCGCCGACCCGCCTCATATCCTGCTCACCACGCCGGAATCCCTCGCCCTGCTCCTCTCCTACGAAGATGCCCCCCGGATTTTCCAATCTCTCCAACGGGTTGTGATCGACGAACTGCATGCGCTCGCCGAATCCAAACGCGGCGATCAACTGATGCTGCTCCTCTCCCGCCTCGAAACCCTCGCCCCCGGACTGCGCCGCGTCGGCCTCTCCGCCACGGTCGAAGACCCGCCCGCGCTGGCCCGCTACCTGTCCCCCACCGCCTGCGACATCCTGCAGGCCGACCCCGGCCCCGACCCCGATATCGCCATGCTGGAAACCGACACCCCCCCGCCATGGGCAGGGGGCGGCGGCCGCTACGCCATGCAGGCGATCCTCGATCAGGTCCGCCGCCACCGCACCACGCTGATCTTTCACAACACCCGCGCGCAGGCGGAACTCTTTTTCCACGACCTCTGGCTACAGAACGACGACGGGCTTCCCATCGGCATCCATCACGGCTCCCTCGCCCGCGAACAGCGCGAAAGGGTCGAAGCTGCGATGGTCGAAGGAAAGCTCCGCGCCGTGGTCTGCACTGGCTCGCTCGACCTCGGCATCGACTGGGGCGATGTGGACCTCGTCATTCAGGTGGGCGCCCCCAAGAACGTCAAACGCCTCGTGCAAAGGATCGGCCGTGCCAACCACCGCTACAACGCACCCTCCAAGGCCCTCATCCTGCCCGCCAACCGGTTCGAGGTGGTGGAATGTCGCGCCGCGCTGGATGCCGTCCGCGATCACACGCTGGATGGCGAACCGCGTGGCCCCGGTCCGCGCGACGTGCTCTGCCAGCACATCCTGCTCACCGCCGCCGCAGGCCCGTTCGACGCCGATACCCTCTTTGCCGAAGTCACCCGCGCCGGCCCCTACGCCGCCCTCACCCGCCCGGAATTCGACGCCTGCCTCGATTTCTGCGCCACTGGCGGCTATGCCCTGCGCGCCTACGACAAGTGGCAGAGATTGCAGGAAAAAAACGGCAAATGGCAACTGCGCGATCCCCGCACCGCCGCCGTCATCCGCCAGAACCTTGGCACCATCATCGACACCGAAACCCTTAAAGTCCGGTTAAGAAATCGCCTCGGCGGCACCCCCTTGGGCGAGGTGGAAGAAGGCTTCGCCTCCACCCTCACCCCCGGCGATACCTTCCTCATCGGCGGTCAGGTCGTCCGCTATGAGGGGCTAAAGGAAATGACCGTTGAGGTCAGCCGCCAACCCGGCCGCGACCCGAAGGTTGCCACTTTCAACGGCACCAAATTCGCCACCTCCACCCTGCTGACCGAACGGATTCTGGCCAAATTCCAACAGGATAGCTGGCCCGATCTGCCCGCCCACACGGCAAGCTGGCTCGCTCTGCAACGCGAGGTGTCACGCCTGCCAAGCCCTGACCGCCTTTTGGTGGAATCCTTCCCCCATGACGGGCGCGAACATCTGTGCATCTACGGCTTTGCAGGCCGCAACGCGATGCAGACCCTCGCCCTTCTGGTGACAAAACGCATGGAAGAACAGGGGCTTGCCCCCTTGGGCTTCGTCGCCACCGATTACGCCACCCTGATCTGGGGCCTTGACCCCGTCACCGACGCCGCCCCCCTGTTCGACCTCCGCTCCTTGCGCGACGGGCTGGAAAGCTGGCTCGGCGGCAATGCCGTGATGAAACGCACCTTCCGCGCCAGCGCCATCATCGCAGGCCTCATCGAACGCAGCCATCAGGGCCGCCGCAAATCGGGCCGGCAAGCCACCTTCTCCTCCGACATCCTCTACGACACGCTGCGCAAATACGACCCCGACCACCTGCTTTTGCAAGTCACGCGCGAAGAGGCCGAACGCGGCCTCGTCGATTTCGCCCGCATCGAAGACATGCTCGCCCGTGTCGAAGGCCGGATCGACCTCATCCGCCTGCCCCGCGTCACCCCGCTTGCTGCTCCCCTCTTCCTCGAACCCAGCAAGATCCCCATCCACGGCACGGGGCGCGAACGCATGGTCGAAGACGCCGCACGCAGGTTGATGGAGGAAGCAGGCCTCGCTTGACGGCCTTGCAACACCCGGCAGCGCAAGGCAAACCAAGCGTCATGCACCACGCCTTCACCCTCGCCAGTGAAACGCTCCACGCCCTGCCCTCCGGCGCGCTCTATTGGCCTGCGCAATCACTTCTCTGCGTGTCCGACCTGCATTTCGGCAAATCCGAACGCCTCGCCCGCCGCGGCGGCGCGTTGCTGCCGCCCTATGAAACCCGCGCCACACTGGAAAAGCTGGAAGCCGACATCGACCGCACCACCCCTGCCCAAGTCGTCTGCCTTGGCGACAGTTTCGACGATCTCGCCGCCGCCGACGGGCTGGAGGAAGCGGCCCGCCTCCGCCTCGCCCGCCTGATGGCCGGGCGGGAATGGACATGGATCGAAGGCAACCACGATGCCGGACCGGTCGATATCGGCGGCACCCACCGTGCCACGCTCCAGCTCGGCCCCCTCACCTTTCGCCACATCGCCGATCCGTCACAAACAGCCGAGATTTCAGGCCATTACCACCCCAAGGCCCGCATCAAAGGCACCTCGCGCCCCTGCTTTTTGCTGGATGCACACCGCCTGATCCTGCCGGCCTACGGCACCTATACCGGTGGCCTGCGCAGCGAGGACGCAGTACTTCGCGCGCTGATGCAAAAGGG
>CALRMS020000118.1:0-3723 GCA_943369275.1 Rhodobacter maris | reverse complement strand
GGTAGCGGCAGTACCAGCGCACCGCCAACAAGATCACATCCCTCGGAAACCGATGCCCCCGGAACGGATCACGACGCGCCATCACACAACCCTCCACAGCTGCTCGCCGACACCGCTTGCCCGCAAAGGAGTGCTAATGCAACAGTCCCTCTCGGACCGCCTTTCCCTCGCCGAGGGCATCCGCAATCATCTGGCGGGCGTTCCCGCCCGTGATCTCGATCTCCGCTCCCGTCCAGTGGCCGAGCCGTCCCGCAGCGCGCAGGAGCAGACCCCAACCCTCACCCCCTCGCCGGAGCAGGACCGAACCCGCGCCGAGCAGAAGCAACCGGATCGCGGCGTCGCCCGCGACGACAAGAGCCGCGACCGCGGTGGATTTGATATGGGATGGTAAACCATGCAGCAGACATCTGAGGAAAAGCTCTACGCCCTGATGGTCGTGGCCGAGCAGCATCAGGACGCCGTCCGCGCGCTGACCGACGCGTTGGAGCGCGACATCGCCGCGCGCATGGCCAGCCACAAGGCGCTCGATGCCAGCATCGAGACCCTCCCCGACATGTTGAAGACCTCCGTCTCCAGCGCCGTTCAGGACGTGGTCGGTCGTCTCGCTACCAGTGCCGCCAAGCCCATCTCTGACGCCGCAGCGCCCCTCGCCCGCGATCTGGAAGCCGCCGCCGCCAGCGTCGGCAGCATCCGCAAAAGCGTCAATTGGTACAGCGCCGGCCTGTTCGTGATCGTGGCGGCCGTGTGCGTGATCCTCGGCCTTGCTACGCATTTTACCACCCGCTGGGCCGTGGCCGACAGTCGCGCCGCCCTGGTCGCCGCCAGCGATCAGTTGCGCCAGTTCGACCAGGCGATCGAAGCGAGACGAGCAACCATTGTTGCCCTCAATACCCAGATTGTTGAATTGCGCGACCAGATCGGCGGGCTGCAATGGGACAGCTGCAATGGGCGCTACTGCATCCGCGTGGCAGATGATCAGATCCAAAGCGGTTACTGCGAGCCGCCCGTCAAGTCATGGGGGCGGGGAAGTGAGCAGTTTGTTATTCCAGAAGGGTTTTGAGGGGGAGCAGTGACGATCAGTTGAGCTGTGGTATTGAGGGGCATAATCTTGGGCAATGACGGATATGCTGCCTCGGCCATATAGAGGAGGGGCCAAAATTGCAGATTTTAATTAATGATAATCACTAATATCTATTCCACTGGAAGAACAGAAGAGCAAACTACTTGACGTGTGTTGCGCGCGCTATTTTAATCTTAAGGATGCAGAAAAGACTTTGATTCAACCTGAAAAGGGGGGCGCATTATGTCGCGGGGCGGTAATTCCGGAGGTAGGTCGTCCTCTAACAGTTCAAGTTCCAAGAGTTCTTCGAGCGCTTCGTCTGGCAGGACTGCACAGGCATCCCCGTCCAAGACCACGCCTTCAACCGCTCCAAGCCGATCACCAGCGCTGTCGGCTCCTGCTACAGCTACGCCTGCGCGCCCTGCTGCCGCGCCGGCTTCCGCGGGCAACAGCCAGCCTGTCTCTCGTGCTCAGGTGTCGCAGTATACCTCGTTGATGCAGACAACGCCGAGCGCCAACAGACCCGTATCTGTGACGTCCGCACCTTCATCTCCGCCCAACAAGACTCCCGCTGCCAGCGCCCTAGCGACCCCAGCCGCAGCTACGCCTGCGCGCCCCGCCGCCGCGCCGTCTTCCGCGGGCAATAGCCAGCCCGTGTCTCGTGCTCAGGTGTCGCAGTATACCTCGTCGATGCAGACGAAGCCGAGCGCCAACAGACCGGCATCTGTGACGTCCGCACCTTCATCTCCGCCCAACAAGACTCCCGCTGCCAGCGCCCGAACGACCCCAGCCGCAGCTACGCCTGCGCGCCCTGCCGCCGCGCCGGCTTCCTCCGGCAAGCGCCAGCCCGTATCTCGTGCTCAGGTGTCGCAGTATACCTCATCGATGCAGACAGTGGCACTAACCCGAGGGGCTGCGACGAAATTCGTTTCTGACATGGGGAACGCTCCGTCTGCCCCAACTAATCGTAACACTGTTTCCGCCTATCAGACGCTATGGTCGTCAATGGTCCATACCGGGGTCACTGGGATCGGCGGCAGTATGGATAGCGAAGCGCGACTCCGGCAAGAGGCGGCTCTTGCGCAGATCAGAGGGGCGCCCAATACAACGACGTTCGAAGCGGCTGCGGTTGTTGCAGGCGGCAACATCACAACGCGGGAGAAAATGGTAGCTCTGGGCATTCCAACGGTGAACAGAGTGGCGATCATGACGGGCTTTCAGAGCGCAAGCTATGAGCTGCGCTATTCGTCCGTGGCTGGACTGCAACTGCGGATCAGCTTTGATACGGACCCGAGCTACGGTGCAGCCAATCTCAGGACCCGAGTTACTTTTTCGCAGGGCGCGAATGGGGAGTGGGTGCGAATGTCGGGCGATATTGGCGCAAACATTCAGCCGCCCAGACAGACGAAAACGCCAAGCAAAGTTAGTAGTTTCGTTGGTCTACGCTTTGCGGACGAAGGCATTAGTGCGACGAGCAGCGCTTCTGCCACGGTTCGCACACCGGCAGGAACAGCGCATGGGGGTTCAGTCAGCGTAACTTCACCGATCTTGCGCTACGACTCAGTCTTGCCGGAACGGAACAACCCGATACAGAACGGCGGGCCATCGCAACTTTCCATGGCATCTACGACCTTTCCCAACAGAGGCATGACAGCGGCAGAAAGCCTCGCGGCGGCTGCAGAAATTTCGGGGTATCTGAGGTCGCTGAGATGAGCCTTGCGCGAAATGTCTTCCTGATGACTGGACTTCTTTGGGGAATGCACGGTCTGAGTGCTGTCCCGGCTTTGGCACAATCGGGTGGCTGCGCTGACTTGATGTCGGCCCAGCAAAAAGTGAACTGCGTGCGCGCCAAAGGCAGTTTTGCAGACCTTGAACAGATGCTGAAGGTCGTCTTGCCACAAGCCACTGCCGAGGATTTGGACCTTGTGATCGAGGGACTTGAAAATGGAAGGTTGTTGGGCGATGCGACGGCCATGCTCGGCTTGGGCGTGATCTATGAAAACGGTATCGCCCCCATCTCGCAGGATCTGTCCAGAGCCGGCGGGTATTACCTTGACGCTGCCGCAGTGGGTTCCACCGATGGCATGGTGCGGGTCGCGATGATGTATTGCGATGGCCGCGTTGCTGCACCTGATCTTGAATGCCTTTACTTTCTCCGCAACGCTGCAGAATTAGGCCAGGCCGATGCCCTGCTGATGCTGGCAGAACAGCTGGTCGAAAAGACCGATGATTTCGAAGGGGCGAAAACCTATCTTGAAAAGGCAATCGAATTAGGCGTGCGCGGCGCCGAGGACGCTCTTAGGCAACTGGTGCGGAGCCGTACCTGAGTGAAGACTTTACGCAGTTGGCACAGAATATGCTCGGCGAAAAATTCGTGGCTGCGCAGGCTTTCGCTTTGCGTGAATGAAACGGGTTTTTGGATTTGTTTCACCCAACGCAGCTTCGAAGGCTCCGACCTGATCGTCTATCTGCCCTTGACCCACATCCTGCCCATGGCGGATGCGCTTGATACGGTGGCGGAGCGGAATGACCGCAAATACATTTTCATCCCCTGCCCTATCGAGGGCAAGGATTACTGGGGCAAGCCTGCAAGACTGCATGGTGCGGCTTATATGATGGCGTCCTTCCGATATCGTCCGGGCATCCTATTTAACGGTAAAGAC
>CALRMS020000117.1:0-3779 GCA_943369275.1 Rhodobacter maris | reverse complement strand
TCCGGGGTTTCTGAAACGCCCGCCAGCCCGGCGTCATCCAGTTGCTCGGGGTTCGGCAAGTCGCGCAGGGACTGCATCCCGAAGGCCGCCAGAAACGTCTCGGTCGTGACAAATGTATAGGGCGCACCTCGTCTTGGCTCCCGGGGGCCAGTGCCGATCAGGTCACGCTCGGCCAGCCGACCGATCAGGTCACGGCTGATCTCTTTCCCGAAGATGTCTTTCAACCCATCGCGGCTTACCGGCTGGTGAAATGCAATCGCCGCCAGCACGGCCAGATCGAACTGCGTCAGGTTCAGGGCCTGCACCCCTACTTCCGCCGCAGCGCGGATCGCGGACGCATAGGCGGGTCTGGTGCGCAGCATCCATCCTGCGCCCACCTGGGCCACCTCATAGGGGCGGTCCTCCAAATCTAACGCCAAGTCTTCGATCAAGAGATCGATCGATGCCCCCTGCCCCACGACCCTTGACAGATCGGCACGCGCCACCGGGCCCGCACTCGCAAACAGCACCGCCTCGATCCGGCGCATCCATTCCCGCCAACGCAGTTCGGGCGGCAGTTCAGCCAGTTCCCGGTCAAGCCCTCCCTCTTCGCGCCGCGCCATGCTCACACCCCGAAAAGCCGGAACGAGCCCCGCCCGGTCAACTCTCGCAGTGCGCCCAGTTCCACCAGCCGCTCACACAATCGCCGCGCGGCACGGTCCGACAGGCTGTCGTGCACTTCTCTGGCCAGCGCTGCAGGTGCCAGCGCATCACGCGACAGGAACAAATCAACCGCTCGCTCGGCCCCCTTGGCCCGCAGCTTTGGCGCCACCACACGCAGGCGCGCAGCACCGCGTGCCAGTTCGCCCGCCATGGGCAGCGCCAGCCGCACGCCATCGACAATCGCCCGGTGACAGGCCAGCCGCAGTTCATCCCCGCGCAGGCGTAGATCACGCGCCTTCAGGGTGAGCGATAAAACTGGCAGGAGATGGCTTCCTCCCAGTGACTTCGCCAACACTGCATCGGCAAGGATCAAGGCTGCTGTTTCGCCACGCGGGCAGTCGACCAGCACGGCCTCGATGACTTGCGCGGCGCAATCAACCGGGGTTTGCCCGGTGGCGTCGAGGCAAAGTGCAATACGTTCCGGCGCGATACCATCCAGCGCGCGGTTCAGACTTGAGACCGAAATCGGCCGCGCGACTGCCCGCGACCACTGCAGCAGGACCCGCCCTGCCGGACCGGGATCATCACCAGCCTTGGTCAGATGCAGGGCATCGCGCAGGGCCCCGGCTGCCTCACGGCGCCCTGCGAGGCCCACGCAGATCTCGGCCGCTTCCAGCGCCAGTCGGTCGCGCCAAAGGGCCAATGGCACATCCGGTGTGGCGGCTAGCAAGGTGAGGTGCGCCAGTGCCGCCCCGGACCGGAATGCCGCGACCTCAAGGTTTTCCGGAGGGATGGTCGTGATCCAGCCCGGCAGCGGTGCCAGCATCGGCAGGGGTTCGGATGGCTTGACGCGCGGTTTTCTCATGCAAGGAGGATATGTTATTGCGGCGCTTTTGGCCAGAGATATGCGCTATTAGCGCCGCATCTTTGTCGACGCCAACATGTCCAATAAGATTGCATTATCGGACATAAAGAAGATATGCTCAGAGGCATGACCTGTCGTTTTAGTTTCATGGGCGGATTCACCCGTAATCAGCCCTCTCGGCCTCGAAATTTCCACTTGATCGGTGGACTGGGCGCGAGCCCGATCGCTGGACTCTTCGTTTGCGCCGGTCGACAGGAATCATTCCTTTGGTGATCCCTGACACCTGCTTCTGGGTGAGATATGGCGTTGGCGCGACGCGGCTGAATAGCCTGGAAGCAGCCTCCGGCATCGTGCCGTTTGAAACAAGCGCAGCCCCGAACAGATCCTGCAGCACAACCAGCGTCAGCGCACGCCATCGAACGGGTAAGCGCCGGAGCGGCGCCGCGGTGCCCACGACGGGCCGGACCTCGAAAGGACAATGCCATCCGGGTTGATCTAACCAGAGCGCCAGGACCGGACGGGCCGCGTCCATGCAATCAAGCGGCGCCCACAATGTGCGAATTGCCTGCTCCAGAGGCGGTAGGAGACCCGCGTCCTCTCTGAAGATCCGTCCGGCCTGCCGTTGCAAACCGAGGACTGCATTGGCGAATTCAGCGGCCGAAC
This sequence comes from Rhodobacter maris, assembly GCA_943369275.1. Classification (GTDB taxonomy): domain Bacteria; phylum Pseudomonadota; class Alphaproteobacteria; order Rhodobacterales; family Rhodobacteraceae; genus Paragemmobacter; species Paragemmobacter maris_A. Next base: position 1,609 of record CALRMS020000117.1, on the reverse strand, counting down.
GAACCGCCACCTCCCCTCCCCTTCCAATGAGCAGACTATCGCATTTGCGGCAGAATGGGCGCAACCGGCCATCGCGCATTCTGAACGAGATCCGCAGCTGGCACCCACAGTTGGGGCAGCGATCCCGCAGCATTTCTTTGTGCGTCGGGCAGACGACTCGTTCTGCCAGCCGCCATTCCGCCCGCATGTACCCGTCACGCCCTGCTGCCAAATCGGCATCGAAACAAGCGAGACAAGCAGGTACTACGCCCCCTGCCCCATCCACGAACCAGTCCTGTTGACGGCCGGGGTATCTGGAATTCAGAGACAGGCGTTCGAGGCGCGCAGGATCGATCCAGCAGCCCTGCGCCCAAAGCCTGAGCAAACCCGGATCCGGATTTATATCGTCGATCTTTCTCAGATTCGGGTGGCTGTCCCCCTGCCCCGCCAGATACGCCGTCAGTTCCGACACCTCCAAACCATAACGAGTGGCGACGCGCTCCATCCAGGATGCGAGCAATTCGTCCCGGAGCGGGCGCGGTGCAACGGGAAGCCGGATCGTTGCCGTCATGCCGAAGCCTGAGGTTGCAGGGTTTGGCGCGGCCGCCGGCGATTGTTCTGCGTCATCGACACCAGCGGCAGCACGAGATCATCTCCGAAACTCTGGACGTCGATCCTTTCCTTGCCAGAGTGAACTGCTGCTTCCGCCGCGGTCTCGATCAAACGAAAAATGCGCGCCGTCACACCAGAGGTCAGCCCATGGATTCGCGCCCTGGTCGCAGCGCCCGTCAAATCGGACGGCTCACGCAGTGGGAGGATAAGCCTGAAGCTTTTGAGAAGCCCAGCGAAGACGGCATCGTTCTTCCAGGGCTTGAGGTGAAACGCTTCGAACCGTTCCGCCAATTGCGCATCCGTCAGCAGAGCCTGACGGGCAAGGTCGGTCCCCGCGCAGACCAAGGGAATCCGCAGATCGTTGGCGAGAAACCGTATGGCATTGAGGAAAACCCGCTGTTGTCGGAAGGTACCCGCCAGCATGCCGTTCACCTCGTCGAGAATGATCATCTTCGCCCCGACCGTGCGGAGCAGCGAACGGCAGACATCTTTCTCGCGGGCCAATGTGCCCCCGGCCAGTGCTGGCGCGCCCATGCTGGACAGCAATTCACGATAGAGATCCCGTTCGATTGGCTCGGACGGCACTTGAGCAACCACGACTGGTCGATGATTGACACCGGTCACCTGACAAAACTTTGGCGGGTGTGCGCGCTCGAACTTGCGGACGATCTTGGTCTTTCCCATGCCTGTGTCGCCATAGATCAGCAAGCAGGGCATCCGATCGCGCGGCGGGTAGGTCAGCAGGTCTTCCAGGCGCGCAAGCGCTAGCCCAGCCTGATCGAAGCCGATCCAGCGGTCGGCCCGGATCCAGGCGATACGCTCGTCATCCGGGAGCGCCGCGAACTTCCGATACGCCGGATCGAGATGCGGGTACTCCCCTACTCCGATCATGACCATTCCTCCACTTCGAACGTCGGCACCTCGAGGAGGTCATTCGCCCCAACGGGTTCAGCGTCATTCTCTTCGATTGCGGCAGGCTCGACCCCAGACAGCGCCCTGTCGCGCCGTTCGGCGAACC
>CALRMS020000116.1:0-4077 GCA_943369275.1 Rhodobacter maris | reverse complement strand
CTGACCTATCGCTCGGCCGATCAAGTCATGCGGGCCTACCCAGCATCACAACCGATGCAGAACGCGTCCTCCGGCAAGGTGGCGTTGATTGCCGAGCGCCCACGTCATGCCATCGACGATGTCGGGCAATTGCTCCTCGAGCGCCGTGTCACCCGCCCCATGGGTGAAAGCTGGATCGGCGAGGAGGACTTCACCCGCTCGCAATGGGAGCGCATCGATTCCGAACGCTTCGCAACCCTTTGGGACGCGGAAGTGGCCAGCCTGCCGGACACCGATACCCAGACCTTCTATCTGCTGACCGGTCTGATCCTGCCGATCTGGCGCACGATCCCCGGCAACTCGCTCCGGATCTACCGCGCCGTTTGCGAGGACGGGACCAGTCTCCTCGGTCGGGCCGTTTCACCCGCCGATGCCGCCATCCTGCGCGGGAGGTTCATGTCGGTGGACCAGAGCGATCCGGCGAGCCTGCTCTCGGCCGTGGTCGATGGCGCGCGAAGCGTGGAACTGATCCCCGGTCTCACGCTTGCGCGCCGTCGCGTGGCCGGAAAGGACCGCCTCGAGATCACCGGGGCAGATCGACCAACGCTTGACTGGCTGCGCTCTCTGGGCTGTTTCACAGAGATCCACCAGTTTGCGCTTCGGGTGTTCGTGCCGTTTGGCGATGGGGTGGATAGCCTCGCAGTCCTGCAACGTATCATCGCCAAGCAGCATGCCATGGCAGCGTAGGACTTTGAGCGTCTCCGGCCTGATGGGCCGGGGACGTCGTGTGTGCCTTTTGTGGATGTCCCGATCAGGCGGCAGCAGGTTCTTGCAAGCGGCGCACGGGGGGTTGCCTATGCTGCATGGCCTGCCACAGATCGTAACTGGCCTGCATCCCCATCCACGCCCGGGCAGTGCTTACACCTGCCTGCTCAAGGCGCACGGCGAGATCGGGGCTGATGCCAGCCTTGCAGTTCAGCACCCGCGAGAACGCCACACGGGACATCGCCAACCTTTCGGCGGCCTCGGTCACAGACAGCCCCAAAGGTGCAATCACATCTTCTCTGAGAACTTCGCCTGGATGCGGCGGATTGTGCATCATCTCATTCGCTCCTTTCAGTGGTAGTCCTGATAATCAACCAGTTCCGCCCCGGTTTCGGTAAAACGGAATGTCACCCGCCAGTTTCCATTGACCCACACCGACCAATACCCGGCCAGATCACCCTTGAGCGGGTGCAGCTTGAAGGATGGCAGGTTTATGGCCTGCGGCCCATCCGCAGCGTCAAGCAGACCCAGAATACGCCTCAGCTTGGACGCATGGGCCGCTTGGATGCCACGCGTTGAGCCGGTGCGATAGAAGGTTTCGAGACCCTTGTGACGAAAACCGATAATCATGGAGCCTTGTATCGCGCAACGATGCGAGACGCAACTGCGGCCGGATCTTTCAGAATCACTGGCCGGATGACACGGAATATGCAACCGCGGTCAAGGCGTCGATGCTGGCTGCGCGGCCATAAAGGAAAAGAGGGCTTCGTGTCCTTCGTGATTTCAACCCCTTGATGATGGGAGATCACGATGACCGAGGCCGCTCAGAAGAAGTTCGATGTATACCAGCATGTGACGGACACGATCCTTGCCGAGATCGAGAAGGGGTGCGTGCCGTGGCGCAAGCCCTGGTCTGGTGCCCGGACCGGCTTGGCGCTGCCCAAGCGGGTGACGGGAGATACCTATCGGGGCATCAACGTACTGATGTTGTGGCTCACGGCCGCGACCAAGGGCTACGCTTCTCCCACCTGGATGACGTATCGGCAGGCACAGGAATTGGGCGGTCAGGTCCGCAAAGGCGAAAAGTCCGCTACCGTCGTCAAGTTCGGCTCTGTCGAAAAAGACGTCCAAGACAGCGTGACCGGTGAAAGCGACACGGTGAAACGCCTCTATGCCCGTGCTTACAGCGTCTTCAATGTCGATCAGATCGAGGGGCTGGCAGAAGAGTGGTATGTGCGCCCCGAAACGCCACGTGACCTCGGCACAAAAACTGATCCTGTCCTGGAGGCCTGGTTTGATTCCATGGGGGTGCCGATCGAGCAGTCCGATGAGCCTGCGGCCTATTACGTGCCCTCCGAGGATCGTATCCACATGCCCCGGATCGGCACCTTCGAGAGCCGCGAGGCCTTCTATGCCACCCTCGCCCATGAAATGGCCCATGCCACGATGCATCCCAAGCGGCTCGACCGGCAGCATGAGGGCAAGACCCGTGAGGAACGATACGCCAAGGAAGAGGTTGTCGGTGAATTGGCGTCGGCCATGGTAGGCGCACGTCTGGGCATCCGGCCGGAATTCGATCAGAGCGCGGCCTATCTCGATCATTGGGTCAAGGTCATGCGCGAAGACAGCCGCGCCATCGTGCGTGCCGCCTCAATGGCGCAGGCCGCCGCTGACTGGATGTTCGAAACCGCCGGCGAGCCGGGTGCAGTAGCGGACTCGGCTGAAGACATCCGCGAGGCCGCATGATGGCGTGGGAAGTACAGCACCATACGATCTGCCAAGGGTGGATCAACACCTGGAGCGAGGAGGTGGACGGCGTAAGCCGTCCCCTTGTCTACTCCTCCGAGGCCGAAGCGCAGTTTGAGCTTCAGGAATTCCTGCGAGAGATTGCTGAGGAGATCGCCCATGGCGAGCGGGACCCCGAAAATGGGTATGACGCGGAAGAGTTTCGGGTGGTCGAGGTGGCTGATCCGGCCGACATCTGACACCTGATCTTTCCAATGGTCAGCCGTCGCCCTCTCCTCCTGCGCAATAAAGGAGGAGGGGGCTTTCTGCCTGTTTGATCCCGCTGGGGGATGACAGCAGAAGGAAGACGACGATGGAGACGATGGGACAGGCCGGTCAGGCGGCGACGGGTGGTGCGCTCTGGACGGGGACGGAGGCGGATGAGGTCTATCTCTGCTCGCGTTGCACGGCGAAGTTCGGCGCTCCTTGCCAGCCCTCCCGCTGCCCGACCTGCGGAGCAACCGGTGGGGCGCGGGATTTCCCGACGCGTGAGACCAGCCGGATCGCGCTGCAGAACGACCATTTCCGGGTCACGCTGGGAATGGATGCAGGCATTCAGGGCAAGATCGTTCTGACGCTGGGCGTGCAGGAGCTGATGCCGGAATATGGCGCCGAGATCCTGTTGAAGCTGAGCCAGTATGCAGAGTTCAGCGAGGACAACGACCCTTGGGCCGCGCGGGATTTCGGGACGATCACGGTGGGTAGGCCGGGCGAATATCACCGGCTCTACTGGAAGATCGATCTCTACGATCTGGATTATGATTTCGGGTCGGAGGCGCCGAGCGACACAAGCCAGACGCGGCGCATCCTGACGCTGCTCTTGCCCTCGGAATACTGACACCCGCCCGCGCTGTCCGCCGCCAGGTCTTGCCCGCGGCGGACAGCCGAGCGCCCCTTACCCCTCAACCTCTCATCCCGAAAGGATCACCCGCATGGACAGCCATGAGGATCGGTTTCCGCGTGCCTCGCGCCGGACCTTCCACCATTTCGACAACCCCGACGAGGCGATCTCCTACCGCGCGAGCAACGGCACGGGCGGCTGGATCTTCTGCTGCGGCGACAAGGGCGAGGCCACGCTCTTCCCGCTCGGCATGACGCCGTCTTCGGTTCTCACCCACCCCTATGTCGCCGGCAAGTCCGGCACGCTCATCTGAAGGAGGTCCCTCATGGGATATGGATACCGCGTTGCCGCCAACGCCGAAACCGTGATGGCTTTCCCCTATGATGGCTTGCCGTCCTGGGAGAGCTACGACGATGAGATCGAAGCGCAGATCGATCGCGACGATGCCTGGGCGGATCTTGTCTCGGACGTGTTGTCATGCCTCAGCCCGCGCTGGAAGGTGGAGACCCGCAAGGAATGGCGCGACGGCCATCCAGGCGGCCGCATTCTCGCCAGCTCCGGTCTGCACGAGTTGCTGATCGAAGAAGATCGGGGCGGGTATGGTTATGCCTATATCTCGGTCATCCCCCGGCCCGATCTGGAGCCACGCTGGGACGGCACATCGAGCCTCTGGCCGCTTGCTGTGGCCCGGCTCGAAGTAACAGCAA
>CALRMS020000115.1:0-4215 GCA_943369275.1 Rhodobacter maris | reverse complement strand
GGGTTTGTGCCGAAACATTCACGGCGCGAGGTGTTCAAGGCGGCTTTTGACGCGATCCGCGCAGGCGACGGCTATCTGCCCGACGGGTTTGTCCCGCAGGCTGATCCCAACGCGCCGGCCAATCAGCAGGAAGAGGCGATTGCGCGGCTGTCTCTGTTGACGCGGCAACAGGCCAAGATCCTGCAACTGATCTGCGAGGGGATGCTGAACAAGCAGATCGCCTATGAGTTGACCATCGCGGAAACCACGGTGAAGGCCCATGTCACCGCCATCATGCGCAAGCTTGGCGTGCAAAGCCGGACGCAGGCCGTGCTGATCGCGCAGGAGGCCAGCTTTGACCGGCTGATGCCGGAGGCGAGCTGATAAGAGCCCCCGTCCCGGGCCTGACCTAGGACCTGGTGGCGTCGTGGTCCTGCGTGGCGAATTCCAGCGAGGGCTTGTCCGATACTTGGACCGGGGCTAGCCTTTCCAACGGGACGGCGTCGGGGAGACGCTTGAGGAGAATGCGGTGAACCAGCCTTGGGAGGGTGTTGCGGGGCCGGATCGGGCGGGGCTGGCGCTTGTGGCGCGGGCCTCTGTCTCTGTCACGGCGGCCAATCCCCTGCGGCGGCTGGAAGAGGCGTTGGGGCCGGGGCCATTCGCGCTGGTCGTGCTGTTCGTGTCGCCCGATGCCGATCTGGACGCTCTGGCGCTGCGCCTGCCGGGGCGGTTTGGCGGCGCGTCGGTGATCGGTTGTTCCACGGCGGGCGAGATTTCGGGCGAGGGATATACCGAAGGCGAGATCGTGGCCGTTGGCCTGCCCGCCGCGCATTTCGCCGCAGATGTGTTGCTGGTGTCCGATCTTTCGGTGCTGGAGCGTGAGGCGATGATCGGGCGGCTGATCCGGTCGCGGCAGGGGCTGGCGCGGCAAAGGCCGGATTGGGCGGGCGAGTTTGCCTTTCTGCTGGTTGACGGGCTTTCGGTGCGTGAGGACGAGTTGACCTCTGCCCTTGCCTCGGGCCTTGGGCCGGTGCCGCTGTTCGGGGGATCGGCGGGCGACGGGACGCGGTTCAAGGCCACCTATGTGCTGCATGAGGGGCAGGCCCTGCAGAATGCCGCCGTGCTGGCACTGATCCGCACGGATTGCCGGGTCAAGGTGTTCAGTCTTGATCACCTGCTGCCCACCGAGGCGCGCATGGTGGTGACCGAGGCCGATCCCGCGCGGCGTATCGTGCGGCAGATCAATGCCGAACCGGCGGCGCAGGAATATGCGCGGCTTTTGGGCAAGGATCCGGCGCAACTGACCACCTTCACCTTTGCCGCCCATCCTGTTGTCGTGCGCATTGGCGGGAAGCATCACGTCCGCGCCATCCGCGAAGTGGGCGAGGGCGGCGATCTGATCTTTTTTTCCGCTATAGACGAGGGCGTGGTGCTGACGTTGGCGCAGCCGCAGGACATGGTGGCGCATCTGGAGGCGGAACTGGTCGCGCTGGCAGCCAAGGGGCAGCCTGTGGCCATTCTGGCCTGCGATTGCATCCTGCGCCGGATGGAGGCGCAAGAAAAGCAGAAGACCGGGGCGGTTTCGGCTATTTTGCGTGCCAATGGGGTGGTGGGATTTTCCACCTATGGCGAGCAGCTGAATTCCATGCATGTGAACCAGACCATGACCGGGGTTGCGATCTATCCGCCGGGGGGCCTTTTGTCCGGGGGGGGGCGATGATCGACACGCTGATCAACCCCGCCGATCCGCCCGAACGGCAGACGCAAAAGCTGCTGACCATCGCGCAGGTGCTGATGCGGCGGGTGGAACAGATCACCGATGACAGCGGCGCCGCCTATGCCCAGTTCCAGCGTGCCGCCATGCTGGAGGATCAGGTCGGCGAACGCACGCGCGATCTGGAACGCGCACTGGACCTGCTCAATGACAGCAATTCAAGGCTGGCCGAGGCCAACCGCGCCACTGAGGCCGCGCGCCAGAACCTTGCAAATGCGATCGAGACGATTCAGGAAGGCTTTGCCCTGTTTGATGCGCAGGATGTGCTGGTGATGTGCAATTCGCGCTTTGGCATGCACATGCTGGACTTGCGCGAACATCTGAAACCGGGGCTGACCTTCGGCGACTATGTCGAGCGGGTCAGCCGGTCGCGGTTTCTGGAATTGCCGGGGGGCGAAACGCCAGAGGATTGGGCCATTGCCCGGCGCAGGCGGCATCAGGACCGGCATGTGATCTTTAACGTGCGCATGGTCTGGGACCGCTGGGTACAGGTGAGCGAGCATCGCACCGTGGATGGCGGAACGGTGATCCTGCAGACGGATGTGACCGAGATCATCCGTCTGGAACGGTCCGAACGCGGCAAGATGCTGGATGACCAGGCGCGCGTGATCCGCGCCACGTTGGACCATATCAGCCAGGGCGTCTGCATATTTGACGCCCAGGCGCGGCTTGTGGGGTGGAACCAGCGGCTGGGCCAATTGCTGACGATTCCCATGGCGAGGTTCCGCATGGGGGTGAGTTTTGACGCCATCCTCGACCGGTTCCGGCCCGATCTGGCCTTTGGTGAGGCAATGTCAGAGGCGCGGCTGGGCGATTGGGTGGCGGGCAAGGGCGACCGTGGGGCGATCCGGTTTGAACTGCGGCGGGGCCCGGACATGATCATGGATGTCTTTGCCCAGGCCATGCCGGATGGTGGCTTTGTGATGTCTTTCACCGACGTTACCGCCGAACGCGCGGCGATCGAGGCGCTGAGCCGTGCAAATGAAACACTGGAAGCACGGGTGATGGAGCGCACGCTGGAACTGGAGGATGCGCTGGGCCATGCCGAACGCGCCAATGCCAGCCGGTCGCGTTTTGTGGCGGCGGCAAGTCATGATCTGCTGCAACCGCTGTCGGCGGCCAAGCTGTTCATCTCATCCATCGGGGATGAAGGGTTGGTGCCCGAGGCCAAGGCCACGCTGGACAAGGCCCAGAATGCGCTGCTGTCGGTCGAGGGTATTCTTGGCGCGCTGCTGGATATCTCGAAGCTGGAAAGCGGGCGTGCGGCGGTGGCCGTGGGGCCGGTGCGGCTGGACCGGTTGCTGGCGCAGTTGAACGATGAATTCGGGGCCATCGCGGCGGCCAAAGGGCTGCGCCTGCGGGTGGTGCCATCGCGAGTGTCGGTCATGTCTGATCCGGCCTATCTGCGGCGTATCCTGCAGAACCTGATCGGCAATGCCATCCGCTATACCGACCGGGGCCGCGTTCTGGTGGGGGTGCGGCGGCGCGGCGGCATGGTGCGGATCGAGGTCCGCGATACCGGGCCGGGGATACCTGAGAAGGAGCAGGATAACATTTTCAAGGAGTTCCACCGCCTGAATGCGCGCGCCTCGGCGTCTGAAGGGATGGGGCTGGGGTTGGCCATTGTGGAACGGGCCTGCGCGCTTTTGGGCCATCCGCTGGGCCTGACATCCCAGATCGGGGTGGGGACATGTTTCATGGTGCAGGTGCCGCTGTCCGAAGGTCTGACGCTGGTGGCCGAGGGACCCCGCCCGGCTGTCTCGCCCGCGCCGCGCCCGTCGATGCAGAACCGGATCGTGTTTCTGGTGGAAAACGACGGCGACCTGCGCCGCGCCATGGGCCTGTTGCTGGAAAAATGGGGGGTCAGCGTGCTGGACGCGGCCTCGGGCGAAGAGGCGCTGGATCTGATCGATGAGCTGGGCATCCTGCCCGACTGCTTCATCGTTGATCACAATCTGGGCGACGGGATGGATGGCTTGCGTTTTGTGGCCGAGGTGCAGGCCCGGCATGGCAGGGTGCCATCGCGGATCGTCACCGCCGACCGCCGCCCGGAATTGCGCGCCGCTTGCACCGAGGCAGGCATCGGGTTGATGATGAAACCGCTGGAGCCGCGCGCGCTGGAAAGCTTCATTTCTGGATTGCCTGCGGCGGGATAACGCGGCCGCATACGCGCTGCGCGCCCGCCTATACGACCATTGTTCCATATCGGGCGGCGCGCCTGCCGCTTAGTCTGATGCCAAGACGAGGGAAGAGACATGCAACTCAGCGATTTTCGAGAGATCAAGGCAGACCCGGCGACAGTCTGGGCAGCCATCCTGAACCCCGACGTTCTGAAGGAATGTGTGCCGGGATGCGAAAGCATGACCGGCAGCCCGGAAGAGGGGTTCGAGGCCGTGGTGACCCAGAAGGTTGGCCCGGTGAAGGCCACCTTCAAGGGGGCGGTGTCGATCAGCGACCGGATC
>CALRMS020000114.1:0-4512 GCA_943369275.1 Rhodobacter maris | reverse complement strand
AAGCTAAGAGCCTGCGAACCGGGTGACCCATCGCGCCTCGCCGCCTGGATGGACCGTGAAGGGGGAAGATGCCCGCCGCAGCGCGCCAGAGAGGCGAGAAGCGCGCTCGGAGACCCATCCGGCTACCCCCATAGCGGAAATGGCCTCATGCGCTCCTGCGGCCCGCTCCTGACGCGCAGCATCGGGGAGGCCTGCGAGACGATTGAAGGATCCGCTGATGACGAAGGGCATTCGTGCGGGAAATGCGCCTGCAAGATGTAAGCAGATGGTCAGCAATCCGTAAGCTATTTGTAAGCTAGCCGCAAACAAAGTGCCTTCAAGTCGCTTTCAAAGTGTAAACTGGCACCAAATCGCGAGCAAACGGATAACGTTCAGTAGACAGAATGCAAGCTAAATGCTTTCACCTTGGCTTCTTAATGTAAGCAAATGGTAAACGCGTTGCTTTCTTTATGACAGCAACATGCGGACATAGAGCTTGCAAGTTGGTTACACCATGTTTGCTGTCTGCAATCGGCAAGCAGGACGTTTACTTAATGTAATCTTTTGGTCTTCTTTTTGAAGGCAGATTGCTGTCATAATGCAAGCAACCAACAACCGGTCACGGGCATCCCTTAGCGTTGGGGCACACCTTATGTTCCCTCGGACACAAGACGCTCGACCGCTTCGCCAAGCGTAAGACCGTGTCTTTCGGCGTATCCTTCGATTGCTTGCCGGGTCGCCTCGGAGATCCTAACGGAGAAGACCGTCACGGGCCCGCCCGGCCGCGGCTTGCGATAGCGTGGACGCGTCGTCTTGGGGGGCTTGGGATCCGCATCCTTGCCACCCTGTTCCCGCTCTGCCTTCAGGATCTTCTCCAGCTCGTCGATGCCAGCGGGTCGATCGCCGGGGATCTTCGCGAACTTGTCCAGAAAATCATCGCTCATGCCGCGTCTCCCTGTCCTTTGCTGCCAGCCTGAATGGTGCCGTAGCACTCAGCCAGCGCACGCAGCAGCGCGGCACCGTTCTGCACAGCCTGGTCGGCACCGGTTATGTTGCGGATCGTCTGCCCCGCGTCGTCTCCCAACCCCGCAAGCTGCGGTAAGGTCACCCCTTCCTCGATCATCGCACGGCATGCGCCGCGCTCGGCAAGTCTGACGGGGCAGAGAACCAGTCGGCCTGCCGTATCGAGCGCGGAAAGATCGCGCTCCTGTGCGCGCTGCACGCTGTCGCGGATGGCACCCGTCCGGGTCATGACAACAACGGTCGGGATGGGTTTGCCGCGCATCTGGCCGACATCCTTTGTGAACTCGACCGCTCTTACGGCGTGGCGCACGTCTTCCGGGCTGGTCTGTGCCGGCACGATGACGAGATCTGCTGCTGCAATCGCGAAGGTCGAGAGTGTGTTGTTGGTCCCTTCTGTATCGATGATCACGTATTGCGATCTCTTCTGGGCGGTCGCCAGCTGATCGCGAAGCTCCGACGGCGCTGTCGCTGCGGCCGCAACGCGGATGTTGCTCGGAAGGCGCTTCTTTGATGACCACATCAGGATGGGCGCATTTACATCTGCATCGAGGATTTCGACGGAGCGCCCAAGGCGTGCCAACTCACCCGCGAGCACAAGCGTAAGCGTCGTCTTGCCAGCACCACCCTTCGGCGTCGTCAGAACCCATGTCACTGCCACAGTCGATCCTCCTGATGAGCGCGTCTATCGCGCGTGCTTTCAGAAAGTATACAAAACGCCAGCAATGTGCAAACATGGATCATGCAAAACGTAAGCAATGAGTAAACGATACCAGTCGATGCGAAGGGACGGTCTGCGCGTTGGGCACCTGAGGAAAGACTAGCCCAAGCCTTCACGCTCTATGCGAGCCAGTTCTCGACCTGAAGGTTTCGGATGCGACGGAACTCTGCATCATTGGCGGTGACGAGAACCGCTCCCACGGCGCAGGCATGGGCGCCAATCAGAAGGTCATTGGGCCCAATCGGCGTGCCTGCGCGTTCCAGCTCGGACCGAATGCGCCCGTATTCCGCATCTGCTGGCATATCGAGCGGCAGAATTTGCAGCCCGATCAGGATCGCATCAATTTGCGCCGTGAGCCGCGGCGAGCCCTTCTTGGCGCATCCGAAACGCAGTTCTGCTGCTGTGATCACGCTGACGCAAACCGACTCGGGCCCGCTCTCCTTGACCTTGTCGAAGACGATGCCTTGGGGATTGCGGGCAAGTTCGGACACGATGTTCGTGTCGAGCATATAGAGGCCGCTCACAGATCGATGTCTTTCAGCGGCAGCACCGCGTCATCAACATCTGGAAATTGGTCCTCTGGCTGCAGAGGCTTCAAGCCTGCCAGCACCTCAAGAAGTGAGAGCTTGCGGACAGGCTCGATCACCAGTCGATCACCGTCGCGGGTGATCAGAACACGGTCGCCTGGCAGTTCGAAGTCCGCAGGAATCCGGACGGCCTGACTCTTGTTGTTGCGAAACAGCTTCGCTTCACGGGTCGGCAATTGGACTGAGGGCATGATGGCCTCCACGAATGGATATGCAAAGACATATACATTCCAAGCGGGAACTTCGCAACGTCAAAGGCCAGCCGGCAAGTGCCAGCTAGGCGAGATCCGTCTGCGCGAAATCGTTGCCCTTGTAGAGGAGCGGCGCATGATAGGCTTTCGCACAGGCATAGGAGTAGGCATCCCCCATGTTCAGCTTGGCTGCGTGACCGACAACTTTGCCGTAGACCGACAGCGTCCGGATTGCCTCGTTGCCGATCGACGAGGTGATGTGCATGTCACGCGCGCCGAGCGCCGCGAGCAGCGCATCTAAAACCTGAGTGGCTGCGTCTAAGTCCGCCGCCGTTGCAGGGCCAATGCCTCGCGCTTCGACCTTGCGCCTGACCAGTGCAAGAACCGTCTCCAGCCTGACCACCGGCGAAACCCACAGCTTTCCGCGTGCCGCTTCCATCGCCTTGAGCAGAGACGGCGCATCCTCTTCCTGAAGCAGGACGGCGGCCAGAACACTTGCGTCCAGAAACATCACGCGTCGCCCCACATTTCATCCATGAACGCCTTGTCCCCCTCGATGTCACTTTCTCTGGGCTCAAAACCCAGCTCCTCGGCAAGACGCTGGATTTCGGAAACCCGCTCAGCGAGACTCGGCTGAGCGGAGAGCAGATCGATCTGGGCGGCGATGGCCTTGCGCACCGCTTCGCTTTTATTGGTCTCGCCAGTGATGGCGCAGTAACGCGCCAGCAACCGATCTATTTCGTCGCCTTTGATCAAGACCGCCATGCGTATATCCTCCGACGTATAGCTAGTATACCCAATTCAGTATATCCCGGCAAGTGACGCTGCACCAACCCTTACGCCGCGCGACGCTCAGATCCAGCCTCACCACCCCTACCGGACTGCAGGTCACCTTGCTCCACCAGCTCCGGGGTGACGTTCACCGCGATCATGCCACGAAGAAGCGCGCGTGCGATGACGCTGCCGGGGCTGCGCTTGAGGAGTGTCGCAACCTCGGGAATGGAATGGCCATCGAGGAGAAGCTGCCGCAGGCGGCCTTCTTCCTCGTCGCTCCAGCGCTTGCCCGCCTTGCTGTCCTCGGCCTTGCTGTCCTCGACCACACGGCCCTGTGCCGGGCTGTCATCTTCAATGACGTCGTAGCTTTGATCTGGGGGAGACGCGCGGCGACGATCCTGGGCGGGCGACACCGCAACCGCGGCTGCGCCTCGGTTCCCTGCCCCCGCCTGGCTGACTGCCCCCACCTCCTCTTCCTCCGGGAACAGCGGCGGCACCGCGGCGCGCGCGAAGGCGGCGTCTGCGATCATCGGCACATAGGAGGCGAGGAACTCGAGATCGGCGAGGCCAAGCCGCAGGCTGGGCAAGCCCGGCAAGCGCAGCTCGCACGCATTGGCATCGACCTTCAGCTGGCGGATGCCATCGGCGTCAGAGGTCATGATGAGGATATCGCGGGGCATGATGCATCTCCGAAGGTGAAGGGGTGCAGGGAGTGAGGGCTGGTCAGCCCTCGTCAGAATGGTTGTGTTCGAGGCGCTCAACCTCGGGCCGATCTTGGGCGGGCAGATCTTGGGCGGGCCGATCAAGAGCGAGCCGGTCACGCACCCGCGCCTCGATGGCGAGGGACCGCTCGCAGATGTAGGCTTTAGAAAAGCCCGCCTTGCGCAGCGTTGCGATCTCGGCCGCGACGGCTGCGGCGAAGCCGTCAGGCTCGGCCGCAGGCCCTTGCTCCGGCATCTGTCCGTTGTTCATGGCACCTGTCCTTCTCGTTCGGCCTGCAAGCTATCAGTGGTGACAGTTCTAAGCCAATCCGGCCCATGAGTATTGCGCAGCCGGTGCAGAACCGGGTCAGCGGCGGCGCGCACCCACAGCTCGGACAGCCGGGCCTTCCACAGCCTACCATTGTTGCTGGCAAAGTCGCGCAGCGCCTGATGCTCGTCAGCAGAAAGGGGCGGAAACGTCTGGGCGCTGGTCACGCGGCGAATGCGGTGATGTTTCATGGGAAGGGACTCCTTCAGGA
>CALRMS020000113.1:0-4539 GCA_943369275.1 Rhodobacter maris | reverse complement strand
CACGGTCTGCCACGTGCCCGCATCTTCTATGTCTCCGCCACCGGCGCCACACAGGTGGCCAACCTCGCCTATGCTGGACGCCTTGGTCTCTGGGGTGCCGGACCAGACTATGCATTCCCCTCGCGCGAGGCCTTTGTCGAGGCGATGGAAGCCGGTGGTGTTGCTGCCATGGAAGTGGTGGCACGTGACCTGAAGGCCCTTGGTCTCTACACAGCCCGCGCCCTGTCCTTCGAAGGCGTGGAATACGATGTCCTTGAGCATGCGTTGAGCCCCGATCAGATCACGATTTACGACACCTGGGCGAAAAGCTTCCGGGTGATCCACACCAACCTGCGCGCAGCGCTCGAGGCCACCGGCATCACCGCGCCGGAAGGGAGCGGCGAGGCGGGTGCCGGCTCTGCCAAGGCGGCCGCCATCTCCGCCTTCGAGAGCACGAAACAGCGCTTCTTCGGGCATCTGCTTCTGGGTCTCAAGATGCCCACCGTCCTCAACGCGATCCGCCGCGATCTGGAAGAGAGCTGGGCGCCTGTAGTGCAGATCGTCTCGACGGGCGAAGCCATCCTCACTCGCCGCATCGAGGCGCTCGAGCCGGATGAGGAACTGACCGAAGCCATGTTGACCCCTAGGGAATACGTAGTGGGGTACTTGATGCATGCCTTCCCAGTGCATCAGATGCAGCTGGTCGAGCAGGAAGACGGCAGCACGCTGGCCATCCCGCTCACGGATGCCAACGGCGCGCCTGTCCTATCACGCGAGGCGGTGGATTTGCGGGACCGGCTGGTCGAGGATCTGATGCTTCTCGCCCCCATTCCCTCCGCGTTGGATCAGCTTCTCTGGGCCTTCGGACCAGAGCGGGTTGCCGAGGTGACCGGGCGCAGCCAGCGTCCCTTGCGCGACCGCGACGGGCGGCTGCGGCTCGAGCGCCGCGCCGGATCTGCCAACTCGGCCGAGAGCGCCGCCTTCATGGAAGGATCGAAGGACGTCCTCGTCTTCTCGGATGCCGGTGGGACGGGACGCTCCTACCATGCCGCCCTCAGCGCGCCGAACCAGAAGCGCCGCCGGCATTACCTCCTGGAGCCGGGCTGGCGCGCGGACAACGCGATCCAGGGCCTCGGACGCACCCATCGCTCCGCACAGGTCTCGGCCCCGTTCTTCCGGGTCTGCACCACCAACGTCCATGGCGAAAAGCGCTTTACCTCGACCATCGCCCGACGTCTCGACACGCTGGGGGCCCTCACCAAGGGCCAGCGCGAGACCGCCTCGCAGGGCATGTTCCGCGCCGAGGACAATCTGGAAAGCCCCATCGCTCGGGCCTGCCTGCGCGCGCTCTACCGCGACATCGCCTGTGGTCAGGATGCCCCGATCTCTCTCGAGGCCTTCACCGAATGGACAGGACTGCGGCTCCTGAACGAGGACGGCCAGCTTCTGGAAGAGCTCCCGCCCATCCAGCGCTTCCTGAACCGCATCCTCGCGCTTCCCATCGCCCTGCAGAACGGGATATTCGCGACCTTCATGGAGCGTATCGCCACCGCGACAGAACGCGCGCTGGCGGCCGGCACGCTCGATCAGGGGCTCGAGACCCTGCGCGGAGACCGGATCACGGCGGGCAGCCCCGAGCGTCTGCGCACCTGCCCCAAGACCGGCGCGGCAACTTCCCTCATCCCCCTCTCCATCGAAACCCGTCTGACCTACCGTACGGCCGATCAAGTGCTCAAGGCCCACCTGACCTGCCTGCCGATGCAGAATGCGTCCTCCGGCAAGGTGGCGCTGATTGCGGAGCGTCCACGTCATGCCATCGACGATGTCGGGCAATTGCTCCTCGAGCGCCGTGTCACCCGCCCCATGGGGGAAAGCTGGATCAGCGAGGAGGACTTTACACGGTCGCAATGGGAGCGCATCGATACCGAACGCTTCGCAACGCTCTGGGATGCAGAAGTGGCGGGCCTGCCCGACACCGATACCCAGACCTTCTATCTGCTGACCGGTCTGATCCTGCCGATCTGGCGCACGATCCCCGGCAATTCGCTCCGGATCTACCGCGCCGTTTGCGAGGACGGGACCAGTCTCCTCGGTCGGGCCGTTTCACCCGCCGATGCCGCCATCCTGCGCGGGAGGTTCATGCCCGTGGACCAGCGCGATCCGGCGAGCCTCCTCACCGCTGTGGTCGATGGTGCGCGCAGCGTTGAACTGATCCCCAGGCTCACCCTCGCGCGCCGTCGCGTGGCCGGAAAGGACCGCCTCGAAATCACCGGCGCAGATCGGCCGACGCTCGACTGGCTGCGCTCTCTGGGCTGCTTCACCGAGATCCACCAGTTTGCGCTCAGGGTGTTCGTCCCCTTTGGCGAAGGGGTGGATAGTCTCGGCGTGGTCGCGCGCATCGTGGCAGGAAAGGAGGCGATGGCCGCGTGAGCGGTGAAGGGTGCACGGTGACCGTGATCCGGTCACCGCGTTCCTTGGCTTCGCGCCGCACCGATCCCGCTCTCTTGTAGGGCTCCGTCGCCTTCTGCGCTGGCTGTCCCTGCGCTCTTTCCTCTGGCAAGCTCAGGGAAATGAACACCGCATCGGCTGTGAATGTCACCGGGGAACGCAGGGCGGTTCGGGCAACCTGCGGCAACCTTGAAGCGCGCTTCTGGCAGCTGAGTGTTCGCGCCGACCAGTTCGATGAAACGGGCCTTGCTGTAGCGGCCGTAGCGGTCGCATCTGGTGCAAGCCAGAACAACTGGATCATAGGGATAATCGAATGCGCGCATCGTTCGCGTGTCTCGTGTTTCAACGGCCATGCAGGCTCCGCCCATCACGGCAGTGCCTCGGTTCAGCGTGGCACGCCGATGGACATGCGGCAAGGAGAGAGGAAAAGAGGGCTTCGTGTCCTTCGTGATTTTAACCCCTGATGATGGGAGATCACGATGGCCGAGGCCGCTCAGAAGAAGTTCGACGTTTACCAGCATGTGACGGACACGATCCTTGCCGAGATCGAGAAGGGGTGCGTGCCGTGGCGCAAGCCCTGGTCCGGCGCCCGGACGGGATTGGCGCTGCCCAAGCGGGTGACGGGCGATACCTACCGGGGCATCAACGTGCTGATGCTCTGGCTCACGGCGGCGACGAAGGGCTATGCCTCGCCGACCTGGATGACCTATCGGCAGGCGCAGGAGCTGGGCGGTCAGGTCCGCAAGGGCGAAAAATCCGCCACGGTCGTCAAGTTCGGATCCATCGAGAGGGAGGTCGAGGATGCCGTGACGGGGGACAGCGATACGGTGAAACGCCTCTACGCCCGTGCGTACAGCGTCTTCAATGTCGATCAGATCGAAGGGCTGGCAGAAGAGTGGTATGTGCGCCCGGATCCTGCCCAGGATCGTGGCACGGCGGCTGATCCGGTCCTTGATGCGTGGTTTGCGGCAATGCATGTTCCAACCGCCCAGACGGACGAGCCAGCCGCTTACTATGTGCCCTCGGAGGATCGCATTCATATGCCGAAGGTGGGCACTTTCGAGAGCCGCGAAGCCTTCTACGCCACTCTTGCCCACGAGATGGCGCATGCCACGATGCACCCCAAGCGGCTCGACCGGCAGCATGAGGGCAAGACCCGGGAGGAACGATACGCCAAGGAAGAGGTGGTCGCTGAATTGGCGTCGGCCATGGTCGGCGCGCGCCTCGGCATCCGCCCCGCATTCGATCAGAGCGCGGCCTACCTTGATCACTGGGTGAAGGTCATGCGCGAGGACAGCCGCGCCATCGTGCGCGCCGCATCATTGGCGCAGGCTGCGGCCGACTGGATGTTGGACACCGCAGGCGAGCCGGGCGTCCGTGCCGAAACCCGGGAGGCGGCATGATGGCCTGGGAAGTTCAGCATCACACGCTCTGCCAAGGGTGGACCAACACCTGGAGCGAGGAGGTGGACGGCGTGAGCCGTCCCCTCGTCTTCTCGTCCGAGGCCGAAGCGCAGGCCGAGTTGCAGGAGTTTCTGCGCGAGATTGCCGAGGAGATCGCCTATGGCGAGCGCGATCCGGACAACGGCTATGACGCGGAGGAGTTTCGGGTGGTCGAGGTGCCGGGTAAGGACTGAGGAACTTCTAAGCGGGTGATCAGGTTCACTCTGCAATATGTAGGTTATCGGTTTACACGTGTAAGCATAAAGGCTACAGTTCAGTATGATAAAGAGATTTGAAAACAAGCAGTTAAAAGCTCTGTGGGAAAGGGGAACTTCAAGAATCGACGCGCGACTTCGGACAGCCACGTTGATGAGAGCGTTCTTCTGCCCACGACTTGGGATTGGACAAACCTCGATAGGATCTGCCTGCGTATCCACTACGGCTTCACGGCGTCAGCCGACAAGGCGATGCGCGCTGTGCGAATGCTTCGGATAACGGATCTCCAAGGTGACTGCGTGAACTGGGGCACCGTTCCTGCATGGGTCATCGATTCTGCGGCCAACGGATTGATCGAGGGCGGACTTGGCAGGCCTGCGCCTGCCATGAAGAAGTCCGCGTAGACGGAATGCAAGTGCGAGCGGCTCTTGACATGAAGCTTGCGGTAGATGTT
>CALRMS020000112.1:0-4586 GCA_943369275.1 Rhodobacter maris | reverse complement strand
AAATTTTTCGGGGCCTTGGGGGAGGTGGCCGTCTTGCCTTTTGCGCGGGTGACGATCAGTGATCGTCATGGGCGTGATCGCGGTCGATCACATAGCGCTTGTCGCAATAGCCGCATTCGACCCAGCCGGTGTCGCGGGCGATGGTCAGCCAGACGCGGGGATGGCCCAAGGCGCCTTCGCCCCCGTCGCAGGCCACTTTCCAGGTGGTGACGACTTCGGTTTCTGGGGCGTCTATGGGCATGGTGCGACCTTTCGTTTCAGCGGTCTTCTTTTACCCGTCAGGGCAGGGGGCGCACAAGAGGCAGTCAGCGGTAGTTCAGGCCCCGATCAGGCGTGCGCGGCCTTTGAGGGCGGAAAGCCACATCAACCCATGAACGGTGGCGCGGGCGGGGAGGTATTCGGCGGAAATCCAGCCAGTGTAATTGCTCTGGTCCAGTTCGGCGCAAAGTCCGGTCAGATCGAACCCGCCGCCGCCGGGTTCGTTCCGGCCGGGAAAGCCTGCGATCTGGATGTGGTTGACGCGCGTCTTGTGGCGCGCCCAGACGGAATCGGCATCGCCGTGGATGCGGGCGGCGTGCCAGAGGTCGAACTGGATGCCAAGATTGGGCAGGGCAAGATCGTCGATGATGCGGGCGGCCTGATCGAAATCATTCAGGAAGTAGCCGGGCATGTCATCGGTGTTCAGCGGCTCGATCGTCAGCGCGATGTCCGGCACCTGATCGGCGGCCCAGGCGAGGTTGTCGCGATAGGTGGCCTCGGCCTGTTCGCCGCGCGCGACACCAGCCATGACGTGGATATGCGATGCCCCAAGGACGGCTGCCAGATCGGCGGCGCGCAGGAAACTGGCGCGGAACACCTCTTCCGCGCCGGGTACGGCGGCATGGCCGCGGTCTCCCGCGGCCCAGTCACCGGGATGGGTGTTGATCAGGGCGACTGGCATGCCCGACAGGGCTGACTGCCAGTCGCGCGGCGGGTGGCCGTAAGGAAACAGCACTTCGATACCGTCGAACCCGGCTTCGCGCGCCAGATCGGGGCGGGCGAGCATCGGGACTTCGGTAAAGAGCATCGTCACATTCGCGGCGAAACGGGGCATTCAGGGGAGATCTTCCGAAGGAATCATCGGGAAGAACCTGCCCCATGACCACAGACCAAACCAGTCTTTTCCCTCGATCCGTTCGTGAACGCACAAATCAACCATGCGATAAAAGGATTTCCGGTCGATCAGCGCCTCCAACCCCGCGCGGATGTGGATATAGGGTGACGGCTCGCCCGTGGTGGGGTCGCGGGTCACGCGCAGGGCGTGATCGGCGTCCAGCGGCACGCTGTCGCCCACCTGCGTGGTGACGGTGATCGTCTGTCCCTTGCCTGTCCCGGCGGTGTCAAAATCCACCGCGACGAAGGGCGCGTCGTCGACGAGGATGCCCACCTTTTCGACCGGGGTGACGAGGAAATACTTGTCGCCTTCTTTCTTGAGGATCCCGGAGAAGAGCTTGACCAGACCCGGCCGCCCGATGGGCGTGCCCTCATGGAACCATGTGCCGTCGCGGGCGATGCGCATGTCGATGTCGCCGCAAAAGGGCGGATTCCACAGATGAACCGGGGGCGGACCCCTCTTTGCGGCGGCTGTTGCTGAGGCCGCGAGCCCCTCAGCCGAGGGTTTCACAATACTCTGTGCGCCCGTGGGTGTTTTCATGATACCCTTCATTTTCAGACGGTTAAGTGGTTCTGTTCCGGACCGTCGGGCGCAGTTGTGTTGCAGCTGTGCGGAAATACGGCCCGCATGGCGTGATGTGTCCCCGAGGAGCCGAGGTGAACATAACGCTGAACCATCTGCAAGGAACCCTGTCCGAGGCGTGGCGGCGCGGTTTTTCCGCGTGTCAGGCCGAACGGGATTTCCATGGCCGATCTGTGCGGCAAGAACGGCGTCAGCGATGGGATCGTTTGCTGGTGGAAGGCCGAAGATGGCGGTTTGCACGTCAGCGAAGCGTTTGAAGGGCTTTGAGGCCACGAACGCGTGCCTGAAACGGCTTGTGGCCGATGCCATGTTGGGCACGGCATCGTTGCAGGATTTTCCGGTAGCATGGTTGTGGCGCCCGTCGCAAAGCGGCAGGCGGTCAACATGCAGATTCAGTCGGCACGGACATGTTTGGCAAAGGTCAGCGCCTCGGCAAGCGATTGACCAAGGCTGTGCGCGGCAAGGTCGCCGTGCAAGTTGGCATCGGGAAACCGTGCCAAGGCGAGCGCCAGAAGATGCGTTCCGTTTGCCACTGCGTCCAGACACAGGTCTTTGACGATTGCCTGCGCCTGCGGTCGCGGCATCTGTTCGGCCAGCGCAAAGGACAACGCCTCGGCGTGGATCAGGCCGTTGTCGGCTTCGAGCCCGGCCGCCATTGCGGCGGGGTTTGGTACAAGATTGGCGATGGTCTCTTGGGCGAGCGATAGCATCCTGCCCGTGCAGATGCAGAGCTGCGGCAGAGAGAGCCATTCGCCGAACCACGCAGCGCCGTCGCGTTGCTGGCGGTGGATCGCCGCCCCCTGCACCAGTGCGGCAAGCCCGATGACATGGCGTGCCAGTGCCACCAGTGCCGACGGCCCGACCGGATTTTGCTTTTGCGGCATGGTCGAGGAGCCGCCACCCGTGCCGCCAAGGCCGATCTCGCCGATCCCGGATTGGCACATCAGGATGATGTCTTCGCCCAGCTTGCCCAAAGCCCCGGCTAGGCCCGCCGCATAGGCCGCCAACTGGCCGATGGCAGAGCGGTCGCTGTGCCAGCTGTGACCGGGGTCTGACAGGCCAAGTTCCGTGGCCAGCGCTGTCCGCACGGCGGGGCCGTGCTGCCCCATCGCCGAAAGCGTGCCTGCGGCCCCCGACAGCGAAACCTTCAGCACATCGGCCCGCAGGGGGGCAAGCCGGGTTCTGGCGTCCGCCAGTGGCCAACCCCAGCCTGCCACCACGGCGCCAAAGCTGGTGGGCGTTGCGGACTGGCCATAGGTGCGGGCGGCCATCGGCAGCGCGGCATGGGTTTCGGCCAAATCAGCCAGCCCGGCCAGCAAGGATGACAAACGGGTGTCCCAAAGCGCCAGCATCGGACGCAGGCGCAGTGCGAGGGCGGTGTCCATGATATCCTGACTGGTGGCACCCCAGTGGAGATATTGCATCATCTGCGGGGCTTCTGCGGCTTTTCGGAAGGCGGCAAGGAAGCCCGGAACCGGCACCCCGTTGCGCGCCGTTTCGGCGGCCAGGGCGGAGGGGTCGATCTGCACCTCGCGGGAGGCCCGCGCGATGAAGGCCGCCGCATCGGCGGGGATCAGGCCCATTGCGCCTTGCACCTGCGCCAGCGCCCCTTCGACCAGCAGCATCGCGCGAATTTCGGCGCTGTCGGTGAACAGGGCTGCCACCTCATCATCGCTGAAAAGGCGGCGGTAGATGGCGCTGTCGGCGGGGGCGGCGGGCATGTCAGGCGGCCACGGGCTGGCGCAGGCCAAGGATGGCGCGGGCGGTTTTCCAATCGGCGACGGGACGCTCGTAGCGGTCACAAAGCGCCGTTACGCGCCGCACCAGCGCGGCGTTCGAGGGGGCCAGCGTGTCACGGTCCAGTCGCACGTTATCCTCCAGCCCCGTCCTTGCATGGCCGCCCGAGGACACCGCCCAGTCGTTCAGCACGATTTGTGCCGGGCCGATGCCCGCCGCGCACCATGGCGCGTCGCTGCCGAACAGACGATGCACGGTCTGGATGTAGTAGTCGAACACATGCCGGTCCACCGGCATCGCATTCTTCACCCCCATCACGAATTGCACGTAAGGGGTGCCCTTGATCTGGCCCTTTTGCTGCATGTCGGCCGCTTTGAGGATGTGAGACAGGTCAAAGCATTCGATTTCCGGCATGACGTCATGGGCCAACATCTCGGCCGCCAGCCAGTCGATCAGGTCGGGCGGGTTTTCATAGACGCGGGTCGGAAAGTTGTTCGATCCCGTGGTGAGCGAGGCCATATCGGGCCGCAGCGGCAGCATCCCGCCGCGCGTTCGCCCAGCCCCCGAGCGACCGCCGGTGGACAGTTGCACGATCATGCCGGGGCAGTGCTTTTCCAGCCCTTCCTTCAGCCGGGCAAAGCGTTCGGGGTCGCTGGTGGGTTTGCCTTCGGCATCGCGGACATGGCAGTGGGCGATGGTCGCCCCGGCCTCGAACGCCTCTTGCGTGCTTTCAACCTGCTCGGCCACCGTGATGGGCACGGCGGGATTGTTTTCCTTGGTCGGAAGCGAGCCGGTGATGGCAACGCAGATGATGCAGGGCTTGCCGGCATGGGGATTGGTCATGGATCACACGTCGATGAAGACGGTTTCGCCATCGCCTTGCAGGCGGATGTCGAACCGATAGGTGGCGGGGCCGGTCTGGGTGGCGATCATCGTCTGGCGGCGCGGCGCCTGTTCGACCGCGTTCAGGATCGGGTCGGCGGCATGCAAGGCGGTGTCCTGCGGGAAGTACATCCGGGTGTTCAGCCCGATATTGATGCCGCGCGACACCAGCCAGAAGCTTATGTGCGGGGCCTGCACCTTGCCTGCGCGGCCGGGCGTTGCCCCGGGGCGG
>CALRMS020000111.1:0-4739 GCA_943369275.1 Rhodobacter maris | reverse complement strand
ATTTCGCGCGATCAGAAAGGCAGAATTCGAAGGAGCGACCAAGGGCGTCGCCAACGAAATCGCCTTCGTCGAAAACCTCTTCAAGCGCGCGGCATGAAACCATAAACACCGGAATCTCGCGACCCGAACCAGCTAATGCAACAGTCCCCCTCATTCAACCCTAGAGAAATCTTTGCGACAAAGCCCGCGATACCGTCTACACCTTCCACGCCCGCCTGTGCGAAATCCGCGTGCTTGATCCCGCCTGCGGCTCCGGCAATTTCCTCTACGTCGCTTTCAACTTGTTCCGAAAGGTTCTTTTACAATGGATATCCAGTCTGTCCGCCGTTCCTATGCCCGTTGGGCGCCGATTTATGATCTGACATTTGGCAGGATCACGGGAAGGGGGCGACGTCGGGCGGTTGGCGCGTTGAACCGTCTGGGCGGGCGCGTGCTCGAGGTTGGGGTCGGCACCGGCCTTTCCCTGCCACAATATCTGCCGGGGGTCGAGGTCACGGGGATTGACGCCTCTGCCGAGATGCTGGCCAAAGCGCGCGAAAAGGTAGCCGAAATGGGCCTGACCCATGTACGCGACCTGTCAGTTATGGATGCCCGGGCGATGACCTTTCCCGATGCCAGTTTTGACCATGTTGCTGCCATGCACATCATGTCTGTCGTTCCGGAACCGGAACGTGTGATGGCGGAGATGGCCCGGGTCGTGCGTCCCGGTGGGTCCATCCTGATCGTCAATCACTTTTCCAGCGAAAAGGGTGCCTTGGCGCTCGCCGAACGCGTCTTTGCACCGCTGGCCGGGTTGATCGGCTGGCATTCCGATTTCGAACGCAGACGGGTACTGTCAACCTCGGGCCTAAGCTTGGTCGAAGAAGCCCATCTTCCCCCTTTCGGCATGATGACGTTGTTGCGCCTGCGCCGCGATTGACCCTCAGTAAGTGGCTCAGTTTGAATTCTGGCAGGGTCGGCCGATCATAGCTTAGGCTACTCTTCCCGCATAGCAGAGTACATCTGGTCCATGATTGGCTTCACAAGCCACGAAGCTGGCGTTCTGGCGTCACTCTGGACGTAAGCTTCCACAGGCATTCCGGGAATGACCTGCACTCCTCCCAGCTTGTCGCGCATCTCAGGCGACAGGTTTACCTCGGCGGGATAGTAGCGCGCGCCGGTCTGAGGATCCACTAAGGCGTCTGCACCTATGGTTCGGATATGCCCTTCCACTTCTGGTGTCAGGTTCTGGTTGAACGCCGAGAAGCGCGCGCGCACGAGACCGCCCAGTTTCATCTGATCAATCTGCGCAGGGTCAATGCGGATCGAAAGAAAGAAATCATGGGCTTCGGGCACAATCGAGGCAATTTCGGCTCCCGGCGCGACAACGCCGCCCACAGTAAAGACCTTCAGTCCCAACACCTTACCGGGCATAGGTGCAACGAGCCGCGTTCGGCGGAGTCGTGCATTCAGAACCTCAAGTTTCGTCAGAAGCGATCCCTCTTCGGTCAGAAGCCTGCTGCGTTCTTCCTCAGCGGCGATCCGTCGCTCTAAGTCGAACCGTAGCGCCTCAATCTCAAGCCCGGAGAGTTCGCTTTGCGTCCTTGCAATTGCGGCTTCCAGCTCACCGATCTGCCCTTGGGTCTGTGCTAATTCGCGGCGCAAAGCTGTGACACGGGTGTTCTGCGTAAGGCCAGAGGAAAGGAGATCTTCCTGCGCCGCCAGATCTTGCAGGATAAGCTCCAGCTGGTCGGACGACGCCACAAGTTGTCGTCGTTGACCCGAGAGCGCCGCCTCGCTTTGTAGCTTGCGCTCTCCAAGCTGCGCTAGGGATCGATCGAAGAGCGCAAGACGCGCAACAAATAATCCTTGTGCCTCGTCTAGCACTTTGGCAAAGGCAGACACCTCATTTGCGCGATGCGTGAGTTCGGGAGGGTAGACAAAGGTACGTGCTCCGATCATCTCGGCTTCCAAGCGCGCCCGACGGACCGCTAAAATGAAGAGCTGCGCCTCGGTAAACGCACGCTCTTCCTGCAGTTCCGATGAATCAAGTATCACGATGGTCTCGCCTTCCCCCACGCGTTCCCCCTCGCGGACCACTATCTGGGCTACCACACCGCCTTCAGGATGCTGGATGATCTGCCGCCGCGCATCCACCTCTACGGTGCCGGTCGTGATGACTGCGCCATGAATTTCGGTGCCGAAAGCCCAAGCTAGAAAACCGCCGGCACCCAAAAACAGCACAACTAGACCGCTGCGCACAAAAGGTTTTGCCGACCAGCGTGCTTCAGGCTCGGCAAGAGACTGTGTCATCTACTTCACCCGGTCTCTCTGTGGCGCAGTTTAGAAACGACTGCAGCCGAATTCTTTGCAATACGGGACAGGATTTCGTCGCGTGGCCCAAAGGCATGCATACGCCCGCCGTCCAGAACAAGCACCAAGTCACAATCGGCTAGTGAGGCAGGGCGGTGGGACATCAAGACGACCGATTTCCCCGAGTTCTTGGCATTCAACACGGCCGTGTTCAGCGCGACCATGCCTTGGTCATCCAGTGCCGAATTTGGCTCGTCCAGGACCAGAAGAGCAGGTTCACCGAACAGGGCTCGCGCTAGGCCGATGCGCTGGCGTTGGCCGCCAGACAGGCGCGTCCCGCCATTTGTGACCTCAGTGTCATAGCCTTGCGGAAGGGAAAGGATCAATTCGTGCGCCGCGGCCGCACGGGCTGCAGCAACGATCTGCTCAGGTGTCGCCTTGGCGTTAAAGCGGGCAATGTTCTCCGCCACGGTGCCAGCGAACAACACTACCTCTTGCGGCAAATAGCCGATATTGCGGCCACGCTCGACACGGTCGAACTGGTCAAGCTCGGCGCCGTCAAGCCGTATTTCTCCTGCGCTTGCCGGCCAAAGCCCAACGAGGGCGCGGGCAAGCGTGGTCTTGCCAGAGCCGGAGGATCCGATCACCGCCAAAGCCTGACCGGGGTTCAGATCAAAGCTGACATCCCGCAGCAATACCGTTTCCTCGCCTGGAGGGGTCACAGAAAGAGCCCGAGCCGAAAGATGACCCTGCGGCGCGGGCAGGGCCATCGGGATGGTTGCCGCGGGAACCTGAACAAGCAGCTTCTGAAGCGAATGCCAGGCGCTCCAGGCCTTTTGCACGACAGGCCATTGCCCTACGCACTGCTCGATTGGCGCTAGTGCGCGCCCCATCAGAGTGGTTCCGGCAATCATCGCACCAGCCCCTAGCTCTCCTATCAACACAAGATAGGCCCCCACGGCCAAGATAAGCGACTGCAAAAGAAGCCGGAACGTCTTGGTTGCAACAGTGTAGCCTCCGCCAGCATCCGATGCCCGTATGGAAGCTGCAAGCCCTGCCGCGCTCTCCTTAGCGCGCAATTCACCAAGCCTGCCGTCCATCCCCAGCGCTACGGCAGTTTCAACCCCCTTCCGCAGCGTTTCGGTTCTAGCCTCGGCGATCTGCGTTCGCAGCCCTGCCTCGCCGTTCGCCAGACGGGTCGCCCTTTGGTTTAGGATTGCCAAAACGATCACGATCAGGCCGCCCGCAATAGCCGACCAGCCCAGCAGAGGATGGAACAAAAACAACAGGACGAGGTAAACCGGCGTCCAGGGCAGGTCAAAAAGGGATCCTACCGTGGCGGAGGCCAGAAAGGACTGAAATGAGTTCAGATCACGCAGCCCGCTTGCTGGCTTGTCCCGCAGTATAGGGTGCTCTGCCTGCCGAAGGACGGCGCGGAACACGCGTCCGTCCAACTGGTCATGGAAATCGGCTCCAATACGGGCCAGCGCCCGGCCCCGGATATGGTCGAGAACGCCCATCACCCCGTACAGAAACACCACGATAAAGACGAGCACTAGCAGCGTGGCCTGTGAACCGCTGGCAAGCACACGGTCATAGACCTGCAGCATGAAGATCGTACCCGTCAGCATCAGAAGGTTCAGCACCGCACTGAACAGGGCGACCGCAGCCAAGGTACCCCGGCTGCGACCAATCGCCTGCGACAACTCGTTCGATTTGTCGGGGGGCATGCCTTACACCTGAGTCTGCCAGGCCGCTTCAATCGCGGCCAGCACAGAGTTGGGAAGGGCATCAGGATCGGCCTCGCCGGGTGCAACAGCTTCCATTGCATCCACTAGAGAAAGAACCTGATCGTGGCTCAGAAACTGGTTCCCGGCGCGGAAGCCCGCCGCCCGGCTGCCTGCGCCCTGCTCATCGAACCAATTCTGCAGCAGGATGGCGTCGTCGGCACTCAAGATACGCGCCAACAGATCATCCCCCGACTTACCAAACCAAAGGTCGTTCCGACCCAGTTCGGCGAAGAAGATTACATCATCCAGCCAATCATCCGTCGCGCTGATGTAGATGTCCTGCCCATCGCCGCGCCCGAACCGAATGGTATCCGCTCCGGCCCCTGCAATGATCAGATCATCGCCCGCGCCACCGGACAGTGTATCGGCTCCATCGCCGCCATCCACCGTATCATTGCCATCTCCACCAAACACGATGTCGTTGCCGCCCAGACTTAACAGCGCGTCATCACCCGCAAGGCCACGTAGCAGGTCGGCACCCGTAGTGCCGTTCAAGCTGTTCGCCTGATCCGTTGCACCCCTCGTATCGGTCAGTTGTTCCAGATTGGTTCTGCTCCAGACCGTGCCATCGGCAAAGCGGGCCTGCTGCACCTCCTGATACCAACTCCAGCCGTGGAAGAAAAGCTGCACCCGCAGGCTATCGCCCCCCGTGCCCAC
>CALRMS020000110.1:0-4920 GCA_943369275.1 Rhodobacter maris | reverse complement strand
CGGCCATTCGGGCCGAGATCGAGACGGTGATGGCCGAGCGCCCGCCGCTTTATATGGTGAACTCCGACAAGGGGATCACAAACCTGCATGTTCCGTCTGATGTGATCGTCGATGCTTCGATGCCGGCGCTGATCCGGGCGGGGGGCAAGGGCTGGGGTCCGGATGGCAAGGCGGCGGATACGAATTGCGTGATCCCCGACAGTTCCTATGCGGCGGTCTATGACGAGTCGGTCGCCTATTTCAAGGCGACGGGGGCACTGGACCCGGCCACGGCAGGGACGGTGCAGAACATCGGCCTGATGGCGCAGAAGGCCGAAGAATATGGCTCGCACCCGACGACCTTTGAAATCCCGACCGACGGCACGGTGCGCCTGATTGCGGCAAATGGCGACGTTCTCCATCAGCACAAGGTGCAGGCGGGCGACATCTGGCGCGCGGCCGCAACCCGAAAGGCCCCCATCGAGGATTGGGTCAAGCTGGCAATCGACCGGCAGCGCGCCGAGGACTGTCAGGCTATCTTCTGGCTGGATGCGGCGCGGCCGCATGATGCCGAGCTGATCAAATATGTCCGCCCGATCCTTGCGGCGGCGGGAGTGGCCGACAAATTCCAGATCATGTCCCCGCGCGAGGCAACGCGCCTGTCGTTTGAGACAATCCGCAAGGGCGAGACGTCGATCGCTGTCACCGGCAACGTGCTGCGCGATTACCTGACCGACCTGTTCCCGATCCTTGAGCTTGGCACCTCGGCCAAGATGTTGTCGATCGTCAAGCTGATGCAGGGCGGCGGCATGTTTGAAACCGGGGCAGGTGGTTCCGCCCCCAAGCATGTGCAGCAGCTGGTCGAGGAAAACCATCTGCGCTGGGATTCGCTGGGCGAATTCTGCGCGCTGGGAGAAAGCCTCAAGTTTCTGGCCGATGCGTCCGGAAACCAAAAGGCCCGTGTGCTGGGCCGGGCGGTAGATGTGGCAACGCAGGGCGTGCTGGATCATGACAAATCGCCCAAAGGGCGTGTGGGCCAGACCGACAATCGCGACAGCCATTTCTACTTCGCGCTGTATTGGGCGCAGGCCCTTGCTGCGCAATCTGACAGTGCTGAACTGGCCGCGCATTTCGCCCCCATCGCCAAGGCGCTGGCCGAGAATGAGGCCAAGATCGTTGCCGAACTGGCACGGGATCAGGGCAAGCCGGCCGATCTGGGCGGGTATTACCATACCGATCCGGTCAAGACGGCGGCGGTGATGCGGCCTTCGGCCACCTTCACTGCGATCATCGGCTGACTGTCAGCGCGGGGCCTTGCGGTGCAGGGCCCCGGCTTTCCGGCGCAGGAGGGGAAGACATGGCCTTTCGGACCATGGAATGGATCGAGGCAAGCCATTGCCTGCGGCTTCTGGATCAGCGGTTCCTGCCGGGAACGGTTCAGTACCGTGACCTGACCACGCCCGAGGCGGTGGCAGGCGCGATCCGCGATATGACAGTGCGGGGGGCCCCTGCGATTGGGGTGGCGGCTGCCTTCGGCATGGCACAGGCGGCACTTCTGGCACAGGCTGCTTCGCAGCCGCAGATACCGGCGCTGGAAGCTGCGGATCGTGTCCTGCGTGCGTCGCGGCCCACGGCAGTGAACCTGTTCTGGGCGTTGGACCGGATGGCCGCACTTTGGCGGGCCGGGGCGGACGCTACGCGATTGCTGCAGGAGGCACGCGTGATGGAGCGCGAGGACATCGCAGTGAACGAGGCCATCGCGGCACATGCGCTGAGTATCCTGCCGCAGGACGTGACCTTCTTTCACCATTGCAATACTGGCGCGCTGGCCGCAGTCGGCGTTGGCACGGCGCTGGGGATCATCCGGCGGGCGCATGAGTCGGGCCGCAAGGTCTTTGCCTATCTTGATGAGACGCGGCCAAGGTTGCAGGGGGCAAAGCTTTCTTCATTCGAGTTGATGGAATATGGGGTTCCCCATGCCATCGTGGTTGACGGGGCATCGGCGCATATCATGCGGCGGCACAAGGTCGACATGGCGGTGGTGGGCTGTGACAGGGTGGCCGCGAATGGCGATACGGCCAACAAGATCGGCACCTACAACCTTGCGCTTGCGGCGCAGGACAATGGCGTGCCGTTCTACGTGGCCTGCCCGACATCAACGATCGATCTTTCCACCCCCAGCGGTAACGGAATCGAGATCGAGGAACGCGGTTCCGAGGAGGTGCTGCGCATCGGCGACTGCCTGATCGCGCCAGAGGGCGCGCCAGCCTTCAACCCGGCTTTCGATGTGACCCCGAACCGATTGATTGCGGGGTTGATTACCGAATTCGGGATCGTACGCCCCCCGTTTGATGTGAATATCAAGGCCTTGCTGGCGGGGCGGGTGCTGCCGGAAGGGGCCTAGCGGCGCGCGCATTGCGACCGGTCGCAGGACGGCGGGACCGACTTGTCTACCGTCGCCGGTGGGACTTGATCATGGTGGCAGTGCATGATGATCTGTTCAGGTAACCCTCTGGTGCCGGAGAAAAAATGTACGTTTCCCGACTGAGAGCTCTCGTTCTTGGCGCCTCGCTTTGCCTGCCCGTGCCTGCCTTGGCGGATCGGGTGGTGGTGTTTGCTGCGGCCTCTCTCAAGACCGGGCTGGATCAGGTGGCGGCCGAATTTCAGGCCGCGACCGGGCATGAGGTGGCTATCAGCTATGCCGGATCGAATGCCTTGGCCAAGCAGATCATCGAAGGGGCGCCGGCAGATATCTTCATCTCGGCTGCCGTGAACTGGATGGATGAGGTGGAAAAGGCCGGTCTGGTGGTGCCAGCGACGCGGGCCGATATCCTCGGCAATCGGCTGGTGCTGATTGCTACCGGCAAGGACGCCGCACCGGTCGAGATCGGGCCTGAGACAGACCTTTTCGGACTTCTGGCCGGGGGGCGCCTGTCCATGGCGATGGTCGATGCGGTACCTGCGGGGCAATATGGCAAGGCGGCGTTGGAGCATCTTGGGCTTTGGTCATCGGTGACCGG
Source organism: Rhodobacter maris (assembly GCA_943369275.1). Lineage (GTDB taxonomy): Bacteria > Pseudomonadota > Alphaproteobacteria > Rhodobacterales > Rhodobacteraceae > Paragemmobacter > Paragemmobacter maris_A. The sequence continues at coordinate 1,921 of CALRMS020000110.1, read as the reverse complement.
GGCTGTTGCGCAATCCGAAAATGTGCGGGCCGCGCTTGCGCTGGTGGCATCGGGAGAGGCACCTTACGGGATTGTCTACGCCAGCGATGCGGTGGCGGATGACAATGTTACTGTGGTTGCCACCTTTCCAGAAAGCAGCCATCCGCCGATTGTCTATCCCGCTGCGTTGCTTGCAGGGGCGGTGGATGCCGCAGATCGGGCATTTCTTCAGGCCCTGACCGCCGAAGACGCAGATGCGACCTTTTCGGCGCAAGGGTTTCTTGTGCCGGACTGAGGGATCACGCCCTCAGATAGCACCGGTCCGGATGAGCACGGGCCGACCTTCAACTTCGGCAACAAGGCGTGCGTCGGGCCAGAAGCGGAAGAAGTTCGTGGCTGTAAAGCCGGGCAGCGCGCGCGGTGCCGGCGCAACCACCCGGGCCGAAGCAAGGGCGAGGTAGCCCATCCCCGATGGCGTTGCGATGGCCATGGCGCGCAGACCCATGTCATCGAGTTGCTGCATGTCCAACGTTGCGCAGGCCATCGAGTCAATGTCTATCAGCCGGTTGGTTGCCATGTCCCAGATCGGATCGCCGATGGACAGGTCTTCGATGGCGCACAGATCGGCCGGATGGGGACCGATCCGAAGGCGCAAGCCCTGCGACAGCATCGTCGCCTCAACCGCCTGCGCAGCAAGGGTCGGGGTGGCAGGGCGGGAGGTCGCAGTGATACCAGAGGAGGAGTACAGGATGCCCATCAGAAGCACCCCTTGCCGAAGTTCGCCGTGGCGGAGATTTTCCGGACCTGCGCATAGGCAGAAAGGGTGCCGCAGAACGCGGCAGGGATTACACAGACACTCATTACACACCCTGGCAGCTTGGGTTATTCCGTCTTGCCCCGAACATCCGGTGATGCGGCCCCCGCCACCTCACGGAACATCTGCTCGCCCTGATCCGGCCTTTCAGCCATTTCCGGGCAAAAGGTACAGGGCATACCTTAAGTCAAATTGTTACCATACTTCCGCCTTACTGCAAGGAATTCGGGACAGGATCGTTGCTCTTTCCGGTGTCAATTCAATGCACTGGCGGGCGTTTTTTCCAATTTGGAAACGATCTGCCTATAGGCGGCTGATTTGTTTAGATAAGTAAACAGACTCTCGCCAATGCCGTGGCAAAACTGGGCAACCTAAAAAGGGTTCCAACGCGGTCAGTGCCGGGCGATTCGGCCATGGATGGGCGGGGGATCACTCGGTCGGTGTTTCGGCGCGGACGATGTGGACGGCAAGAAGGCAGCCGTGTGGGGTGTAGGAGTTGTGCTCTGTCCCGTCGGCGTAGAAGACCAGATCGCCAGGTTTGAAGACGGTGCCATCGTCTTCGATCAGCTCGCCTTCCAGGATCAGGAACTGCTCGTGGCCGTTGTGGATATGCGACCGCGTCCTCATTCCGGCGGGCATGCGATAGACGTGAAAGCCTTCGCCCAGCGGCCTGTCGCTGTCCAGTTGCAGGATCGTATCGCCCAGCGCCACGCCATCGGGATACACAAAGGGCGTGAAAGGCGCGGTGTGGATATTGGCGACGCGGCGGGTGGCGGGCGTGTCAGACATGGGCTGTGGCCTTTGATCGGGGTGAGAAGTGTCTGCGATTCCCGTACTTTATACGGAAGGCAGATAGAATTGTCGTGGGCGAGGATGACGAGATCTGTTCAAAAGCCGGAGTGACGGCGGCCTCAAAGGGCGGCGGGTGCAGGGGTTGTGGAGCCGGGGACGGCTTTATCAACGCACCACCTTTGGCGCGGGTCGATCAGGTTGGGCGGGTCACTGCGATGGGAGCATCGGGCATGACCGGACTGTTGCGGGCCGGAGCGGTTGCGAGTTTGCCATGACCCCCAGCGCGGAAAAATCTGGCTAACGGGGGCTGAAACAGCTGTGCAGCGCGTGGTGCAG
>CALRMS020000109.1:0-4937 GCA_943369275.1 Rhodobacter maris | reverse complement strand
GCGCTCGTGCTCCACCCCGACAACGTCCGTGCCGCGGCGACTGAGGCCTATAGCGAGGCACAAGTCGCAGCGCTGGCGGCCAACATCCGCGAATGCGGGCTCCTGCAGCCGCTCCTTGTCACCAGCATGGGGCAGGGGGACTGGGGTGTTCTGGCCGGTGGCCGTCGTCTGGCCGCCCTGAAGATGCTGGCCAAGGACAAGAGCGCGAAAGGCTTCACCGCCAGCATGCCGGTGCCTTGCCGGATCGTGCCGGAGGCCGAGGCTGCGAATGTCACGCTGTCGTTTTCCGAGAACGCGCTGCAGCTCCCGATGGATGCGATTGACCGCTTTGAGGCTTTCGCCGCCATGCGGACCAAAGACGGTGCGGATGTGGCCACCATCGCCCGGACCTTCGCCATCACCGAGCGCGCGGTGAAAGAAGCCCTGCGCCTTGGCAACATCCATCCGGAGATCCGCAAGGCGCACCGCGATGGGGTGATTGATCTGGAAGCGATGAAGGCCTTTGAGAGCCACCCCGATGCAGGGGTGCAGCTGGCTGCCTTCGAGACCCTGACCAAGGGCAAGACCTGGGGCCGCCTGCAGGCCTGGGAAGTACGTGGCTTCTTCAAGGACCGCGCGATGGTGCGGGCGGGTGATGCTCTGGGCGCGCTTGTGTTCGAGGATTACCGCACCGCCGGTGGCGCCATCACAGCCGACCTGATCGAGGAGGACAGCATCCTTGAGGACACGACCCTGATCGACACGATCTTGCGCCGCATCCTGTCAGACCGCGCCGAAGAGCGCCGGGCGGCTCTGGGCCTCGCATGGGGTGACATCATTGTGCGCCCGACCTGGGACGAATTGCGGGCCTTCGGTCGTGTGCATGTCCAGCCGCGTGACCAGCTCTCGCCGGAAGATCAGGCCAAGGTCGATGCGATCGCGGCCCAGATCGAAGAAGAGCAGCGCCGGTTTGATGAGGCAGAGTCCGAGGAAGACCAGCAAGCCGCACAGGAGGCGCATGATCAGCTCTCCGACGCACTCGAGGCATTGACCTTCGGCTATACCGAGTTCGATGCCTCCATCAGCGGTGTGATTGCCGCCTGGACGGGCAGTCGGATCGAGTTCTATGAGGGCATGGTGCGGCCCGAGCTGATGCCGGATGACAAGGCAGGTCCGTCCGCCGGTGGTGGGGCAGGGCAGGGGACTGGCGCCAAGGCCACCGCAGGCTGGTCCGAGGCCCTGCGCACCGACATGGCGCTGGTGCGTACCAGCTCAATCGCCCTCGCGCTGGCGCAGTCTCCGGATCTGGCGCGGGACTATGCCGAGTTCGCGCTGATCCGGCCGGTCCTTGGCTCGCGCAACAGCAGCTACGAGAACGGCACCACGATCCGGGCAGAGGCAGCCGCGCCGAAGTTTCCGGTCAAGGAACCGGAGGGCAGCCTGAAGGCGATCTCCGACACCATCGCAGAAGTTCATGCGGGCCTCGACACCGCATGGGCGCGCCAACCTGACGCAGCGGCCTTTGCGATGTTCCGCAGCCTCGACCGTGCCATGCGCGACCAGCTCCTCGCGGCCGCCGTTGCAGAAACCCTCGTCCCGAAGCTACCCGCCGCCCTGCGCGATCCTGTCCGCCGCACGGTGGAGGCCGAAGCCCTGCCGCGACTGCGCGATGTCTGGATGCCGGATGAGACCTTCCTCGCCCGTTTGACCAAGCCCGCGCTCATCGCGATCCTCACCGACGATCTCGCCATGCCGGATCAGGCAGCCGTGCTCGCGTCAGCCAAGAAGTCCGAGGTGGTCACCTTCCTCACTGGCCTCTTTGCCGCGCCCTTCGCCACCCTCACCGACGACCAGCGTCAGCGGGTCATGGACTGGTGTCCGGCGGAACTCGCCACCCCGGAGGCACCGGCCATCGATCAGGTGCCGGAGGAAGAGGCCTACGGGGACGACGAGGGCGGTGAGGAAGAGTCCGACGAGGACGATGAGGAGGCGGATCCTGCGGGACGGGTTGGCGACGAGGCCGACGCGCAGGAAGCAGCGTAGCGATGCAGTGGGGCGGTCCGGGTTTCCGGGCCGCCCTTTCCTCATTCATCCCTCCGCGTCGAAGCGATCGAAATCCAGCCGCGAGGCGATTGAGAAATCATTGTCTGCGGAAGGATTTCCTGAGTGCAGTACTGCACAGGTATCAATGCCGAAATTGGCCCATCTTATTCATAGCCAAGTCGGAACCCCAAAAACGCCAAGGTAAACGACAAGCCCAAAACCCAGCAAAGCGGCCCAGAGAAGGCGGGGCGCGCCACCGAAGGTTCTGGGTTCAAGGAACTTGTCGGACTTGCACCAGACGCAGGACTTTCTGGGCCGGCCGCAGGCGTCGCATGGGGTGGTGGAAGGTTTCATTGGAGGACGTCATCACTTCAAGACTTGGCGGTCAAGGGGACGCGGAGGCTCCCGCAGAGGCGGTTGCGATGATCATCGTGACCGGCCCTTTGCGGACACTGGATCAGTGCCCTCGAGTGTCCGCTTTGGCGCGCACGGCAATGACGGTTCGGTCTTCCTCGAATTCTGGACGTTCCCCTTGCCCGAAGAAGATGACTATGCGAAGTACCGAGGAGTGCGCTTCCTCCAGGTCCTCGCACAGATCACGGAAGACCGGATCGCGCAGACAAAGTCGACGGATCTCCTGAGCCCGACTTGGAAACAGAGCGCCGCGACCGTGCCCGTTGACTGGATCAGCAGGTCGGCAAGGATGGACTTACCGCTGTTGGTATGCGCCACGATTGAGAAATTGTGGATGTGCGAAAGCTCCGTCGTACGGCCGCATAGCGGCACTCGCGGAGGCGCGAAAGGGGCCGCAGGGTGCGGCCCCAGGCCGAAGATCAGGCAAGGGTCAGAAGCGGAAAGAAACGCCGGCAAGAAGGTCGATCGTGTCGTAATCGGCCGAAAGCGTGACCCCGCCCGGGCCGTCCAGTGTGGCGGTCTCGGCGCCGAAGTAGCGCGCCTCGCCGAAGAGAGACAGGCTGTCCGAGATTGCGTAATCCGCTCCAAGGATCAGCTGCCATGCGAAAAGCCCGCGGTCGCTGTATTCGCCGGTGCCGGGACCGCTGGTTACGTCGAAATCGACCTCGGTCACATAGCCAAGGCCAAGACCGGCGTAGGGCGTGAAGGTGCCCCGCGAGAGGAGGTAGTAGCCGTTCACCATGAAGGTGGTCGACGCATAGTCGCCGCCGATAGCTCCCGTAGCCTCGTCGGTGCGATAGGCAAATTCAAGCTCGGCCCGGAAGGGGCGGTCGCCGTAGTCATACCCGAAAGCGCCGCCGTAGATCGACCCGCCGTCGTAGCTGAGCGATTGGGAGCTGCCGCCAAGTTCGGCGCTGCTCCCTTGAAGGGACGAGAACCCGCCGAAGAGCTTGGCGTAGTAGGTGGTGTCCTGTGCGGCGGCGGGACCGGCGGCGAGGACGAGAAGGACGGCTAAGGTACTGCGGCGCATTCTGGACGGCTCCGTTGATGATGCTGACGGAGAGTTGGGACACTGAGCAGCGCAGAACAGCGCGGATGCACGGATGAACCGGCCTTATGCACGAAGCGACCTGGGCGGAACCTTTGTGAAATCGAATGCGGCCTGGAGGGCGGCACGGTACTGCCGACTGACCGGCAAAGTGGCTCCGGTCGAAAGGTGGGTAAGCGCCCCTTGGCCGCGCCGATCGATCCTCTCGACATGGGCAAGTGCCACCCAGTGCGAGCGGTGAATCTGAAGGCCGGTACTGGTACCCGCAAGCTCGGCCACGGCCTTGCCAAAGGGATAGAGGACCAGCGCCTCGCCCGCCGCGGTGCGGACGCGGAGGTAGTGAAGCTCGGCGCTGAGGGCGACGAGGTCGCGGCCGATGTTGCGCGGAACGCGCAGCCACATGCCGGGTTCAGCTGCTTTGGTCGCCGGGTCGGCTCTGGTCCCCGGGTCAAGGCGGACAAGGCGGGTGGCATTGAGGGCCAGCCAGACGAAAGTCACGACCGGGGCGAAGCCGAGGAATTCGTCCAAGAGCGCCGCGGGCCAGGAAATGCCGAGGTCGTCAGTGGACTGGGCAAGTCCGAAGGCCGCGTCAAGGGCAAGGGCAATCGGTGCAAAAAGTGCGGCACCCACGACGCCGGAAAGGGCGGTCTGCGCCCAAGGGTTCAGGGTGGCCACGCGCGGCACATGCGAGAGCGCAACCTGTGCGCCTTGCAGGAGGGCGAGCGGGATCAGGACATGCAGAGTCCAGAAAAAAACAAGCCTGAGGCCGGTAAGCCCTTCGGACACTTCCGGTCGCAAGAGGATGAAGGTCACGACCAGCACAAGAGCGGCGGCGATGAGAAAGCCGGGCCACGTGCGGCGGGGGTCGAAGTCGTACGGTCCGGGCATTGCGGCAGGTGTTGTTGCTAACGATATTGAACCGAGTAAATAGTTTTTCCCTCTGACCGGGAAAGGGTCAGCGGCCAATCGTAACGCACCCACTTGGCGCTTGCGGCCAGATTAACGGCTAGGCGCGCCATAGCAGCCGGGCGGTCAGGCCAGTCAGCGGCAGGGCAAAGGCCAGATCGACCACGAAGATCGGTTAGCGTCTGCGGAGCTGGTATAATTTCATCGCCGTCGGCGGTGTGATCGCACATGCGCAGTATCGCCAGAAATTCCACAGGATCGGCGCAGCCAGTCCGCACCGCAAGGACGCTGCAGACCTGGTCGCCATACCGCAAGGCCGGCGCGCTACGTCGCGTGAGCCAGACTGAACGGCAACGTGCATGTGTCGCGGCAAATGCTTTTCTGCATGGTCAACGACCGCTCCCCGCCCCCACCCGCCTTTCAACTTTGTTGCGGATGACCCGAGTACAGCCGGCTTGACTGCCCCGTCGCCTCTCTGGCCGTCCGTCGCAGAGTAAAAGCCTGCCTTTTGTCTTTGGGACTTTGACCCGAGACAGAAGGATGGGGC
>CALRMS020000108.1:0-5710 GCA_943369275.1 Rhodobacter maris | reverse complement strand
GAAACGGACCGCCCCCACCCGGTTCTGAGAGGGGGTTTTGTCCCGAATGGCAAAACGAGATTTTTACGACGTTCTGGGCGTGGCACGTGGCGCATCTGCGGACGAGCTCAAGAAAGCCTATCGCCAGAAGGCAAAGGAGCTGCATCCTGACCGGAATTCGGACAACCCGAATGCCGAGGCACAGTTCAAGGAAGTGAACGAAGCTTATGACGTGTTGAAGGATGCCGATCGCAAGGCCGCCTATGACCGTTATGGCCATGCCGCCTTTGAAGGCGGTGGTGGTGGGCGCGGGGCGCAAGGCTTTGGCGGTGCGGGCAATGGCGATTTCGCCAGCGCATTTTCGGATGTGTTCGAAGACCTGTTCGGCGATTTCATGGGTGGCACGCGCGGCGGACCGGGAGGCGGGCGATCTCGTGCGCAGCGCGGATCGGACCTGCGCTATAACCTGCGGGTATCGCTGGAAGAGGCCTATCAGGGTGTACAGAAAACGATCAACGTGCCCACATCGGTGGCCTGCGACACCTGTCGCGGCACCGGGGCCGAGGGCGGCGCAGAACCCGTGACCTGCCCCACCTGTTCGGGGATGGGCAAGGTTCGGGCGCAGCAGGGCTTTTTCACCGTGGAACGGACCTGCCCCACCTGCAACGGTATGGGCCAGATCGTGAAGAACCCATGCCGGTCCTGCGGTGGAGCGGGCCGGATCGAGAAGGAGCGTTCGCTTTCCGTCAATATCCCCGCCGGGGTTGAGACGGGCACGCGCATCCGGCTGGCGGGTGAAGGTGAGGCGGGCCTGCGCGGCGGACCTGCGGGCGATTTGTATATCTTCATCGAACTGCGCGAACACCCGATCTTTCAGCGCGACGGGGTGCATCTGTTCTGCCGCGTGCCGATCAGCATCACAACCGCTGCCCTGGGCGGCGAGGTCGAAGTGCCGACGATTGACGGTGGCCGCAGCCGGGTGAAGGTGCCTGCTGGCGCACAAACCGGCAAGCAGATGCGGCTGCGCGCCAAGGGGATGCCCGCCCTGCGCGGCGGCGGTCTGGGCGACATGGTGCTGGAACTGGCCGTTGAGACGCCAGTGAACCTGACAGCGCGGCAAAAAGAGATCCTGCTGGAATTCGAAAAGCTGAGCGAAGAGAACAACCCCGAGGGAAAGACCTTCTTTTCCAAGGTGAAGGGGTTCTGGGACGGAATGAAGAGCTGATCCGATCCGGACGGTGCGTGATGGGGCCATCGGGAAACCGGTGGCCCTTTTGTATGTCACGCGCGTTAAGGGCCTGTTCACTTGTTTCGTGGAGAGTGGCGGCATGAGACAGGCACAGCACTTTCACGAAGGAACCTTGCCGCTTTTCCCTATCGGGGATGAGGATGAGGCGGTGTGTGCCGCGCCGCTGACCGGGCGACTGCCGAGTTACATTACCGATCACCGCAAAAGGTTGCGCGCGCGGTTCACGGAAAGCGGTGGGCAGGGCGTGGCTGAATATGAGTTGCTGGAGTTGATCCTGTTTCGTGCTCTTGCGCGGCAGGATGTAAAACCCCTTGCGCGGCGACTGCTGGATACGTTCGGGGATCTGGCACGGGTTGTGTCGGCCCCTGCGGAACGGCTGATGCAAGTGCATGGCGTGGGCGATGCGGTGGTGATGGAACTGAAGCTCATGGAGACGGTGGCGCAACGCATGGCGCGGTCGCGGGTGATTCAGCGGCCCGTGCTGTCATCCTGGAACGCGCTTCTGGACTATTGCCATACGGTGATGGCCCATGCCGAACAGGAACATTTCCGCATCCTGTTTCTGGACCGAAAGAATGTGCTGGTCGCGGATGAAGAACAGGCGAAGGGCACGGTGGACCATGTCCCAGTCTATCCGCGCGAGGTGGTGAAGCGGGCGCTGGAACTGGGCGCCTCGGCGCTGATTTTGGTGCATAACCACCCGTCGGGTGATCCCACGCCCTCATCGGCGGATATCGACATGACGCGGCAGATCATGCAGGCCTGTGCCGTGCTGGGGATCACGCTGCATGACCATCTGATCATCGGCAAAAGCCGTGAGGTCAGTCTGCGGGCGGAGCGCCTGATTTAAGGAAATCGGGGCGCAGCCAAAGCTCTACCCGCCGGTTGAGGCGGCGACCTGGGCCCGTTTCATCGCAGGCCATCGGCAGCGCTTCGCCAAAGGCCATTACCTGCGGCATACGTTCCGGGGGCAGACCGGGGGCGGCGACCCTGAGCGCTTCCAGCACCGCCTCGGCCCGCGTTTGCGAAAGGCCAAGGTTGGCGCTTGCAGCGCCAGAACCATCGGAAAACCCGGCGAGGATCATGGCTTCCCCGCGAAATCCGTCGGATTCCAACAGGCGGGCGAGGTCTTCGACATTACCGCGCGAATGGGCATCCAGCGTACTGGACCCATCCTCGAACCGAAAGGTGAAGGACAGCCGATCAGCGCCGTCCATCACATCGACCAGCCGTTTCAGATCGGCCAGCGTGGTTTCCTCGCCAGCGCCCTGAATGGCGTTGATAAGGCGCAGGCCATCCGCCGTCATCGGTTGGCGTTCCGCATCACGGTCGACAAAACCCTGTGCGGCGATCACCTGCTGGGCCTGTGGCAGGGTCAGAAATTCAAGGAATTCCCGCGCCATCAACGGCAGGCGGCGGCGGGGAGTGAGAAGATGCAGCGGCAGCGAGAGGGGGTAGTCCTCGGCCTTGACGGCGAGGGCACTGGGCAGAAGGGGAAAGCCGCAACTGTCAGTCAGCGTAACCACGCGGGCCTTTCCGGCCACGGCGCGTGCGGTGACGGCCAGCGCCCACGGATCGCGGGCGACGGCATCGGCGAGGGTGGTGAAATCGGGGTGAACCTCGGTCGCCGCAACCTCGCGCCCGAGACGGCCGGAAAGGGCGCGCTGCAGGCCATTGGTGGCGGGCAGGCCGTGGAGGACAAGCGGCATGTCGGGGCCGCCGATTTCAGACCAGTTCGTCACCTCACCCGACAGGGCGCGGGCCAGATCGGCCGAAGAAATTTGCGCAACGGGGTTGTCTGCGGCGACGACAGGGACCAGCGCATCGAGGGCAAGGGGGCGCGAGCCGAGATCGGGTTCGGTGCTGGCAGACAGGATGAGTTCCGCGCCACCCGAGAGGAGCGCAGCGCGGGCGGCATCCTGAGCCATGGGTTGAAAGGTGAATTCGGCCAGAACCTGGCCGGTAGCTGGATCGGTGAGGGTGGCTTTGCCATCGATCACGCTGTGATCCAGCCCGCGCGATATGGCGAACGCAACGACAAGGGGCGGGATCAGGCTGCGGCCGGGATCGCCTTCGCCCACAATGCGGACAGGGATGCGCGGGGCCATCAGATCGGGGCAACCGGGGCCATCGCAGATGACGCCCTGACCATCCACGGTCAACGGGCCGTATTCGGTTGCGATGCGGTAGAATTCGCCATCCCAGCCTTGCAGCGTTCCGGTCAGCGACAGTCCACCATCACGGGCGGTCAGCGTCACATCCTGTGCCACTGCCATGCCTGCAGAAAAGCAGGCAGCCAAAACCGCCACACGATACAACACAGACTGCATTCAATCCCGCCAAGCCCTTACTCTGTGGCGGCGAGTTTCGTTTCCGGGACCGGATTATTCAAGGCCACAAAACCACCCGCCCCATCGCAATCGGGCATGGCAAGGCTGAGATCGGCACGGGTCACGGTGCCGCCGGCGCTGTAGAGTACCTCGCCCAGCAATTCGCGCCCACAGGTATCCGGGGTGATTTCCGCCTCGATCGCGGGAGAGATGGACGTATCGGCCGACAGGGTGACAATCCGGGCCTGCATCGGCACGGGGCCGGAAAGCGTGCCAAGCTCGATCTGGGAACCGTCGCCGCGAAAGGTGAAGCGGTCGCCTGCGATCCATTGCACGCCAAGGCGCCGCAAGGCCACAACTTCGGGCACAGGGGCGGTGGCATCCGCCTCGGTGCCATCGGGCAGGCGAAGCGTCAGCGCGCCTGCTGGATCAAGGGCGGGGATGTCGACGAACAGCGCACCCGTAGCGGTGGTCTGGTAGGTGACGGCAAGGCCTGCATGTTGCAGAACGACGGTCTGATTGGGGTGACAGGGCGCGCTGAGGCTGATGGACAGCATGGCATCAGCGGCCGCAAAGGCATCCAGGGTGACGGGGCATGGATCAGCCTGCGCCACGGGTGCGGGATCGGCCTTTGGCAGGGGGGTGGGCGGTTCGTCAACCAAGGCCACCGGGGTGACCACCGGTTCGGGTTGGCGATCATGGGCGGCCAGTGGCGTGGCTGCGGCGAGCCGCAGTGATTGGGGCGGGACCTGAGCGGTTTCTGCCTGCGGGACCGGGACCATGGCGGCAGAAGATTGCGCCGTTCCGGATTGCATGTACTGCCCCGCACCCAGCGCCAGAAGCACCGTGCCACCCGCCATTACCAAACTGCGCTTGCGATCCATGTCAGCCCCTGACGCACCAATACCGGGATGGTGATGTCAGGGGATAACGTCCTGCGCAGGGCGGGATTATGGCAATTTCGGAAACGGTCGACCGGATCAGTCGTTCGCGCCGTGGCAGTGTTTGAACCGCAGGCCAGACCCGCAGGGGCAAAGGTCGTTGCGCGACGGGTTGCCCCATGTGGCGCGATCTGCCGGATCAAAGTCGGGTCGGGCGGCAGAGGCCGCTTCTGCCACGGCGACGCCTGCGCCACCAGCAGCAGCGGCAACCGGGGCCGCAGGTGCGGGTGCTGCGACGTTATCCGCCTGCGCCGTGGCGGCCTGTGCGGCGCGCTGCTGGGCGACAAGCTGCTGCATCATCGCGTCCTGCTCTTCTTTTGTCATCGGGCGGATGAGCGACAGCTTTTGCGTAACGTCCTGCCGCAGCGAATTCAGCATCGTCTCAAACAGGGTGAAACCTTCGTTCTTGTATTCCGAAAGCGGGTCACGCTGGGCATAGCCGCGGAAACCCACAACGGAGCGCAGGTGTTCCAGCTTCAACAGATGTTCGCGCCATTTGCCATCAATCGCCTGAAGCAGAACCTGCTTTTCGATGTTGCGCATGGTTTCGGGACCGAAAGCTTCGGCCTTTTCGGTCATGGCGGCATCCGAACGTTCGGTGATGCGTTCAAGCATGGCGTCTTGGTCGACGCCTTCTTCGGCGGCCCAATCCGCGACGGGAAGATCAAGGTTCAGCTTGTCCTTCACCGCCTCGGCCAGACCGGGAATATCCCATTGATCGGCATAGGATTTGGGCGGCATATGGAAGTTCACCAGATCTTCGATCACCTGTTCGCGCATATCGGCGGCGATTTCGCCGATGTCCTCAGACTGCATGATATCCAGACGCTGGCCAAAGATGGCCTTGCGCTGATCGTTCATCACGTCATCGAATTTGAGCAACTGCTTGCGGATATCGAAGTTGCGGCCTTCGACCTTGGCCTGCGCGCGTTCCAGCGATTTGTTGACCCAGGGGTGAACGATCGCCTCGCCGTCCTTCATGCCCAGCTTTGACAGAACGGAGTCCAGCCGTTCCGAGCCGAAGATGCGCATCAGATCATCGTCAAGCGACAAGAAGAAGGACGACCGGCCCGGATCGCCCTGACGGCCCGAACGGCCGCGCAGCTGGTTGTCGATTCGGCGCGATTCGTGGCGTTCGGTGCCAAGAACAAACAGGCCCCCGGCAGCGATGACCTTGGCCTTTTCCTCGGCGTGTTCCGCTTCGATCCGGG
>CALRMS020000107.1:0-5887 GCA_943369275.1 Rhodobacter maris | reverse complement strand
GCTATCGATCCAACGCGACATCATCCCGCGGTCGCGGTAGCACTCGTCGGGGACGGAGCGCCGCTTGATCTGCGCGATGCGTTCTGCGAAGGCGACTTGCTTCGAGGATGGACGCGGGTCAGCCAGGGCAGGGGCCTTTGACTGGCGCTCGATCCAGGCGGAGAGGGCGGTACGGCTCTGCTGTGCGTCCCAGGGCAGAACGGCCCCATTCCGTACGGCAAGCTTATGGGCGAAGGCCAACTGCCTTGCGGTGATGGGCAGTGTCTTGCGGTCCTCACGATCATCAATGTCGAACATGGCAGTGTCCTCTGTTTTTGATGGGATGAGGATAGAACGGATGTGGAACGATAGCAAGCATGTAGTGTTGCAGTGAATGATTGGCACAACATGTGGTGCCGCACTATCCCTGTGGCGCATTGACGGGCTGGCGGGAGATAAAGGAGGGAGAAGGCTGGGTGTCAGGGGGATCCCGATGGGGGATCGAGAGACAGATCGGAAAGGATTGTCCCCATGAACCTCGCCTTTGAAACCCGCGACATCGCCCTCAACGCGCTCGCGCTCCATCCCGACAACGTCCGTGCCGCGGCGACTGAGGCCTATAGTGAGGCACAGGTCGCGGCGCTGGCGGCCAACATCCGCGAATGCGGGCTCCTGCAGCCGCTCCTTGTCACCAGCATGGGGCAGGGGGAATAGGGTGTTCTGGCCGGTGGGCGCCGCCTGGCAGCATTGACGCTTCTGGCCAAGGACAAGAGCGCGAAAGGCTTCACCGCCAGCATGCCGGTGCCTTGCCGGATCGTGCCGGAGGCAGAGGCGGGGACGGTCACGCTGTCCTTCTCGGAGAACGCACTGCAGCTCCCGATGGATGCGATCGACCGCTTTGAGGCTTTCGCGGCCATGCGGACCAAAGATGGGGCAGGTGTGACCACTATCGCCCGGACCTTCGCCATCACCGAGCGCGCGGTGAAGGAAGCTCTGCGCCTAGGCAACATCCATCCGGAGATCCGCAAGGCGCACCGCGACGGCGTCATTGATCTGGAAGCGATGAAGGCTTTCGAGAGCCATCCCGATGCCGGGGTGCAGCTGGCTGCCTTCCAGACCCTGACCAAGGGCAAGACCTGGGGCCGTCTGCAGGCTTGGGAAGTACGTGGCTTCTTCAAGGGCCGCGCGATGGTGCGGGCGGGTGATGCTCTGGGCGCGCTTGTGTTCGAGGATTACCGCACCGCCGGTGGCGCCATCATGGCCGACCTGATCGAGGAGGACAGCATCCTTGAAGACGCGACCCTGATCGACACGATCCTGCGCCGCATCCTGTCCGACCGCGCCGAAGAGCGGCGGGCGGCCCTGGGCCTCGCATGGGGTGACATCCTCGTGCGCCCGAGCTGGGACGAATTGCGGGCCTTTGGTCGCGTGCATGTCCAGCCGCGTGATCCGCTCTCGCCGGAAGATCAGGCCAAGGTCGATGCGATCGCGGCCCAGATCGAAGAGGAGTAGCGCCGGTTCGATGAGGCAGAGTCCGAGGAAGACCAGCAAGCCGCACAGGAAGCGCATGATCAGCTCTCCGACGCACTCGAGGCGCTGACCTTCGGCTATACCGAGTTCGACGCCTCCATCAGCGGTGTGATTGCCGCCTGGACGGGCAGCCGCATCGAGTTCCATGAGGGCATGGTGCGGCCCGAGCTGATGCCGGATGACAAGGCAGGCCCATCCACCGGTGGTGGGGCAGGGCAGGGGACTGGCACCAAGGCCAGCTCAACCGCAGGCTGGTCGGAGGCTCTGCGCACGGACATGGCGCTGGTGCGTACCCGCTCGATCGCCCTCGCGCTGGCGCAGTCTCCGGATCTGGCGCGGGACTATGCCGAGTTTGCCCTGATCCGGCCGGTCCTTGGCTCGCGCTACAGCAGCTACGAGAACGGCACCACGATCCGGGCAGAGGCGGCAGCGCCGAAGTTTCCGGTCAAGGAGCCGGAGGGGAGCCTGAAGGCGATCTCCGACAGCATCGCAGAAGTTCATGCGGGCCTCGACACCGCATGGGCGCGCCAACCTGACGCTGCGGCCTTTGCGATGTTCCGCAGCCTCGGCCGTGCCATGCGCGACCAGCTCCTCGCGGCCGCCGTTGCAGAAACCCTCGTCCCAAAACTGCCCGCCGCCCTGCGCGACCCTGTCCGCCGTACGGTGGAGGCCGAAGCCCTACCGCGACTGCGCGATGTCTGGATGCCGGATGAGACCTTCCTCGCCCGTCTGACCAAGCCTGCGCTGATCTCCATCCTCACTGACGATCTCGCCATGCCGGATCAGGCAGCCGTGCTCGCCTCGGCCAAGAAGTCTGAGGTGGTCACGTTCCTCACTGGCCTCTTCGCAGCACCTTTGCCGCGCGACATATGTGGAACGGCCCGCGTGGCAAGAGCTTTTTCATCCGAGGAACAATTTGGGAGCGGTGCGGTCATATGTACGGCCTTTCAATGCAGCCTGAGCTGCTGGCCTCGATGAAGTCCGCGATACGAGGGGCTAATCAAACAGACGCGCTTTATGCGCATTGTCGCGCAGGCCTCACTCGTATCGGGATCTCGTCCCACTTGTTCATCGTCTGCTTCTGCACCTTGCCTCTGCCGGCCATCGCCGGTCAGATCACCACGGCACTGGCCACCTTCAGGCGACCTCGGCGGGGATTGTCTGGGGGCTTTCGGGTTGCCGATAGCTCTCACCCTTGTTCAGCAATGCCCATATGATCCTTGCCATCTTATTGGCTAGGGCGACGGCCGCAACCCTGAAGGGGCGCCTGGCGAGCAATGCCTTCAACCAAGGGCTCGCTTTGGCACTGTTTCGTGCGATCCGTAGGACGGACGTCGCACCCACCACCAAAAGCGAGCGGATCTCCGGATTTCCCATTTTCGATATTCGACCAAGTCGATCTTTCCCTCCGGACGAATGAACTCTTGGCGTCAATCCGAGCCATGCTGCAAAATGACGGGCGGACTTGAAGCCCCCAGGGTCCGGAACCAGTGCTTTGACAGTGGCAGCGGTGATGGGGCCGACTCCGGGGATGGAGGTCAGTCGCCGCGCATCACCGTCGAGCTTCACCTCGGTGACAATCGCACGCTCGAGTTTGTCAATCTGCTTGGTCAGAGCCTCAATCTGCTCCGCGAGCATGGCCAGGGCGAAGCGAGCCGGACTGGGCAGACGGTCGTCTGTGTCGTCCCGGATGATCGCAATCAACGTCTCTACCTTCGCGACGCCTCCAGCTGCGATGATCCCTAACTCGGCAAGATGAGCACGCAGGGCATTGATTGCCTGCGTTCGCTGCCGTACCACAAGAGCGCGGGTTTTCAGTACCATGGCCGCAGCCTGCTGATCGGTCGTCTTGATCGGGACGAACCGCATGGTTTTCCGTATGACAGCCTCGCTGATAGCCTCTGCATCTGCCGCATCCGTTTTTCCGCGCTTGAGAAACGGTTTCACGTAAGCTGGGGGGATGAGCCGCACGATGTGGCCGAACTTCGCTACCTCGCGAGCCCAATAATGGGAACTGCCACATGCTTCCATCCCGACAAGGCAGGTCGGCTGCTTCTCGAAGAATTTCAGTACGTCGCCTCGGCGTAGCTTGCGATTGAAGACGGGGGCGCCATCACTCCCCGCGCCGTGGACTTGAAAGACATTCTTCGCCAAATCCAGCCCGATGGTGCTAACATTCTTCATGGAACGGCTCCTCTTTTTGTGGCGTCCAAACAACGACCACGTTTTAGCACATCGATGCTGTCGGAGCGGGCCGTTCCACCTCATCAAACAGGATGAGATTCCGCGTCAATCTGGATGAGACGCGGTGGTGGGGCTGTGACGGAAGGAGGGCGTAGCCCGACTGTAGGAACAGTCCCACCACCGCGTGCGCCTCGAATGGGGGTCTGCGTTTGCGGTCGGGCCGGTAAGCTGGGGTTTTTCTGGAAGGGAGAACCACCTTTGTGCCGGGTCGCCACGTAACCGATCAACAGATGAGACTATTCATGAAGCTCCGACAGACCCACCCGATCGAGGTGGCCGCCGCGAAGGCGGATATCAGCCGTGCCACGGGCTACCGGATTGCACAGGATCCGCGGCTGCCATCGCAAAAGGCGCAGCCGCGTCACAGACGGCGGCCTGACCCGCTTGAGACGATTTTCGACACCGAGGTCGTGCCGCTTCTCAAGGAAGCGCCGGGGCTTCGTCCCGTGGCGATCTTCGAGGAGACTTTGCGCCGCCACCCTGAACTTTCATCCGGTGTCCGGCGCACGCTGGAACGGCGGATCCGGTCCTGGCGCGCCCAGCACGGATCCGAGCGGGACGTCATCTTCCGGCAGGTGCATGAGCCCGGCCGGATGGGGCTTTCGGACTTCACCGACATGTCTGCCCTCGGGGTCACGATCGATGGGCAGCCCTTGGCGCACATGCTGTTCCACTTCCGCCTGCCATGGTCAGGCTTCGAACATGCCCATGTCATCCGCCCATGTCATCCTGGGCGGGGAAAGCCATGTCGCTCTGGCTGAGGGGCTGCAAAATGCTCTCTGGTCAGCAGGTGGCGCGCCGCATCAACACCGGACCGACAGTCTGTCGGCCGCATTCCGCAACCTTGATGCGGCCGCGGATGTTGACCTGACCAAGCGTTACGAAGGGCTCTGCGCCCATTACCGCATGGCACCGACGCGCAACAACCGGGGCGTTGCTCACGAGAACGGGTCGATCGAAAGCGCGCATGGTCACCTGAAGGCCGCGATCCGTGATGCGCTGCTCATGCGCGGCACGCCCGACTTTCCGGATCTGACGAGCTATCGGGCTTTCGTCGACGAGATCGTGGGGCGCAGGAACGCGGCGCGGGCCAAGCGGATCGCAGCAGAACGGGCCTATCTTCAACCCTTGCCGGCAAACCGCACGACAGACTTCGAAGAGGTGATCGTTACGGTCTCAAGCACCGGGGGCTTCACCCTGCGCAAGGTCTTCTACACCGTACCATCCCGCCTGATCGGCCACCGGCTGCGAGTGCCCCTTTATGATGACCGGCTTGAGGTCTTCATGGGTGGCACCCAGCTGCTGACGCTGCCCCGGGGGCGGGCCCATTCGGACGGCCGACAGAGAGGGCTGGCCTGCCGCGCGCTTCCTCGCCGCCATCGCCGAGCATGAACTGGCCGAGCGCGCCAACCGCAGGATCGAGCGTCACTTGGCTGAGGCACATCTGCCGCCCGGAAAGACCCTCGACAGCTTCGCCTTCGAGGCGGTCCCGATGATATCCAAGGCGCAGGTCATGGCCATGGCTGCCGGCGACAGCTGGCTGGCCAAGGGTGCCAACGTGCTGATGTTCGGCCCACCCGGTGGAGGCAAGAGTCACCTTGCAGCAGCCATCGGCTTGGCCCTGATCGAGAACGGCTGGCGCGTCCTCTTCACCAGAACGACCGATCTTGTTCAGAAACTTCAGGTCGCGCGCCGCGAGTTGCAGCTCGAAGCGGCAATCGCAAAGCTCGACAAGTTCGATCTGCTCATCCTCGATGACCTCGCTTACGTCACCAAGGATCAGGCCGAGACCAGCGTGCTGTTCGAGCTGATATCGGCCCGCTACGAGCGCAGGTCCATCCTGATCACCGCAAACCAGCCCTTCGGCGAATGGAACAGGGTCTTCCCCGATCCCGCTATGACGCTCGCCGCCGTCGACAGGCTCGTTCATCACGCGACCATCTTCGAGTTGAACGTCGAAAGCTACCGACGACGCGCCGCGATGAAGGCAAAGCGATCCCGTGGAAGACCCGCTGCATTCGCGACAATCAACAACACGCCCCAGATTGTCGCGGAGCGTCAATCAAACTGCGACAACCCCCTTGTCAGCGACAGTAAGGCTGATACCGAAGCCGACACCGCGACGTAGAATCTC
>CALRMS020000106.1:0-5967 GCA_943369275.1 Rhodobacter maris | reverse complement strand
TGATGCACAAGCTGCCTCGGCCTCGCAGATGGGGCGGTTCGAGACCGAGACACTGGCTCTGGCCGAGAACCGGGAAGCGCTGGCTGGCCTGAACGGCCAATGGATCGACCGGTTCCATGACCGTAACGGGCTGAAGTATATCGTGCTGGCTCCACCCAGCCGCTGGGAATGGACGCGACCCCCGGCCCTGTTCCGCGCCTCCAGAACGATGACCGAGGCACCCTGCGCCCGAAGATGGCGGGCTGCAGACAGTCCGGCCAGACCCGCTCCGATCACGATGACATCAGCCGACCCATCCGTCGCGGCGCCGACATGCTCCGGTGCTCCGAGTGCCACGGGTGCGGGCAGAGCCATCCCTGCGATTGCTGCCCCAGCGAGAACCGTTCGACGCGACATTGCAGTTTCGATCATGAGTTGCTCCTTTTACCTGTCAGTTGACAGGCGAGATAGAGATTGACCCCATACCTGTCAAGTGACAGGTTAACGTTGCAGGGAAACACTGCATGAGGAGCGTGCATGGATACGGAACACAGCGGGCCAAATCGGCAGCCAGACACGGCAGGGCGCGTCATGACCCTGATGGCCGAGATTGCCCTCGAGAAGGGTCTCGATGCGCTGTCGATGCGGGATGTCGCGAAGCGGGCAGGCATCTCGCTTGCGGCGCTGCAGTACCACTTTCCCAGCAAGGACGCGCTGATCGCCGCCTTCGTGGATTCAATGCTGGATGAGTATCGTAAGGAAATCAGCGCGATCTGCGGCGCGTCTGATCAGGCGGCAGAGCTGAGAAACATTGTCATCTTTGCGGTCGGACAGACGCTCGACGAACGCACCGGAGATATCTTCGCGATGCTGGAGGCCAGGGCGATTCATGACCAATCGACGGCTCAAGCCCTGGACGGCTTCATGCGTTCCTATCTTGAGACGGTCTGCGACGTCCTGCGGCGTCGCTATCCCCTCCTGCCGCTGAAGGACGCGCAACTCGCGGCCACAAAAGTCGTCGCGATGATCGAAGGCTTATCTTCCGTCCGCTCAGCGGCGAACGGCATGGGCTTGAGCAGAGAAGAGCTATGCGATGCGGTGGCGACGATGGCTGAAGCTGTGATCTCGTCATAGAAGCGGCCGTTGCCTTCTGATCAGACCGATCGGAACGAAACCTGATCCCTTTCTTCGCGTACGCCTAGGGAGGGGGTTCGACACAAGAGTCGCCCGTTCCTCCGGACGACCGCCATTACAGTTGCCTTCAAGCAGGATGGATGGCTCCGGTTCATCGCAACGTCGTTGCATAGGCGACGACAAGCCATTCCAGTTCTTCGATCCAAGCAGCTTTCTCACCCGGGCCCTCGTCCTGGATTGCTGCGATGGCCGCGTGGCCCGTTTCGATCATCAGGCGCGCCGCAAGCACCAGCCGGCCCGACATGTCCTTGCCCACAAAGGGCATAAGAGTCTCGACCAATGCGCGCGCGACTGCGCTGTCGGCCATGTCCTCTCCTGCACTGGTCTCGGCCGATCGGTGTGCGGCTTCGGCCAGGATGACGTAGGCCGGGTTCGCTTCGTAGTATCGGACGAAGGGCCGCAGGAAGGCGATGGCCGTGGCGCCGATGTCGGCCTCGGGATGGATCGCTAGAAAACCAGAGGTTTCCTTAGCAATCGCGACAAGAGCCACAGCATGCCGCTGGAACAAGGCAGCGATCAGCGCGGGCTTGCCGGGAAAGAACTGATAGAGCGAGCCGGGTGAGGTTGATGCCCTTTGCGCCACTGCGTTCATGGTCATCCCATCCACGCCTGCAAGCAGGATCTCCTGCTCGGCGGCGTCAAGCAGTCGGGTGACCCTGCGCTGTCCCCGTTCCTGCTGCGGCTGCTTTGCTGTCAATCTGGGCATGATCGACCCTCCCCCTTGACGAATACGAGATTCTTGTCGCATAAGCAAATATGAGAATTTTATCCCATTTTGGGTGGGAAGATGATGACGCGAAGAACGACGATTGCGGGTCTGGCGGCCGCAGCAGTGGCGCGGCCTGCTTCGGCGCAAGGGGCTGCTGAGGTGGACGTTGCTATCGTAGGGGCCGGGGCGGCCGGCATCGCCGCGGCCCGGGCGCTGGCTGGGACCGGACTTAGCGTCATCGTGTTGGAGGCGCGTGACCGGGTGGGCGGCCGGACCTGGAGCGTTGGTGGTCTGGGCCAGCCCTTCGACATGGGCGGGCACTGGCTGCATGTTGCACAAAGCAACCCGTTGGTTCCGCTGGCAAAGGAGCTGGGGCTGGAGCTCGTTACCAGCGAGCCGGACAAGGGGCAGTTGCATGAATCCGGCCTGCCACGCAGTGACGCTGACCAACGCGCGTTCCGAAGCGCCGTTGCGGCGATGGAACGGCGGGCGATCATTCCCTCGATGTTCGGACCAGATCGCCCGCTGTCGGCCTTGGCCCCGAACCCAGACCGCTTTGACGTTATGGCGCTTGCAATCCCCTCGATGGAGATGTGCGAAGAGCCGGATCGCATTTCTCTTCAGGACTATCTGTCCCTTGGTGACGGACCCGACCTGCAGGTTGAGGGCGGCTTTGGTGGGCTGGTCAGTTCGTTGGCGCAGGGCCTAAACATCCGGCTGTCGTCCCCGGTGTCAGAGATCCGCTGGCAAGAAGCAGGCGGGGTGGCGTTATCTGGCCCCTTTGGCGCGCTGACCGCGCGGGCAGTCATCGTAACCCTGCCGACATCGCTGCTGGCCGCAGACACCATCCGTTTCTTCCCTGCGCTGCCAGACGACCTGCGGCAAGCGGTACAAGACCTACCAATGGGGGTCTTCGAGAAGGTGGGCTTCCAGCTGCCTCGCCCTCGCCTTGATCTGCCAGAATATGTCTTTGCCACCGGGCCAGTCGCGCAGGGACTGACCAGTGCCCTGCATTTCTCTCCCGACCGGAACATGGTCACAGTGATGTTCACCGGCGACACGGCCCGCGATCTTCTCGCTGCTGGAACGCAAGCCCGCATCGACGTGGCGCGGAGTCTTCTGGCGGATGTTGTCGGGACTTCAGACATCCCGACAGCGGTTCTGACAACCGACTGGCTGGGCGATCCGCTGGCGCGCGGCGCCTATACCCATGCAAAGGTCGGCGCGAAGCACGCACGCAAGATTTACGCTGCTCCACTTGAGGAAAGGCTCTGGTTCGCCGGTGAAGCCGCCCCGGGTGAGCAGGCGGTGACCGTGGCAGGGGCGTGGCTCAGCGGCACGAAGGCCGCGGAAGACATCACGCGGGCTTTGCGCGGGTAGGTGCGGAGAATTGCACCGACCGGTTGCGATTTGCCTGCTTGGAAGGGCTTACTAACCACAATGGACTGGGGCCACGGCCCCTAGCTTCAAGAACGACCCCGGCGTGGGTCACCGCAGACGCGGTCATCGCCATAGGGTCAAGATCACCATCGAGGAAAGGAAAGCCATGACCGGCATCGTTGATTTTCACCACACGGGCGAATGGTCGCTTCTGGACCCGCTCCCCCCGGAACAACTCGCCTCGGGTCAGCCCGAACTTCGCGGGGTCGAACTCTTCTCGGCACCGGAAGACGGGCTGAGTGTCGGCCTGTGGTCCGCCACCCCGTTCGTGGCGGCCTCTGGTCCTTATCCGGTGGACGAGTTCATGATCTTGCTGGAAGGCACGCTGATCATCCACCTGCCCGATGGCCGCAGCGAGACTTTGCGGGCCGGGGACAGCTTTTTCATCCCCAAGGGGCTCGACTGCACCTGGGACCAACCGGAAACGGTGCGGAAGATCTATGTGATCTTCGAGAACGGCGTGGTTGATCCGTCTGCCACATTCCCGCTGAAGGTAGACCCGGGGGCCGCACTGGCGCCTTCCCCCGGGCCGTCACCCTCCATCCTGATCGGCGGGGCGCCTCTTCAATCGGAAAGGCTGTCATATGTGGATGCCTCCGGCCAGTTCTCTGTCGCAGTCTGGGAGACGACACCCTACAGACGGATGCCGGTAGCTTACTCCCGGCATGAACTGATGCACCTTCTGGCGGGCGAGGTGACGCTGACCGCCGAAGGGGCAGCGCCACGAACCTATCGCGCGGGCGATACCTTCTTTGTGTCCAAGGGCTGCGTCGTCGACTGGGTCAGCACGGGTGATGTCCGCAAGGTCTATTGCTCGATCGTGCCAAAGGCCGTGTCATGACTCCCGGCATTGACCGCACCCGCCTTGCAGCACTGGCAAAGGCCGACACCGCCGCCTTTGCCGCCCGGACACCCAAATCCACCGCAATGCGACAGCGGGCCGGTGCCAGCCTGCCCAATGGCGTGCCGATGCAGTGGATGACGGCCCTTTACCGCACCCCGGCGATTTATGTCGCGGGGGGCAAGGGCGCATACTTCACGGACATCGACGGTAACAGCTACTGCGATTTCAACGTCTGCGATCTAAGCATGACCATGGGCTATGGCCCCACCCCGATTGTCGAGGCGGTGTCGAAACAAGTGGCCTCCGGCGCGCATTACCTGCTGGCCACTGAGGCAGCGGTCGAGGTGGCTGAAACTCTCGCTGCCCGCTGCGGCCTGCCGTTCTGGCAATTCACTACCACTGCATCCGCGGCGAACATCGAGGTGATGCGGGTTGCCCGCGCCCTGACGGGGCGGCAGAAGATCGTGGTCTTTGGCGGCCACTACCACGGGCATATCGACGAGACGCTGGCCGACGAGGAAAACGGTGAAACGGTGCCCGGCCAGTTGGGGATTACGCCCGGCGCGACCGACAACACCGTGATCGTGCCGTTCAACGACCTGCCCGCCCTGCAGGCGGTTCTGGCTGGCGACGATGTGGCGCTGGTGCTTACCGAGCCCGCGCTGACCAACTGCCTCTTGGTGCTTCCTGACCCCGGCTATCTGGCCGAGGTGCGCCGCCTCACAGCCGCGCATGGGACATACCTCTGCATCGACGAGGCGCACACCTTCCAGTTTGCCTATGGTGGCCTTACGCGAGACTGGGAGCTGGAGTGTGATTTCATCGTGCTTGGCAAGGGGTTCGGCACCGGCATCAGCTTCGCGCTGTATGGGATGAGTGCCGCCATCGGCGCGCGCTACGCCGAGTTGCTGGACGGGGAAACCGGGCCGAAGGGGCTGGCGACCGGGGGCACGACCTATGCCTCGGCTCTGGCGGTGGTCGCGGCGAAAGCGGCTCTGGACGAGGTTCTGACCCCGGAAGGCTATACCCGCCTCAACGCCAACGGCTCCTATCTTGCGGATGGGATTGACGCGATCATTACTCGGCGCGGCCTGCCATGGCGCGCCTTCCGACTAGGGCCGCGCACGGGCTATTGCCTGTTCCCAGACCTACCCCGCAACGGACACGAGGCCGGACTGTCCATCGACAAGGACCTGATCGCTGCACGGCGGGTCTACATGGCCAACCGGGGGGTATGGGAGGCGATCTGGTCGGCGGGCACGCAGGTGTCCTTCGCGCATTCGCGGGCCGATCTTGACCGGTACTTGGAAGTTGCGGACGCTTTCCTAGGCGCGGTTCACTGAAGTTCCAAAAGTCCGCAGAAGCTCTGCGTCGCATCCCAGCCTTCCGTGTCTCGCGAGAAAGAGCCGCATCGTTCGATCCAAGAATTGAGTACACATCCGGTCTGACCGCTTTGCCTCTTTGTGAAGGCACTAAACAGTGTCCACCATCAATGGTGGACACATTCCGGCCTTTCAGCACGAAGTCGGGACAGCGAGAGATCCACCGTCGCAGTTTGCCCTGTTTTGTTGACCTATTGTTGACCCGTCGTTCGGACAGCAAAAAGCCCCACCAATCGGCGGGGCGTAAGGCATTGATCTATATAGGAAGTCTTCTTTGGTTGCCGCCCGTGATGCAAGAGGCTTCTGCCCGTATTGGCGTGTGATCGAGTGCGAACTTCTTTCAGGCCTCGATATGCGGCGCTTCCAGAAGCCGCGGGCCGATATGGTGATCAGCGGGTCGGGTCCAAATCTCGGATATG
>CALRMS020000105.1:0-5991 GCA_943369275.1 Rhodobacter maris | reverse complement strand
AGAACGCATCGCGCAGATCAAGCGGCGCTCCGTCCCCGACGAGTGCTACCGCGACCGCGGGATGATGTCGCGTTGGATCGATAGCAATAAGAGGTGAGGTGACGGCCGCGCTGCCCACGGCGAGACGTCACAGAGGTCGATGTGGGCGGGAACCGGACGGTAACAGCCGTGCCTAGACGAATCCGGGCTGGCCTGTTAGCCGATGAATAGCGATTTCATGCGATGGCCTGACAGTGATCGACACCACCAGCCTCATTCCGCTCATTCGGGCGGAATTGGCCCAGACGGATACGGACGCTCCCCTTTACCGCCGTCTCGGCACAGCCCTTTCGCACGTCTTTTCGTCAGACCGCATCGTTAAGGGCCAGACCCTGCCGAGCGAGAGGAAACTGGCGGAATCGCTGGGGCTGAGCCGTGTAACGGTGCGTCGGGCCCTTGATGATATGGCGCGCGAGGGGCAGTTGCGGCGCAGGCAAGGCGCGCAAACACGTATCGCCAATCGCGTCCAGAAATCACTTTCAAAAATCACCGGGTTTTCCGAGGAACTGCAGGCCCGTGGAAGTGTGCCGGGCCATCGCTGGGTATCACGCCAGACTGTCTTCCCCAACCCGACCGAAGCCTTGGCGCTGAACCTTACGGCGCAAGATCAGGTTGTACGTTTGGTCCGCATCCGCACCGCAGATGGCGAACCGCTTGCTATCGAACGTGCGTCCATCCCTCAGTCCATCTTGCCAGACGGGGAAATTGTGGAAGCCTCGCTCTACTCCGTGTTGCGTGGCCTTGGGGCCGAACCCGTGCGCGGCGTCCAGCGCATCCGCGCAGGCGTCATGGCACCGGTCGAGGCAGAGTTGTTGAAGGCTGAGGTGGGTTCGCCCCTCCTCATCATCGAAAGGCGTTGCTATCTCGCCGACAGCCGACCGGTCGAATTTACCGAAACGCGCTACAACGGCGCGCTGTATGACTTCCTCACCGATCTCGGCACCTGAACTGGACCATACCAGTTAAATACCGGTTGCCCGATTCCAAACCCGCCGACAGTCTGACCCGGGGGGATACGATGACGCGAATCCTTGAGCAACTGCGCGGCGGTCTCGTCGTTTCATGCCAACCGGTGCCGGGCGGTCCGATGGACCAGCCTCAAACGGTGGCGGCCTTTGCGCTTGCCGCTCTGGCAGGTGGTACCGTCGGACTGCGGATCGAAGGGCTGGCCAATGTCCGCGCCGTGCGGGCCGTTACCGACGCGCCGATCATCGGCCTCGTCAAGCGCGATCTCGACGACAGCGCCATCAGGATCACGCCCTTCCTGCAAGATGTGGCGGGCCTAGCCGAAGCGGGCGCGGACGTCATCGCATTCGATGCTACCGACCGCCCCCGCCCCCTGCCATGCGCCGACATCGTCGCGGCCATCCATGCGGCGGGCCGCATCGCGATGGCCGATTGCAGCAGCGAAGCGGAAGGCCACGCCGCACGGGCGCTGGGATGTGAAATCCTCGGCTCAACCATGTCGGGCTATACCGGCGGTGACGTCCCCGATGCGCCGGACTTGCCCTTGGTGGCGGCGCTGTCCCGCATGGGAGCCTTCGTCATCGCCGAAGGGCGCTATCACGCGCCCGAACAGGCCGCCGCCGCAATCGCCCACGGCGCGGATGCGGTGGTCGTAGGCTCTGCTATCACACGGACCGAGCATGTCACCGAATGGTTCGCCAGAGCCATCGCCACGGCCCGACCGGCCAATTCCAAGACCGTGCTGTCCATCGACCTCGGCGGCAGCAAGATTATCGTCGCACTGGTTCAAGGCAAGACCGTCCACGACCGCTTCGAACTGCCAACCGACCGCTTAAGCGGACCCGACGATTGGCTCCACGCCATCGCCAGAATAGCGCAGGGGTGGAAAGGACGGTTCGACCGCGCGGGAATGACCGTCACGGGCCTTGTGTCAGGGGGCATATGGCGCGCACTGAACCCTGCGACCCTAAACCTGCTTGATGACTTTCCGCTTCGGGCACGTCTCACAGCCCTGCTCAACGTGCCGGTCGCACTGGCAAATGACGCGCAGGCTGCGGCTTGGGGCGAACATGTCTACGGCGCAGGGGCTGGCTCCGACATTGTCTTTATGACCGTGTCGACGGGAATCGGCGGCGGAGTTGTGTTGGACGGGCGTCTGCTACAGGGGCGCAGCGGGCTTGCGGGGCATTTCGGCCAACTTCTTCCCCCTGACGGCGCACCCACGCTGCTCGAGGATTCCGCCTCGGGCACATGGATCGCTCGGAGAGCCGCGGCAATCGGCCTCGCCCCAGATGCCCGCGCCATCTTTGCCGCCGTGGAAGCGGGTGATGCGCGGGCTGCAGAAATTCTGTCCACTTCGGCCGCCCGTGTTGGCAGGCTTTGCGAAAACCTCCAGCTTTCCTTTGATCCGGACCGCATCGTGATCGGCGGCGGTGTGGGTCTTGGTCCCGGCTACCTCGACCGGGTGGCGCGGTACTTGGCGCATCTCGACGACTTGCGCCGCCCCCAGCTCGTACCGGCCCAGCTTGGCCGCGATGCGGGGATCATCGGCATGGCCGATCTCGCACTTGGAAACCAGAACAAAAGGGAGAAGACGCTATGAAACATCTGTCCATATTGCGCGGCGGCGTGGCTGCTTTGGCCATCGCCATAAGCGGCATGGCACAGGCCGAGGTGACCGTCCTCGGCTGGCCCGGCGGCCCCGAGGAAACCGCGCTCCGCGCCGTGACCGAGATCTACAACGCCAAGGCAGATCTTGCGGAGGAGAACAAGGTTGAGCTTCTCTTTACCTCGCGCGACGGGTTCTTCGACAAGCTCCAGGTCGATCTCGCAGCTGGGAGCACCGCCTTCGACGTCAACCTGATCGCCACCTATTCCATCGGCCGCTACGCCCCCTTCATGGAGCCCATCACCCTCTCTGATCAGGCGGGCGCGATCTTCGGCGACACGGTGCTGAAAACCATGCAGTTCGACGGCAATCAATATGGCGTGCCGACCGACCTGTCGCTGCATTTCCTCTATTTCCGCAAAGACCTGATCGACGCGCTTCTGGCCGACGATGCGGCCAAGGCGAAGTACACCGCCATCGCGCAGGAAAAGCTGGGCAAACCCTTGGAGCCTAAGCAGCCCGCCGACTGGACTTGGGAGGATTTCGTCGCCAACGCACTTTACTTCAGTCAGTCGGTCAACCCCGACAGCCCGACGCGATATGGTACAGTCATCCAGGCCAAGAACCTTTTGTTCAACATGATGGTCTTTCATTCGTGGCCGCGCAGCTATGGTGGCAACTGGATGGATGACGCGGGCAACATCACTGTAGATAGCGAAGCATTCCGCACTGCATTGTCACAGGCGAAGATGCTGTTTGACCTCGGGGCGACCCCGCCCGACTCCACCTCGTACGAATATGCTGAGGCGAATGCGGCCTATGCCTCCGGCCAGGTAGCGGCGATGGTCCAGTGGAACGCTGCAGCGACCGAGCTGACCGCAGCGCAGGCGGCAACAGCCACCACCGCGCCCCCTGCTGGCCCCGATGGAAAGTTCACCCATATCCATGGTCTTGGTCTAGGCCTGAACAAGGCGGCCGAGAACAAGGAAGGGGCGATTGCCTTCCTACAATGGCTGTCAACCGAAGAGGCAGCTTTGGCCTATGCCAAGGCGGGCGGCGCGCCCGGCCTTGCACCGGAAACGGCTGCCAAACTGGCCGCGGATCGGCCCGATCTTGTTCAGGTCGGCGAATATGCCTCGACTTATGGTTTCGTGATGAACGGCGGCACCTCGGAAAAGGCGCTTTCGGTTTACGAGGCGCAGGCTAAGGAGTTCACGGGCTATTGGGCTGGAACGCAGGATCTCGACACGGCGCTCAAGAATACTGCTGCAGCGATGACCGAACTTCTGAAGTAAGCTAAACTGGCGCGGGCGGCACATGTCGCCCGCGCTGTCCCAAGGACAAGAGATGCCCTCCAAGACCCGCCGAGAAAACGCCGTCCTCGCCAGCCCGATGGTGCTGTTCCTTCTGGCAATCCTCGGCTTCCCGGCGGTGCTCAGCCTGATCTACGGCTTTTCCGAAACCAGTTTCGAGACGCTGACCCGCCCCGAATTCTCGGGCCTTGCGAATTTCCGAGATGTGCTGTCGGATCCGACCTTCTGGCAGGCTGCGTGGTTCTCGCTCCGCTTCGGGGTGATCACCGCCATCTTGCAATGCAGCCTCGGCCTCGCGCTGGCGATCTATCTCGCCCCCCTCGTGCAAAAGCACGGCTGGACGGTTGCGGTGCTCCTCGTTCCGATGATGGTCGCTCCTGCAATGATGGGCTTGATGTACCGCCTCGTGTTGCACGAATTCGCAGGCCCCCTGCCGCATTACCTCTACGCATGGTTCGGCACCTCGCCTGCCTTCCTCGGTCCCGCCCACGTCTTCAAGACCATCGTTGTGGCGGAGACTTTGCAATGGACTCCCTTTGCCTTCCTCCTGTTTCTGACCGCCTATCAGGCCATCCCCGACGACCTGCGCGAAGCCGCCGCCGTTGATGCCGCAAGCCCGTGGTCGATCTTCCGCTACATCGAATGGCCGCTGATGCGCCCCACGCTGTTCGTGGCGCTCTTCGTGCGCTTCATCGACGGGTTCCGCGTCTTTGATAACGTCTACACCCTCGTCGGCGCGGGCCCGGGCGGATCGACCACTTCGATGTCGATCTACATCTACGAAAGCTTCCTCCGGCGGGGCGAGATCGGCAAGGCGATGGCCGCCGCGATCCTGCTCTTCCTGGCCGCCTTCCTGCTGCTCTCCATCGGCCAGCGCCTTACACGAAAGCGCGCCGAATGATGAAGCGCCGCATGGGCCCCCGCTGGATCGTCTTCGCCATCGCGGCCTTCGCGATGAACTTTCCCGTGCTCGCCACGCTGGTCACCGCCTTCAAATCGTCCGCCGAAGTCAGCCGCAACCCCTCGCTCTGGATCGAGGCACCCACGCTTGCCAATTTCGCTACCGTTCTGACCGTCAGCGACCGGCTGAACATCTACCAGTACCTCTGGAATTCCACCGCCGCCGCCCTGATCGGCGCAGTGCTTCCGATGGTCGTGGCCTTTCCCGTCGCATGGGCCATAGTGCGGCGCGGGGTCGGACGGGCGGTGCTGTTTCCTCTGGTCGTCAACCTGCGCGCCTTGCCCCTCATCATCTTCGCAATACCGCTTTACATGATGTATTCCGTTGCGGGTCTCCTCGATACACGCTTGGGCCTCGGCCTCATTCTCGCAGTGGTGAACCTGCCGCTCGCCCTCATGCTTCTCGTGAATGCCGTGGCCGAGATCCCTGCAGAAATCGAGGAATCCGCCCGGATCGACGGTGCACCCTTGCTCCGCCTGCTCTGGCACGTCGTCCTGCCGCTCTGCCGCCCCGCGCTGGTGACGACCTTCGTTTTCGGCTTCATCACGGCATGGAACGAGTTTCTCTTCGGCCTGATGCTGACCACGCGCGAGGCGGTGCCGATGACAGTCGGTGCCTCGTTCTTCTTCGCTACCTCAGGGGGCGGCGTTCAATGGGGCGTAGCTGCCGCCGTGATGATGATTGCGGCCCTGCCGCCCCTGCTGCTGGGCTTGGTCATGTACCGCCGCATCACCGGCTCGATGGTGGCAGGGGCGGTCAAGGGATAGCGAGTTCGCCTTGAACAATTCATTCAGGCTGATGTGACAGCATTATACTGGCGATGCGGGTGGTAGACTGCGTTCAGGATGGTGGCGACAATCTAGGCAAGCCAAGCCCGGAGGTGGGCCAGGATCGTTCGGATGTTGTGCCCGCAGGCACAGAGGACAGCGAAGATGGCATCCCCGACCGTGCCTTTTAGGGGGCATCTGGTGAGGCGGCCATCGGTTTTCATATGGCCAATTTCGGCTTCGATGGCGCTGCGGCGGCGTAGGTCGGCGATCAGTTTGGGTGTCAGGCCGCGGCGGGTTCCACTGATCAGGACGCGGGTCGCCTCAACGCCATGT
>CALRMS020000104.1:0-6186 GCA_943369275.1 Rhodobacter maris | reverse complement strand
CAGTCCTGTACCACGTTCACCGGACAGCGCTGGCCCTGCGGCCGCAAATCCGCACTTGCCCTCGCAGATATGATCGGCACCCGCCACGTCACCTGCGTGCCGCTCGATCGCGACCGCTACGGCCGGATCGTGGCCCGCTGCTTTGTGGGTGATCAGGATATCGCCGCCTGGAGTGTCGCCAACGGATGGGCTCTCGCCTGGACGCGCTACAGCACCGAATACCTGCCGCAGCAGGATAAAGCCCGATCCCTCGGCCTCGGCATCTGGAGCGGGACCTTCGAGGATCCCCAAGCCGTTAGGAAAAGGAATTGAGGGGCAGATCTCATGGAGGAAAGCAAGCGGTCTCGGGCGAAGCTGGCCCAAACATGTGGGACTCCGCACCCAGCAGTAGAGACGTCACCATCATTGAAACCCGGCTCTGCACGTGTTACATGTAACTCTGAAAGGATACTGGCATGCCCACCCCCATATCAGAGCGCGTTCAAAAGCGTCGGGATACCTTGCGAGCGGCTGGCCTGCGGCCTGTACAGATCTGGGTACCGGACACGCGTCGCGAGGGTTTCGCAATGGAATGCAGGCGCCAGGCCGCTCTTGTGGCGGCCTCCGACAGGGAAGATTCCGAACTTGCCGGATTCATGGACGCCGCCATTGCAGACCTCGACCAATGGAAGTGAAGCGAGGCGCACTTGTGACCGTGGCGCTTCAAGGCGACTACGGCAAACCTCGGCCGGCCCTGATCGTACAAGCGGACCAATTCGCAGCTCTGGACTCCGTGGCAATTCTTCCCATCACATCGACCCTGATCGACGCACCTTTGCTGCGTCTCACGGTCACACCCTCCGCGACGAATGGCTTGCGCAAAACATCTCAGATCATGTTGGACAAACCCATTACCGTGAAGGTCGACAAGATTGGCCAGCCGTTCGGCCACCTAGAAGACACCGTAATGATCAGCGTCAATCGGTCGCTTGCACTGTTTCTTGGGCTGGCAGGATAGAAGAACTCGCCAGGATGGCCGTTTCACAGCTGTCCTTGATCACCTATTCTCACGCTCCCGGCCTCCACAAACTAGCGCCCCATGTTCGATGCACAATCCCAGTTCGACGTGTTCCCCACAGCCTTGGATCTGCGGCGCATCGATCCTGCCCGCAACATGCGCCGCTTCTACATGCTCACGGTTCAGCCCGATCTCTTCGGAGGCGCAAGCCTGATCCGCGAATGGGGCCGCATCGGATCCCGCGGACAGAGCCTCATCGAACACCATTCCGACGAGGGCCTTGCCATCACCGCCCTCCTGAAACGTGCCGCGACAAAGCGCAAGCGCGGCTACACGATCTGATCCTCGCAACAGGGCGCGCCGCCTTCGTGCCCGCAGACTCCCCGCACTCACATGAGGAGCCGTCATGACCCTCAGCCCAGCCTTGCTCGATGAGCTGCGCGCCCGCGTTCCACTGTCCTCGGTCGTGGGCCCCCACGTCACCTGGGACATGCGCAAATCCAACATCGCGAAGGGCGACTGGTGGGCCCCCTGCCCCTTCCATCACGAGAAATCCGCCTCCTTCCACGTAGATGACCAGAAAGGCTTCTTCTACTGCTTCGGCTGCCACGCGAAGGGCGATCATTTCCGGTTCCTGCAGGACCGTGAAGGCAAGAGCTTCATCGAGGCCGCCGAGGCCATAGCCCATCTCGCCGGCATGCCCCTGCCCCCGCGCGAGGGAAGAGCTTCCCAGAAAACAGAAGCTCACGAGCCGCTCTACCAGATCCTCGAGGCCGCCAGCGGATGGTTTCGGGGGCAGCTTGATGGCACTGCCGGAGAGCAAGCCCGGACCTATCTCTCAAGCCGGGGCATCAGCGCGGAGATCGCGTCCCGCTGGGCGCTCGGCTACGCCCCTCCGACTCCATCAGGCCTCGTAGACAGCTTCGTGGCCCAAGGTTCCGCCCTCGAACAGCTCGTCGCCGCCGGTCTCGTCATCGCCGACCCCGGAAAACCCGCTCGCGACCGGTTCCGCAACCGCGTCATGATCCCGATCCGCGACCGTCGCGGGCGCATCATCTCCTTCGGCGGCCGCGCCCTCCAGCCCGACGCCCCCGCGAAATACATCAATGGCCCCCAGACGCCGCTCTTCGACAAAGGCAAGACGCTCTTCAACCTCGCCGCCGCCCGCGCGGCCCTCAGCGCTGGCCAGCCACTTGTGGTGGCAGAAGGCTATCTCGACGTGATCAGCATGGTCGAAGCGGGCTTCGGCGCGACCGTGGCGCCCCTTGGAACGGCCGTCACCGCCGATCACCTCACCCTTCTTCTGAAAGCAGCCGATGAATGCGTCTTCGCTCTCGACGGCGACGCCGCCGGTCTGCGCGCCGCCCATCGCGTGATCGATACCGCCCTTCCCCTTCTCGAGGGCGGAAAGGGCATTCGCTTTGCGATCCTGCCGCCCGGCCAGGATCCCGACGACATGATCCGTTCGGGCAAAGCCGATGAGCTCCGTCACCTAATCACGCAGTCGGCCCCGATGCTCGATCTTCTCTGGCAGCGGGAAACCGCTGGTCCCGTGATCGACAGTCCGGAACGACGGGCCGCGCTGGAAAAGCGGATCGATGCGGCCGTCGCAAGGATCAAGGATCCCGGCATCAAGGAGCACTATGCAGCAGAGGTTCGGGAACGCATCCAGAGGCTGACGCCCCAGACGAATTCAACGGTGGTCTCTGCATTCACGCCCGGGCAACGATCGGTGAAGGCGCTTGCGAGAAAACCAATCGCACGTCGTGACGTGACAGAAACCGCACTCCTCGTTTGGCTCGCCGAACGGCCCGCCCTCGTTCAACAGTTTCGGACAGAGCTCGAAACGCTCCAAACCTCCAACCCGGAAAACCATGCGCTTCGGGATCTTCTTCTCCTCAAGAACACCCTAGGCGCGCTGAACCCTGCCGAAGCCCGAGAGATCGAGGGGATACTGTCCCGTCTGAAACAGGACAGTGAGGTCGCTGAGCAGATTGAAACGCCGGCTGCATCCACCGCGGCGGAAGCCTTCTGTGCCGCCTCCACAGTGTTTCGCCTGCGAGTCGAGCGACCCTGACGGCTGTGTTGCGCACAGTTGCGGAGGTAATGTCAGTGGCTCGGGTTTTGCTCTGGTGAAAAAAGTGTGTTTGGTTGCGGGGGCAGGATTTGAACCTGCGGCCTTCAGGTTATGAGCCGAGCCCTCTGATTTTTCCGCTTCTTTTGATTTCAATAACTTAATGGACAAGCCTTTGGAATAACGGACTCTCTTGCGAACTCCCGAGGTTTCTCACCGGATTTGGGCGGACCAACCTGCGCTCAGGAATGCATTCGCGGGTTGACCAGGCGTTGACAAGAGATGCTCATTAAACGCGATAGACCATCTCTACGGCCCCATGCAACACTCATTTAGCGAAGGGCGGGAAGCGGGCTGATGGCGGCGCGGGAGACCATTGCGGCCCCTTGGGCCGCTTCGCTCTTCACGGGCACGAAGCGCATCGTCGGCCGCTGAGCCGCTTCGCAGATCGCCTCGACATCGGCCTTGTCGTTCTTGTGCCGCTTCACGAAGGGTTTGACGTAGGCGGGCGGGATGAGGCGGACCTCGTGACCCAGCTTGCCGATCGCGCGGCCCCAAAAGTGGGCGCCGCCACAGGCTTCCATCGCCACGACGCACGGCGGCAGCTGGCCGAAGACAGAACCTGATCCCGTCTCAGCTTCTTGCACAGCACCGCACGACCAGACGCATCAGCGCCATGCGCTTGGAACACAGTCTTCGCCACGTCGAGCCCGACCGTGATAATCTCCGACATCACCGTCCTCCTCTGTGGATCCTCGCAGACCCACTTTGGCACATCGATGCCTTCGGGGGGCGGTCACATCATCAAAGCCCTTGATCAGGACTTATCGGCAATACAAACTACGTTGAACCATCGGTTGTCTTGGAGAGGATGATGCGCACTCGTTTGTTGTTTTCCAGCTCAATTTTGGCAATAGTTCTTGTCCTTTCTGGTTGCCAAGAAGATCCAGAGCAGGCGGCCAACAAGCTTTTTGTCGAAGCATCGGCACTCCATACCGGGTCACAGGACTTTTCAGCCAATGATCCTGAACAAATTCAGAAGCGCCGGTCCGATCTGGAACAAGTGCTTGCCAAAATAGAGACGATAGTCTCCGATTACCCGGAATCGTCTCTGGCCGTGGAGATCGTCTCGACCGGTGCAGCAAGAGGCTTGTCGCGCGAAGCGATTGCTGAGGAGATCGAGGCGCTCGACCTGGCGACCCGTTGCCTGCAAGAGTACAGGGTTGAGTGCGTTGACACTGAGGTCGCCGAGCGTCTGGCCGAACTTTCGCAACAGGGTGCGTTGGATGCAAGCGACGTGCCCGTTGCCATGGCCTATATCCACGCCATCGGTGGCAATGTCGAAAAGGCGATGTCCTACCTGTCCACCGCCGAACCGAAAAACATCGGGCGGTTTGCCCGGGAAGGGGTGATGATCCCACTTCTCGCATCCGGCGAGATCCAGTCATTCGGCGATCTGATTGCCGCCATCCCGAACCGCAACGTGGCCGACGAAATCACAAAGGACGGCAGGCAAGAAGACTTTGATGTTTTCCTGCCGGTCTTTCTTTCAAACGGCGCCATCGAAGCGGGCCGCTTTACGGAAGCGCTCGACCGCATTCTTCCGGTCTTTGACAGCGCTGCCGACGCGCAGGGCGACCGAGCAAAGGAAGAGTTGGTGGCCGTCATGGGTTCACTGGCCGCAAAGGTTGTTTGGGAAATGCCGGAAGCCGACCTGTCCGCCCTGTCCCAAGAAACGCGTGCCAAGCTGGTCTCGGCGCTTGCCGTGACATCCGAACTGATCGACAGCGGCGCGGCGCGCGCCGACCGGAAAAGCAAGGGCGTTCTGCTGATTGCACAGGCGCGCCTTGGCGATGCAGAGGCTTTGCAGGAACTGGAAGCGTTGGCACCCGAAACTGACGGGCTTGATGTTGTGGTTGGCGGCAAAGCCGCGTCGCTTTTCCCGGGGTCAAAGGTTTTCACTGCCTGGCTGGCCGAACTGCAGGGGTCCAATCTCGATGTATGGTGGCGGGTGGCTGCAGCGGTCTTTGCGAAAGACGGCGCAGAGGCCGCCGCCGCATATGTGGCACAAAGCTCTAGCCTGAACCGGATCACGAACATACCGCCTGCACGTCTGGAGGTGAACCGTGCCTTAGAGCAGGCTTTCGTGTTGACCATTCAGGGCGACCACGCGGCAGCGTCCGACGTCTATCGGGCCGCGCTGCCCGTTTTGCAAGGTGACGCTGATGCTGCGAACTTCGGGTATTTCTCACAAGACATGCATCCTTGGTTCGTCGCAACGATGGTCGAGGAAGGCGCATTCGTCGGGACAGAGGAGTTGCGCGGCCTTCACGCCGTGCCCGTACCGTCAGGTCGGCTCCTGGCATTCTTTGGTTCGGTAAAGGACGCGGCCGCAACGCATGCACTTAAGGGAAGAACCGCCGATGCGTCCGACCTTTTTGCAAGGCTCCTTCGGGTTGCCCTAGATTCCGGGGATGATGCGTTGCTGATGGAGTTACTCAAACCGTCGCTTCCGCGCGGCGGGCAAAACGATGTGTTCCTTCCACGGGCTTTCGAGTTGCCAAATCCTTGACTGCGAGCGGCGGAACGGCAGAAGTGCATCCTGCTGCACAGTTGGTTGTTGCCCCCCCAGGCGTGAAACTTCGCATCCATCCGTCGTAATGGCCGTTCTGCTGCCACGCCTAAAAGGTCATGGCCAGGTCGCGAGAGCCGACGCCTGATCAGGGCGGCGGGGCGAAGAACACCTCGGAGAAAATCGCCTCGCCATCCATCGGAAAAAAACCCGCCCCGACCATCGGCAGGCAGGTTCGTCAGCTTGCCAAAGACGACCTGCCGCCCGTCGGTGTAGAAAACGAGGCGAGTATAGTTCAGATCCGCCTACAGCCGAGGCGTATCGTCCGGAAAGCGGTCGGGAAAAGCACATCCCATGAGGTCTGACGCGGTCAATGGAAAACCAAGGCTGACCCCTAAAGCTTTTCGGGCGAAACGTGAATCGTAGGATTCCCAATGTGTTCTGTTTGTGATTCAACCTTTTTGGGAGGATGGATCATGTCAGCACCTTTGCCGGATGCGCTGCGTGCGCGGTTTCAGCAGTATATCGAAGAGGGCTTGAGTG
>CALRMS020000103.1:0-6238 GCA_943369275.1 Rhodobacter maris | reverse complement strand
GGTCTTGTCCGCCGTCACCGTGGTAATGATCTGCGCGCCAAGGATCGCCTCTTCCGCTGTGCGGCAGGCGGTGATGGTGAGGCCAAGCCCTTCGAGATTGCGGGCGCATTTCAGGGTGGCGGCGGGGTCTATGTCATAGAGGCGGACCTCGGTGATGCCGCAGACGGATTTGAAGGCCAGCGCCTGAAATTCGGCCTGCGCACCATTGCCGATGAGCGCCATGGTGGTGGCACCGCGCGGGGCGAGCCATTTGGCGGCCATCGCGCTGGTCGCGGCGGTGCGCAGCGCAGTGAGGATGGTCATTTCCGACAGCAGGACCGGATAACCGGTTTCCACATCGGCAAGCAGGCCAAAGGCGGTGACGGTCTGCAATCCGCGCTTCATGTTGGACGGGTGGCCGTTGACGTATTTGAAGCCGTAGGTTTCGCCATCCGAGGTGGGCATGAGTTCGATGACGCCGACATCGGAGTGCGATGCGATGCGGGGGGTCTTGTCGAATTGGCCCCAGCGGAGGAAATCGGCCTCGATTGCGGTGGCGAGGTCGGTCAGCACGCGGTCGATGCCGATATGATGGACGAGTTTCATCATCCGGTCGACCGACACGAAGGGAACGAGGTTCAGCATCACATATGCCCCCGGGTTGGGCGGTCAAACACCTTGCGGCCCATGAGGGAGGCCACGAGATCGACCATCAGCCGCGCGGTGCGGCCACGTTCATCAAGGAATGGGTTCAGTTCCACCAGGTCCAGCGAGGTGACGAGGGCGGATTCGTGGAGAAGTTCCATCACCAGATGCGCCTCGCGGAACGTCGTGCCACCGGGCACGGTGGTGCCGACGGCGGGGGCGATGGAGGGGTCGAGGAAATCGACATC
Source organism: Rhodobacter maris (assembly GCA_943369275.1). Classification (GTDB taxonomy): domain Bacteria; phylum Pseudomonadota; class Alphaproteobacteria; order Rhodobacterales; family Rhodobacteraceae; genus Paragemmobacter; species Paragemmobacter maris_A. Next base: position 5,366 of record CALRMS020000103.1, on the reverse strand, counting down.
CAGCGAGACGTGCAGCATCCCGCCCGCCAGACGGACGCGGTCGAGGAAGGCGCGCAGGGGGGCGACGATGCCAGCCTCATCCAGCACGCGCATGTCGTTGATGGCGATATCATGGGTGAGAAGGGCGGCATGTTCGGCCGGATCGACCGAGCGGATGCCGTAGAGGCAGATGTTCTGCGGCGGGATGGGCGCGGGGAAGGGCGGGAAGGCATCAAACCCGTCGCGCCCGGCGATATAGGCCACGGGCGTACCATGCAGGTTTCCGGACGTGGTGGTCATGGGCGTGTGGAAATCGGAATGGGCGTCGAGCCAGAGCAGGAACAGCGGGCGGTCCTGCCGTTTGGCGAAGGCGGCGGCTCCGGAGACGGTGCCGAGGGCAAGGGAATGATCGCCGCCCAGGATGATGGGCAGTCCGCCTTGTGACAGGGCGTCATCCACGCGATCGGCGAGGATCTGCGTCCAGCCCAGCGTTTCCGCCAGCGAATGCACCGCAGGGTTGGCGCAGGTGACCGGTTCCAGATCGGGCAGGGTGACATCCCCCCAATCTTCGACCCCATGGCCGAGGTCACGGATCGCCGGGGCGAGGCCCGCGACGCGATAGGCGGCGGGGCCCATCAGGCAGCCGGGGTAGCGCTGGCCGCTGTCGATGGGGGCGCCGATGAGGATGGTGTTGGGCATGGGAGTCTCCTTGATGGGCAGGGTCTTACCGTCTTGCGGTGGAATCCAGCGCTGTTATGGTCAATCTGGTCAGCGAAATGACCATAACGGCGGGGCGAATGGCCATGATGGATGAAACGGATCAGCGGCTGGTGGCCGAGTTGCGGCGCGACGGGCGGGCGGCGCTGTCCGATCTGGCAGAGCGGTTGGGGCTGAGCCGGGCCACGGTGCGGGCGCGGATGGAGCGGTTGACGACGCGGGGGGATATCGCGGGCTTTACCGTGCTGACGCGGGGGGATGTGACGACACAGCCCGTACGAGGGTTAATGATGATCGGGATCGAGGGGCGCGGTGGCGAGAAGATCATGGCGCGGCTGGGGGGGCTGCCGCAGGTGCAGGCGGTGCATTCCACCAATGGGCGCTGGGATGTGATCGTTGAGTTGGGGACGCAGACGCTGCTGGAACTGGACGAGACGATCCACCGCATCCGCGCGATGGAGGGGGTGACGGTGTCGGAGACGAACCTGCTGCTGTCCACGCGCAAGGCCGGGCGGCGGTAGGGTGTGCGCTTTGCGCGCACCTTCGGCGGGTGACCAAGGACGTGGAGGCTGCGCGCGCAGCGCATACCCTACGGGGGTGTTTGGGGTATTTGGGCCAAGGTGAAAGGGGCAATGCGTGCGGCTTGGCGATCAAGCCTGCGTCAGGGGCGCACAGCCCCATTGGAGAGCGCGCGGAAAGCCCCTATTGTTCGCGGTGACAGATTTTGGGAGGCCTGCCGGTGATCGTTGAGCTTGGGCATTTCGCGCTTATTCTGGCGCTGGCAGTGGCGGTGATACAGTCGATCGTACCGCTGATCGGGGCCGAGAGGCGCAATGCGGCCTGGATGGCGGTGGGCGATCCGGCGGCGGTGGCGCAGTTCCTGCTGATCGGGTTTTCCTTTGCCGCGCTGACCTATGCCTTCGTGGTGTCGGATTTTTCGCTGGCGCTGGTGGTGGGGAATTCGCACACGCTCAAGCCCATGCTTTACAAGATTTCGGGCGTCTGGGGGAACCATGAGGGGTCGCTCCTGCTGTGGGTGCTGATCCTGGCGCTGTTCGGGGCGTGCGCGGTGTGGTTCGGAAAGAACCTTCCGCCGCAACTGAAGGCGCGGGTGCTGGCGGTGCAGGGGATGATCGGGGTGGCGTTCCTGCTGTTCATGCTGCTGACATCGAACCCTTTCCTGCGGTTGGCCGTGCCGCCGCTGGATGGGCAGGATCTGAACCCGTTGTTGCAGGATCCGGGTTTGGCGTTTCATCCGCCGTTCCTCTACCTCGGCTATGTCGGGCTTTCGATGTCGTTCTCGTTTGCCGTTGCGGCGCTGATCGAGGGGCGGGTGGATGCGGCCTGGGGGCGGTGGGTGCGGCCCTGGACGCTGGCGGCTTGGGTGTTTCTGACCATCGGGATCGCGTTAGGGTCGTGGTGGGCCTATTACGAGCTTGGCTGGGGCGGGTTCTGGTTCTGGGACCCGGTTGAGAACGCCTCCTTCATGCCCTGGCTTTTGGCGGCGGCCTTGCTCCATTCGGCCATCGTGGTGGAAAAACGGGAAAGCCTTAAGGCGTGGACAATCCTGCTGGCGATCCTGGCCTTTGGGTTTTCGCTGATCGGGACGTTCATCGTGCGGTCGGGGGTCATCACATCGGTCCACGCCTTTGCCAATGACCCGGATCGGGGGGTGTTCATCCTGCTGATCCTGGGTGTTTTCATGGGCGGCGCGTTGACGTTGTTCGCTGCGCGGGCCGGGGCGTTGGAAGCAAAGGGTGTGTTCGGCATGGTCAGCCGCGAAAGCGCGCTGGTGGCCAACAATATCCTTTTGGCAGTGTCGGCCTTTGTGGTGTTCTTCGGCACGATCTGGCCGCTGGTGGCGGAGCTGGTCTTTGACCGCAAGCTGAGCGTGGGCGAGCCGTTCTTCAACGCGGCCTTTTCGCCCTTTGTGGTTGTGCTGGCGATGATCCTGCCCTTTGGCGCGATGATGCCGTGGAAGCGGGGCGATGTGGGGCGGGCAATGCGGCCGCTTTGGCCGTTGCTGCTGTTGTCCGTCTCGCTTGGTGCTTTGGTCTGGGCGATGCAGACCGGGCGGTCGGCGCTGGGACCGGTGGGCGTGATCCTGGGGGTTTGGGTGCTGGGTGGCGCGCTGGTCGATCTGTGGACGCGGACAGGGCGCGGGGCACTGTCGGGGCGGTTCTCGCGCCTTGCGCGGTTGCCGCGTGCGGATTGGGGGAAGGCGGTTTCGCATGGCGGTCTTGGCGTCACCATCTTTGCCGTATCGGCCATGCTGGCCTGGAAGACCGAGGATATTCGTGTGGTGCCGATCGGGGGCAGCTATGCGCTGGGCCCTTATGAGGTGACGCTGGTCGATGTGCGCGAGGTGGAAGGGCCGAATTATCTGTCCACCATGGCCGAGATGCGGGTGACCCGCGACGGGGCCGATGTGACGACGCTGTTCCCGGAAAAGCGCATCTATCCGGTGGCGGGGATGCCGACGACCGAGGCGGCGATCGACTATGGTTTCCTGCGCGACATCTATCTGGTGATCGGCGATCCGCAGGACAATGGCGGCTGGGCGGTGCGGTCTTATATCGAGCCGTTCGCCAACTGGCTGTGGGCGGGGTGCCTGCTGATGGCGCTGGGCGGTCTGCTGAGCCTGACGGACCGGCGCTATCGCGTGGCGGCGGGGGCGCGGCGCGAGCCTGCGCCGGCCGCGGTGCCTGCGGAATGAGGGGGGGCTGGCCTCGGGGGCTTAAGCCTGCCCTTCTGTCGATTGCGCTTTTGGCTGCGCCACCCGTTATGGCGGTGCAGCCGGATGAGATGCTGGCCGATCCCGCGCTGGAACAGCGGGCGCGGGAGCTGTCCAAGGGGCTGCGCTGTCTGGTCTGCCGTAACGAGAACATTGACGACAGCGATGCGCAACTGGCGAGTGACCTGCGGATATTGCTGCGTGAGCGGTTGGTGGCAGGTGATACGGATGCCGAGGCGGTGGCCTTTCTGGTGGACCGCTACGGCGAATATGTGCTGCTGAATCCGCCTGCGACGGGGGCGAATATCCTGTTGTGGATCGCGGGGCCGTCCATGCTGTTGGCAGGCGCGGGGATTGCCTTTGCCACCTTTCGGCGGCGGGGGACGGCCGCGGCAGATGGGCTGAACGCCGAGGAAGCGGCGCGGGTCGCCGAGATTTTGAAAGAGTGACGCGCCGTCGCGCTTTTTCTTTGCCCTGAGCGGCCGTTAGGCTGCGGCCAACAGGGAGGCGCGATATGGGCTATGAGACGATCACCGTGACAGAGGCGGGTGGGGTGGCAACGATCACCCTGAACCGGGCCGAGGTGATGAATGCGCTGTCTTCGCGCCTGCGGGGCGAGTTGCTGGCAGCGATCCTTGCGGCATCGGACAGCGCGCGCTGCATCGTGTTGACGGGTGCGGGGCGGGCTTTCTGTTCGGGGCAGGATCTGCAGGATGCGATGGCGCTGGGGCAGACCGATCTGGGCCGGATACTGGCCGAGGAATATGAGCCCTTGTTGCGCGCCATTTATGATTGCCCGGTGCCGACGATTGCCGCCGTGAACGGGGCGGCGGCGGGGGCGGGGGCCAATCTGGCACTGGCCTGCGATGTGGTGATCGCCTGCGAGAGCGCGAGTTTCATCCAGGCCTTCACGCGGATCGGGCTGATCCCGGATGCGGGGGGAACTTATTGGCTGCCGCGTCAGGTGGGGATGGCGCGGGCAATGGGGGCGGCGCTGTTTGCCGAGAAGATCGGCGCGCGACAGGCGGCGGATTGGGGCATGATCTGGGAGGCGGTGCCGGATGAGACCTTTGCCGCCCATGTCGCGGCGCGGGCCGGGGCGCTGGCGGCGGGGCCGACGGTGGTCTACCGGCTGGTGAAGGAGGCGCTGCGGGCATCGCCGGGGAACGGGCTGGAGGCGCAGCTCGCGCTGGAGGCGCGGTTGCAGAGCGAGGCCGGGGCGACAGCGGATTTCCGCGAAGGGGTGGCGGCGTTTCTGGTGAAACGCCCGGCGCGGTTTCAGGGGGTGTGAAGAGGGCGGAATTTGACGCAAATTCCGCGACGGGCTCGCGCGCAGAAACCGGGTGCCTTACGGCACGGCGCAGCTTCGGTGCAAGGGGTGGTTGCGGCTGAGCCGCACCGGAATTTGCGTCAAATTCCGGTGCGATTTTTTCGTCAAAAATCGCGTCAGGCCCCGCGCGACAGGGCAGCGACGCCCGTGCGGGCGATTTCGCGCAGGCCCAAGGGGCGCATGAGTTCGGCGAAGGCATCGATCTTTTCGGGCGTTCCCGTCATTTCGAAGATGAAGCTTTCCAGCGTGGAATCCACCACATTGGCGCGGAAAATCTCGGCCAGCCGCAGCGCCTCGATCCGCGCGTCGCCCTTGCCTGCCACCTTGAACAGCGCCAGTTCGCGCTGCACGGCGGGGCCTTCGGCCGTGAGGTCATGCACCTCATAGACCGATACGATGCGGCCCAACTGCGCCTCGATCTGGTCGATCACGGCGGGGGTGCCGGAGGTGACGATGGTGATGCGCGAGCGGTGGCCGGTGTGATCCACCTCGGCCACGGTGAGGCTGTCGATGTTGTAGCCGCGCCCGGCAAACAGGCCGATCACGCGGGCCAGAACGCCGGGTTCGTTTTCGACGATGACCGCGAGGGTATGGCTTTCGATCACG
>CALRMS020000102.1:0-6463 GCA_943369275.1 Rhodobacter maris | reverse complement strand
CGCATCAGCGCCGTGCGCCTGGAACACATTCTTCGCCAGGTCGAGCCCGACCGTGATAATCTCCGACATGACCATCCTCCTCTGTGGATCCTCGCAGACCCACCCTCGCACATTGATGCCGTCGGGGGGCGGTCACATCATCAGTCCCATGTGGACGACAACTATGGTCTCCCTCCGACCTTGGTGTGCTCCATCGGTCGGCAGAGACGAACATCCGCTTCTTCTGTTCGGATGGTTACGTCCCGCGGAGGTAAGGGGTCCGCTTTCCGCCCTTTTCCGCCATTCAGAGACAGATGCCGGATGTGGGGTCAGCAACTGGTCGGAAGGCCCGCTTAGGGCGGAAAGCGGACGGGCACCGCCGCAGAAAGGCCTCCGCCAAAATCAGCGAAAGCTGTCGATAGCGCCCTAGGCTGCGGGATCGAGCACTGACAGATAGTCGCGGGCGTCGATCTGCACGAGACCTTTCAAGGTCAGGCGGGTGCGCAACTCGGTCGGCATCGACCGGATTGCCTGGGCAAGGCAGAGGCCCAGCGTCGGGGCCAGTGATGTGTCGGCAGTGATGAAGGGCAGGCCTGGGGAGGGATCGGTCCAGCCCAGCACTTGTAGGCCGCTAACCCAGGCGTCGAAGGTGGTCATGTGGCGCCACGAGACGGCATCAATCCCGGCAGTGTCTGCCTGCCCTGTGGCGACCATTCGTGCCGAGTTGATATGAGCGCCACTGATCCGCATTGCGCCAAACCGCAGGCCCGCCCTTTGGGCCGTCACCAATGGGGCAGAGTAACCTGACTGGGAATGGACATCATTGCATGCAAAGGTCGCGCCATTGAGATCGTCCAGGCTTTTGCGCCAGTCGTCTCGGCGCACGACCAGCGCACTGCGGTAATGGCCGGCCGGGCAGTCTTCCAGCCCGAAATCGGGCGTTCCCACCAGGGCAACGCGATCCTTCAAGAAATGCCGGAACGGAAATCCGCAGGTCTGGCTAAGCAGAAGGTCAGGACGCTGCCAGAAGGACAGCAGATCGTCCTCGACCGTGGTCAGCGCATCGGGCGCCGCGATGCCTTCGGCTCGCAGGAGGTCGCGCGTGCCCGACCACAGTGCATCAAAGGCCGGTCGCAACTCGGCGCGCTGATACATCGGGAAGGCGGCGACAAGGGAGGTCACAACCGCCCCCCCAGCACGCGCAGTTGGGCCATCAGGTCGCCGTCTATGGTGACGCCCGCAGCCTCTATCAGGCGCCGGTTGGCGCTGCGGCGGTCGCCGGGAATGCGGACACCCGGTTCGGCGGTCATGTCGGCCAGCAGGCCCTCGATCCGCCCGGCGAAACCAGAACCACCCGGCTCAATAGCGATCAGGGTCTGGCCAAGGCGCGGCGGGCCGCCGAGATCATCGCCCAGTGAGGAAGCCTGATGCGAGAAATGCGCCCCGGTCAGGCCAGCGGCCAAGACCTCGACCATCAACGCCAGCCCGCTGCCCTTGTGACCGCCGGCAGGCGCAATGCTGCCGGCCAGCGCCGCCTGGGCGTCGGTGGTAGGTCGGCCTTCGGCGTCCAGCGCCCAATGCGGGGGAATGGGGGTACCGGCGCGGGCCGCTTGCGCCAGGTTCACATAGGCCGTGGCCGAGGAGGAGGCGTCGATCACCAGCGGATCACCGCGCCTGGGGGCCGCCATCGACCAGGGGTTGGTGCCGAAGAAGGGGCGCCGCCCGCCCCAGGGCGCCATGGTCGAGGAGGCATTGGCAAACATCAGCGCCACCAGCCCCTCGCGGGCCAGACGATGGGTGAAGTAGCCCAGAACCCCACAGGCATAGGCATTGGTGATCCCCATCATGGCGATGCCCTGGCGGCGGGCAGCGGCGACAAGGGCGGCCTCGCCCGCCGCGAAGGCCGGATGCGAAAAGCCGTCGCAGGCATCGACCTGCACCACGCCGGGCGCGGGCTGGCGCACCACCGGCACCGCCTGACCGGCGATCTTGCCGACCCGCAGATGGCCGCAATACCAGGGCAGATAGCCCAGCCCGATGCCCCGCGTGCCTTCGGCCTCGGCCTCGCGGATGGAGTGCGCCACCGCCGCGGCCTGCAGGGCAGAGGCACCGTTGGCGATCAGGCAATCGGCGGCGACGGTCTGGACCGCGTCCAGTGTAAGGGTGTGCGACATCCTGCCCTCCGGGGTCATCTCTTGCGGAAACTGCTGCCATAGGCCGACCCGACCGGGGCCGAGGCCCCTGCCGGAAAGGCGCCTTCGGCGAGGTACCGTTCATGGCAGCGGCGCAGGGCGACGGGGTCCAAGGTGACACCGAGCCCCGGGCCCTGCGGCACCTCGACCGAGCCGCCCTTAGGCACGAAGGGGCCGCCCCCAATCACATCGTCCGCATACCAGCGCAACAGGGTCTGGCTTGCCCCCCGGACATGTTCCAGCGCCGCGGACAGATGCAGATAGGCGGCGGTGCCCACTCCCGTCTCGCCCGAGTGAAAGCGAAAGCCGACCCCAATAGCGGCGCAAGCCGCCACGAAATCCAGCGCGCCGCGAATGCCCCCCAGTTCATTGACATTGGTCACGATCGCGTCGGGGCAACCAAGTCGCGCTGCCTTGGGAAGATCGACGATATGGGTCGAAAAGCCGCCGTCGAAATGCGGGCGCAGGGCTGCCATCTCTTCGTAGCTTTCGCAAGGCTCTTCGAACCAGGCGATGTCAAAGTGCTGCAACTGGCGCAGGGCAAGGCGGGCGGTGGGCAGGGTCCAGATGCCATTGGCATCCAGCTGCAAGGGGCGTTGGCCGATGGCAGCCCGCACCTCGGCCACCATCTGCACCTCTTCGGCCAGGCTAACCGTTCCGACCTTGCCTTCGAAAATCTGCGCGTCATGCTCTTCGATCATCCGGGCGCAATAGCGGGCAATGTCGGCAGGGCTCGCTTCGCCGGGGTCATTGGCGCCGGGCAGGCGATAGCTGAAATATTCGGTCAGGGCGATGTCGTGCCGCACCGCCCCGCCCAAGAGGCGGTAGAGCGGCACGCCGGCGGTGCGGGCGCGAGCATCCCACATAGCCATTTCGATCCCGGCAAAGACGCGGCGTTGGGCGGTCACATTGCCCCAGGGCGTATAGCTCATGCCCGGCACGCAGGCCCGCTGCGCGAGAAGTATATCGTGCAGGTCGTAGCCGATCAGACGCTCGGCCATGCGCGTCACATCCGCCGCCCGGTCGCCATCGGCGCATTCGCCCAAGCCGCAGACCCCATCCCCGGTGACGAGTTCGATGACGGTCTTGGTCAGCGATCCGGTCGAACCATAGCTGAACCGGTAGGGCGCGCGCAGCGGAATGTTCACCGGCGTTGCGCGGATGGTCTTGATCTTCATGGCATATCCGCTTGGAATCAGAAGGGCGGCGAGGGCAAGGCCCCCCGCGCGTCGTCAGCGCGGGGGAGGGGGCGTTTTTTGGTCAACGATCAAGCCAGACGGCTTCGAGATGCATCTCGCGCAAAGGATGGCGCTGATATCCCCGCACGGCCTCAACCCGATGCATAATCAACTGGTTCCAGTAGGGTTGGATGATCACGCCACTGTCCTGCAGCATCTTCTCCATCTCGGCCATCAGCGGCCGGCGTTGGTCAGGATCGAAAATTCCCAACGCTTCTTCAAGCTTGGCATCAAACTCCGGGTTCGAATGTGCACTTTCGTTCCATGCTTCGCCTGTCCGGTAGGCCAAAGCATAGATCTGCACACCCAAAGGCCGTGCACCCCATGACGTGGTTGAGAATGGGTACTTTGTCCAACCATCCCAAAAGGTCGATCCAGGAAGAACTGTCCGTTTAACTTTGATGCCCGCGTCGCGCAACTGGCCTGCGATGGCATCCGATGTCGTTGCCAGCCAACCTTCATCAAGCGAGATCAACTCCAGCTCTGTTTCGGCATGGCCGGCTTCGGTCATCAGCGCAAGCGCCTTGGCCGGGTCGGGCGCGACCTTTGGAATCTCGGCATATTCGGGATGGACCGGCGCCACATGGTGGTTTTCGGCAACCGTGCCGAGGCCCGCAACGCCCAGCTCCAGCACGACGGCATTGTCCACTGCCAGCTGAACGGCGTTGCGCACGCGCAGGTCGGTAAAGGGTGCCGCCTGGGTGTTCATCCGTGCAACCATCGTGGTCGCGGTGACAGCGGATTCGCGAACCAACCCTACCGCGTCGTTGGACGTGGCAAAATCTGGGCTGGTTTCATCGTTCATGTCGATCTCGCCGCCCGTGAAGGCCGCAAGGAACGTGGATTCGTCCGTCCCCAGATCCAAGAACTCGATACCGTCAAGAAGCGCCTCGCCCCCCCACCAGGCGCCATTTTCGCGCCGTTTAAACACGGCCTTCACTCCGACCTCAAACGACGCAAGCTCGAAGGCCCCCGTGCCGATCGGGGCCTGTGCCAGATCGCCGCCGTCCGGAAAAGACGGATGAACGCAAAGCGCGGGGTAATCGCCAAAGCTGGGGATCAGGGTGATGTCGGGCGTGCGCAGGTTAAGCTGCACCGTGAAATCATCCAACTTCACCACCGCATCCTCGGCCGCAGTCTTGGCCTCACCATCGCGCAGCGCCACCAGACGTGCGGCCATCGAATTGCCTTCGACATTGGCATCGGCCATCCGACGGATGTTGAAGACCACGTCATCGGCGGTGAACGCATCGCCATTCGTCCAGGTGGCATTCTGGCGTACCTTCAGCGTGTAGGTCCTCGCATCGTCTGACACTTCCCAGCTTTCCAGAAGCGAGGGCGTAAAGCTGCCGTCTGGTTGCCAGCGGACGAGAGGTTCGCAGAACTGCCGGGCAACATTGGATTTCTGCGGCCAGTCATAGTTGCGCGGATCGTTGATCGCCAGCACCTGCTGGCCGACGCGCAGGACGCCGCCACGCTTGGGCGTCTGGGCCTGGGCCACGCCGGGAAGAGCGCCCAGGCCCGCGGCGACGCTCAGGCCGAGGACACTCGAGAGCGCAAGAAACTCGCGCCGGTCTAGGCGGCCGTCCGCGGCCGATCTGGTAAGCGTTTCGAACAGCTTCTGGCGGTTCTCGGTCACGTTCTTTGTCATGGCAGGGTCTCCTTGAGGGGGGATGGAGCGGGGGGCGGGGCAGCAAATCCATGTGACAGCATGCCTTCAGATTGGATCGCCTTCGGCCAAGCGCCAATTGACAAGTTGATTGACCGCCTTTTACCTGAGGTAAAAGGAGATTGGTGATGCGCAGTGCTCCCGCGATGACAGGTTTGCGCGCTTTGGAGGCTGTGATCCGCACCGGTTCGCTTTCTGCCGCCTCTCGCGAGCTTTGCGTGACCCCTGCCGCCATAAGTCACCGTCTGAGGGAACTCGAAGCGCGCTGCGGTGCCCCGCTGGTCTATCGTTCCGGCGGACGGTTTGAAGCGACAGAAATGGGGCGGGCGGTCGCGGTTGCACTTGGGGATGCGTTTCAGCGGATACGGCTGGCCGACGACTACCTCAGCAGTGGTAGCGCAAGGGAGTTGCGGATCACCGCATCATATTCTTTCGCTGTCTTGTGGCTGACGCCGCGCATCCCGCTTCTGGAAAAGGAGTTTCCCGAGACGGACCTTGTCATCAATCCGACGCATGACCCGCTTGGCCATGCCGCGTCCGACGTCACCATCCTTCATGCCACGCAGTGTCCGGAGGGATATGCCTGGGTCAGGCTGTTTGAAGACCGCTGCGCCGCAGTCGCACGCGCGGAGCACCCTTACTTCGACGAGGAGCCGCAGCGATTGCAGCAGGTTCTGAATTCTCGGCTTCTGCACATCGCACATGGGAAGGGACGCAACTGGGGCGAGTACAGCTGGGGGGATTGGGCTGCCCATCACGGTCTGATGTTGCCCGAGGTCTGGACGAAAGGCCCTTCAGTTTCGGCCGAGCACCTGGCGGTCGAGATGCTGCAAACGTCCAACATCTTCGCCCTCGTCAGCGTAATCAACGCATCGGAATTTCTGGCCACGAACCGCCTGAAGGCCGTTCCGTCAAGCGAAGTTCCGACAGGTTGCTCTTATTGGATAAGCCACCGCGATGAAGCCGGGCCGAGATCGAACAGAGCAAAGCGGTTTGTTGATTTCATGGTCGCCAATTTGACTGCCTGAGTTGACAGGTAGACCTTTGCAAAGGAAGTCGCCCTCCGATCTTAACGACTATACATGAACGGGCATAAGCCGAGCTGTCAGTGCGCGATCGGATGAATCGCAGAGAAGACCATCGCCGCGATCAACCTGAACGGGCGATCCGATTCGTTGAACTGAGGATGCCGACTCGCTGGTTCTTGGCCCGGCGAGGCCTTTTCCAAACGACAGCTTTGGGCCGAGGCTGTGTGAAAACGCGGTGGCGACGTCAGGGGCATGGGCGATCGCGGCATTTTCGCAGATCAGGTTCGCAATGAGGGCACATCGCGTTCACTGCGCCTCTTGGAGCGGGTTCTGACGTTCGTTGGACGGCCCGATGTA
>CALRMS020000101.1:0-6535 GCA_943369275.1 Rhodobacter maris | reverse complement strand
AGAACGCATCGCGCAGATCAAGCGGCGCTCCGTCCCCGACGAGTGCTACCGCGACCGCGGGATGATGTCGCGTTGGATCGATAGCAATAAGAGGTGAGGTGACGGCCGCGCTGCCCACGGCGAGACGTCACAGAGGTCGATGTGGGCGGAGAGCCGCCTGATGGCAGTGCAGCAACGCATCTGCACCAGACCCGGGAAAGCGATCAACCGTGTGCGGCGCAGTAATCGCCGAACCTGGTCACTCCCCACTGGGCACCGATAGCCGCAAAGCGCAGCCACGATCAAGTCCGGGCGCACCGAACTGACATCCAGCGTGGCCTCACCGTTCAGTGCCCCATCTACAATGTTGACATCGTCGGCACCGACACTATTATCTATCGTTGCCTTATGACCGGTGCTCCCTGACCTGGCCTCAGTCGCCTCGTTACAGCCCGGTCTTCTAATTTCTGGACATCACCGCATCAACATTGAAGTACCTCAAGCAGCACAAGTCGATCGATGAATGCATCGACATCATGTTGATGAGGGGCATGGGGATCCCTGACCGAGGCCTTGCCGAGCGCTCCCTGCACCGCATCGGATACTACCGACTCAGCGCGTTTGGGTATCCGTACCGTGACTTCTGCCCGATCCCAACGCCAGACGGCGAGGCGGAGCAGAAGGTTAGATGCGACAAGTTCAAAGAAGGCACGACCTTCGATCATGCGATCAATTTCTATCTCTTCGACAAAGCCTTGCGCATAGAGCTTCTGGACGCGATTGAGCGCATCGAGATCGCGGTTAGAACCGCGATGATTGAAGTCCTCGGCGAGCTGGGACCACATGCGCATCGCGACAGGCGCTCATACAAGGATCGCTTCAGCGAAAAGGGCGAAGATGGCAGCACGCCTCTCGAGCTCTTCATAGCCGGCCTGGATCAGCACTTCAGAAGCTCGAAAGAGGACTTCGCGAAGCATTTCGCCCGAAAGTACTTTGGTCCCCCACCGATCTGGATCGAGGCTGGGACATGGACCTGGGGCAACCTGACCCACATTATCGCCCACCTGTCCGACAAAAACAAAATGGCAATCGCGGCGCGCATTCACCCGGACCTCCCCATGAAGACCTTCGCTTCATGGATCACAGCGCTCAACGACGTCCGCAACAGCTGCGCACATCACGCCCGGACGTGGAACAAGCCCTTGGTTAACAGCCCGGGCGTCCCCCCAAAAACGACATTTGGACAGCTCGACCACCTCCGCCAGCCCAGGATGGGGGACGATGCGCCCACGAAAAAGATCTATAGCGCGATCGTCATCATGATCTTCATGCTGCGGCAGTACTATCCGCGCACCAAGTGGCACGTCCGCCTTCGCGACATGATCTTGACCCAAGACCTCCCTTACGAGATCCGCCCGCAGACCGCCGGGTTCCCGGAGGACTGGGAGCACGAGGCCATCTGGAACTGACCCACCGACTTTCACCTATCGGAAATTGCTGCACGATGGACGAATAGCCGGGCTAGGGAAGCCGCAATGCGGCACCAGCGCTAGGCATGAAGGTCGGCTCCGGGCCGAACTTGACTACGGCTATGCTCAGGCGCCGCCGAGGAGACCCAGCCCGGCTGCTCGGTCCAGCAGCATCTTGACCGACGATGGGTACCACTTTGTCCGCCCCCGTGGTGTTCGTTCCCGCATAGCTTCAAGTCGGTTGCAAATGGTCTGAAGGGTGACATCTGGATCGGCCCCCTTGATGGCCGCGACGATCGCGACGAGACGATCATCCGTCTTGAGGTGATCTGCACGCCCGAGAACTGCCTCCTCCAGAAATCCGTTGCGCACGTAGGTATTCACGGCTCGCATCAGGCGGCCTTGGGTCCAGCGCCGGCCTTCAGGCAGTGAGCCGTTGATGACCCGCAGCAGATCTTCCCACGGCATATCCGGCCGCAGACGTCGAACATGAGGCACCCAGTCCTGCGAGGACTCCGCCAGGGCGTCCATGTAACTGTCGGCCCGTGCCAGACGGAGCTTGCGTAGCGCCGCAGGGTCACCGGCACGCAGCCCAGGGTTGCCGCCTACTCTTCCTTGCGATCTCGCGCTGGCGAGCCCCGCCTTGGTGCGCTCGCGTATGAGGGCGCGCTCGAACTCGGCCGCGGCGCCAAGAACCTGAAGCGTGAACTTGCCCTGGGGAGATGCGGTGTCAATCGGATCTTGCAGGGATCGGAAAAAGGCCCCCTGCCCTTCCAGACGCTCGATTATCTCCAGCAGATGTGAGAGCGACCGAGCCAGACGGTCAATGCGCACAACCACCAGCGTGTCGCCCTTCCCGATCCGTTGAAGAGCTTGGGTTAACACCGGTCGTGATCGATTGCCGCCGGATGCTTGCTCTTCGTGGATTTCACCGCAACCGACCGCCTGCAAGGCCGTGACCTGAGCCAGATTGCTCTGCTCCTCCGTCGAAACCCTCGCATATCCGATCAACGCCATCAGAAACCGTCATTTTGCAATTGCGGAAGTGAATATTAAACGGTCAGTTGTATACGAATTCAAGCGCGCACTCCGGCATAATTCAACGGAACCGGCCGTATTCGCGCAGCGCGAGGGTCCGGTGGGCAGTCAATTCCATGACCAGCCGCTCGGGCAACGGCTTCAGCGCCCCGTCGTCCTCATCCTCGGACAAGTCCGCGCCGATCTGCTGACCATCCGAGGTGACAACGGTGCCCCCAGCGGAGGCTACCGAGGACGTCCAATCAGAACCGCAGACATCACCCCCCTGCCCCACGGCATCCGGGCTACCGCCCTCCTGAACCGCGGACTCCTCGCGCGGCTCACCCTCGAGCCTGACATACTCACGATAGACCGCGAGGCTGCCATCCCGATCCAGCGTCACAAAGACGCCAGCGCGACCGACCTCGGCCTGATCGTAGATCAGGGGCCGCTGCTCGAGCGCTTCCATCGCCATCTCGAGCTGCCCGAGCCGGGCATCGATCTCCTCGGGGTATTCGTCCTGGCCGGAGTATTCCTCCTCCAACGCACGATACTCGGCGAGAAGCGCCGCGTGTGCCGCGCTTTCCTCCTCGGTCATCGGGGCCGGATCACCGGCGAGGCGCCGCAGACCATGGCTATAGCCATAGGGCAGGTCGGTCGCGACCTCGATCCACTGCCAGCCCTCGGAAACCAGCGCTTCGGCCTCAGCTTGAAGCTTCGCGGCCACCAGCCGGTCCAGAAGGGCAGGGTCCTCGAGCCAACCACCATCGTCGCCCTGAAACAGATCGCGCAGGACGACGCCACCTGCCGCCTCATAGGCATCGACACCGACGAAGACCGCGCGACGATCCGAGGCCCGGACTGAGGTTTCCGTGAGCATGCGCCGGATGGAATAGGGCTCCTTGTTCCAGGAGTTCTTCACTGCGTCCCAGACCTGCACCTGACGTCCGTGGTCCGGGTTTACCGTGAAAGCCATCAGCTGTTCCAGCGTCATGCCATCCTCGGCACAAACCTCGAGGAGGGCAGGGGCCACGGAAGCGAGTTTCAGGCGCTGCTTCACGACCTGCGGGGAGACGAACAAGGCCGCCGCAATTGCTTCCTCGCCCTGACCCTTTTCGCGCAGCGCTGCGAACGCACGGAACTGGTCGAGCGGATGCAGGGCAACGCGCTGCATGTTTTCCGCCAGCGAGTCGTCCTCGGCGAGGATCTCGGACGCGGCATCCCGCACGATGCATGGGATCGGCGCCGTCTTCGCCAGCCGCTTCTGCTTCACGAGCAGCGACAGCGCCTGGAAGCGCCGGCCACCAGCCGGGATCTCGAACATGCCGGACTCGACACCATCGGCACCGAGAACAGCCCGCACGTTCAAGCTCTGCAGCAGGCCGCGACGCGCGATGTCTTCGGCCAGTTCCTCGACCGAGACGCCTGCCTTGATGCGATGCACGTTGGACTGGCTCAGCACGAGCTTGTCGAAGGGGATGTCCCGTGAGGGGGACAGGATGACTTTCTGGGCTGCTTTCGCCATCAGATCTTCTCCACGACGGGCGCCGGAAGCCACTCTCCCGATCTCACTCACCGTCACCCCTCAACCTCCAGCCTTTCACTCTGTCTGTTGGTTGCTCATCAGACGGCGCAGAGAGTTCACAGCTGTGAACTTCGTCGATTGGGGCACCGGCGGGGAGAATGTTCACAGCTGTGAACATCACGCCGCGTTTCGCCGGGACATCAGCGCCATGACCATCGGCCCGCAAGAGAACTCGCCCGCCGCCGCCTTCGATGCCAGCGCACGGAGGTATCCGCCGGGCGATCTGATGTCGGCAAAGCGTTCCAGCATGGCGACAACAACGATGGATGCCTGCTCGGGCCCCATGAACCGTTGCGCTTCTTCCCAAGCGGACGCACTGATCCCCATGGCCGGCCGTACATGGCAAGCCGCGTCGAAAAGCTGATGCCAGTGGCGGATGTCGCCCTGGTAGAAGGTTTTGAGCGACGGGCAGCCCGCGATCACCAAATGGAGCGGGATCTTTGGCACGTGTCTTGTGTCGGCTGCTTCCACGTCAGCAACAGGTGCATCCGTTTCACCATCTGGCGAGCCGGTCGCCGCCCCGCCTTTTTCCGAGGCAGGTTCAGTATCTATAGATTCTTTTTTTGAATTAAGATGGTGACGCTCAAAACTGGCATCATTGGTGTTCATTTCTTCTGTTTCAGGGCCGTCAATGAGGTTGCGTGCATGATCGAGAAGAGCTTCGAGCTCTGCTCGGTATGCCGAGAGCTCCTCGAGCATGAGCTTGCGGCGCAGGGCGCGCGCTGTCAGGACAGCCTTGTCGCGTAGTTGTTCCCAGAGGCCACGACCTGGCTGGATCTCTTCTCCAAACTCCGCCAGGGCAGCAAGATCGCGCCGCATGAGGCTCACGACCTCCCGCAGCCGGCGCACACGGTCCTCGGCCTCACGCACGGCCTCTGCGGCCCGTGCCACCTCTTCGGACCGGCAGTAGAGCGGCGAGAGATCGAAGCCGAAGGCCACGCGCTCTTCGCCATGCTTGCGGACATACCTCTTCCCGTTCGGACTATCGCGTCGCATGAGCAAGCCAGCGTCCACCAGGCAGGCAATGTGCCTGCGCATCGTGGAGCAGGCCATGCCGTTCAGCCGCTCGCAGATTGCCTTGTTGGACGGAAAGACGACCATTTCTGCGTTCCCGCCAAGCGCATCATCCGGAAAGAAGCTCAGAAGCCCCTGCAGAACGGTCAGATCGCGCTCGGAAACGCCAAAGGCGGCCTGCGCCTTGGACAGCTCGCGAAGGAGCTCCCACTTGTTCACGGGCTTGCCTGGAACAGACGCCTCAGGCCGCTCGACCACGCGCAGATGGGCGTGCGAGATAGGCCGCATAAACGGCGAAATCGGTGTGTACTCCATGATGTCATTCACGAAGGCATAGAAAAGCAGTTCCGCGAATCACATATGACTTGCGGTTTGCGCGCTGGCCCACTACCTTGAAAGTGCTAAGATCAAAGTTGGGGTCTCGTGGAGCGCAAGCTTTGCGGGACCTTTTCTTTAGCCTGTACCGTGCCTCCTTTTTGTTGTTGCTCTGCCTCTCTTCATGTCTCGCCTTTCCAGCGATCGTGAAGTTCTTCGAGGACGTCCTGCGCGCGGGCATCAAGCCACTCCGCAAAGGCATCATCCACATCCGTCAGGTCCAGGCGAAGCGCCCGGCCAGATCTCTTGATAGCGCCCACGGGCGTGCCATCGATCACAAGGGCAGTGGTCTTCGATCTCGGCTTCTTGCCGAGCGTCGAGCTCACAGTCTTTTTTACGTGCCGCGCAACGGCCTCAAAAGCCGCCACCGAAGGATCAGCCTGCGGATCCTCATCCACCTGTTCGTTCGCGGCCGCCTTGGCGCGAACATCAAGAGCAACTCGGGAAAGATCGTCGTTCTCGATCCGGCTGTCGGCAAGCTCCTTGGCCAAAGCTTCCCATCTGGGACGGCCGACGCCGTGCGCCGGTCCGATTGCATGGGCCAGTGCAGTTCCGATCGCCTTGGCAACCGAGATCGACATCGATACCGCCGAACGGGTCACGTTGAGCACTTCGGCAATCTGTGCCTGCGAGCCAAAGCCACTATCGAGCAGTTCCTGAGCGAAGAGGGCACGCTCGATGTAACTCAGGTCACGTCTACCAGTATTCTCTGAAACCTGAGCGCGCAGTGCCGCCGTATCGTCCAGGTTAGCGATGAGGGCGCGAACCTTGCTCACTTTGTCGGAGGCACGAATGGCCTCAAGACGGCGGCGTCCATAGACGAGGAGATACCGATTGGGGTCGGTCGCATGGCGCCGAACAAGGATGGGCACAGTCTGCCCGTTTTGTTCAATCGACGCGCGAAGGTCGTGCACATCCTTTGGGTCGAGGCGATCCGAGTATCGCTCGTCTTGGATCTCAGCCGGATCGAGCTCCCAAACATGGTGAGCATCGACAGCATCACGCGCCGACCGCAGGGCCCGATTGCTAGACATCATGCTACCAAGGGCAGGGGGCGTCCCCGCCGCTGCAAGACTATCCAGCATGGACATGCGCT
>CALRMS020000100.1:0-6721 GCA_943369275.1 Rhodobacter maris | reverse complement strand
GGCTATGCCTATGACGTCGAGGGTGCCAAGGCGCTCTTGGCCGGGGCGGGGCTGGCGGATGGGTTCGAGACCGATCTTTATGTGATGAACACCGACCCGAACCCGCGTATCGCGCAGGCGATCCAGCAGGATCTGGCGGCCATCGGGATCACGGCGAACATCCAGTCGCTGGCGCAGGCCAATGTGATCGAGGCGGGCGGTGCAGGAACCGCGCCGATGATCTGGTCGGGCGGCATGGCGTGGATTGCGGACTTCCCCGATCCGTCGAACTTCTATGGCCCGATCCTGGGCTGCGCAGGCGCGGGCGAGGGTGGCTGGAACTGGTCGAAGTTCTGTGACGAGGCGCTGGATGCCATGGCGGTGCAGGCGGACAGCATGTCTGACCCGGCCAATGCAGAGGACCGACTGAAGATGTGGTCGGATGTCTATATGGGCGTGATGGAACAGGCCCCGTGGGTGCCGGTGTTCAACGAGGAACGCTATACGATGAAATCGGAACGGATGGGCGGCGAGGATGCGCTCTATGTCGATCCGGTGTCGATCCCCGTCAACTATGACTATGTTTTCGTGAAGTAAAATGTGCAAGGACTGCAACTATACGATCCACGGCGCGCAGCATCATTTCGGCTGGGACAATTCCCTCGCCCCGGCGCTGCGCGCCGAACCGGGATCGACGATCCTGTTTCATTGCAACGATTCCTCGGCGGGCCAGCTTGGCCCGTCGTCGACCGTGGCGGATGTGGTCAGCCTTGATTTCGGCAAGATCAACCCGGTTTCGGGCCCGATCTACATCGAGGGGGCGGAACCCGGCGACGCGGTCAAGGTGACGATCGACAGCTTTGCCCCGCGCGCCTTTGACGGGGCAGGGTTCGGCTGGACTGCCAACATTCCCGGCTTTGGGCTTTTGGCCGATCAGTTCACCGAACCGGCGTTGAAGGTGTGGAAATATGACCCCGTCAGCATGGCGCCTGCGCTGTGGTCGGATCAGGGGCGTGTGCCGTTGAAGCCCTTTGCCGGGACCATCGGCAATGCGCTGGCGGAACCGGGTGTACATTCGGTGGTGCCGCCGCGCCGGGTGGGGGGAAACCTTGATATCCGCGATCTGAATGCGGGAACGACGCTCTATCTGCCGGTCGAGGTGGCGGGGGCGCTGTTCAGCGTGGGCGATACCCATGCCGCGCAGGGCGATGGCGAGGTGTGCGGCACGGCCATCGAAAGCCCGATGGACGTGGTGCTGACGCTGGATCTGGTGAAGGGGGCGAACCTGAGGACGCCGCGCTTCACCACGCCGGGGCCGGTGACGCGGCATCTGGATGCCAAGGGCTATGAGGTGACCACCGGGATCGGCCCGGATCTGATGACCGCCAGCCGTGATGCGGTGGCCAACATGATCGACCTGCTTTGCGCGCAGCGCGGGATGGCGGCAGTGGATGCCTATATGCTGGTGTCCACCTGCGGCGATCTGCGGATATCCGAGATTGTCGATATGCCGAACTGGGTGGTCAGCTTCTATTTCCCGCGCTGCGTGTTTGAATGACGATTGTCGATGCACAAACGACCGGGGCCGCGCAGGCCCCGGCCACCGGTCCCGTGCTGTCGGTCAATGGGCTGACGGTTTCGGTGCGAACAGAGGCGGGGTTGAAACCGCTGGTCGAGGGCCTGTCCTTCACGCTGAACCGGGGCGAGACGCTGGCCATTGCCGGGGAAAGCGGATCGGGGAAATCCATCACGTCGCTGGCGATCATGGGCCTGTTGCCGCCGCCTGCGGTGCGTGTCACCGCTGGCAGCATCCGGTTGGGCGGCACGGATCTGACCACTGCCTCCGAGGCGCAGATGCGCGCGGTGCGGGGCGACCGGATTGCGATGATCTTTCAGGAACCGATGACAAGCCTGAACCCGGTGCTGACCATCGGCACCCAGCTGGCCGAGGCCGTGCGCGCGCATGAGGATGTCAGCCGGGCCGAGGCGCGGCGGCGCGCGCTGGCGGCGCTGACATCGGTCAGGCTGTCACAGCCGGAACGGCGGATGGAGCAGTTCCCGCATGAGCTTTCGGGCGGGATGCGGCAGCGGGTGATGATTGCCATGGCGCTGGCGCTGCGGCCTGAGGTTCTTATTGCTGACGAGCCGACCACGGCGCTGGATGTGACGGTGCAGCGTGAGGTGCTGGACCTGTTACGCGATTTGCAGCGGGATCTGGGCACGGCGATCATCCTGATCACGCATGACATGGGGGTGGTGGCCGAGATGGCCGACCGGGTCATCGTGATGAAATCCGGCCGGATGGTGGAGGAGGCACCCGTTGCGACGCTGTTCCGCGCCCCGGCCCAGACCTATACCCGCGACCTGCTGGCAGCCGTGCCGCGTATGGGCACCCGCAGCGATAGCCCGCAACCGCGCCGGACCGAGGCGGTGGCAAGCCTGACGGATGTGGTCGTGCGGTTTCCCATCAAGGGCGGTCTGCTGGGGCGGACGACACTGAACGTTCACGCGGTGGAGCATGTGAGTTTCGATATCCGGCGCGGTGAGACATTCGCGCTGGTGGGGGAATCGGGTTGCGGAAAATCCACGATCGCGAAAGCCATGGTCGGCCTTGTGCCGCATCAGGGGGAGATACGGATCGGGGATCATGTCCTGTCCGGGCAGGGGCGGGATGCGCCAAAGGCGCTGCGCCGGCGGGTGCAGATGGTGTTTCAGGATCCGATGGCCGCGCTGGACCCGCGGATGCGGGTGGGCGACCTGATTGCCGAACCGCTGCTGATTCATGGCATCGGCACGGCGGGCGATCGGCGCGACTTGGCGGCGGATCTGATCCGGCGGGTGGGACTGTCGGCGGATCAGATCGACCGATACCCGCATGAATTTTCGGGCGGCCAGCGCCAGCGCATCTGCATTGCGCGCGCGCTGGCCTTGAAGCCCGATCTGATCATCGCCGATGAAAGCGTATCAGCGCTGGACGTCAGCGTTCAGGCGCGGGTTTTGGCCCTGCTGCGGGAATTGCAGGATGAGATGGGCGTCGCCTTCCTGTTCATCAGCCACGACATGGCGGTGGTCGACACGATCTCTGATCGGGTGGCGGTGATGTATCTGGGCCAGATCGTCGAGATGGGGACGCGGGCGCAGGTTTTCGGCGACCCGCGCCACGAATATACCCAGCGACTGATCGAGGCGGTGCCTGTGCCCGATCCGGCGCATCGCCGGACCGCCTCCGCACGTCTGGTGGGTGAGGTGCCAAGCCCGGTTCATGCCATAGGCAAGGGCCCGGATCGCCAGCGTCTGGTCGATGTCGGGGACGGGCATATGGTGGCGGTCTGATCGCGCCACCAGAGGCTGGGCGCTGTTGCCCCCGACAATGCCGGTTCAGCGGTCGATCTGCGCGCCCATCAGCGCGATGGACTGCTGATAGACGGTGGCGGCGTTCCATTCCTCGATCACCGCGAAATTCGGCTCGCCCTGCTGATAACCTGCGCCGGGACGCCAGCCCTTTTGCCGCAGGAAATTGGCGGTGGAGGCCATGGCATCAACCAGATCGGTGAGATCGACACGACCATCGCCGTTGCCATCGACGCCGTATGTCAGCGCATTGCCGGGCAGGAACTGGGTATGGCCCAGTTCGCCATGCTTTGCGCCCACGGTTTGCGGGCTGATCGCGCCGGTATCGACCAGCTTCAGCGCGCCGATCAGGTGCGGCGTGAAGAAATCCGAACGGCGACAGTCATAGGCGAGCGTGGCAATGGCCGAGACGACATTGGTATCGCCCATGAAATTGCCGAAACCCGTTTCCATGCCGTGAATGGCGATCAGAACGCCTGCAGGCACGCCATACTGCCCTTCGAGCGCGGCATAGAAATCAGGATTCTGCGCCTTGCGCTTGCGCCCCTGCGAGATGATGGCGTTGGCGCCGCGCACCTCGAGGAACTTGTCGAGGCTGTAGCGGAAGCTTTTCTGGTTGCGGTCGGCCCCGATGGTGGCCTTGGAATAGCTGGTGGCCATCAGCGCGTCGATCCCCCTGCGGCCGACACCTGCGGCCTCGGCCTCGGCGGCCATCAGGGGTTTCCATTCCTCATACTGGCCGCCTGTATCGGAACAGGGGGCCGCCAGGGCGAGGCTGGGCAGAAGGGTGAAAAGGGAAAGGAAAAGCGAGCAGGAGAAATGGGTCTTGCGCGGGCGGGTCATGGGGCACCGTGAAAATGGACTTGGTCGCGGCAGGATAGGCAAGCCGCGCCATGACGCAAGCCATCTTGGTGCGGCGGGCGTGATGTCGGGCAAAGGCGCGCCAAAGCGGCAGTAAAAACGCGGCTTATACACGCCGTCCATTCATGCGGGGGATAACGTGGCAGCCCGTAGGGGACCGTAAGTTTTTAACGATTTCAGAAGGTTATTCTGACAAACCTAGGGCGAAACTGCTCGTTTCTTTCCATTGGCTTTCCCCGTGCTTGACTAACCTGCGCAACAGGTCCGGCAGTCAGCGCAAACACAAGGCATCATCCGACCTTGCCATATCACCGCGAACGGCAGACAGCCGCGGATCGCACCATCGATGTGCTTCTTCGTCTGCCGCATCAAAGCCGCCGTTCAGCCGGTATGCAGCAGAACTGGGCGACGATGGGAAGAAAGGGGACGAAGCAGACGTTTTCAGCCGCGGCGGCTGGGTCGTGATCGCCCCGGAAGCCACGACGCGTTCGGCTAAAGCGCTCGAGGAAATGGTGGCCGGGGGTGGCGATCAGTTCTTTTGCCTCGCCACCCTCAGCCCATGTCAGCTTGACCCATTCCTCCGTCGTATTGCGATAAAGCCGCACCACCTTGCGCGGCACCAAGGCACCCCGGCCAAGATCGGCAGCAGGGTCAAAGTCCAGAACCGTGTCGCCCACGCGGATGTCGGAGATCGGGCGGGTTTCGCTCAGCGAGATCGCGATGGGGGTGTGGGCGGGGAAGCATAAGGGGTCTATCGGAAGCCCTTCGGCTTCCCAGATGGACAGGTCTGGCCGTGGCAAACTAATGATTGCCTCGATTGGATATGCTCCAGGAATAACGCCGAGCCGGTCCATCTCGTAGCGCCAAACATAAGTACTTAGCCCGGCAGCCATTGCTACATTATCAACGAAAGTGACACAGTTCTGCGTGAACAGTCCGTAATTGTTTATCCCAATATTCGCTTGAACATAGTTCAAAGCCGCCTGATAATTTGCAGATGGAACTGAGAAATTAATCGAAACTGCTGGCGACGAAGTCCCAGCAGGCCGCACGCCTATGTATCCGTCGTTTGGTCCAGCCGTGCTGGTGAAAAGCCCAGCATATGAGGATTGATCCCATTGTTGTTCGTACGTCGTCGAACCAAGGGTGATAGAAACGTGACCGCTGGCGCTTCCACCATAAGCATTGATTGTAATATTTCTTGTTTCGGCCAAGGCTATGCTCCTTCAAAAATGACATAGGAATATGTTTGGCACTGCTCACCGCGCCAGACTATCTCGGTGCTCCATTTGTCTGACACAGCCGCCATCGTAGCGCGGTGATCATTGATGTCCACCCAAGTAAGTTCCGCAAATTCGGCCGCAGATAAAAATCGGGTGTCCTCCGGACGCGGCGCTAGAAGTTCCGACTGATTTTCTGGCCGTAGATAAGGAGAGATGTCGGGAACGGGCCCGTAAAAGAAGACGATTACCTTTGGTCGACCAAAATCGACATTTTCTTGAAACGTTCCGGGAACATAAAGAGGATCAAGACGACTTAAGTTCAATGCAAGCGAACAATCTCCTTGCCAGTTGTGTAGCGTAATCTGGTCAATATGAGCCATCTGGGAATTAATTTGATTATATTCCGTGAGGTTCTCAAGATACGAAATACTTTGCTTTCTTCCACTACTCTCCGAGATCGCCCGCTGTACAATAGCAGAAAACACCAACAAAGAGGCTGATCTGCTTTCTTGGTAAATCCCGTAAGAAACATAGCCAGCAAAAGATAAAAACACAGTGGATATTGATAAAGCCATGAGCGACCAAGGATAGCGCAGAACTTTCATGAAACCATTCATGGTGCGAACCCTACCTGAAACTGCAAAAAATTTCTTGATCGGCGAAGCTCGCCGCTTCCAAATAAAATGACTGTAAGTGTGCCACTGAGAGAAAACCACGGGCAAGTCACAACAACACCATGCCATTTCGGCCCCAATCTAGAAGGTGACCTAACCACCGTTCAACCAAACGAGACAATGCCGTCATTCCCTGGTCCTTATCGTTGCACAGTTGGGCAATAAGCACTCGGTCTCATCATTTCGCATCCAACGCCCATGTTTCCCTAATAGACTTGATATTGTCAGCCCCTTGCAGAAAATCTGTGGATCCTCACCGCTAAAGTTGATCGCGATTTCGGGCAGCCCATCAGCTCGGTCTACGCTCTGAGTATAGCAATTGGCACCGAGGCGAACTTCGCCCTCGGCAAGTCCAGCCGAACCATCACGAACGTCTCGGCCCAGATAGTCTGCAACGACGCGCAACGCCGCAGGCGCGTCAGCGATCTCGGACGGCTCATGCGATAGGTCACCAAACCAGACCAGCGTCACATTTCGCGGAAGCGGTGTGATCCCATCACCCGCTACGACAACTGGACGATCACGCGGGTCAATAACGTCAGCGAAGCGCTGAACCTCAGCCACCCAATCCTGCGAGTCATCTCCATAGACGACAACGGTCGGTGGATTGAGATCATCATGGGCAAATGCGGG
>CALRMS020000099.1:0-6757 GCA_943369275.1 Rhodobacter maris | reverse complement strand
ACGCATCAGCGCCGTGCGCCTGGAACACATTCTTCGCCAGGTCGAGCCCGACCGTGATAATCTCCGACATGACCATCCTCCTCTGTGGATCCTCGCAGACCCACCCTCGCACATTGATGCCGTCGGGGGGCGGTCACATCATCAGTCCCGTCTATATCATCAGAACCATGGCGCACTGCGGAGGCAATCTACCGAAGCGGGACGTGTCACGGGGCAGCCATGGTTCGTGTCCAGATGTCGCGCAGAGCATCGGAGAAGTTGGTGGCAAATCGGTCAGGGTTCCAGGCGGGGCGCGACAGGAGGTGGGAACGCAGACCTTGCTTAAGAGCGATCAGGGTCTGGTGGTCGGCGGCGGCAGCGCGGGCACGTGCAACGAAGGCGGTCTCAGTGTCGGTTACCCAGTCAGCGAGGCCTGCCGCGCTAAGGAAGCTTGCTCCCATCCGTGACACGAAATGGCCACCCTTGAGCGTCAGTACGGGCACGCCCATCCAAAGCGACTGAAGCGTAGTGGTGCCGCCATTGTAGGGCACGGGGTCAAGAGCTACGTCGACTTCCGCATAGGCCTTCATCATGGCGTCCAGCCCCAATGGGCCGCGAAAAATCAGGCGGTCTGGGTTGGTCCCCGCCTCAGCGAACAGGCGGCGGAAACGGGCGATGGCGGCAGCATCCTTGAAGCTGGGCGCGCGCAGCAACAGGCGTGCGTCAGGCACTGCAGCCAAGGCAGCAGACCAGAGCGCAATGGTGCGGGGCGTCAGTTTGGGTATGTTGTTGAAGGACCCGAATGTGAAGGGACGACCACGGGCGGCGGATGCGAAATCCGGGAGCGGGTGGTCGGCCTCGGGTGCGAAGCAAAAGACGGTATCGGGTAAGCGCATTACCTGTTCGGAACACAAACCGTCGGCTTCGCGCGGCGTCACCACGGGATCCCCTATCAACCAGTCCATATTGGGCACTCCGGTGGAGCCCGGGTAGCCAAGCCAAGTCGCCTGAACCGGGGCCATCCTCCGGGCGAAAAGCGCCAGCGCTCCGCCTGCGGTATGGCCGGACAGATCGATCAGGATGTCGATCGATTCAGCCGCGACGGCCGATGGTAGCTCTGGAAGCGTCACGTCCCGCCAGTTGCGCGCGCGCGCGCGCGCCAGGCGCGTCTGGTCGTCGGCGGATAAGCCGGTGAAGAATACAGTTAGCGGAAGGTTTTCGTGATCCCATCGCGCCAGAAGCGGTTGCAGAAAGATGTTCACCGGATGCTGATGGTGCAGGTCGGCGGAAACCATTCCGATGCGCAGGGGTCTGTGAGGGTTGGGTGCGGCGCTGAAGGAGGTGCGGGCACGCGCGCCTACGGCCCAGCCTGCGAACAACTCGCGGTGGCGCGCGGCGACCTCCTCGGGGGTGATGTGGTCGGCGTACAGCAGACTCATCGCCGCGTTTGATGCAAAGGCGGGCTGGCCATCCTTGACCAGTTGATCGTATTGCGCGAGCGCGGTGCGCGCATCGCCCAACCGGTGGGCGACCGAGGCGCGCAGTGCGAGGACAGCGGCACGGGGCACATCGGCGGCCGATTCAGCGCTTCCGAGGCTCACCAACGCCTCCTCTAGCATCCAGGACTTGACCTGCATGTCGGCCAGTTCCAACCAACCCTCTGGATTGCCCGGAGTCATTTCAGCAGCACGACGCAGGATGGCGACGCCAATAGCCCAGTGATTGAAGCGGTAGGCAAGCTGTGCCAACGGGCGCAACACGTCACGATCGGCACTCGCGGAAAGACGTTCGATGATCGCCTGTGCCTCGGGTTCCATGCCCAGCCGCAACAGCACCTCGACAAGAGCGATGTCTATCTGAGGCACCAAGTCTGCTGCCTCACCGTCCGCCCAGCTTCGAGCCTCCCGTAGCGCATCGAGTGCGCGGGGCAAGTCTGCGCGCGCCATTCGCTGTCGGGCGAGGTCGTAGCACAGGCTTGCGGCGGCACGGGCAGGGTCTTCTGTCTTGAGCGCGCGATCTAGCGCGCGGTGGATCGCGATTGCCGCACGTTCGGCAGCAGCCTGCTTGGGACCGAACAGGCGGGCGGCCTCAGCACGGTCCTCCTCAAGCCGGGCCAATGCCAGCGCAGGACGAGGGTCAGCACTACGCGCGGCCATTGCAGTGGCATAGTCGGCAGCCGCGCCAGCTAGATCGTCCTGTGCACGGCGCAGGTTGCCGCGCTCCAGCAACGCGTCGAACTGCGCCGGATCACACACCAGCGCGGCATCGAAGGCCGACCGCGCTCCGCTGGCATCCCCCAGTGTACGAAGCGCTCGGGCCAGCAGGACATGGGCCAACGGCCAGTCGGCCAATTCCCCGGGGACAGGGGATAGAATGTCTGCAACCTCGGCGAAGCGGCCTTGCCGGAACGCACCGTTCGCCCTGTTGAAGATACGGGCTGCCGCTTCGGAGATAACGGGAGGTGGCGCCGTCGGTGCGGCAAAATCAAGAGGGCTTGCGCGGAAAGTCACCGGCGCGACCGGCGCGGTGTTCGATGCGACAACCCCTTCTGCCCAATCCAGAAGCTTCGGCAGCAAGGGCGTTTCGGGATGGGATCCATGTTTCAGGACATGGGCAACGATCAGGGGATCGCGAATGAGTTCCGGCACGTCGGGGTGGTCCGGATTCTGATAATTTGCGGCCAGCCGGGTCAATTCCTGTGCGGTCGGGATCCATCCCGCGCGCAGCCTCCGAAAGATCGCCGTGGTATGGCCCGAAACCGTTGATCCCGGTTCCAACCGGGGGCGCCAGGCCAGATGGCCGAGCACGATCTTGGCCATCATCTGCGGAACGGAGCGCAACGGGTAGTGCCGCAATGCGAGGCCGCCGGCCATCCGCACCATCGGCAGCGGATCCTTCGAACCAAGCCGGACATGATGGCTACCTGGCGCAATCTGCCAGTCGGGGCGGAGTGTGATCGCCCGCGGCACCAGACATTTCGGGGTTTGCACGCTCTCTATGGCCAGCCGGTGAACGACCCGCCGGACGGGATCGGCAGTGGAGAGATCGTCGTCGGGGTGCGGCACCATTGATATCCAGGGCCACCAGGCGATGGCCCCAGGGGCCGTCCGGTCGAGGTGCGCCACCGCAGCGCGTAGATCGCATGGGTCGAGAGCCTCGATGAACTCGTCGGCATCCAAAGGAACGACCCAATCGGCTCCGCTGCGGAAGGCCTCGCGCGCGAGACGGGTGACCAGAATCTCTTGCAGCATTACCTGTCCACTGTGTCTTATCACGTGCAGCGGAAGGCCCTCGGCTTGCAGGGCGGCCAAGATCGCAGGTGTGCGGTCGGTCGAGAGATGATCGACGAGGCGGAGTTCATCGACGTAACGCAGGCTGTGCCGCACGAACGCCTCGATGATATCCTCCTCGTTACGGACCGTGCCGACGGCAACCAGTCGTTTCAAAGCTTCACACCCTCTGGCAGAGCGTTGGGACGGATAGCGAAACTGATCTCGTCACTGCGGAAGCCCAGCATTTTTGGACGGGTGACGCCCGGCAGGACGGCCACGTCGTAGATTTCCTCGACCACACCTTCGATCGAAAGGCGGTGCTCAATGTCGCCGGTACGTAGGTTGACCACGTAGATCGCGCACTGCGGGCTGATGCCATCGCGCTCCAGGCGCTCGTTCAGGACGAGGCCCTCGAAGGTCCGGTTCTCGCGTGGGCGTGACAGGCCTATGACCGCATGGTGCCCGACGAAGGACAGTCCCCGCGCGAAGCCGGGCAGGAAGCAGAGCGGGTCGAATCGCCCCGAGGCGAGATCGATCCGGCCAAACTCACCCGTACCGGCCTGCAACATCCAAAGACTGCCGTCGTGGAAGCGTGGAGAGTGGGGCATGGACAGGTCCGCTGCAACGACCTCGCCGGAGGCCACGTCCAGCACCACGCCGCCGTCTCGCCGCCGCTCTCGCCAGCCCTCAAAGACATTACTGCGCGACAGGCAGGTCACGAAGGCTGGGCGACCGGCGTCCATTGCCAGACCGTTCAGGTGACAGCGGTCCTCGGCCGCAAGGCGATCGATGAAGGGAGGGCGCCATATCTCGGCAAAACTGCCGCGGGGCGCCAGGGTTGCGAGACAGTTGAAGCGGGTCGCCACAAAGACCGGAGTGCCGTCCGTGCCCCCGTGGATATCGTGCATGTCGATGTCGCCGGTGGTGTGGCCGGTAACGGGAACGAAGAGCGCGTCAAACCCGTCCTGTACTTCGCCTATGTCCAGGAAGTTCTCGAAACGCCATAGCTGGAAGCGCGAGGACATCCAGAATTGTCCCGGCGTGGCACCAAGCCCCATGGGCCGCTCGAACGTGCGCTCGAAGACCGACAGACGGCCGTCGCGCTGCAGACCGATCAGAAAGACTTTGCCGGCTTGATAGGTCGTAAAGGCCAAGGAGCTGCGTGCTGCTGCCAGCCAGTTGTTGAACAGGCGCGAGCCTGACAGTTCAAGAGAAGCCATAGCCATCGTTCTGTGCCCTGTCACTCTCGGAATGCGTGGGCGCGCACGCGCTCTAGGGGTTGTAGAAAATAGTCAATCACCCGGCGCTTGCCTGCCAAAATGTCCACCTCGGCAGTCATCCCGGGCAGGATGCGGACCTGGGCGCCGTTTGCATCCAGGATCGCCCCCGAGGTCTCGACCGTAACCACGAAGACCTCGGCCTCGTCGCGCTCGTCGCGGCGCACCGCATTGGCCCCAATCCTGAGAATCCGGCCATCCAGGGCGCCGTAGCGGGTGAAGTCGTAGGCCGTCAGCTTGACCCGCACCAGCTGGCCGGCCTGCAGGAAAGCGATGTCCTGTGGCAGAAGGTAGGCTTCGACCAGAAGCCGGTCGTCCAGCGGCACGATCTCGACCACGTCCTCGCCGGGGCGGACAGCCCCGCCCAGCGTACGACGGTGGAGACGGTTGACGATCCCGCGGACAGGCGCGCGTAGCACCGCGCGGTCTGCCAAGCTTTGCAGCGCTGGCAGCGTGGGGCGCAGGCTGGCCAGCTCGGCGGTCGCATCGGCCAGATCGGCCAGAGCCTCGGCCCGGAACCGGCTGCGGGTGGCGGCAGCGGTGTCCTCTATCTCGGACAGCGCGGCGCCGATCCCCTGCAGCGTTGCTTGTGCCCCCGCAATCCGACCGGCCAGATCTTCCTCACGCTGGCGCAGGGTCAGAAGGGTGGTGCGCGGCTCGATCTCGCGTTCGACCAGCGGTTCGAGAAGGGTGCGCTCTTCAGCGACGATAGAGAGCTGCCGCTCCGAGGTGCCAATCTCGATCCGCGCCACCTCGGCCTCCTGCAGGCGCTGCTGGCGCTGGCGGTCCAAGACGGCCAGCTGCGCTGCCAGATCCACCGCCCGGCCAAGGTGCAACGCGCGTTCGCTGGCGGCCATTTCCGGCGCATCGCGTTCCAGGTCGGGAGGGAAGGCGATGGGGCGGTCCTCGATCGCGGCGCCCAGCCTAGCGATCCGGGTCTGCAGCGCCAGCGCACGCTGCATCTCCCGGTCGAGCTGGCTTTCCTGCACCAGCGAGTCCAGCTCCACGAGCGGATCGCCAGCCGCCACCTCCTGCCCCTCAGCCACGAAGACCCGACGAATCAGCCCCTCTTCGGTGGCTTGCACCACCTGCACGTCGCCCGCAGGCACCACCCTGCCCGGCGCGCGGGTCACGTCGTCGATCCACGTGAATGAGGCCCAGAGGACCGCCGCCGCGATCACCCCCACGATCGTGAACAGAAGCGCCGAAGCCCCCAGCGGCGTGCGCCCCCGTATCTCGCGCTCGAGCGCGTCCAGATCACTCCGCGCACTCATGCTGCGGTTCCAGATGCCGGTCCGGTTGAGCGGCGCTGCAGGATCGACTTCGGCCCGTCGCTCACAACCTTGCCGGCGTCTATCACGATGACCCGGTCCACAAGCTCCAGAAGGCTTGGCCGGTGCGTGACCAAGACCAGTGTGCGTCCTTGCAGCACCGGCTGCAGCCGGGCCAACAGCTGAGCTTCCGACGCGGTGTCCATCGCTGCAGTCGGTTCATCCAGCAGCAGGATTGCCGGATCGTCCAGAAGCGCGCGGGCCAGCGCCACCGCCTGCCGCTGCCCGCCTGACAGCCCCTCGCCCCGTTCGCCCAAGCGCATTGCGTAGCCGTCCGGGTGGCGTGCTGCGAAGTCCTCGACCCCAGCCAGCCGCGCCGCTGCGAGGATCGCCGCGTCCGAGGGCTGCCGCCCTCCCAGTGCGATGTTCTCGCGCAATGTCCCCGAGACAAGCCAAGGCTCCTGCAATACCGCGCCGATGTTGCGCCTGAGGTCGGCCGGATCGATCTGGCGCAGGTCCACCCCGTCGGCCAGCACCGCTCCCTCGTCAGGGGTGTAAAGCCCCAGAGCCAGCCGCGCGACCGTGCTCTTGCCCGATCCCACGGGGCCAAGGATTGCCACCCGCTCGCCGGGGCGGATGGCAAAGCTGACACCGTCGAGCGCCTGACCGCGCTGGCCGGGATAGGCGAAGCGCACGCCGTCGAAGGCCAGCCCACCCGACAAGATCGGCCGCGCCAGCCACTGACGCCCCGCCGGGCGTTCCACCGGCGCCTGCATGAGCGCATCGAGGCTACGGTAGGACGTGCGCGCTTGGTGCTGCCGGGTCAGCGTCTGCGCGATCACCCCCAAGGGCGCCAGCGCTCGCCCTGTCAGGATCACCGCCGCGATCAACACGCCCGAGGTGATGTCGCCCGCCACCACCAGAAGCGCGCCATGCACCACGATCAGGATTTGCGCGG
>CALRMS020000098.1:0-7060 GCA_943369275.1 Rhodobacter maris | reverse complement strand
TGACGGCATCGGCGAACTCAAAGACATGCTCAGGGACGCGCGCATCACCACCGAAACCTGGCATGCCTTCCTCGACGACTTCGTCGATGACGCAGAACTCGTCGCCCGCATCAAGGCCCACTCACCGCGGTAGCAACCGGCCGGTTACCCTCTTCCTGTGCGTCGTCTGTGTTCAGGGCAGTAGCAAGGTCCGCGACTTTGTGAGCATAGGCGTCCGCGAGCCCGGGGTGCACGATGACTGGCTCGGGTTCCGGGATGTCGAAGAGCTGTGCGGTAAGGCGAGCCTTATCGGCCTCCAGCGTGTCCATCCGCGCCTTCATCGAGGCATGAAACATGCCCTGAGTAATTGCCGTGATGACGTTGTCGATCTCTTTGGTGACCTTGGCCAGTTCTTGTTCGGCGGTGGCCCTTGCCGAGAGGCTTGCGAGGCGCTGTGCCTGCACCTCCCGCTGAAACTCGGCGATGAACTCCGCGATCATGTCCGGATGAAGAAGGTTGTCCTTCAGCCCAGCCAAAACGCGCGCTTCGACATCGACGCGCCGGATCGTTTTGCAGTTCGTGCAAGTCCCGGAGTTGCGCGCCGCAGCGCAGCCGTAGCGGCTGTCGCTGATCATGATGTAGCCGGACCCGCAGCAGCCACATTGCAATAGTCCCGAGAGCAGGTATCGCGAGCGCCGTGCGCGCTCGGTTTTTGGCGCGTGGATGGTGTCGAGGCGCTCAAGGCGGTCAAATCCGCGCAACAGCGCCTCGGATGCCAGCATGATGTCTTTGGCTGTGCGCTGCATCTCTGTCTGTGCCCAGTCAATTGCCTTCTTGCGGGGCAGGAAGGCGAAGACTGGGGTGATGGTCTTGTTGAGTGCGCGCGCGAGATCTTTAGACAGTGCAGCGAATGCTCCTAAGGGGAACGCGAAACCCTCAGCCAGCCTTATGATCTCATCCACACTCAGTGCGTCCACTTGGTCAAGTTTGGCCATCCGCGCAGCCACGCGATCAGACAGAGCCTCGATCTCTTCCTCAGTGAAAGCTTCCCGCTCGATGAGCTTGCCGCGCTGATCGCGTTCATGCCCTCCGCGGTCCATTAATGCGGAAAGTTCCTCAACGATGAGTTCTTCCTCAAGACCATCCGACCGAAGCTTCCAAGACACACTCTGGCGGATCCCGTCTGCGGGGATGTTCACTGCGTCTCCGCCGTTGCCCGGTGCTTTGGTCATGTCAGCCCTAAGGTTGTCGTGGATCGGCGCTTTGCGGGCATCGGCCAAGTATGGCGATGATCGGACTAATCCGCCATCCCGGTTCTAGGGAAGGGTGACACTTCTATAATGCGATACTAGAGTTGCAGCGCAGCCGGATCTAACTTGGATGCAAGGTAGGGCTGGAAACGTACGAGAAGGGCGGAAAGCGGACCGACGCCGGAGTTTCAGCGTGAAGCGGTGCGGCTGGCACTGACCAGTGGACGGATCAGAAGAACAGCGCCCGTGGCTCGTGGACCCCGGCAACAGTAGATGTGAAAACGACAAGATCGCCGTTCCAGGCCTCACTGTCCCTTTCGCTCTGACCGGGGAACAGGCGTGCCGTCGTCACCGCTGCACGCCGCATGTCCGCTCCCCCGAAGGCCAATGACGTCACATTGCGGGCGGGAATGGCCAGATCAGACAGCCGCAGCCCCTCGGGTGACCAACGGCTGACCTTCGCACCGTCCCAATGTCCGACATGGAGTGTTCCATTGCGATCCACTGTCATGCCGTCCGGATAGCCCTCGGTTTCGCCGATCTCGGCAAAAACAGACTGCGTCAGAGGCTGGCCCGTGGCATCGAGGTCGAAGCGCAGTAGACGTCGCCTGAAGGTATCGGCGAAATAGGCCGCACGGCCATCCGGCGCGAAGGCGGGCCCGTTCGAAACGGTAAAGCCTGCGGCCACTTCCGTCACCTTGCCTTCCGCGATCCGCCACAGCCGACCTATCGGAGCCGTCTCTCCCGCATCCGAAGACCCAAGCCACAGCGCGCCGTGCCGATCTGCCTTGCCATCGTTGAAAATCGTTCCAGCAGGCAGATTGATCGGGCATTGCAAAGGGCGGATCTTCCCATCCGCTAGAGAAAGTCGATGCATTCCGCGCACCGACACCAGCAGGACTGCTTCTTCCGTCCATCGAGCAAGACAAGCGAGGTCTTCAGCAAATCCTTCTGCTATCACCCGGTTCTCGCCCGTCTGTGGATCGTGCAGGTGTACCCGCCGCCCCTGCAGATCGAGCCAGAGCCACACCCCTCGTTCAGGCAGCCAGAGCGGAGATTCCCCCACCTGCGCGCCCACCGACGCCAGCCGCTCCACCCGCATGCTCATGGTTTGCCCGATGCAAAAAGCACCCGCCCCCCGACCTTGATCTCAACCTCCACTGCATAGCGGATCAGCGCCTTGTGGTTCACCTCTACTCCGAGTCCTGGCCCGTCGGGCAGCCGGATCAATCCATCTGGCCCCGGTTCGATCCGTGTAAGTGTCAGTTCGCGCGCCAAGGGTTGCAACCCCGTCGGGTATTCACAGATGCGGTGATGCTCCAGCCCGACATAGGGCTGCAGCGACGCCGACAGGGCCAAGTTAGAGGTGAAGGTGTGGTTGACATAGGTCACCCCCGCTGCCGCCGCACGTTCCGCCACCCGCCGCGCCGGGGCAAGGCCGCCGATCCGGCCTGTGTCGATCTGCACGAAACCGGCACCGCCGAAATCGATCAGATGTTCCGCCATCGCTGCGTTATGCGCGGCCTCGCCCCCCGCCAGCGGCACCTTGGACCGCGCCGCCAGAGCTGCATAGGCCGCAAGGGCCGACCCGCTGAAGGGTTCCTCCAGCCAGGCGGCGCCGGCTGCCTCCAGCGCGGGCAGGCGCAGGGCGGCAGCCTCCACATCTTCGCCGAAGATCTGGCCCGCATCGATCAGCAGGATGCCATCCTCACCCAGCCCCGCGCGCGCTGCCTCCAGATGTCGGATATCCTCGGCCAGATCGAGGCCGAAGGGCGTCCAGCCGAATTTCGCCGCTGTGAACCCCCCTGCGCGGATTTCCCGCGCCCGTACGCCGGTCTCTTCTGGCGTCGTCCCGAAGAGGACCGAGGCATAGGGCAATTTCGGGTACGCCGTCTGTTGCCCCAAGAGCTTCCAAGTCGGTTCACCGCGCGCCTTGCCCAAGGCATCCCAGAGCGCAATCTCCACCCCCGACCAGGTGTGCGAGGCCTGAAGCAGGTCCATCGAATTGTAGGCCACATCGGCGGCGATGGCAGCGATGTCCTGCGGCCCGTTCAGATCGCGCCCGAGGACCGATTCCCCCACCGGGCGGCATGCTCCGTGAGACATCGGCGCGACCCATGCGGCGATGGAGGGCAGAGGGGCGGCCTCGCATTCGCCCCATCCGACATAGTTCCCAGCGCAGACGCGCACCACCAGCGCATCCTGACTGCCATCGGCGGCAGTCGTCACCTCGGGCATGGAGAGGTAGAAGAAGTCAACGGCGTCGATGCGCATGGGGTCCTCGGTCTTTGCTGTTGGGAAGTTCGATCGTCAGGGTCAGATGGCTGTGCCGCATCTCGCCCTTGGTCAGCGTGATGACTGTGCCCCCTGCGGCACGGGCATCGGCAAGGCCCGTGGCGGGCCATATGCTGCAGGGCTCCAGCCCGACCATGCGCGCCTGTCCGTTCCAGGGTGTGTCGGGGGTTCCCCCAGTCTCCACCCAGAACCAGGCCAGCGGCCAGGGATCTGCACCCCAGTCCAGTCGCGCCGCAAGCGACCCATCCACCCGTGCCAGCCGCGCCCAGGGCGCGCCCGCGAAATCCGTCAGGCAGGCCAGGAGCGCCACCCCGTCTGGCGGGGTCGACAGCTGCACCCGCCCTGCCTTTCCCGGCAGATACGGCCAGTCTCCTATCCCGCCGGGGATCAGCGGGTTCGCCGCCGGATCATAGGTCGCGCTGGCCCGCAGGCTCCGCGCGCCTGTATCCACCCGCACCGGCCCGGCCAGCAGATCGCCTCCCAGCGTCACATGCTGGCCCCAGACAACGGTGCAGGGGCCTTCGGCCTCTACCGTCTCCCGCAGCTCCAGCCGCGCGCCGTCAAGGGCGAAGCGGCGGGTCATCGTCACCGGCACGGCAGCAAGGCGGCGGCGCAGGACCAGTGCTTCGCCCGCCCGCGCCACCTCCCATGGCGTGACCGACGCCTCGCCGTGAAATCCGTGGTGCACATCCCCATCCCGGCAGGCATCACCAGCATTGGGAAACATCACCGGCCAACCCCCGGCCCAGCGCGAAAGCCACTCCGCCTCATCCGCCGCGCCCCCCGGCAATGGCCCGCCCTGGGCCTGCCACGGCGGACGCGCCAGTACCTCCGCGTCCGAGGGCAGATGCCGGAGGCTCGTCATCGTACCACCCAACCCCGGCATGATCACCGCCGACAGTGTGCCATTTTGCAGCACCACGGTCGCGGTCATTTCACCGCCCCCGCCATCAGCCCGCGCACGAAATGGCGCTGGAAGGTGAGGTAGAGGATCAGCATCGGCGCCGCCGCCACGGCCATCCCCGCCATCGTCAGCGGGATCTGGTTGTTGTAGCGCCCCTGAAATACCGCGATGCCCGCCATAACGGTTTTCTTCGCGTCGTCCTGCAGGAAGATCACTGCCATCAGCAGATCGTTCCATACGAAGAGCGCATTCACGATCACCAGCGTCAGCACAGGGGCCAGGGACAAAGGCAGCACCACCCGCGTCAGGATCTGCAGATGCGACGCCCCGTCCATCACCGCCGCGTCGATCAGTTCCTGTGGCAGCGACCGGAAGAAGGTGACTAGCAGATAGACGGAAAAGGGCGTGATCAGCCCCGCATAGATGATGATCGCCCCGCCATAGGTGCTGATCAGCCCCAGCCTTGTGTAAAGCACGAAAAGCGGCACGATCAGCACGACAGGCGGCACTGCCATCAGAGCGGTAGAGGCGGTCAGGATCGCGTCCCGCCCCCGGAACTCCATCCGCGCGATGGCATATGCGGCAAGGCAAGCCACGATCAGCGACAGCCCGACCGACCCCGCCACGAGGATCAGGCTGTTCGCTATCCAAAGGAAGATCGGCGTGTCGAACAGGATCTGGCGGAAGTGATCGAAGACGAAGGCATCGGGCCATCCCGTCTTGTCGGCCTGATACTCCTCCTGCGCCTTCAGCGCTGTCACCAGCATGAAAATGGATGGGATCAGCGCGATAAGAGAGGCCAGCGACAGAGCCAGATGGGGCAAGGGGCGGGACCGCATCACACCTCCTCCCGTCGCCGGACTCGGAACAGCGCCCAGATCAGCAGCAGCGACACGGCGAAGAGCATCACGCTCACCGCTGCCGCGATGCCAGGCAGGCTGGTGCGGATCAGCGCGTTGAAGATGTAAAGCTCGATCACCATCGTGGCAGTGCCCGGTCCCCCCCGCCCGCCGCCAATCACATAGACGTAGGCAAAGACCGCCGACAGCATGGTGATCGCGCTGATGACCACGAAGAACTCGATCACCCCGCGCATCTGCGGGATGAGCACGAACCAAGCCCGCTGCCGCCAGCTTGCCCCGTCCAGCCGCGCCGCTTCGATCAAGCTTTCGTCCAGCGCCATCAGGCGTGACAGGAACAGGATCACCCCCAGCGCCGTCTCGCGCCAGACGATCAGCCCCATCACCGTCCACAGCGCCACATCCGCCGATCCGATCCAGTCCAGCACCATGAAATCCAGCGAAAGCGCCGTCAGAACGGCGTTCACCGGGCCGGAAAACTGGAACATCTCCTTCATCACCACGGCGATGATCGGGATGGCGAGGATATAAGGCAGGAACAGGATCGTGCGGTGGATGCGCCACCCCGGCAGGCGTTCATACAAAAGCAGCGCCAGTACTAGCGCGATCGCCACCATGACCGGGATCGTCAGGAACAGTTTCAGGTTATGGCCGACGCTTTCCCAGAACAACGGTTGGTTCAGCACCAGCTCATAATTCCGGAGCCCGATCCACGGCCCGTCGATGCCCCGCACCTGCTTGAAGCTGAACTCCACCAGCCGGATCAGCGACAGGCCGAAGACGAAGGCCAGAAGGCAGATTAGCGGCAGCACGAAGAGATAGGGGACAAGCGGGCTGTTGCGGCGCATCCTTGGCTTTCCGGATAGGGGAGGGGCAGACCGTCCGGGCCGCCCCTCCGAAGATCAACCAGCCGACAGCTCGCTCGCCCATTGCTGGTATTTCTCGACCAGGTCGGGGTTGAAGTCGCGCCATTCCTGCGCCACCCGCGCGGCCAATTCGCCAGCCTCCTCGCCCGACATCCCCGCCGTGATGATGTTCTGCCCCGTGGGGATCGCCGCCTGTTCATAGAACTGGCCGGGCATGAGGTTGGTGATGTTGGTGATGTTGTTCCCCTTGCCCCAGCGCGTCCACAGATCCTTGACTGACGCGTCCGAGATGACGCTGTCGTCAAAGCCCGACGCCGCCGGAATCCATCCTGTGGCCTCCCAGAAGCTTGCCAATTGCTCGGGTGCGTTGAGGAAGTTGAGGAAGGAGGCTGCCGCCTCTTTCGCCTCGGACCCGGCGGCGATGCCCATGCCCTGCATGTCGACCACCGGGCGGCCTGCCAGCGCGCCCTGCCCGAAGACGGGCAGCACCATGCAGCCGATCCGCCCGTTCGTCGTCTTGGCATCGGCGGGCAAGCGCGTGCCGATGGATGAACAGATGCCCAATTGCCCGTTCACGCAAAGGTCGATGCCGGGATAAAGGCCCAGCGAGGCCATGTCCTTGTTCAGGAAGCCCGCATCGCGCAATTCCTGCAGCTTCACCCAATGCTGGTGATAGCGTGGCTCGCGGAAATCCAGATCCCCGATGAACAGGTTGACCGCATCCCCCACGCTGTCGAGGTTCTGCGAAAGCCCATGCGTGATGTACCATTCGGCCCAGTATCCATCCTGCACTCCGCCGCCGAAAGGTTCCACCCCCGCGGTCTTCAGCGCCTCGCAGGCGGCCAGCAACTCGTCCCATGTCGCGGGCGGCGCATCGGCGTTCAGGCCCGCTTTGTCGAACAGGTC
>CALRMS020000097.1:0-7199 GCA_943369275.1 Rhodobacter maris | reverse complement strand
ACCCGGGCCGAGGCTGAGGGTGCAAAGGTCATCATCGTTGGCGACCCCTACCAGCTGCAGCCGCTTGAGGATGGTGCTCCCGCGCGTGTGATCGCCGATCGTGTGGGTGCAGTGGAGCTGACCTCAGTCTGGCGTCAGACCGATCCGGGTGACCGCGCTGCAACGCTTGGCCTCTGGAAGGGCGGCGCGGAGGCCAAGGCGGCAATTCAGCACTATCTCGACAAGGGGGCAGTCACCGCCATCGCCGGGCGCACGGATCTTCTGGAGGCGGCCGCACAGGCCTGGATCGCTGATCCCGCGCAGGAGAAGATCGCGCTCGCCCATTCCAATGCCGATGTCCGTGCTTTTAACGCCCGCGTCGCAGAGCTGCGCCATTACACCATTCGAGATGAGGTGGCACGGCTGACCCGCGCAGCCGAGCATGCGCAGGCCGCCTATGAGGTCGCAAAGGCTGAAGCGCTTGCGCGGGGCAATCCCCTTGCCTGGCTCAGGAAACCCCCGCGTGCGCCCGAGTTGCCCGCTC
Source organism: Rhodobacter maris (assembly GCA_943369275.1). Lineage (GTDB taxonomy): Bacteria > Pseudomonadota > Alphaproteobacteria > Rhodobacterales > Rhodobacteraceae > Paragemmobacter > Paragemmobacter maris_A. The sequence goes on along the minus strand of CALRMS020000097.1, from coordinate 6,676 downwards.
TGCCCGTCACCTATACGCGCGGCGAGGCCGCTGCCATCACGCTGGCGGTCGGGGACCAGATTGTCTTCGAGAGCAATGACCGCAGCCTCGGCGTCAGGAACGGCACGCTTGCCCGGGTGGTCGATGTGAGGCAGGACCGGTTCATCGCCCAGATCGGCGAGGGCGAGGAACGGCGGCTGGTCGAAGTCGATCCCGCCGCCATGCCCGCCTTTGCCCATGGCTTTGCCACGACCGTGCACAAGGCCCAGGGCCTCAGCATCGCCTCCGTCCATCTGGTCATGACCGGCGGGTTTGACCTGACCATGGCTTATGTCGGTCTCACCCGTCACAAGGAAAACCTTGCGATCTATGCCGCCAGCTCACCCGCCCGCGTGCAGTCCTGGCTCTCCGATATCGTCTCCCGGAGCGGTCTCGCCCCGTCCACTCTGGATCATGGCTTTGACAAAGGTCAGGCCATCGCGGCTGCCTTCGCAACTCTGCCCGCCTCTGATGCGCCCGAACGGACCCTCTCGCTCCCCGCCCGCCGCGCCCTCGACCGCTTTGCGGACCGTCATGTCCGCTCCGGCCAGCGGCGTTGGGATGAACCGGCCGCATCCACACGTGGGCGGCCGAACCGCGACGGTCTCGTTGCGAACCTCCTGCGTGATCTCGACCGTCCGGTGGACGAGTATGATTATCTCTGGCGCAAAGACACCGCGAAGTTCTGGGAAGGCTTGCGGTCCGGTCGCGCCAGGGTCGCGCAAAGAAAGTCCACAAGGCCGGTGGCGGATCGCACCACGCCGCCTCGCGATGCGACTCTCGCCGTTCCGGCCAATGAAGCCCGCCAGTCCGACGCGCTCGAGGCCCGTGCCCGGCTCGCCGCCGCCTGGACCGAGGTGACGGGGGCTTCCCTCGACGGCCCGAAACGTGATGCGCTCTGGTCTCTGGCTGAAGCCGTAACCTCCCAAGCTGGTTGGCGCGAAGCACTTCGCGATGTTTCTTTCTGGCAGCGCAGCGGTCTGCGCAAGGATGGCGATGCCCTCGCCGCTGCCCTCGCCCCTGAAGGGCAATCACCGACCCCGCTCGGGCGCGCTCTTGCCCGCGCTTACCTCCTCGCCGAAACCACCGGCCGCCGCGAAGAGGCCGCCCTCTTCAAGGCAGCCCTCTCGAACTCTGATCTGCTCCGTCCTGCACCCACCCGAACCCTGGAGCCCAGCATGCAAACCCAGATCGACCTTACCCCCCGCGATGGCATCCCGCCCGTCGCTGACATTACCGTGCCTTCCCCCGAATTCTCCGAACCCCAGAGTGCTATCGCCGCGCCCTCGGACACTCTCGAACAGGCAGTGGAACCGTCACCTGCTTCCATCGCGCCGTCCTGGGCAGAGCGCCTCGAGCGCTGGTCCACCACGCGCGCTGAAAGCGTTCCGCTTCCTGAGCGTGCCTCCATTCTCGAAGCGGCCGGTCTCAAGGGGCCAGTCGCTCTCGCAGGCACAACCATCGGCCAGATCGAGGCCGAGACGGCCTTCGGGCCGAAACCCATCTCCGCCCTGCAGGACGCCCTGCGTAAGCTCCCCGATCTCCTCAAGGCCCCGGAGGCGATCATCGCCAACAAAGGCTTCCGCCCGGATCTCTGGTATGTCGTCACGTCCGCGAAAGACGACGCCGGCAAACCCGTCACGATCCGGCTCGAGCGAGCCGATGCCAACAATCCTGAAGCAGGCCTCATCGCCCGCCTCGATCGAGGGCCGATCTCCGGCATCACCATGGACGCGAAGGCCAAGGATGTCGTCCTCTACGCTCGTGATCCAGAGGCGCTGCCTGCTCTCGGCTTTGCCAAGGGCGACCGCATTGATCCGGCGCTGTCAAAGGCGGTCGAAGAGAAAGCGACAGTTCTCGAGCGGGCGCCGACGGTGGAGCGTGCAGAAGCCATCGCGCCCGTTCAGCCCAGCCCCGATGTGGTGAAACGAGATGAGCCCGTCATTCTCGTTGAGCAAGAAACCGTGACCCCCGCCGATGATAAGCGTCTCGGCATCCAGCGCGAACCGGGGGAGGATGTTCAGTCCGAGAAAGCGTTCGATGATCGGCAGGCTGCACATTTCGACCTCATGCGTAAGCAGGGCGAAGCCGAAATCGAACGCATTTTCGAAGAAGTCAGGGCGAAAGCGTTGGATCGCCAGCTCGGCATTGAACGCCCAGGGAACGAAGATCCCCTGTCACCGAAAGCTGTGAAGGAGCGCGAAGCGGTTAGCCGACGTCTCGAACGAGAGGCTGCTGCCCACGCCGAAGACCAGCGGCTCGGGATCACCCGTGAGCCTGGAGAGGACATTCTGTCCGAGAAAGCGTTCGATGATCGGCAGGCCGCACATCTCGACCTCATGCGCAAGCAAGGCGCAGCCGAAATCGAACGCATTTTCGAAGAAGTCAGGGCGAAAGCGTTGGATCGCCAGCTCGGCATTGAACGCCCAGAGAACGAGGACCCCCTGTCACCGAAAGCTGTGAAGGAGCGCGCAGATGCGGAGCAGCGCATTCATCTCGAGAAGGTCAAGGGTGCCATGGAGGAAGACAGAAAACTTGGCATCGTTCGTGCCCCCGGAGAGGACGTTCTTTCGGCAAAGGCCGTTGCGGAACGGGCGCAACGTCACACCGAGCTCCGGATAGACGAATTCCGCGCCGCGCTGAAGCTGCCACCGAAGTTCGCCGGGCAAGAAAAGGATAAAGCTGTCGAGCAGACCAAGGCTAAGGACAAAGACAGAGGCGGCATGGGGATGGATTGGTGACTGACGCGCAGACAGGATTGCGCGTCTGGACTACCCTGAAGAAGAACAATACCCAACGCAGGCCGATCATAAGTCAGCCGAGCGCCCGGCGTCTTAGCGCAGTTGTGCTTGAATGCGGTGATTAGTCTTGTGATCCGAGCTTTTGCCATGCGGCCGATCCCCTGTCGGGCGGAAACCACAAGCGCTCTAGGCTGCGTACCCAACCCAAAATCCACTTTCCTGAAGCCTACCAAACACGCACCAGCCGATGCCGGATAGCTTGGCGGTCTATCCAGCCAAACACCCGTGAATCCAGCGACTTTGGATGTTCGCCCAGAACGAAGAGGCTCCCATCGTCGTCGATGACGGCGACCCGCTTCAGCAAGGGCACACCACGCTGATCCTGCATGCAGACCGGAACGGTCGCCGTTGCCATGACCGGTAACGATGCAAGCGGCGTAGGCAAGCAGAAGGAAACGTAATCGCCGACTAAGATTTCAGCCGCGTCGTCAATCCGAAACACCATCCCCACGACAGAGGGCGACAAGTTCAACCTGAACCCCGCGACACCAGCCACTGAGGCAAACAAGACGGCCGCTGACGCGGCCGCAAGCAATGCGCGTTCCGCCGCCAGCATGCCCTTCTAACGGAACCACAAGTAACCGAAGGACAGGAAAATCACGACGGAGAACCAAAGAGAGATGAGCATGACAATCAGGGCCCAGCGTTCCCGAACTTCCAGATGGGCCTCATGTATGGCTCTGGCCTCCAGGATGTCGCGCTCTATGGCAACCGCAGAGTCGTGCAGGGATTTGGCAGTGTCGCCAAGTCCTTGCAACTTCACATCCGTCCCCATGTTCAAGCTGACGACCGCTGCGCTTAACTCCGCAACCACGGCACGGCTCACTTCGAGCAGCATGTTTTCGGCCGCAGTCCCGACCGACGCGATGGCCTCCCGCAGTTCCCCGAGAGACTCGCCCTCTCCCTTTGACACACGCACCCCAGGTTCATGATTTGCCCCGAAACGCGCACTTAGCGCTTGCACGTCTTGATTGATTTTGCCGACGTTAGCTGCGATAGCCTTAAGGCTGCCGTGCATCTTTGCGATGCTGTTTGCAACGTCCGCTGCACTCTTCTCGGGCGTTCGCTCTGCCGCCCCGTCGAAATGCATGGCAGCTTGTTCGTTCTCTTTGGCTTCAGTCATTGCGTGGTTCCTCCGGGGAGTTTGCGGCCGCAACAATGGTTGCTGGCCAAGGGAAAGAGAGAAGCTTTGCCTGGGCGACCTTCACGGACGCCGAAGTCCAGCGGTCATTGGAGACGACCGCCACGGTTCCACTGCGCGACATCAGTGCGCGCGCCCAGGTCATGGGCAGGAACACTTCGAAGCAGATGGCGAACGCAACCCGCTCGCCTTCAATCACAGCGGGCGGCGAAACGAACCGCCATGGCCCTGCCAGCCCGTCATTGATGAAGGGGACGCCCTGGACCTGCCGATAGACCGTATCGACCAGTCCGTCCTTGGAGAACCTGACGATGGTTTCCGCGCCGTCCCCACTGACGCCTACGAAAAGGTCGTGCCCATCGGCGCGGGCGAGGTCGCGGAACAACCGATATCCCCGGTCCGCGTCCCGTCCGATAGTGGCCTCGGGCAGCAACCGGGGACCCGGTTCCTCCGTCTCTTCCACCCTGATGGCGATCTCGGACCAGTCATCCGCCGGGAAGACGGATCGCTCCCCGAAGGCCGTGGATACGGGAACCAGCGCCGAAGTTGCGGGCGGGTCCGAAGCGACGAGGTTGACCATCCCGAGCAGCGCCAGACAGGCGAGAGCCGCGCAGGACGTCCGCCGAACCGCAAGGCCCATGAGGATTGCCGCCGTCGTGACCAGACCGCCCATCACTCCCAAAACCTGGAACGGCATCAGGCTGAAGACGCCGAATGCCGGGTGACCGAAGCCGAACGGCGACAGGGCCCAGAGGGCGACCCCGAGCGCGGGAGGTACCAGACCGACAATCACCGCCTGCACCACCATGACCGCGGGAATGCCCAGCCAGGCTTCCGCTGGCGAAACGCCATATGCCACTGCCATGCCCGGCAATGGTGACCACAGCGCTGCATGGGCTGCGACCGAGACCGCGATGCGGCGTGTGACACCTTCGCTCCATGCCAAGAGCAGCACAGGAACGATGAGAAAGGCAGCCGGAGCGTTCGACACGAAGGCTCCGGCACAGGCGCTGCCGCCGGCCCAAAAAAGCGTAAAGGCTGTACGGTAACGCCGAAATCCTCTGCCCGGTGTGGATCCAGTAAAGATCACGGCTTCGTTCCATTGGAGCGTTCAAGCGCTGCCACGGACCGTGCCGGAGACCGCAACGTCGCGCCTACGGTCGCGCCCTTGCCAAGAAGGTCACTGCGCATCGAAGCGGAAGTACCGGCCTTCGGCCCTGACCCGGCAGCTGTCCACTCCGGTCGCCGGAACCACAGGGCGAGGCCTGCGACGAGGGGGCGCTGACCCTTCACGAGGACCAGTGCCGCGTCTCCCGGCAGGGTTCGGATCTGGTCCGGCGAAATCAGCTTCGCTTCGCGCAGCGAGTTGGAACTCGACACGCTCTGGCTTACGCCCGAGAAGAGGCCGGGCTTGCTGGAGACCGACCGGCTTTCGCCATCGACGTCCGCCGTATAGCTGCCAACAATCTCTGAAAGAGCGCGGCATTCATCAAGCGCCTCTATGCCTGAGAATACTCGCGCCGAGACGCCGTTCATCCAGGATTGCAAACCGGGACGGCCGTAAAGATGCTCGATCTGGCCCTGACTTTGGAAGATCATCATGAGATGCAGCCGCTTCTTGCGCGCCGTATCTCTTATGCTCTCGAAAATCTTCATGCGCCCGACGACCGCGGCTTCATCGACGATGACCAGCCGCTCATCGGGGGCATCGTCGCCTTGCCGATGATCAGCGACGTACAGAATCGAGCCGATGATCAGCCGGACAAGGGTCGGGTTTTCCTTCATGTCGGACTTGGAGACCTGAATGAAAATGTCCGTCTTTGGGCCCAACAGTGGCTCAGAACCCTCAGGGTCGGATGTGTACATGGCCAGATACTCGGGATAGGGCACCCATTTCAGAGCCTGCCCGACGGTGTTCTGGAAACTCTGGAAAAACCGTGGTTCCGGATCACGGTAATTGCCCAAATAGATCTGCACGAAATGGCTCGGGTCGTGGGCATCAGCGATCCTTGCGATTTCAGCTTTGAAGAACGGCAACTCGAGAGATATCAGCCGAACGATCTCGGCCAGCGGGCTTTGTACGCCCTCCTTGCAGTAATGGGCCAAGAGTGCCGCGATAACCTTGGTTGCCTCCGTCTTGAAGTAATCGCTCAAGCCATCAGAATGAAGCCGCTCATCTTCCGTGATGATACCGGCCACATGCAGGTAGCTCATGTCCGAGCGGTTGAATTGCGACTCAAGGAGGGCCAGCATATCGAACCCTTGCCCGGGCTTTATCACCCGGATGCTGTGGCCCATCGCTTCGCGCGCAGCGCGGGTCCGAGCGAGAATTTCGCCATCAGGATCGACCACGACCACGGGCTTACGGTAGGTGAGGCAGGTCGGGATGACGATCCCGGCCGACTTGCCGCCACCAGCGCCAGAGACCACCAGAACATGCCCGGAAATATAGCTCGTGCGCAGCGTGATAAGTTCCGAGCGCCCCCCTTTCCACCAGGTCTTTGGATCATCCGTCCGGAACGCCGTCGGGTTGCGCCGCGGATCATAGTCCTCGCCCAGCACAATCCGGGACTGTTGCATTAGCACTCCTTTGCGGGCAAGCGGTGTCGGCGAGCAGCTGTGGAGGGTTGTGTGATGGCGCGTCGTGATCCGTTCCGGGGGCATCGGTTTCCGAGGGATGTGATCTTGTTGGCGGTGCGCTGGTACTGCCGCTACC
>CALRMS020000096.1:0-7250 GCA_943369275.1 Rhodobacter maris | reverse complement strand
AGGTTGTGCCTCCGGACGGTGAGTTGTCGCTGGGCGAGCCGCACCCCCGGCTGCCCGATGCGATCATGTCCCGACTGCAGGACATGCTCTGGTCCACGGTCTATGCCCTGCATCCGGGGTTCGAGAACAACGAGGGCGGGTATGGCGACATCACCTGGGACCTTGCCACGGACCAGATTGCGATCGAGCACAGCGAGCGGTTTGTTGATGTCAACAGCTATAGCCATGAGGGGGTGTGAGCATGGCGCATTCCCTGCATCACGCCCAAAGCTCGGCCCGCAAGTTCGGTGGTGTGGCTGAGGATTACATCTCCATCCACAGCTGGTTCGACTGTACCAAGCAACACCTCGCCCTGCCGGGCCATAGAGCCCTTCGTCACCATGCCCTTGGGATATGGGAAAGTGAGGCGGTCTTCGGCCTCTCGATCACCAACAGCGCCGGTCGGGAGGTGCCGGTGCGCTTCATCGCGGAACAGCATGTCCGGGAGGATTGCCGCTGCATCCCGACGGTCGCGGATTGGCTGAAGCACCTGCCGATCGAGCCGTGGATGGTCAATGGCGTGATCCTGCCGGATGTCGAGGTCGATCCCGGCGAAACCGATGACGCGCTCTGGCGGCGCGAGGTGGCGGCCGGCCAGACGATCCTCGGTCTTGCCGACTGGCAGGCGCAGCATCGGATGCGGGCAGAAATGTCCAGCTGATCGGGCTCACGACGGGCTCCCTCCTCCCTCCCAAAGGAAGAGGGGGCCTCTTGTCCGTTTGGTCTCCGCATCGGGAGATCGAGCATCGGACAAGGAACACGCACATGGCCCAGACCAAGGCAGTCGCCAAGGCCCCGACCCGGACCATCCACACCCGCCACCTTGGCGAGACCCGCTACCGGGACTTGCAGGTCTATTACGACAAGGGAGGCATAAACTACTGGGACTACAGCCAGAAGCCCAAAGGGATCTACTTCGCCTCGGAGCTCTACCAGCGCACCAACACCACCTCGGGTGCGATCCGGACCTGGTCCACGGGCCAGAAGGGCGATGGCTACCTTTTGGTCACGGCGCTGGAGACTTACAGCGCGAAGGCGCTGCGTCTGGTGCAGGAGCGGGTGCGGGACCATGCCGATCTGCTGCACGACATCCTCGACGGCCGCTGCGGGACGCTCGCGGATCTCAAAGCCATCCTTGCCGGCACGGCCACCTCGGTCGCGTCGCCGTCGCCGGAGGCTGCGTGATGGGCTGGCTTTACTATGGCCGGGTTCCGGGCAACATCCGGGCTGAGATCGCACGGCTTTGCGAGAGCCAGACCACGGAGCCGAGCATGCGGGCCATCGCGATCGCCCGGGTTGGCACGACTTGGTACGCCGCCGTCGAGGCGCGCTATGCGACACCCGAGGCCGCCCGCGCCTGCTCCTACACGCGGCCGTTTCCGCCGACGGATGATGGCCGCTACGTCTTCGGGGCCGTGTTCCTGACGCAGATCGGCAGGGACGGATGGGGCTACAAGGACATGGACGAGACCATGGGTCCGGTCGCTTCCGAGGCACCCGATGCGATCCTCGATCGCCTCACGCCCACGACCGCGCCGCATGCGCTGGACTGGAGGGAGCGCTGCCGATCGGGCTGTGCAAGAACGCCCGAGGAGCTGTGGTTGGCTGAGGATCACGAGACCTAATCAACTCTGCGAGTTGCGGACCCGGCTCTGCCGCGTCAGGGTGGAGGCACTTTCCCTGCTCGGGGAAACGCTCACCACAAGTTGGTCCTGAAGTCCGGTAGGCTTTGCCTCTCGGACTTCTTTTTTTGAGGGGCTGCCCTATCCCCCTCACTGGCCGGCGGTGGCCGGGACGAGGAGGTTCGCCGTTGGTGGAGGCGGTGTCTATCCTTCGGCCATTGCCGGCCAACTTTCGCAAGAAAGGCGACCCGGAGAGGGGCGCGGATGCGACCCGCCCCCCTCTCCGGGCCACGCGCGGATGCCGCGCGCCCAGCGATGGGCAGGCCATCGCAAAGCGGAGCGCGGCCCCGCACGGGCCGCGCACGCCATGCATGGTGCCGTTGGGAGCCGTTCAGAGACCCTGCAAAGCCCGGCACCGTGGGTGAAAGCACGAAAGAACTTCTGGCGGGGTCGAGCTGCTGGTCTGGCAGAGGGGGAGGGCCGCGCCAAGGATCGAAACAAGTTCCGCAGGCGGGGGCTGTGCCAGGCTGGACCCTCACCCGCTGAACCCGACCGGCAACGCAGACCCACCACCCCTCCGCCGCTGGGTCCGTCAAGGGCAGGGTAAATCGCCCGTCGAGGCAGGCCTCGCCGGACGACCCTTGACGGGCGGCAGAGGGGCGGCGGGCCAGCGGCCAGTCTGATCGGATCACCTGCCTTTGCCGTCGCGCCCCGAACGCCCGCCTGCAGAACTTCTTTCGCCCGCCAAGGCGGCGGCTTACGCCGTCCTTGGCCCAACCCTCCCCCTCTGCCTGCCCATCAGCACGCCCCCGCGATGGGCGCGGGTGGAACCGTTGGAGACAAGACCCCATGGACAGCGTTTATGACGCCATCGAATTGTTCGGCCTTACCGAAACCGCCGACGACCTTCCCATCCCCGCCGATGAAATCCTCGGCGATGGATGCGTGCGCGAGGCTTTCGAAGCCTTGTTCGCCCCTCTCACCGGAACCGGACTCGGCCCCGAGGTGGAACCCCTCGCCCATGCCTTCGCCACCCTCTTCCACCGCCGCCGCGATGCGCTGGACGAGGCCATGACCAAGCAGACGGACGCCCTGCGCGCCCTCATCCGCGCCAATGACGGCGGCGAAATCACCGACGTCGAAATCACCGCGACCCAGACCCGTGCCGACCACTTGCGCGAGATGCGCGACGCCCTCGCCGTCATGTCCGAGACCGCCGCCCGCTGCTACGAAATCGAAACCGGGCGCGCCTTCATCCCCGCCAGCAATGGCCGCAAGAACAGCGCCGCCCACCTCACAGGGGCCGTCTTTGAAGCGCGCCAATGGCTGGAACAGCACGAACGGCAGGAAGCCGCCCAATTCCAGATGGACGGAACCCCCCTCGCCCTCGCAGGGGATCGCGATTGGACCGACCACGCCAAAATCTGGGATACGCTGGACGCAATACAGGTGCGCTTCCGTGAGTCCTTCGCCTCATCCCTCATCCTTTACCACAAGGGCGACAAATGGGGCGCGGACGCCATCGCCGCCGCTTGGGCCAAGTCGCGCAAGGTGCCGCAAGTCATCTTCGCCCCGAACTGGCGCGCCTTTGGCAAATCGGCAGGCTTCAAGGCGATTGACCAGATGCTGGACACGCCCCGCCCCTTGGGTGGTGTGGTGATCTTCGGAACCTCCGGCGTGGCCCTCAATCTCGCCACCAAAGCCGAAGAGCGCGGCATCAAAGCCATGCGTGTCCGCCCCGCCACACCCAAGCCGCAGTAACGCAAGCCATGGGGGGGCGGAGCCATCCGCCCCCCCCACCCCAAACCGCAGCACACGGGGCAGGCCGCGCGGGATAATGCGATCCGGCCCGTATGGGGGCCGGATCAAGCCCATCCTTGCGTCGCCTCGCCGGCTGGGCCCCACCCAGCGGGGGCAGCCCGGCGCAGACCGGGGCAAGCCCCGCCAGCGCCAGACAACCCCCGCCCACCCGACAATGAGCGACGCGCGGGCCGCGCGCGTCTCGGAGCGCAAGCGGGATTCGGGCACAAGGCCCGAACGCCCCTTGCAGCCTTTCTCCCCTGAACTCGTGCCCGCTGTGGCCAGCGGTCCGCACGAGCGTGCAGCCATTGCTTGAGCCGTTGCACCATCCATCGCGTCCGGCTGTTCACCCGCGTCCCGCACGCGTGCCACGGGGCCGGACCTCTCCCCCACCACGGTCTTTGCAGTCTACCACACCGGTCAAGGACGGCGGGGCGCGTGAAGACCGCGCCCCTTGCAAGCCGGGGCAAGCCCCGGTCCTTGACTCGGCGTGTCCGCATGCGCCGACCGCGCAGGGCGAGAGATGCCTAGTCAGACGCAGGTCGATACCCTACATTCACTCTCAAGGAGCCAGACCATGGGCAATACAATGCGCCTCGACAGCCTCAAGTTCGCTCGCAAACTGGAAGCCGCAGGCCTCGATCGCAAAGCGGCCGAAGCAATCGCTGAAGGCGTCAACGAAGTTGACGTCAGTGATCTCGCAACCAAAGCAGATATCACCGCCGTCGAAACTAAACTCACCGGCGAAATCGCGAGCGTTCGGCAGGCGGTCGTCGAACTGCGCGCGGAGTTCTACCGGCATATGTGGCTGCAAGCCGCCGCCGTTGTTGGCCTCACCGTCACCCTCATCAAGGTCCTGCCCTAAGAACTTCAGCGGCCCCTTCGGGGGCCGCTTTTGCATGTGCTGACCCTCGCCCTGCGCTCAAACCGTCATGCCCACCCGATAACGAGAGACGCGCGAACGGCGCGCGCGTCTCACAGGCGCAAGGGGGATTCGGACAAGCCGAACGCCCCTTGCGGCCTTGTTCTTTGCAGCGCGCCGCCGCGTTCCACGCCGCACCGCGCAAATCCTCGCCTGACCCCGGCCGTTCCGCACCCCGCCAAGGCCGATCAGGGGGCGGGAACCCTTCCGGACCATGTCGGGCAAAGGCCGCAATGCAGCCCCTGCCTTTCGGATCACCACAGGCTGTCACCCCAGCCCACCGCCGGGACCGAGACACGGGCCGCCGCAAAGATCGGTGGCAGGACAAACGGAGCGCCCCTCGTCGCCGGCCTCCTCGAGATCACCGCGCAAACCAGCGGAGCGCCAGCAGGCCGGACGTGATCCCGTCAAAGCCCCCCGACCGTCGCGCCCGGTGACGGCGTTCCAGCGGGTTTTCCGCCGCGCCGGAGAGATCGCAGCCCATGCCACCCGCGCCCAGAGGCTGCGCCGGAGATGCGGCACAATTCAGGGACCGCACGGCTGGCCTCGGGCCCTGAGGCAGGAACTCAGCATGCCCAAGGCCCGCACGCCCTTCCCTGTCCGGTTTCGATCAGGGACACTTACCGCAGGCTGCCTTTTGCGAACGGGCACAAGGTGAGCCGCGCCCGCGCGGCTCCGGGGTTCCAGGGGGATTCGGGGACAAGCCCCGAACGCCCCTTCCACCCCCCTTTTCTCTTTTGGCCCTTCCAGAACAAAGACGGTTTCCGCAGAGCGGACCCTCCGTCTTTCTTCTGGATCGCAAGTCACCCTGCCGTGCCCCCTTCTCATCGAAACCAGCCAGAGAAGGGCAAACACCATGTTCACCTACGCAGAGTTCCAGCTTCAGGGTTACGTCGGCAAGATCACGACCCTCACCAAGTGCCTCAAGATCTCCGTCGCAGCCTCCGAGCGCTGGACCGACCGCGAAACCGGCGAGGTCAAGGAAAAAACCCGCTGGAACACCGTCACCCTCTGGGAGCGCAACCCGGGCTTCGACTGGATCAAGTCCAACCTGCAAACCGGCGATCTGGTCCATGTGCGCGGTGATATCGAGGAGACCACCTACGACAAGGACGGACACACCGTCTACACCACCGATCTCCGCGTCGATCGCATCTCCCGCATCCCCACCGGAAAGGACAAGTAACAACCCGAGCACCATCCGAAAGCCAGGGGCCGCACCGCGGCCCCTGTGCGCCTGTCCTCCCGCCCGCCCCCTGATCGTCCCACGCGCCGCCCTGGACCAGCCGGCGCGCCTCGCAGGCTCGCTCCACGGCTCACGGCGAAGAGATCGGCCCGGGGCCGACCTCTCCGCCAGTTCGTGCCCGGCGCCAGGCAACGCCGCCTCCGGCGCCGTCGCCATGGCCCGGGCCGCGGCGCGAGCGCTGACGTCCCCGCGTCGTAATACTCGTTGACCGCAGCTTTGATGCCAAACACCGCCTCGTGGTGGTCGTGGTGGTCGTGGTGGTCGTGGTGGTCGTGGTGGTCAGCGTTCACGGGATCAATCAGGGCCCAAGTCTTCATGAACCTGTCCAACATCCGGCGGGTGATAAGAAAGATCTGGGGGCGACCCCGGCCAGAGGCCGGGGCACGGCTCTAGTCACCCGCGAAGAGCGGGTGACCCGAGCCCCGCACGCGGGTCTCGGCCCAGTCGGGTCACGATCCTCGCCCGCCCGGCACCAGTCGACGGGATGAACGTCCAACCCGCGCGCCCGGCACTGGCGTTGCGCAAAAGGAAAAGGCTGCTTCGGTCTGGGTGAACCTGACAAGCCTGGGGAGAGGAGGATGACGCCCCGCCTGAACTTCCTCGCTCACGGCTGTGACTGACACTTGCCCACATCGGGCTCGGTTACCGTTGCTTTGTGGGGAGCCGTTCCCCTCGCCCGATGCGCGCCAACGGCGCGGCCACAAGGGCTGGATAAGTGCCAGAATGCAACCGCGCGAACCCGCGCGGCTGATCAGGGGGATTCGGCCAAGCCGAACGCCCCTGATCACAATCCAAAGCCGCGCAAAGCTGCGCGGCCGTCAGGGAACCGCCGGTTCCCCCGTCAACCACAAAACACTGCGGTCCAAGGGGGCACCCCCATCTTCCGCGCCTCCTGCGTCGGCTTGTGCAGACGGGCCCCCCGACCCTCGGACCTTGATTTTGAAGTTGCCGGGCCCCCCTCCCGCCCTCGCCGGGAGGCAGTCCGACAGGTGAGGCGCGCAGTTGCGCGTCTCTCCTGCCGGACCGCCCGATTTTCAGGGGGCCGCAGGATCAACCCGACCGAAAGGAGGTGATTTTATGAGTGCATGGAAACAGCAGCGTATCGCGGAAGCGTGGGCGCTGGTGAGGAAAGGCGGCCTGTCGGCCAAGATCGGTTCCGCCTTCCTCGTCCAACACGGCGTCATCGAATGACACCCTCGTTCGGTCCCCTCGCGGGGGCCGGACACCCAAACCAAACCATGACCTCGAATCCCGTGCAAGAGGAAACCGCAATGCCTGCCTTCCGTATCGTCTTCACCGATCCCGCCTCCACCGATGAACCCGCCGCGATCTGGTCCGGCTATGAGGATTATGCCGCCGCCCGCCGCGCCCTCGCCGATGCTGATCTCATGATCCCTCTGCGCTGGACCCACACCATCGAGGAAGACCCGGATGCCACCAATTCCTCTATCTCCCCTTCCTCCTGCACTTCGTCCTGAAGGAGTCCCTTCCCATGAAACATCACCGCATTCGCCGCGTGACCAGCGCCCAGACGTTTCCGCCCCTTTCTGCTGACGAGCATCAGGCGCTGCGCGACTTTGCCAGCAACAATGGTAGGCTGTGGAAGGCCCGGCTGTCCGAG
>CALRMS020000095.1:0-7311 GCA_943369275.1 Rhodobacter maris | reverse complement strand
TCATAGCGCACCCGCGCCTTGCCCTTGGAGATGCAGTCGACCTCGGGTTCATGCAGGGCATAGAGCTTGTCAGCCCCCTTGGGCTGCTGGTGTAGCAGTTGCGAGACAAGGGCGAGCTTGGCGATGATGCGATCCCGCAGGTTACCCTCGGGGATGTCCTCCAACTGACGGCGCAGGTCGCGCATGACACGGCCGGTATAACCCTTCAGCTTCTTCAACGCCTTGCGCATGCGTTTGAACTGTTTGGCATGGGCATAGCGACCGACCTGCAGCGCAAGCCTCGGGGCAAGTCGGGCGTAGGTTTGCCGCAGATCCACCCCGGCCTCCTGCGCCAGCGCCGTCAGTTGATCGCGCGCCCGCTCGTAAAGTCTGGCGTCCGTCGGATAGGTGATGTTCTTTTCCATCACGGTTGTGTCGACAGCCACGCGCCTGGCGCTGTCCTCATCGATCATGCCGGACTTCTGCCCGGCCCGGATCGTCTGGGTCAGCAGCCATTCGACACCTTCCTCGCCGATCCGCCCCCGCCAGCGCGTCAGCGACGACGGGTCAATCGGCGGACGATGCTGGAAGAACGTCTCTCCTGTGAACTGCTGGAAGTAGGGGTTCTCGACCCAGCGGGCGACCACCGCCTCGTCTGAAAGACGATAGGCGTGTTGAAGGTAAAGCAGCCCCGCCACCAATCGCGGCTCTGCCGCCGGCCTTCCCCTGTGGGACGGAAAGAACCCCGCCCACTCCCGTTCGAACACCTCCCAGTCGATCAACGCCGCCAGCTTCACCAACTCATGCCGCCCATCGATCATGTCGACCAGACGGGGGCGCAGCAGATCGTCTTGTTCCTCAGGGCGCGGGCGGTGTTTCATGGGCAGAACCGAAATTGCAGGGTTTCACCCATAATCATACAAAACCCGGCAGGCCATGGCGAGAAAAAATGCCCTGTTTCAAAACAAAATCAATGGCATGGGAATTATTCAGAGCGAACGATTTAGCAGATGCACGGAGAGGACGGGTCCAAGTGCAATCGACATATAGGCTCCATGTCACCCACCTGAACCCCCAACTTCGACAGCAAAACGCCTAAGTTATTGTTTCTTATGGACCGGAAGGGTCCTTTATGTAACTACGTGCGGATTTCGGCGATACCGGACAGCGATTTCACTAAGTCGCGGACAGCCGTTTCAGTAAGTCCCGGACAGTTGGGAACGGCGGTGCAAAACTGAGCCATGGTAGCGGCGGGGTAGGCCTGCTGCGGGCGGAGTAAAATCCGGCCACTTTCCCTTCTTGCGGCAGCGGGGAGGGTGGGGAGATCTATACCGTGGAGCTTTACAAGAAGGTTCGGTTGGCGTGCGCCGAGGGCATGAGCGCGCGGGCTGCGGCGAAGCATTTCAACATTTCGCGCGGGACGGTTGAGAAGATGTTGGCCTTCTCGGTGCCGCCTGGCTATCGGCGGGATAAGCCGATCAGGCGACCGAAGCTGGACGGGTTCACCGAGTTCATTGACGTCTGGCTTGAGGCCGACAAGGCCGTACATCGCAAGCAGCGTCATACGGCCAAGCGGATATGGGAACGGCTTCAGGAGCATGGCTTCACCGGCGGCTATACGATCGTCAAGGATTACGTGCGTGAGCGTGAGCGGCGGACCCGGGAGATGTTCGTGCCTCTGGCCCACCCGCCGGGCCATGCGCAGGCAGATTTTGGCGAAGCGGTCGTCGTCATCGGCGGTGTCGAGCAGAAGGCGTACTTCTTCGTCATGGATCTGCCGCACAGTGATGCCTATTTCGTGCGGGCCTATCCGGCGGCGATGGCGGAAGCCTGGATGGACGGGCATGTCCGCGCGTTTGCCTTCTTCGGCGGGGTGCCGCAGTCGGTGCTTTACGACAACGACCGCTGCCTGGTCTCGAAGATCCAGCCGGACGGCACACGTATCCGCGCCGCGCTGTTCAGCGGGTTGCAGTCGCATTACCTGTTTCGGGATCGCTATGGTCGACCCGGCAAGGGGAACGACAAGGGCGCCGTCGAAGGGATGGTTGGCTACGCCCGCCGCAACCATATGGTGCCGATCCCCCACTTTCCCAGTTGGGACGCCTTCAATGCCGACCTTGAAGGGCAGTGCCGCGCGCGCCTGACGCGCATCCTTCGTGGTCACAAGGAGACGATCGGCGGGAGGCTGCAGCGCGATCTGGCCGCGATGCGCTCCCTGCCTGCCGCCCCGTTCGACGCCTGCGACCAGGCGGGCGGCAGGGTCAGCTCCCAGTCGCTTGTGCGCTATGACACCAACGATTACTCGGTCCCGGTCGCCTATGGCCATCAGGATGTCTGGATCCGTGGCTATGTCGATCAGGTTGTGATCGGCTGTCGTGGGGAGGTGATTGCCCGACACCCGCGCTGTTACGATCGCGAGGACATGATCTTTGATCCGATCCACTACCATCCGCTGATCGAACGCAAGATCAATGCCTTGGAGCAAGCTGCCCCCTTGGCGGAATGGTGCTTGCCCGAATAGTTCCACACACTGCGCCGCCTGATGGAGGCGCGCATGCTCAAGATGGGGCGCCGTGAGTATGTGCAGGTGCTGCGTCTGCTCGAGACCTTCGGCATGGATGACCTGCATGCTGCCGTGAAGACTGCCCTGAAGCTGGGAGCGGTCGGCTTTGATGCCGTCAAGCACCTCGTGCTCTGTCAGGTCGAGAAGCGCCCCCCGAGGCTCGACCGCGATGTCTACCCCTACCTGCCGCGGGCGAATGTCGAGACGACGCGGGCGGCCAGCTACATGGCCTTGATGTCGGAGGCCGCAGAATGACCGAGGCCCCGAAGATCCTGCTTGCCCACCATCTGAAGACGCTGAAGCTGCCCACGTTCCTGCGGGAACACGAGAAGGTTGCGCGCCAATGCGCCGCCGAAGGGCTGGACCATGTGCAATTCCTGTCGCGCCTGGTCGAACTGGAACTGATCGACCGGGAGCGGCGGATGGTCGAGCGACGCATCAAGGCTGCGAAGTTCCCGACGACCAAGAGCCTCGACAGCTTCGACTTCAAGGCAATCCCGAAGCTGAACAAGATGCAGGTGTTGGAACTGGCGCGTTGCGAATGGATCGAACGGCGTGAGAACGTGATCGCCCTTGGCCCCAGCGGAACCGGCAAAACCCACGTGGCCTTGGGCCTGGGGTTGGCGGCCTGCCAGAAGGGCATGTCCGTCAGCTTCACCACAGCCGCCGCACTGGTCAACGAGTTGATGGAGGCCCGCGACGAACGCCGGCTCCTGCGCGTCCAGAAGCAGATGGCTGCCGTGAAGCTGCTGATCATCGACGAACTCGGCTTCGTGCCCCTGTCCAAGACCGGGGCCGAGTTGCTCTTTGAGATGATATCCCAGCGCTACGAGCGCGGGGCCACGCTGATCACCAGCAATCTGCCCTTCGACGAATGGACCGAGACCTTCGGCACCGAGCGGCTGACCGGCGCGCTCCTCGACCGGTTGACCCACCACGTCAACATCCTTGAGATGAACGGCGAAAGCTATCGCCTTGCACAAAGTCGCGCGCGCAAGCCCGCCGACATCACCTGAGACAAAGCAACCGTACTTGGCCCAAACGGGCCAAGGCGGCCAGTCACCCGCCAGCTACATGGGGAGCGCGGCTGACTGGCCGCCCCCTGCCGCACCCGCACCCCCCAATCCAAATGTGGCCCAGTTTTGCTCCGCCGCGTGGCCCAAAATTACTCCGCCGTTGACACATGTTGTGATACGATCGCTTGGTGGCACAAGATGTGGTGTGACGCTGCGCCGGTGGCACAGATGTCGGATAGGGCAGGGAGGAAAGGAGAGAGAAGGCCGGGTGTCAGGGGGATCCCGATGGGGGATCGAGAGACAGATCGGAAAGGATTGTCCCCATGAACCTCGCCTTTGAAACCCGCGACATCGCCCTGAACGCGCTCGTGCTCCACCCCGACAACGTCCGGGCCGCTGCCACCGAGGCCTATAGCGAGGCACAGGTCGCGGCGCTGGCCGCCAACATCCGCGCCTGCGGGCTCCTGCAGCCGCTCCTCGTGACCAGCCTGGGGCAGGGGGAATGGGGTGTTCTGGCCGGAGGCCGTCGCCTTGCCGCCCTGAAGATGCTGGCCAAGGACAAGAGCGCGAAGGGCTTCACCGCCAGCATGCCGGTGCCCTGCCGGATCGTGCCGGAGGCGGAAGCCGCGACGGTCACGCTGTCCTTCTCGGAGAACGCGCTGCAACTGCCCATGGATGCGATCGACCGCTATGAGGCTTTCGCTGCCATGCGTACGAAGGACGGGGCGGATGTGGCCACCATCGCGCGGACCTTCGCCATCACCGAGCGCGCGGTGAAGGAGGCGCTGCGCCTGGGAAACATCCATCCCGAAATCCGCAAAGCGCACCGCGAGGGCGTCATTGATCTGGAAGCGATGAAGGCCTTCGAGTGCCATCCCGATGCCGGAGTGCAGCTCGCGGCCTTCGAGACCCTGACCAAGGGCAAGAGCTGGGGCCGCTTGCAAGCCTGGGAAGTGCGGGGCTTCTTCAAGGACCGCGCGATGGTACGGGCGGGCGATGCCTTGGGCGCGCTTGTGCTCGAGGCGTACCGCGCCGCCGGAGGCACCATCACGGCGGACCTGATCGAGGAGGACAGCATCCTTGAAGACGCGACCCTGATCGACACGCTCCTGCGCCGCATACTGTCCGACCGCGCCGAAGAGCGCCGGGCGGCTCTGGGCCTCGCATGGGGTGACATCATTGTGCGCCCGACCTGGGACGAATTGCGGGCCTTCGGTCGCGTGCATGTCCAGCCGCGTGAGCACCTCTCGCCGGAAGATCAGGCCAAGGTCGATGCGATCGCGGCCAAGCTGGAAGAAGAGCAGCGCCGGTTCGACGAGGCGGAAACCGAGGAAGATCAGCAAGCCGCGCAGGAGGCCCATGATCAGCTCTCCGACGCGCTTGAAGCACTGACCTTCGGCTACACCGCGTTCGACGCCTCGATCAGCGGTGTGATCGCCGTCTGGACAGGAAGCCGGATCGAGTTCCACGAGGGGATGGTGCGGCCGGAGCTGATGCCCGATGCCAAGGCGGGATCATCCGCTACCGCCGGGGCAGGGCAGGGGGCGAAAGCCACCGCATCTGCAGGCTGGTCGGAGGCTCTGCGCACGGACATGGCGCTGGTGCGCACGCGCTCGATCGCGCTCGCGCTGGCGCAATCCCCGGACCTGGCGCGGGACTATGCCGAGTTCGTCCTGATCCGGCCGGTCCTTGGCTCGCGCTACAGCAGCTACGAGAACGGCACCACGATCCGGGCGGAGGCGGCCGCGCCGAAGTTCCCGGTGAAGGAACCGGAAGGAAGCCTCAAGGCGATCTCCGACACCATCGCGGAGGTGCATGCGGGCCTTGATACCGCCTGGGCGCGCCAGCCTGACGCTGCGGCGTTCGCCATGTTCCGCAGCCTCGACCGTGCCATGCGCGACAAGCTCCTCGCAGCCGCCGTGGCCGAAACCCTCATCCCGAAACTGCCCGCCGCCCTGCGCGATCCGGTCCGCCGCACGGTGGAGGCCGAAGCCCTGCCGCGGCTCCGCGATGTCTGGCAGCCGGATGAGACCTTCCTCGCGCGTCTGACCAAGCCTGCGCTGATCGCCATCCTCACCGAAGATCTCGCCATGCCGGATCAGGCAGCCGTCCTCGCCTCAGCCAAGAAGTCCCAGGTGGTCACCTTCCTTACCGGCCTTTTCGCCGCGCCCTTCGCCACGCTCACCGACGACCAGCGTCAGCGGGTCATGGACTGGTGTCCGGCAGAACTCGTGACCCCGGAAGCGCCGGCCATCGATCAGGTGCCGGAGGAAGAGGCCTACCGGGACGACGAGGGTGATGAGGAAGAGTCCGACGAGGACGAGGAGGCGGATCCTGCGGGACGGGTTGGCGACGAGGTCGACGCGCAGGAAGCAGCGTAGCGATGCAGTGGGGCGGTCCGGGTCTCCGGGCCGCCCTTTCCTCATTTATCCGTCCGCATTGAAGCGATCGAAATCTAACCGCGAGGCGACTGAGAAATCATTGTCTGCGGAAGGATTTCCTGGGTGCAGTACTGCACAGATATCAATGCCGAAACTGGCCCATCTTATTCATAGCCAAGTCGGAACCCCAAAAACGCCAAGGTACACGACAAGCCCAAAACCCAGCAAAGCGGCCCACAGAATGCGGGGCGCGCCACCGAAGGTTCTGGGTTCAAGGAACTTGTCGGACTGGCACCAGACGCAGGACTTTCTGGGCCGGCCGCAGGCGTCGCATGGGGTGGTGGAAGGTTTCATAAGAGGACGTCATCACTTCAAGACGTGGCGGTCAAGGGGAGGCGGAGGCTCCTGCAGAGGCGGTTGCGATGATCGTCGTGACCGCCCCTTTGCGACCGGTCAGGATGACCACTGCGTCGCGGTGCAGCTTCCCCGAACCGGTCACTCAGAATTGCCGCAGCAATTCTTGCAGGCTAACGTCGCTGATGAGGATCCTGCGGTCGGTGGGCGCATTTGCGCAACCTCAAGGCGAAGCGGCGGGCCTCACCCAATCTATCGCTTCAACAAAAACGCCCCAAAAACTGCCGCCGCCCGTGACGCTTATCGTATCGCCGGCGCGCCATGAGGGCGGTGCAGAAAAGCCGCAAATCTTGTGATAGGTTTCGTGTACGCTGATCATCGGCCTGCAACCGCGCGAACCAAGGTCAGAGAAGGTACTGAACGTGTACTCCAGTGTCATCGGCGCGGCGACGAGGGCTGTCAGCAGCATCGGGAAGCCGATGACCAATGCCTGTATCACCAGAAAGGCCGAAGTTGCAGGTACACCAGTCGCCAAGAACAATAAATATGCCTTTTCGCGCCATGACGTCGCTCGGCCAGCGTCCAACCTCCTATCTTGCCACATCATGTGAACAAAGACAGCAAAGGTCGCGGCTGCCGTAACAATTCCCGCGCTCCATGCATATGGCGTGGACATCTGTATCCATGCAGGGCTTGGTATGTATTGAGCGATGAACAAGGAGCTCAGCGCTGTTGGAAGCAATGCCACGGCGATGACAAAAAGAAACACCTTGCTTGCCCAGACTTTCGCAAATGGGATTTGCTGTTTCGGGCGACTACCTTTTCTGCTAGGTTTTTGTGGTTGTGCATTCATTGCCGCATCTCTCTCATATGAGACTTCTCGCGCTTTCGGCCGAGGCTGTGTGGAAACCGGCTGCTGTGCTATGCTTTCGCAGATCAGGCGGAGGCAGGCATGGCGGGTTTCATCGAGGGCGTTGATCGCGGCCAGTCGGTGCTTTTCCCGGATCGGCTGGACGAC
>CALRMS020000094.1:0-7342 GCA_943369275.1 Rhodobacter maris | reverse complement strand
GTGCAGGTGCTGGTGGGGGGCGATGCGTGGGGGCCGATTGACCCGGCAGCGACCTACAAGGTGGTGTCGAACAACTATGTCCGCCGGGGCGGGGATGGGTTTTCGATGTTCGTCGATGCCGCCAATGCCTATGATTTTGGCCCCGATCTGGCCGATGTGACGGCGGAGTATCTGGCGAAAAACCTGCCATATCAGCCGTTTACGGATGGGCGGATCACGCGGAAGTAACGGGGTAAGCTGGGCCGTCCCTGTTTTCGGGGGCGGCCTTTTCTTTTGCCCCGGACCGGTTAACAGTTGGTTGCATGTGCGGGCGTTTCACCATCACCCATCCCGATGAGGCGATTGCGCGGCTGTTTGATGCCGTGATCGGCAATGACCTGCCGCCGGTGCCGCGGTTCAACGTCTGCCCCACGACGCAGGTGGCGGTGGTGACGTCTGATGGGGGCGCGCGGCGGCTGCGTGCGATGCGGTGGGGGTTCATTCCGGCCTGGTACAAGGCGGCGAATGATGGGCCGCTGATCATCAATGCGCGGGCCGATACGGTGGCGATGAAGCCCGCCTTTCGCGAGGCAGTGCGGGCGCGGCGCTGCATTGTGCCGGCGAGCGGGTTTTATGAATGGCAGGAAGGGGATAAGGGCGAGAAGCTGCCCTGGTATTTCACCCGAACGGATGGGCAGCCGATGGCTTTTGCCGGGTTATGGCAGCGCTGGGGTGAGGTGGATACGGTGGCCATCGTGTCGACAGAGGCGGGGCCGGGGATGGCCGGATTGCATCATCGCGAGGCGGTGGTGCTGGAGGCGCCGGACTGGCCGCTGTGGCTGGGTGAGGCGGGGCATGGGGCGGCGGTGTTGATGAAGGCTTCGCCTGCGGGGGTGTTGACGTGTCATCGGGTGGACCGGGCGGTGAATTCCAACAGGGCCGAAGGTCCGGCGCTGATCGAGCCGATAAGTGCCTGAGGGCGCTGTGTTTATTTCATGGGTTTGGGGTGATTGGCGGTGCAGCGCTTGGTGCAGCGTCGCAGTGCAGACGGCTGTGCATACGCGCGGTGGGGTCAGCGGGCGTTAAGGTTAACGCCAGATTTACCGAGTCGGTCTTGGGACGGGTTGCAACGGCAGGCCGGGATGGATAAAACACCCCCACACGGCGCGGGCGTTGTGTAATGGTAAGACCTTAGCCTTCCAAGCTAAAGACGCGGGTTCGATTCCCGCCGCCCGCTCCAGAATTTTCCCCTCAGATGTTTTGTCCAGCGCGGCCCGCCTTGGCCGTATGTCATGTTGCGTTTGATGGATGCTGGCGGCGGCTTTCGTCGCCCCGGTCGGAAGATGAGCGGCTGGCATGGTTCTTGAAAGACGCCTTGTGCCGACAGTCTGTGACATCCGTCATCAGATCGGGGGACCCCCCCCTTTTCCGGCGGAATTCGTTTGGGCTGGGCGGCGCATGACAGGGGGCGAGGGGACGAGGTTGCAGCGCGTCGGGAAGACCCGCATCCCCGCGTGGCTGGGCATCTGCCTGGGGATCATGGCTGGCAGTCCGGCCCATTCGGGCGAGTTCTGGCACAATACCTTTCTTCTGGACGTTTATCAGGGATCGCATCGGTCGGAGGTGGCCCGTGGTTTTGCCAAGGGCGGATATGAGTTGTCGGACGGTTCGTTTGTCGATTTTCGCGACTGGTACAGCCCGGGTTTTCCGGATGTGACGGTGCTGTTCCTAAAACAGGTGTCGGCGGACTTTGCGCTGATCTGGGGTGTCAGCTCGGGAGAGCGGGGTGAGAAATACCGGATTGATCCTGCCTTACAGCTGGGCTTTTTCTATCAATACGTGCCGTTCGATAATGCGGTGATTTCGGTCAAGGCCACATATCCCGTCTTTGGCCGGATGCGCGAAAAGACCTGTCTTGCGGATTATGGCGCCCTTGGCGGGGTGCAGACGGTGAATTGCAGGCTGGCGGCGGACCCGATACCGCCGGAAGAGACCTTGAGCTTTCTTGCGAACATCCGGGGTGAAGCCGATGCCAGTATCAGAATCGGCTTCACCTTTGTGTTCTGAGTTACTTGATGGCGACGGGCGCAAGCGCGCGGCTGATGCTGGCCTCGCCCCGGCCGTGGATACTGGCGGAATAGCCAGCAATCGTGTCGGTTCTGGCGGTGTTCAGCAGCTGATTGGTGATCTGGGTCGGGGTCGCCCTTGTGAATTTGCTGCCCAGAACAGAGGCATAGCCCGACACGATGGGTGCGGCGAAAGACGTGCCGTAGAGGTTGGTCTGATTGCCTGTCACGCCGACAACGAGGAATTGCCTTTGCACCGTCGTGTTGTTGCCTGCGAAGTTCGAATACCAGGCCATGGTCGCCTTGTTCGCGACCGTGCCATGGCTGTTGAGCGCGCCGACGAAGATGGCCGATTGCCGACCGGTCAGATCGCGGTTGAGGTAGTCAAGCTGCCCGGCTGCGTTTGCAGAGCCAACGGCCACGGCATCATTGCCGGCGGCCTTGACGACGACGGCCCTGCCGTCGCGTGCATAGGAAATGATGGAGGCTTCGCGCTGGCTCCAGCGGATGGTGCTGAAGCCGTTGGGGGCCATCATGCCGTAGGACAGGTTGAGCGTGTTGAGGCCGCGTTGCAGCCGGACGGCGGCGGTGTTGGTGAAATCATGGGTATAGACCTTGGCCGAGGGCGCGATCATGGACGCCTCGAGCGCGGTCCATTCGCCGTGGCGGCGGACTTCGGTGACGCCTCGCAGGTTTCCGGTGGATCTGGAGCCGCTGCGGAAATCATCGATGACCGTGATGGATGTGCCTTGCCCCCTGAAGCCGAGGCTCCATGCCTGACCGATTTCCGAATTCATCCACGGGCGCACCTCTTGTGCGACGGCGGCGATGGGGGCCGACAGCGCAAATGCGAAGGCAGCGACTTTCAGGATGAAAGCTTTGGGTAGTCTCATGGTGGGTGTCTCCGGTTGCCAGACTGACGCGGTTCTTTAAACGTCAGGACGAAGACCGGATTTACCCCGGTTAACCGAAAGACTCGTCTGGATGTGTTGCGACAAAAGCATGGAGGCTGTCAAAGGGATGGTGTCTCCGACGGGTCAGCCCTTGTCGGCGGCGCTGCTGAGGTTTTCCTGCTGCGGCATGCCGAGGACGTGGTAGCCGCCATCGACATGCACCACTTCGCCCGTGGTGAAGGCACAGTAATCGGAGGCGAGCCAGACGGCGGTGCCGCCGACAGCCTCTAACGTGGCGTTGGAGCAGTTTCTTTCAGGTGTCGCCATGCCCAGCATGGTGGAGTTGGCGGTTGTTGGGGCCCGCTGGGCGAGTGCCGTGCAGCAGCGGGGATCTCGGTCTAGAGGCGATCAAGGATTCGCGTGCCTTTGACGCGATCTTGTTCCAATCGCTTTGGGTGCTTAGGGTTGTAAGATTGCTTCGTTTTTCGCGAGGGTGCCCATGTCCGACTTGCCGCAAGACCTTGCCGAGGATGAGGGGGACTGGGCCGCGCTGGTGCCTGAATTACTGGTCAGCGACCTTGAAGCATCGCAGGCGTTTTACTGCGGCTTGTGCGGGTTTGCGGTAAAGTTTGCCCGGCCCGAGGAGGGGTTTGTCTATCTGACGCTTGGGCGGGCGCAGATCATGCTGGAGGAGATTGGACCGGAGGCATGGGTGACCGGGTCGTTGGAACGACCGTTCGGGCGTGGGATGAACCTGCAGATCGAAGTGGATGCGGTGGCACCCATCGCCGCGCGGCTGGAGGCGGCGGGGATCGTGCCGTTCCGGGCCCTGCATGAGGCATGGTATCGGGTGGACGACGTCGAGCATGGGCAGGCTCAACTGCTGGTGCAGGATCCGGATGGATACCTGCTGCGCTTTGTCGAGGTGCTAGGGGAAAGGCCAGTCGGCGCGGAATAGCGCGGAGACGGCGCGATCAGCCCTTGTCGGCGGCGCTGCTGAGGTTTTCCTGCTGCGGCATGCCGAGGACGTGGTAGCCGCCGTCGACATGGACAACCTCTCCGGTCGTGAAGGCGCCGTAATCGGAGGCGAGCCAGACGGCGGTGCCGCCGACAGCCTCTAGCGTGGCGTTGGAGCGGAGGGGGGCGTTCGCCTCGGTATGCCGATAGGTCGCCCGGGCGCCGCCGATGGCGGCCCCGGCGAGGGTTTTCATCGGGCCGGGCGAGACGGCATTGACGCGGATGCCTTGCGGGCCAAGGTCATTGGCGAGGTAGCGGACGGAGGATTCCAGCGCGGCCTTGGCGACACCCATCACGTTGTAGTTGGGCGTGACTCGGTTTGAGCCGCCATAGGTGAGGGTGATGAGCGTGCCGCCATCGGGCATCATCTCGGACGCGCGGCGCGACACATCGATGAAGCTGTAGCAGGAGATGGCGAGGGAGTTGGTGAAATTGGCGCGCGTGGTGTTGCTGAAGCGCCCCGTGAGTTCGTTCTTGTCGGAGAAGGCGATGGCGTGGACGAGGAAATCCATCTTGCCCCAGCGCGCCTGCAGGGCAGCGAAGCAGGCGTCCAGGCTTTCGTCATTGGTGACATCGACATCGACAAGGAAATCCGACCCGACCGAGGCGGCGAGGGGGGCCACGCGTTTGCCGAAGGCTTCGCCCTGATAGGAGAAGGCAAGTTCTGCCCCCTCGGCCGCCATGGCGGAGGCGATGCCCCATGCGATGGAGCGTTCATTTGCCACGCCCATGACAAGCCCGCGCTTGCCCTTCATCAGATCGGCCATGTCCCTGTCCCCTTTGTTCGGTGGCTTTTGTCAGCCGAGGTATTTGCTCATCACGAGGGTGGCGTTGGTGCCGCCGAAGCCGAAGCTGTTGGACAGGACGGAGTCGAGCTTCACGCCTTCGCGCAGGGTTGTCACGATTTCCGACGGATCAAGCGCGGGGTCGAGCGTGGTGACGTTGGCCGAAGCGGCGATGAAATCGCCGTTCATCATCAGGAGGGAATAGATCGCCTCGTGTACGCCGGTCGCGCCGAGGCTGTGGCCGGTGAGGGATTTCGTCGAGGCGACGGGGGGCGTGGAGCCCTTGCCGAAGACGCGGCGGATCGCCTCCATCTCGGTCACGTCGCCCACGGGGGTGCTGGTGCCGTGGGAGTTGATGTAGTCGATCTTGCGGCCCTGCGGCAGGGTCGACAGCGCAACACGCATGGAGCGTTCGCCGCCTTCGCCCGAGGGGGCGACCATGTCATGGCCATCGGAGGTGGCGCCGTAGCCCGTCACCTCGGCATAGATCTTGGCGCCGCGGGCGAGGGCGTGGTTGAGTTCCTCAAGCACCACCACACCGCCGCCGCCTGCAATCACGAACCCGTCGCGAGTGGCGTCATAGGTGCGCGAGGCGGTTTCGGGGGCGTCGTTGTATTTGCTGCTCATCGCCCCCATCGCGTCGAACAGGCAGGACAGCGTCCAGTCCAGTTCCTCGCCGCCGCCGGCAAAGACGATGTCCTGCTTGCCGAACTGGATCAGTTCGGTGCCGTTTCCGATGCAATGGGCGGAGGTGGAGCAGGCGGAGGTGATGGAGTAGTTGACGCCCTTGATCTTGAACGGCGTCGCAAGGCAGGCGGAGGTGGTGGACGACATGCCCTTGGTCACGCCGAAGGGGCCGATCCGTTTGGGCGAGCCGGTTTCGCGGACGATGTTATGCGCCTTGAAGAAGGATTTGGTGGACGGGCCGCCCGAGCCCACGATGATGCCCGTGCGTTCGTTGGAGATGTCGGCGGGTTCCAGACCGGAATCCTTGATCGCCTGATCCATGGCGATGAAGTTGTAGGCCGCGCCATCGCCCATGAAGCGCAGATCGCGCTTGTCGATATGGTCTTCGAGCACGATGTTGGGCTGGCCGTGGATCTGGCTGCGAAAGCCGCGTTCGGCATATTCGGGGGCAAAGACGATGCCCGACTTGCCCGCGCGCAGACTGGCTTCCACCTCGGCGGCGGTGTTGCCGATGGGGGAGACGATCCCGATCCCGGTGATGACGACGCGACGCATGCGGCCTCCGTTCATTATCCTTGGGTTGTCTCTAAGGGAGAGGGGGGCGAGGGGCAAGGGGGATGGGTCCGGGGTTGATTATCATAGGTAATTGCCTATGATTGAAAAAGGAGGTGCCCCATGAGCCGAGTCTCGTCCGATCAGGACCCGTTCCGCGCCATTGCCGATGCCAATCGGCGGCGGATGCTGGATTACATGCTGGCGGGGGAGCGGACGGTGGGGGAGTTGGCGGGGCTTCTGGGCATCGCGCAGCCGTCGGTGTCGCAGCACATGGCGGTGCTGCGGCTGGCCGGGCTGGTGGAGGAGCGGGCCGAAGGGCGGCGGACCTTCTATTCCCTGCGCGCGGAAGAGTTGCGCGGGGTGGCGGAGTGGATCGCGAAATACGAGGCCTTCTGGGGCGAGCGGCTGGATGCGCTGGAGGCGCATCTGGCCCGGCAGCGGCAATAGGGGCTGCCGCGGCAGCGGCAATGGGGGAAGGGAATGCGGGATATCGTCGTGGTGCGCGAGGTGGCCTACCCCCGCGAGATGGTCTGGGCGGCGCTGACCGACAGCCGGCAGCTTGGGGCGTGGCTGATGCCGAATGACTTTGCGCCGCGTGTGGGGCATCGCTTCACCTTTCGCACAAAGCCCGCGCCGGGGTTCGACGGGGTGGTGCGCTGCGAGGTGCTGGAGTTGCGCGCGCCGGAGCGTGTGGCGTTTACATGGGTGGGCGGGCCGCTTGAAACACTGGTGACTTTCGATCTGGCCGAGGTGGCAGGGGGCACGCGCATCACCCTGCGACATGCGGGATTTGCCGGGGCGCGGAATCTGTTGCCACGGGTGGTGCTGGGGTTCGGGTGGCGGTCGCTGCTGGCGAAGAAGCTGGTGGCGCATCTGGCGGGGGTGGGGCATGGCGCTTGATCCGGAGGCGATGGACGCGGCGGTGCTGCGGGGGCTGGAGGCCAAGACGGGGCGGGGGTTGGAGGCCTGGCAGGCGGCGCTGGAGGCGGCGGGGCCGTTCGCGCGCCGTGGCGATGCGGTGGGCTGGCTGAAGGCGCAGGGCATGGGCCATGTGACGGCGCAGGTGGTGGTGCGGGCCTTGCGGCCACCTGCCGCGGGGCCGACGGTGGAGGGCGTGCTGGGCAGAGAGGGGGCGGAGGTATTCTCGGCGCTGGTGGCGCGGCTGGAGGGGCAGATGCCGGGGCTGCGGGTCGGGGTGCGGCAGGGTTACGTGACGCTTGGGACGCGGGCGCAGTTCGCGGTGGCAGTGCGGGCGCGGGGCGGGCCGGGGCTGTGGCTCGGGTTGGTGGCGCAGGTGGAGGGCGGTACGCTGCCGCCCGCGCCCGCGATGGGGGGGAGCGGGCGGTTCCGGTTCCTGCTG
>CALRMS020000093.1:0-7840 GCA_943369275.1 Rhodobacter maris | reverse complement strand
CGCGCGTTCGGCATCGGTCAGCGCATCCAGCGCGGCGCTGGCCTGTTCGGCGGTGGATTCCGGCGTCAGGCGCTTTGCGGCGGCGAGCTTTCCGGCAAGATCGGGGTGCGCACGCAGGACGGCCATGCGTTGGTCGGGGCTTGCGCTGCGGAAGATGCGGGCGAGCGCATTGTGCAGGCCCGTGGCGCAATCATGGGCGGGGCCGAGTTCGAGGGACCAAGCCCCTTCTGCGATCCATGCGGAATGTTCGAAAATGCCGCCGAAGCGTTCCACGAACCTGTCGCGGTTCATCTGCGAGGGGCGTTCGATGCGGCGGTGGGGATGGGTGGCGGCCCAGTGCTGCGCGATGTCGATCCGGCGGGCGAACCAGACGCCCTCAAAGCCCTGAGCGTAATCGAGGAAGCGTTTCAGCCCTGCAATCTTGCCGGGCCGGCCGATGAGGCGGCAGTGCAGGCCGATGGAGAACATCTTGGCGCGGCCATCCAAGCCTTCGGCATAGAGGGTGTCGAAGCTGTCACGCAGATAGGTGAAGAACTGTTCGCCTTCGATATAGCCCGGCGCAGTGGCGAAGCGCATGTCGTTGGCCTCAAGCGTGTAGGGGATCACCAACTGGTCGCGATCGCCTGCTTCCATCCAGTAGGGCAGGTCGTCATCATAGGTGTCAGAGATCCAGTCCAGCCGGGCTGTTTCCGCCGTCAGGCGGACGGTGTTCATGGAACAGCGGCCGGTATACCAGCCACGTGGGGGGGCACCTGTCACCTCGGTATGCAGGCGGAAGGATTCGGCGATCTGGGCGCGTTCGGTGGCCTCGTCCATGTCGCGGTGATCGACCCATTTCAGACCATGCGAGGCGATCTCCCACCCGGCGGATTTCATCGCCGCCACCTGTTCGGGGTTGCGGGCGAGGGCGGTGGTGACGCCATAGATGGTGACGGGCAGGTTGCGTTGGGTGAACAGGCGGTGGAGCCGCCAGAACCCCGCGCGGGCGCCGTAATCGTAGATCGATTCCATGTTCCAGTGGCGCTGCCCCGGCCAGGGGGCGGCACCGGCGATGTCGGACAGAAATGCCTCTGACTGTGCATCGCCGTGGAGGATATTGTTCTCGCCCCCCTCTTCATAGTTGAGCACCAGCGATATGGCGATCTTGGCGCCGTTCGGCCACTTGGCATCGGGTGGGTTGGGGCCATGGCCACGGAAATCGCGCGGATAGCGGTTCACCAGAATCTTCCCCGATTGTCATAGGTTGCGGCAGCTTAGGCCGCTTTTCCGGCAGGCTTTATCAAAAAATGCCAGAAGGTGCTTATCGGGTGCTGTGCCGTCGCTTGTGGGGCACGTTTGGGGTTAGGATGGGGCGGCAACAAAGGAGGCCGGCATGAGCGGTGGACGGTTGACGACCCATGTTCTGGATACGGCGCGGGGCAAGCCTGCGGCGGGCGTGAAGATCATGCTGTATCGGGTAAGCGGGAATTCCCATCGCAAGATCGCCGAGACGGTGACCAATGCCGACGGCCGCACGGATGCGCCGATGCTGACGGGGACGCAGTTCACCGCGGGCACCTATGAACTGGTGTTCTGCGCAGGCGATTATCTGCGCGCCAGCGGGCAGGCGCCCAGTGATCAGTCGGGAGGCGAGGTGTTGTTTCTGGACGAGATCCCGATCCGGTTCGGCGTGCCGGATGCGGCGCAGCACTATCATGTGCCGCTGCTGATTTCGCCCTTTGCCTATTCCACCTATCGCGGGTCGTGATCAGGCGGGGTGGTTCATCCGGGGCAGGCTGACGGTCCGCGCGGCGAATTGGGCGGCGATCAGCTGGCGCAGGGCGGGGCGGGGGGCCTTGGCAGGCTGCGCGGTAGGCGCGGGGCGCTTCTTGCGGTTTGCAGGTGTTGTCATGGCGCGTTCTCCTTGCGGTTGTGTACGGAGGAACGGCAAATTCCGGGCCTTGTGTCACAGACCCATACTTTTGCGGCGCTGAACCCCACCTGTGGATGTGGTGATCCGCAATAGGCGGCGGCGGTCGTGGGCGAGGGCGGCGTCGATCAGGCCGGTCAGGGCACCTTTGGATTTCAGATGTGGGCCCAGGTCGGAATGGCGGATTCCGGGATAGAGGATGTGGTCGACATCCGGAGCAGCGGGGAAGCCAAGCGCCTGTTCGCGGTCATCGGCGAGGCCGTGGAGGAGGATGTGCCAGATCCCCGGCGCAAGGGCGGGTGGGGCGGGGGTGCCGAGGCGCGCGGTCCAGTTTTGCCAGCGTGGATCGTTCAGGGTGGATTGCGGGCCAAAGGCGAGGACGGCAGTCAAAGGGGCAAGCCGGGCTGCGCGCAGGGCGCAGACCGCGCCCATGGAGGAGCCGATCGCGAGGCGGCGCAGCGCCGGGCCTGCGGCGGCAAGGCCGGCTTGGACGGCTGGGGCGAAGCCGGATTCAAGGCCCCAGCTGCGGCTTGCGTCTGTAATGAACAGCGCGCGCCTGCCGCCATGGGTGGCAGATGCCACGAATTCCGGCGATGGGGGGCGGGTGGCATCGTGGCCGATGCTTGAAAAGGCGATCACAAGGTCGTCGCCTGCGCCGGGAGCAAGGGCCACGTGCCACGGCGGGCTGTCATGGACCGTTTGCAGGATCATGCGGCAAAGGCGGGTAGCCCTGTCATGCGGGCGGCCATATCGGATTTGATGCGGGCGATGATGTAATCGGTGAACAACCGCACCTTCGGGTCTTTCAGGCGGCGGTGTTGGGACAGGACTGAGAGCTGCGTGGGCAGCGGGGGGGTGGCCTGCGCCACCGGGACGAGGCGGCCTTCTTTCAGGTGTTCGGCCACCTCGAAAATCGGTTTCATCACGATGCCCCAGCCGTCCAGCGCCCAGCCGGTGAGGACATCGCCATCGTCCGATTCAAAAGGCCCGGTGATTTCAAACCGGCGCGGGCCTTCGGCGGTGGCGAGGTTCCATTGGAACTCTTTCGCGCCGGGAAAGCGCAGGTTCAGGCAATCATGCCGGTCGTTGATCAGAGCGGCACCGTCAGTGGGCATGCCGCGCCGGGCGACGTAGGCGGGTGCGGCGCAAAGGATGCGGGGGCAGTCGGCGACGAGCCGGACCTTCAGAGTGGAATCCTCAAGGATCCCAAGGTGGAAGGCGATATCCAGCCCTTCGGCGGTAACGTCGATCACCCGGTCGGACAGGCGCAGGCGGACGTCGATCTGGGGGTATTGATCCTTGAACGCAGGAACATGAGGCGCGATGAAGCGCCGCCCGATTCCCAGTGGGGCGGCAACGAAGATGGTGCCGCGCGGGTTCTGGGTGACATCCATGACGGCGGCTTCGGCCTCGTCTATCGATTCGAGCACCTTGCGCGCACCGTCATAGAAGATGCGGCCATTCTCGGTGGGTTGCAGCGACCGGGTGGTGCGGTTGAAAAGGCGCACGCCCAGATGCTTTTCCAGTTCCGAAATGCGGGCCGAGGCGACCGCGGGGGAACAGCGCTGATCCCGCGCTGCCGCACTCATGCTGCCCAATTCATAGACACGCACGAACATTCTGATGTTGTTCACATAGGACATCGCGGCCAAGCCCCATTCTTTGCCATGGTTTGAAAGTGATTGGGCATTTGAAGGATTAACAGGCGAATGCCGCCCGGTATAGCCTTTCGACAAAAGCCAAGGGAGCCGCGCCGATGGAAGGCATCTATGATTGGGCCGTGTTGTGGGAATGGGTCGAGATTGCCGCCCGATGGACACATGTGATCACGGCCATCGCCTGGATCGGATCGTCGTTCTATTTCATTGCGCTGGACCTTGGGCTGCGCAAGGCGCCGGGCATGCCCGAGCTAGCGCATGGCGAGGAATGGCAGGTACATGGTGGCGGGTTCTATCACATCCAGAAATATCTGGTTGCCCCGGACCGGCTGCCCGAACACCTGACCTGGTTCAAATGGGAAAGCTATGCGACCTGGCTTTCGGGTTTTGCGATGCTGGTGCTGGTTTATTACCTGGGCGCGGATCTTTACCTGATCGATGCCAATGTGATGGATCTGGCGGTCTGGCAGGCGGTGGCGATTTCTGTCGGGTCGCTGGCGCTGGGTTGGGGGATCTATACCACACTGTGCCGGGTCTTTGTGAACGCGAACCAGACGATGCTGATGGTGGCGCTGTTTGCGGTGCTGGTCGTGATGGCCTGGGGCTATACGCAGGTGTTCACGGGACGTGCGGCGCTGCTGCATCTGGGGGCGTTCACGGCGACGATCATGTCGGCCAATGTGTTCATGGTGATCATCCCGAACCAGAAGATCGTGGTGGCCGATCTGAAGGCCGGGCGCACGCCCGACCCGAAATACGGCAAGATCGCCAAGCAGCGCAGCACGCATAACAATTACCTGACGCTGCCGGTGCTGTTCCTGATGCTGTCGAACCATTACCCGCTGGTCTTTGCGACGGAATGGAACTGGTTGATCGCGAGCCTCGTGTTCCTGATGGGCGTCACGATCCGGCATTGGTTCAACACCCAGCACGCGCGCAAGGGCAGCCCGCATTGGACATGGGCGGCGACTGCGGTGCTGTTCCTGATCATCGCCTGGCTGTCGACTGCGCCGATGGCGCTGCGGTCGGGGGAGGGGGATCAGGCGCAATTGTCGGGGGCGGCGCTGACCTATGCTTCGGCCAGCGGGTTTGAGGATGTGGTCAGCATCGTCCAGGGGCGCTGTTCCATGTGCCATGCTGCGGAACCCGTATGGGAGGGGATGTATTGGCCCCCAAAGGGCGTGGTGCTGGAAACGCCCGGACAGATCGCGCAGGAGGCGCGGCGGATCTATCTGCAATCGGGCCTGTCGCATGCCATGCCGCCCGCCAACCTGAGCTATATGGAACCGGCCGAACGTGCGGCCATCGTGGAGTGGTTCCGGAGTGCCGGAACAGGTGGGGTGGACGGTTAACCGCGGGTAAAGCGCCAGACAGTGTGCTGGCGATATTCCGCATCGGGTTCCAGCAGGATCGAGGGAAAGCCCGCATGGTTGGGCGCATCGGGCCAACCCTGCGCCTCGATCGCCAAGCCTTCATAGGCGCGTCTGCCGGGGCGAAAGGCGTTGCGCCCGTCATAGACCTGAATTCCCGGTTCTGTGGTAGAGACGATCATGCCGATGCCGGACTGGCCGTTCAGGCGCAGCGCTTCGCGCAGAGGGCCGGGTTCATCGGACAGGCAAAAGCAGTTGTCGAAGGGGTTGCTGTCGGGGTCGATGCGGCGGGTCTTGCGGAAATCCATGCTGTTCTGTTCGACCGGACGCATTTCGCCCGTTGGGGTGAAATCCGGGGTGGTCGGCAGGAAATAGGGGGCATCGACCCAAAGGCGGTGACCGGCCCAGGTGGGCGTTCCATCGAGGTTCCAGTAGCTGTGATTGGCGAAGTTCACAAAAGTGGGCTGGTCCGTGGTGACATGCACCCGCAGGTGCAGGCTGGCCCCATCCACCTGAAACGCGGCGGTCACGCGGCGATTGCCCGGAAAGCCGCCTTCGCCATCGGGAAGGTCCAGTTCCAGACGCACGGCGTCTTCGGTCGCTTCGGCCAGACGCCAGACCTTGAGATGGGTTCCGGCAGAGCCGGAATGCAGACAATGGCGGTTGTCCTGATTTGCATCGAACCGCAGGACGCGCCCGGCAATCGGGGCACGGGCATCGGTGAAGCGGTTCACGACCGGGCCGATCAGCGATCCGTGATAGCGCATCGTGCCTTCGTAATCGGACAGCCTGTCCGACCCCAGCGTCAGGTTGCGTTCAGTCCCTTCGAGCCAGACACCCTGCAATACCGCGCCCCAGGTCAGAACGGAAACACACAACCCGTCGCGCCCGATGGTCACACGCTGAACGGACGTGCCATTCGCCGTAACGCCGAACGGGGATATCCCCAACTGCCGATCCACCATTCGTCCCCTCGTCTCCGTCTTGCGCCAGTGGTGGAGATTGTCGAGGGAACGGTCAAGTGCATTGGTCAGGGCGTGGCCGCGACGCAATCTGCCATGGCCTGGGCAAGGCTGCGCAAAAGCCCGTCATAGGCGCCCGGTCCGGGTTCCTGAGTAGAGCCATTCGGATCAAGTGCCGCGCCCACCTTTGCGCCCGTGCCTTCGGCCAGCTGTGTGATCAGCGCGGGGTCGTGCTGTGCCTCGGGGAACAGGCAGACGGGGGTGCCTGCCTCGACCCCCGCGCGCAATTCCGACAGGCGGGCGGCACCAGGTGCGGTGGCATCACCAAGGGCGACCGAGCCGAAAACCTCCAGCCCGTAATGTGCGGCGAAATAGCCATAGGCATCGTGATAGACGACCAGCGGCTTGCCCTGCACCGGGGCCAGGATCTGCGCCACTTCGGCATCCAGCGCCTGAACGCGGGCGATGGCGGATTCGGCATTGGCGGTGTAGGTCGCGGCGTTCGCCGTATCCAGGCGCCCAAGTTCCGCTGCGATGGCCGCCAGCCAGACCTGCGCATTGGCAGGATCGAGCCAGGCGTGGGGATCGGCGCCGTCATGGCTGTGGCCATGGTCATGCTCTGCCGACGCGGTTTCTTCATGCCCATGGTCATGTGCGGCTTCTGCGGTTTCTTCGTGCCCGTGCCCGTGGTCGTGATCCTCGGTGGCTGCCTTCTCCTCGGCGGCATGGTCGTGGCCATGGTCATGGTCGTCTGCGGCTGCCTTTTCCTCGGCTCCGTGATCATGGCCCGCATGGGCGCCATCTTCCGAGAAGGCACGGGTTTCGGTTCCCTGCACGGCCAGAAGGCCAAGGCGCGCGCCGCTTTCGCCGATGCCATCCAACGCGCGGTCCAGCCACGGGGTCAGTTCAGGGCCGATCCAGACCACAAGATCCGCATCCGCCAAGGACGCCGCCTGTGACGGGCGCAGCTGGAAATCATGCTCGCTTGCGCCGCGTTCCAGAAGCAGTTCCGGCGTTCCCAGATCGCCCATCACCTGTGCCACAAGCGCATGGACGGGGTGGATATCGGTGATGACCTTGGGCACTTCGGCAAGGGCGGGCATGGCGAAGGCGAGGCTGGCAACGGCGGGGGATATGATATAACGCATCGGGATGGCCCTTCCTGTGCTGGTCACGGGGGCTATGTATGTTATAAAATAACATGTCAAGGGGCCCCATGGCGCAGTCGCACTCCCATACCCATTCCGACGCCTGCCCCGGTTGCGCCGCCACGCCAGAGGTTGCCTTTGCGCGGCATGACCACAGCACCTGTGCTGATGACGTGCTGGCGCGGGGCGAGGCGCTGGCCTTGGCGCAGGGGGTGAAGCTGACGCCGGTGCGCCGGCGGGTGCTGGAAATCCTGCTAGAGGAGCACCGCGCGCTGGGCGCCTATGACGTGCTGCAACGGCTGGCCGCCGAAGGGTTCGGCAATCAGCCCCCTGTGGCCTATCGCGCGCTGGATTTTCTCGTCGAGAATGGGCTTGCCCATCGCATCCGCCGCCTGAACGCCTTTGCCGCCTGCATGCATCCGGGCGAGGCGCATGCCCCGGCCTTTCTGATCTGCCGCCAGTGCAACCATGTGGCCGAGGCCCCCGCCGCCCCGGTGCGGGCGGCTTTGGATTCGGCGGCAGCGGCGCTGGGATTCGTAATCGAACGGTCGAATATCGAGGCGCTGGGGCTTTGCCCCGCCTGCCAGGGGGCGGCAGAATGACGGGACTGATCACCGCCAGCCACCTGTCGGTGGCGCTGGACGGGCATCCGGTGCTGAGCGATGTCAGCCTGACCGTGCAACCGGGCGAGATTGTCACCATCCTTGGCCCCAACGGTTCGGGCAAGTCGACCCTGCTGCGTGCTTTGTTGGGGATTGTCCCTGCCACGGGTGGCACGGTGGCGCGGCGCGAC
>CALRMS020000092.1:0-7846 GCA_943369275.1 Rhodobacter maris | reverse complement strand
AAATCGACGTCAGCCTGACCACGATCAGCCCCCGCATCCACAGCCTTGCCCCCGTGATCCGGTCGATCCTCGCGCAGGACTTGGCCCCCGCGCGGGTGCTGATCCACCTGTCCCGCACGCCCTACCTGCTCGATCAGGGCATCACCGATCTGCCCGCCGATCTGGCCACGCTGATCGACGGCCACCGTGTGCAGGTGATCTGGGTAGAAAACACAGGCCCTTACCGCAAGATCCTGCCATGGGCGGCGCATCACGCAGGCACGGATCGCTGGGTGATAACGGCGGATGATGACACGCTCTATCCCCCCGACTGGCTGGCGCGGCTCGCGGCGGGGCGGCAGGCCACAGGTGCCGTCACCGCATGGAGCGGGCACGCAATCGTGCGAAAAGGCCCGCGGGTGGCGGGCTATGGCCGCTGGTTCGGCGCGCCCCTGCCAGATGGCCCCGCGCTGCGCGTGCTTCCCATCGGCAAGGACGGGGTGCTGTATTCCGGGCGCGATTTCCCCGTCGATGTGATGGATACCGCCACCGCGCAAACCATCGCCCCCACGGCCGATGACCTCTGGCTGCGCTGGCACATGGCGCGGGTTGGCGTCATGGCGCAGGTGGTGGGGCAGGGGGCGGCCCTGCCCGAAGTGGCCAAGGGCGGCCCCAGCCTCTGGCGCGCCTTCAACCGGGAAGGGGGCAATGATGCGGTCGTGGCCGCGCTTGAAGCGCATTTCGCCGCGACCTATGGCTGGACGATGGCCAAGGCATGAGGGTGCCGGCGATCAGCCCGGCTGGTCCGCGTCCAGCATCACCACCGCATCGCCTGCCTGCATCGGCCCTGTCGCCCGGTCCAGTCGCAGATAGGCGATGGCGCGGTCGCCCGACCGGGTGAACAGCGTGCCCGCAGGCTTGCCGCCCGCCGTGATTTCATCGCCGAAGCCCGCGCCACCGGTCACCTGCACCCGGACCAGCCCCTTGCGCAGCTCCGTCTTGTGCTTCATCCGCGCGGTCACTTCTTGCCCCACGTAACAGCCCTTGCGGAAATCCACGCCATGCAGGCGCTCGAACCCGGACTCAAGGATGTAGCTGTCATCGACCACCAGTTCCCGCGCCGTCTCTGGGATCACATGCGCCACACGGATGGCATCCCAGTCGATCACCGCCGCATGCCCCGGCTCGGCCCGATAGGCCCGCCACCCAAGCGAAGGATGGCGCGGATCGGCCAAGGCATCGGCGGGCGCATCCCCCAACCCGCGATGCACATGAAGGGCGGCAGGGACAAGCTGCACATCGGCGCGCAGGCGATACATGCCCAACCGCCGCAGCGTGGCATCGGCCAGAACCTCGGGCAGGTCCAAGAGCAACGCATCGCCAGCACGTACAACAAGGAAATCCGCCAGATACTTGCCCTGCGGCGTCAGCAGTGCGGCCCAGACGATCCCCGGCCCCTTGCCCAGCGGCAGCACATCATTGGATACGAGCCCCTGCAGGAAGGGCAGCGCATCCGCGCCCGCCACCGCCACCACCCGCCGATCTGTTGCCGCCTCGCCAGTTGCCATATTGCCAGTCGCCATCTTGCTTGTCATCGCCGCCTCCTGCCGCGCCAAGATATGCGTCAATCCTTGAACTGCAACGCGTGCAGACCCGCATACAACCCGCCGCGCGCGATCAGCTCATCATGGCGGCCCTGTTCCACCACGCGGCCCCGGTCCATCACCACGATCCTGTCCGCCTCGCGCACGGTCGACAGGCGATGCGCGATCACCAGCGTCGTGCGCCCCTTGGACAGCGCCGCCAGCGCGGCCGCCACCGCCGCCTCGGATTGCGCATCCAGCGCCGATGTCGCCTCATCCAGCAGCAGCACCGGCGCATCCGCGATCAGCGCGCGCGCAATCGCCACGCGCTGGCGCTGCCCACCCGAAAGGGCCGATCCGCGCGGCCCGGCGGGGCTGTCCAGCCCGGCCGGCATCCCTGCCACCACATCCGACAGATGTGCAGCCCGCACCACATTCGACAAATCATCGGGCGAAATGCCATTGCGCCCCATCACGATGTTTTCGCGCAGGGATTCATCAAACAGCGCCGTATCCTGTGACACGGTCGCAAACAGCGACCGCTGATCGGGCAGGGTAAAGCCGCGCACATCCTGCCCGCCGATGCGGATCACCCCGGCATCAGGTTCGGCCAACCCTGTCAGCAGATGGAACACCGTGCTTTTCCCCGCGCCGGATGGGCCGACGATGGCCGTCATCTTGCCCGCTTCCGCAGTAAAGCTCAGTCCGTTCAGCACCGGCACGCCGGGATAGGCAAAGTGCACATCGGCCAACTCGATCCCCGGCACGCCCTCGGGCAGTGTCGCGCCCTTGGCGGGCCGATCTTCGGATGTGTCCGTGTCCAGCAGGCGAAAGATCCGCTCCAGACTCGCCGCTGCGATCTGCCATGTCCCCGCCAGTTCGCCCAGACGGCGGATCGGCTGAAAGGTCAGCGTCATGGCGGTGAAGAAGGACATGAATTCCCCCACCGTCCGCTCACCCGACGCCACTTCGCGGCCGCCCAGCATCAGAACGGCAAAGAAACCCACCCCGGTTACAATATCGATCATCGCGGGCATGGTCTGCGCTGCGACAACGGCCTTGGTATAGGTGCGGTTCAGCAGGCGCACGATCTGCATGAAACGGCCGGTCTGATAGACCTCTTGCTGGTTCAGCTTGATCGCGTTCACACCGTGAAAAATCTCGTCCAGCCGGGTGGACCGCGCCGCCGCCGCATCGCGCATCTGCGCCGATTTGCGCCGCAGATAGCGCTGCAGGATCACCGACGGCACGATCAGCAGCGGCGCGCCAACCAGCGCGGCCAGCGTCCAGCGCCAGTCGATCGACAGCGCCACCGCAAACAGCCCGATCAGCGCCACCACATCGCGCCCAGCCGCCACGATCACCGTCTGCCAGATGCCCTGCACCGCGCCGGTATCACCCTGCACCCTGTCCATCAGCGCGCCGGGCGGGTTGCGCTGAAAGAACCCGCCATCCTGTTTCAGGATATGGCGCAGCATGTCCACCTGCATCGCCGATGCGATGCGGATCGAGATGATCGTGAGCAGCGACCGCGACACCACCGTCGTCACCGCCCGCAGCAGGAACAGCCCCAGGATCGCCACGCCGACCCAGATCAGCGATGCCTCACCCCCGGCCGCAAAGACGGAATCGAACAGTGGCTTTATCATCCACGATAGCAGGCCCAGCGTGCTGCCTTCGATCGACATCACGACAAAGGCTGCCGCCATGAGCCAGACATGCGGGCGCAGATAGCCCGCCCAAAGCCGCCCGAACAGCGGGCGCGAGGCATAGGCCGCATCGCCATCGCCCGTGCGGTCGATCGGTTGGCTGACATGCGCCTTGGCGGCTGCAATCTGCGGATCGGGGTGCGGATCGGGCACGGGGCAGGGCGGCCTTTGCTTGGCGGGCCCCGCAGCAGGGCCAGTTACACCCGTTGACTAGCGCGATTGCGCCCCTTGGGCAAGCGACCCGCCCGCCCATCCATCCGCCCACTCGTCCGTCCGGGGGTCTGGTTGACCTTCCCGGCGGGCAGGCATAGCCATTGGGGCCGAACCCTAAGCGGAGACGACGATGACGCTTGCCAATGGCCGCCCTTACCTTGCCATCCCCGGCCCGTCGGTCATGCCCGACAGGGTGCTGTCGGCCATGCACCGGGCCGCGCCGAACATCTATGATGGCGCCTTGCCGGCCATGGTGGAAACGCTCTGGCCCGATCTGCGCCGCGTGGCAGGCACAACGCAGAATGTCGCGCTTTATATCGCCAATGGTCATGGGGTGTGGGAAGCGGCCAACATGAACCTCTTCTCGCGCGGCGACCGCGCGCTGGTGCTGGCGACGGGGCGCTTTGGCCTGTCCTGGGCCGAAAGCGTGCGCGCCTTGGGGGTTGAGGTGGAGGTGCTGGATTTCGGCCGCTCCACCCCCGTCGATTTCGCCCGGGTCGAGGCCGCTTTGCGGGCCGACAAGGCGCATTGCTACAAGGCCGTGCTGACCACCCATGTCGATACGGCCAGCACGATCCGCACCGATATTCCCGCCCTGCGCGCGGTGCTGGATGCCGTGGGCCATCCCGCACTGCTGGCGGTGGATTGCATCGCCTCGCTCGGCTGCGATGAGTTTCATATGGACGGGTGGGGCGTCGATGTGATGGTGGCCGCCAGCCAGAAGGGGCTCATGGTCCCGCCCGGTGTGGGGTTTGTCTGGTTTTCCGAAAAGGCGCGCGAACGTTGCCGTAGCTCGGACCTGCGCACGCCCTATTGGGATTGGACGCCGCGCGCCGATGGCACCGAATTCTGGCAGTACTGGAACGGCACCGCGCCGACCCATCACCTGTTCGGTCTGCGCGAAAGCCTGACGATGCTTCTGGATGAGGAAGGCTTGCCCGCCGTCTGGGCCCGGCATGAGGTGCTGGCGCAGGCCGTCTGGGCGGCGTTCGATTGCTGGTCAGCGGGCAATCCCGACATTGCGCTGAACGTGGCCGATCCCGCCCATCGCGGCAGGTCGGTCACGGCGGCGCGCTTTGGCGCGCCCCACGCGACCCGACTGCGCGACTGGACCGAGCACAAGGCGGGCGTCACGCTGGGCATCGGTCTGGGCATGGCCCCGCCCGGCGACCCGGCCTATCACGGCTTTCTGCGCGTGGCGCATATGGGGCATGTGAACGCCCATATGACGCTGGGCGCGCTGGCGGTGATGGAAGCGGGGATGGTCGCATTGTCCATCCCCTTTGGCGCGGGCGGCCTTGCGGCCGCCGCGGCCGTGGTGGGCAAAGGCGCGGTTTAACCGCCGTTCTTTGCCAGCCACTCGGTCATCCAGGCGATCTCGGTCTCCTGCGCGGCGATGATTTCTTCGGCCAGTTTCTTCACCTCGGCATCCTTGCCATGTTCCAGCACGACCCGGGCCATGTCGATCGCGCCCTGATGATGGGCGATCATGCCGCGGATGAA
Source organism: Rhodobacter maris (assembly GCA_943369275.1). Classification (GTDB taxonomy): domain Bacteria; phylum Pseudomonadota; class Alphaproteobacteria; order Rhodobacterales; family Rhodobacteraceae; genus Paragemmobacter; species Paragemmobacter maris_A. Next base: position 2,859 of record CALRMS020000092.1, on the reverse strand, counting down.
ATCCACATCCGCATCGCCGGTAAAGGGAATGTCCATCCCGGCATGCATCTTCGCGTTGGCCTCCATGTAGGCCATCGTGGCAGCGGATTCGCTGCCAGACATCGCATGTCCGGCATGGGCATCATGGTCCGCTTCCTGAGCAATGGCCGTGATCGCGAAAGGTGCCGCAAGGATCAGGGCAAGGCTGGCGGCAAGGGTCAGGCGTTTCATGGTCGTCTCCAGTTCCGGGAAGTTTACGGCAGTCTGCAACCTTCCGGTGGCCGGAAGGCAAGTCACGCTGACGCGAGTTTTGTTTCGGGTCTTTTGCAGGCAAGGCGTGGCGGGTCTGCCCTGACTGCGCCAAAAGCCTGCGCGGTTGCACAGCGATTACGTGCTTATCCCCTTTGCTTGTGCAGCAAGGCCGCCTATCCTTATTCCAACAAAGGAATGACGGTCCCATGACACGCGCCCCAACATGCGCCCCTCGCCGACCTGTGGTCGGGATCATTGGCAACATGAACCTGATCAATCAGGAATACCCGGTCCATGCCGGCGGCACCATGAATTCCGAGGCCGTGGCCGGCGTGGCCGGATGCCTGCCGCTGATTATCCCGTCCGATCCGCGCTTCGTGACGGTCGATGAACTTCTGGATCTGTGTGACGGTTTCCTGCTGACGGGGGGGCGCCCCAATGTCCACCCCAGCGAATATGGCGAAGATGAAACCCCCGCCCATGGCTGCTTTGACCGCTGCCGCGATGCCATCGTGCTCCCACTGATCCGCGCCTGTGTGGAACGCGGCCAGCCCTTCCTGGGCATCTGTCGCGGCTTTCAAGAGGTAAACGTCGCCATGGGTGGCACGCTCTACCCGGAAATTCGCGATTTGCCGGGGCGGATGAACCACCGCATGCCCCCGGATGGCACGATCGAGGAAAAATTCGCCCTGCGCCACCCCGTCCGCTTTTCCAAGGGCGGTGCGTTCCACCGCTTGATGGGCGCGGAAGAGGTGATGACCAACACCCTGCACGGCCAGGGTATTGCGCGCCCCGGCCCCCGCATCGTGATCGATGGCGAAGCCCCCGACGGCACGCCTGAAGCGATCTATGTCAAGGATGCGCCGGGTTTCACCCTGTCGGTGCAATGGCACCCGGAATGGAACGCGGCCGGCGATCCCGTGTCGCGCCCGCTGTTCACCGCCTTTGGGGATGCTGTCGCCGGTTTCGCCGCCGGTCGCCGTGGCGCCCCGGCCGCCGTGGCCCGCCGCGCCTAAGCCGCGCTCAATCCGTCAAACACCGCGTCCAACACGGCATGGGCCGCGCGCAACCGCGCGGGATCCGGGCGATCCCCATCCGCCAGCCAAAGCACCTGCGCCATCACGGCCCCATTAAGCATATGGGCCACCGCTTCGGGGTTAAGGGATGAAATTCTGCCCGACGCAATCAGTCGATCCAGATCCTCGACAATCGTCGCAAAGCCCGACGCCATCAGAATCTCCATCGCCCGCGCCCCCATCACGGCTGGCGCGTCCCGCAGCAGAATGCGCGCCCGGTCCGGACGCAGAGCGAGGTCGAGATAGGCGTGATAACAGGCGCGCAAGGCGTGCCACGGATCAGGTTCGGCATCATAGATCAGGTCCAGTTCAAGCCCGATCTCTGCATCCACCGCGCGAAAGACGGCCTCGAACAGCCCGGATTTGTTGGTGAAATGGTGGTGCAGCGCACCGCGCGTCACGCCGGCTTCTGCGGCCAGCGCATCCAGCGATACCTGCGCAAAGCCCTGCTCGGCAAAGGCGCGGCGCGCGGTGGCTATCAGTCGCGCCGCAGTCAGTTCCGCGGCCTCGGCACGCGGGACAGGGCGCGGTTGGGGACTGGCAGTCTGTGATCCGGTTGACATACGGCCCGTATCCGAGTTAAGGGGGGTCCACATACGGACCGTATGTCAAATCCAATGAGGTGGCAAGTGCTGCGGCGCGACAGGATCAACGCGATCTGGCATCAGGTGCCGGGCCTTGTCGGCCTTGCACTGCCGATTGTCATCGGTCTGGCCGCATCCACGCTGATCGGGGTGACGGATTCGCTGATGCTCGCACCGCTGGGCGCGGTGCCGCTGGCTGCGGTGGGGCTTACGGGGGCGGTGGCGGTGCTGTTCTATGCCGCGATCTATGGCCTTCTGTCTGCGCTGTCCGTGCGCATCGGCGCGGCCCACGGGGCGGGCGCGGGTCGCGATATCCCGGTGATCCTGCGGTCGGGCCTTGCGCTGGGCGCTGTGGTGGGGGTCACGGCTGCGGCGATCATGGCCGCGATCTGGCCGCTTTTGCCCCTGCTGGGCCAACCTGCCGAAGTGCTGGCTGCCATGCCTGCCTATTGGGGCTTCATCGCGGCCTTCATGGTGCCCTTCTCGATCCTGACCGCCTTCAAATCCGCGTTCGAGGCGGTGGAAAAGCCATGGCTCGGCACGGCCTTTGCCTTTCTGGCGGTGATCATCAATGTGCCGCTGAACTATGCGCTGATCTGGGGCATCGGCCCCTTGCCCATGCTGGGGCTGACCGGGGCGGGGCTGGCATCGTTTCTTGCCGAAACGCTGGCCTTGGTCGCGGCCTTCCTGTGGTGGCGCTATGCGCCGTCCATGCGGCGGCTGCGTCTGCGCCGCACGGTGGCGCTGGCAGACATGCAGGCCACCGCCCGCGAAGGCGCGCCGCTGGGCATGATGTATGTGGTGGAAACCGCTGCGGTGGGGGTGGCCACGCTGATGATCGGCGCCTTCGGCACCGTCGCGCTGGCGGGAAATCAGGTGGCACAATCCATCGGCGGCCTTCTCTACATGCTGCCCTTGGGCGTGGCGGGGGCGGTGGCGATCCGTGTCGCGCAAGAGCGGGGCGCGGG
>CALRMS020000091.1:0-7918 GCA_943369275.1 Rhodobacter maris | reverse complement strand
TTTCCTGATATTCCTCGTCGAAAAGGTTGTCGATGCGCAGCGAAAGCTCGGCATTTTCTGTCAGTTCATAGCCGATCTTGGCATCGACTACGGTGAAATCCGGCATATCCCGTGCGGGGAACCCATCGCGCGGACGCCCAGCCACGTGTCTGACGGCAAGGCTGCCGGTTACACCTTCGGTGAGCTCGCCATCAATCGACAGGTTGAAAAGGTGTTGGGGGACCCGGGGGATTGCCGTGCCGTTGGGCCGTTTTGCATCAGTATATGTATATGCCATCCCAAGTTCTGCTACACCAAAGACCGGGAGACGGGCCTCCAGTTCCAGACCTTTTCGTTTGGAAACACCAGCCACGTTGATGTAGTTCGCACCGAAACCAATCTCGTTTTCCGTATCAAGTGCAAACGCCGTCGCGGAAACAGACGCGCCGTTGGCCCAATTGTAATCGATGCCGAGTTCATAGCTCTTGCTGCGTTCCGGCGTCAGGTTGGGGTTGGGCGCGATGCCAAAGCGCGGGTCGCCGAATTGTTCATAAAGCGAAGGGGCGCGGAAGCCGCGTGCAACAGCACCACGCAGGGTCAGGCTTTCGGAAGGACGCCATGAGGCTGCGATCCGGCCGCTGGTGAAACTGCCATAGCGATTGTTCTCGTCAAAGCGAAGGGTCGCCGAAACGTCGATATCGCTAGAGGGAGACCAGATGCCCTGCGCGAAGACACCGCTGACGCGCGTCGTCTGGCCGCCTGGCTGTGCCGAACTCGTGGCCGTTTCCTCGTTCGTATCAGCGCCATAGACCAAGGTGACGGCCTGAGAGAGTTCTGTCGTGCCTTGATAGCTGAGGGACAGGCGTTCGCCATAGAAGAAGCCGCCTGACCCACCCGGTTCGATCAGGTCACGATCCACTTCGAAGGAAGACAGGCGAAGTTCATGCTGTGTCGCCCCCAAATCCCATTCTGCATAGGTGGAAAGGCTGCGCTCTGCTTTATCAGTCCGGTTCAGCGCATCGGCACCGAAATCGTCGTATTCCGCTTTGGACGAACCAATGAAACCGTTCAGCCCAACAGTCAGGACGTCATTGACCCGGTAGTTTGTGGAGAAGCTGAGACGACGACTTGTCAGGCCATCATCTTCCAGTCCGGTGGTGCGCGGAAGCGTGTCATAGGCGGAGAAGCCATCGGTCTTGAACGTTGACAGTGTAAGCGCGGCGGACCAGCGGTCATCGGAATAACCGAGGCTGTAGGACGCAGCGGCAGTGCCATAGCTGCCTGCTTCTACCGCAATGCTCTGGGTGAAACCCGGTTCCTCAGCCCGGTTGGTGGTGATATTCACCACACCGGCAATAGCGGAACCGCCGTAAAGCGCGGATTGTGAGCCGCGAAGCACCTCGATACGGGAAATGTCATCGGTGCGTAGGGTTCCAAAATCGAATTCCGTTGCGATACCGGTCGGATCGTCAACCCGGACACCATCAACATACACGGCTGTGTATCGGGGCGTTGCCCCGCGAATCCGCAGTTTTGCTTCGGTTCCTGCGGGGCCGCTCCTAGTGACCTGCACACCGGGCACGCGCGAAAGATAAGTGGCGATGGTCTGGTCGCCAGCGCGTTCGAGGGTTGCGCGGTCGATTACGGTGACCGAGCTGCCAGTGCGATTGGCGGCAAGGGCTGTCCGGTTCGCCGTGACCACGATTTCATCGAGTTCGATGGTCGTCTGCGCTTGAACCGGAAGTGCCGCGAGGAGTGCGATGAGTGAGACGGAGAGGCGTTGCATGCCTGTTTCCCTTCCTGCGGGCCGCGGGCGGCCCTGACAAAAACATGTGTCTTGGGAAAGGATTGCGCCCCTTCCGCCGACGGTGAGATCGTCACCACAAGCGGAAAGTCCGCCGCCCCGAACGCGCCCCGCGCCCGGAAAGGGTGATCACCATGGCAGGTCTCCTGGCTTGCGGGTCTGGGTTCGGGTGGGCCTTCCCGGGGATGACCCCAGTGGCATATTCCACCGTCACTCGCCGCTTACAGTTGCGGGGGCAGCCGCGGATTTGCACCGCGTTCCCTTTTCATCCGACATCGCTGCCGGAACCGAAGGCACATCCTGCATAGAGCGGCTGGATTTGCTGTCAATGGAATATTTTTGCGCCTGTCGGGTTTGACATGCGGGATGCCGTTTGTGGGCTGCGGAGGATGTGGGGTGCGGGCAAATTCCAGATAAGCCACTGTTTTTGCTATTGAATACCGGACTCCCGGTGTGCAGCAAGCCGTGCAGCATCCTGTGCAGCAAAGTGTATGCACGCTTCGAACGGGCGGTTAGGGGCGCGTTAACCCTTGGTTCGGCGAAAATCGCTGCGCGGGGCGGAAAGCGACGCGCGGGTGGCGGTATGGGGCTGGACCCCGGCATCCTGCCCGGTCCAGCATGAAGAAAGACTGAACGGGGAGAGCGCGATGATCGGCGATCTGGGTGCGCGGGATGCGACAGCGTTGGCGGAACTGGTTGCAGCGCGCGAGGTGACGCCTTCGGAGTTGCTCGACGCGGCGCTGGCGGCGGTGGCGGCGCGCAACCCAGCGATCAATGCGGTGGTGCTGATGCAGGAAGAGGTGGCGCGACGGGCCATCGCGGCGGGCCTGCCGGAGGGGCCGTTCATGGGGGTGCCGTTCCTGTTGAAGGATCTGGGCTGCGAGGCCGTGGATTTTCCATCGCATAACGGGTCGCGGCTGCTGGCCGATACGCGATATGGGCGTGATTCATCGATTTATGCGCGTATCCGGGCGACGGGGGTGGTGACGTTCGGGCGGACGACCAGCCCGGAGGGCGGGATCGGCGCGGCGACGGAGGCGGCGGTCTATGGCGGGCCGACGCGCAACCCGTGGCATAGGGATCACACGCCAGGCGGATCCTCGGGTGGGGCGGGGGCGGCGGTGGCGGCGGGGATCGTGGCCATGGCCCACGGGTCGGATGGCGGGGGATCGGTCCGGATACCGGCATCCAATTGCGGGCTGTTCGGGTTCAAACCGACACGGGCGCGGTTGCCGGACGGGCCTTATGTCGGCGAAGGCTGGGCGGGGATGGCGATTGACGGGTTCCTGACGCGGTCGGTGCGGGATACGGCGGTGATGCTGGATGCCTGCGCGGGGCCGGATCTGGGGGCACCCTATGTGGCCCCTGCCCTGCTGCGCAGCCATGCGGATGCGATCAGCCGCCCGCCACGGCGGATGCGGGTGATGATCTGTGATACGACCTTTACCGGGGCGGCGATCCACCCGGAGGTGCGGGCGGTGGTGCATCAGGCGGGGCGGTTGCTGGAAAGCCTGGGGCATCATGTAGAGCCGGGGCGGCCGCAGGCGGATGTGCCGATGATGATGCGGGCCTGGACGGATATCGTGGGGGTGGGCACCGCGCTGGGGGTACGGCGCGCGTTGAAGGGGCGCGATGCGGCGGGGCTGGTGGAGGGCGTGTCGCGCGGCGCTGTTGCCCATGCCGAAAGCCTGCATCCGACACGCTATCTGGAGGCTGTGGGCGAGATTCATACCTTTGGCCGCCAGATGGCCGGGGTGTTCGACGGCCAGTTTGACGTGATCCTGTCGGCGACGCTGGCGGAGCCGCCTGCGCAGGTGGGGCGGTTCAATCACGACACCGAGGATTATCTGGCCTATCGGATCGGGCCGGGCGGCATATTCGAGTATTCGCCCTTCTGCGCGGTGTTCAATGCCAGCGGGCAGCCTGCGGCGAGCCTGCCGCTGGGATGGTCCGAAGGGGATCTGCCCATCGGAGTACATCTGGCGATGCCCTTTGGCGCGGATGAAGACCTGATCGCGCTTTGCGCGGAAATTGAGCGGGCGGTGCCCTGGGCCGGGGCGCGGGCCCCGATGGCAGGGAAAACGGATTCTTAGCGCTTGCCAAGCCGGGATTCGCCCGTTCAGATATGATCAAAAGAACAAACGAACAAATGGGGAGCGCCAGAGAGTGACCGAAGCTGTCACCATCGAGGCTAGGCATACCGTCAAGGCCTTTGGCCAGGGCGATACTGCGGTGCGCGCGCTGGACGATGTTTCGATCCAGATCCGCAAGGGGGAGTTCTTTACCCTGCTGGGGCCGTCGGGCTGTGGCAAGACCACGCTGTTGCGGCTGATTGCGGGGTTCGAGATGCCGACCAGCGGGTCGATCCTGCTGGATGGAACCGACATCACCGAACTGCCCCCGAACAGGCGCCCGGTCAATACGGTGTTCCAGAGCTATGCGCTGTTTCCGCATCTGAGCGTGGCGGAGAATGTGGGGTTCGGGCTGACGATGCAGGGGCGACCCAAGGCGCAGGTGCAGGCGCGGGTGGCCGAGATGCTGGCCTTGGTGAAGTTGGAGGCGATGGCCGGGCGCAAGACCAGCCAGTTGTCGGGCGGGCAGCAGCAGCGGGTGGCGCTGGCGCGGGCGCTGGCGCCGCAACCGAAGGTTCTGCTTTTGGATGAACCGTTGAGCGCGCTGGACCTGAAGCTGCGCAAGGAGATGCAGGTCGAGTTGAAGCGATTGCAGACGGAGACGGGGATCACCTTCATCTTCGTGACGCATGACCAGGAAGAAGCGCTGACCATGAGCGACCGGATCGGCGTGATGAGCGCGGGCAAGTTGCAGCAGGTGGGCAGCCCGAAGGAGATCTATACCCGGCCCGTGAACCGCTTTGTCGCCAGCTTTATCGGCGAGACGAATTTCCTGCCCGCCACGGTGGTGCCGAGCGGGGTGCGGCTGGCCACGGGGGATGTGGTGGAGGTCGCCACATCGCGCCCCGGCGCGGTGACGCTGACGGTGCGGCCCGAGCAGGTGCGGCTGGTGGCTGCAGGCGAGGCGGGGGAGATTGCGGCCACGGTGAAGTTTCAGGTCTATTTCGGGACGGATACGCATTGCCACCTTGCGCTGGCGGACGGAACAGAGGTGGTGGCACGGCTGCAGAGCCCGGCCAATGGCGAAGCGGGGATTGAGCCCGGACAGGCGGTGGGCATCCGCTTTGCGCCTGGCGCGGCGCAGGTTCTGGAGGATTGAGGCGATGAGCGCCGCCGAGGAGCGCCTGCAGAAGCAATCGGCCCGGAACGGGTGGCTGTTATCGGCCCCTGCCCTGCTGTTGCTGACGGTGGCGGCCATTGGTCCGCTGTTCATCATCATCATCTATTCCTTTCTGACGCCCGGCCAATACGGCAACGTGGTCTGGGAATTCAGCTGGGATGGCTGGGTGAGCATGGTGTTCACGCGCGACATCTTTGATGGCACGCTTGGGCTGGCGGATGCGCATCTGTCGATCTTCTGGCGGTCGGTCAAATTGTCCTTGATGACGACGGCGGTGACCTTTGCGCTGGGCTTTCCAACGGCCTGGTTCATCGCGACGCGGCCTGCGAAGCAGCGGGGGTTGTGGCTGTTCCTGATCACCATTCCGTTCTGGACCAACCTGCTGATCCGGACCTTTGCCATCATGGAAGTGATCCGGACCGAGGGGGTGTTGAACACGTTCCTGCTGTGGACCGGGGTGATCAACGAGCCTTTGGCGATCATCTATACCGATACGGCGGTGCTGATCGGGATGGCCTATGTCTATCTGCCGCTGATGGTGCTGCCGCTGTTCGCGGCGATTGACCGGTTCGACATGCGGCTGCTGGAGGCGGGGTATGATCTTTACGCGACGCGCTGGCAGGTGTTGCGCCGGGTGATCCTGCCGATCGTGAAGCCGGGGATCATCGCGGGGTCCATTCTGGTGTTTGTGCCGTCGCTGGGGGCCTATGTCACGCCGCGCGTGCTGGGCGGGGGCAAGAACATGATGATCGGGAATTTCATCGAATTGCAGTTTCTGGCGGGGCGGAACTGGCCGCTGGGGGCGGCGCTTTCAGTGACGCTGCTGGTGATCGTGACGGTGGCGTTGCTGATCTATGTGCGGGCCGCGAACCGGGGGAGCAATCCGCATGGCTGAGCGGCGGTTCGAGGTGGCGCGTATTCCCGGCTTTGCCATGGTGGCAGTAGCGACCTTTGTGATGCTATATCTGCCCATCGCGACGCTGGTGGCGTTTTCCTTCAACGCGGGCAACAGCATTGCGGTCTGGGAAGGGTTTTCGCTGCATTGGTATGCGGATGCGTGGAACAATCAGGCGGTGAAGGATGCAACCGGGCGGTCGCTGTTGATCGCGGTCTGCGCGGCGGGGATTTCGACGACCGTGGCGACGCTGGCCGCGCTGGGGACGACGCGGCGGGCGAAGTTCCGGGGTGAGACGTTCATCTATGTGGCGATCAACCAGCCGCTGATGGTGCCCGAGATCGTTACGGCGGTGGCGCTGATGATCCTGTTCGGGATGGTGAAGGTGGCGACAGGCTATCAGGGGTTGGGCTATCTGATCCTTGCACATTCGGCCTTTTGCATCCCCTTTGCCTATCTGCCGATCCGGGCGCGGCTGGAGGGGATGGACCTGTCGCTGGAGGCGGCGGCGACGGACCTTTATGCCTCGCCTTGGCAGACGTTCCGGCATGTAACGCTGCCCTTGCTGGGGCCGGGGATATTGGCGGGCGCAATGCTGGCCTTTGTGATTTCGCTGGATGATGTGATTATCACGGAATTCGTGAAATCGGGCGGTCAGGATACGCTGCCCACCTACATGCTGGGTCAGTTGCGCCGGACGATGACGCCCGAGGTGAATGCGATATCCACCGCGCTGCTGGCGCTGACGGTGGTGCTTTTGACGGCCTTTTTCCTGCTGACGCGGAAACGGGACTGAACGGAAACAAGAAACGAAACCAAGCTGGGAGCGACTGCGATGAAAAAACTGATGACGGCAAGCGCACTGCTGATGGCCACCACGGCCATGGCGCAGGCGGAAGGGCAACTGAACCTGTACAACTGGGGCAACTATACCAGCCCGGAACTGCTGGAGAAGTTCAAGGCACAGACGGGCATCACCGTCACGGTGACGGATTACGACAGCAACGACACGGCGCTGGCCAAGGTCGAGGCGGGCGGTCACGGGTTCGATCTGGTTGTGCCTTCGGCCAATTATGTGCCGATCTGGGTGGAGAAGGGGCTGATCGTCGAGCTGGACACATCCAAGCTGACGAACAAGGCCAATATCGCGCCGGAATGGGCGGATGTGAGCTGGGATCCCGGCCGGGCGCATACGATTCCGTGGCAGTGGGGATCGACGGGCGTGGCGGTGGATACGGCCGTCTATCCGGGCGACATCAACACCAGCGCGGTGTTTCTGGAAGTGCCGGATGAGCTGAAGGGCAAGATCAACGTGGTGCCGGAGATGAACGACATCCTTGCCATGGCCACGATGTATGCGGGCGGCGAGCCCTGTTCGGAAGATCCCGAGGTGCTGAAGAAGGCGCGCGATCTGCTGGTCGCGGCGAAACCGCATTGGATCAGCATGGATTACGGCGCGACCGAGCGGCTGTCGAATGGTGACTGGGCGGGATCGGTGAACTGGAACGGGTCCACGATGCGGGCGCGTCTGGCGAACCCGACTGTGGCCTATGGATACCCGAAGGAAGGCTATCCGCTGTTCATGGATTCCGTGGCCCTGCTGGCGGATGCGCAGAATGTGGAGGAAGCCTACAAGTTCCTGGATTTCATCATGGTGCCCGAGAATGCCGCGATGATTTCGTCCTTTGCGCGGTATGCAAACGGGATTGCCGGATCGGAAGAGTTCATGCCCGAGGACATGAAGACCGCGCCGGAAGTGGTGATCCCGGAAGAGTTCAAGGCGTCGGGCGTGTTCCTTCCGACCTGCACGGGCAAGGCGCAGGAATTCATCACGGCGATCTGGACCGAGTTGCAGAAGGTGGATGGTGAAGACCGTGCTGATCTCCGGGTCCTGATGCATCCATACCGGGATCATGCCGGTGTGCCAGTCGTGGCAGTGCAGCACCTGGGGCTTCCAGTGGTTCCAGGCGAATTCGGCCGTGGCGCTG
>CALRMS020000090.1:0-8171 GCA_943369275.1 Rhodobacter maris | reverse complement strand
TCTTCCCCCGCCGAGGCCATGGCGCGGCTGGCCGACGGCCTGCCCGAGCGGTTGGAATGCATCCACGACTTGCCTTTGCCGGTCACGTCGCGGGCGCAGTCCCCTGTTTACCGCCCTGTCTCCCGCCCTGTCTCCCGCCCTGTCTCCCGCCCGGCCGCAAAACCCGCGCCCAGATCCCCCGGCATGCTCCTGCCCCGCCGCAGCCCCCTCGCTGCGGGACTGCCCGCTCTAGCAGCCCCGGCCTCGCCGCTCTTCGTCACGGCGCTGGAAACCCCGCGCGTGAACGAGGCGATCTCCGGCGTCTATGCCTGCTATCGCCCGCAGCGCCTGATGGTGGAAGGGGCCCAGCCCCATCCTACCACGCTGGTCGAAAGCCTCGCCATGGCTTCCGTTGCCCCGCCCGTGCCAGACCTCTCCACAGTTCCCGTCCGCCTGCCGCAGGCCCTGCTCGCAGATGGCCGCCTGTCCGAGGCGCAGATCGAGACCATCCTGATGGCCGAGACCAGCTTCGCGCAGGATCTGCCGGGCCGGTTCATGCTGGATGATCAGGGCCGCCTCGTGCGGGCAGACAGCGACCCGGCAGCCCATGCGTTTCGGCGCGGCTACTTCCTCGGTGATGGCACCGGCTGCGGCAAGGGCCGTCAGGTGGCGGGCCTCATCCTCGCAGGCTGGATGGCTGGCCGCCGCAAGGCCTTGTGGATTTCTCGCTCGGCCACGCTGGTCGAGGATGCCATCCGGGATTGGACCGATCTTGGCGGTGCCCCCACCGACATCGCGCCGCTGTCGCGCTGGACGGCCGATGAACCCATCCCGATGTCGCAAGGCATTCTGTTCACCACCTATGCCACTCTGCGCGCAGTCGCCCAGTCAGGCCGCACCCGCCTTGTTCAGGTTCTCGACTGGCTCGGGGACGAGTTCGACGGCGTCGTGGCCTTCGATGAAGCCCATGCCATGCAGAACGCCGGCGGCGGGGAGACCGAGCGCGGCGCCACGGCACCCTCCCAACAGGGCCTTGCGGGCCTGCGCCTACAGCATGGGCTGCCACGCGCCCGCATCTTCTATGTCTCTGCCACGGGCGCCACGCAGGTGGCCAACCTCGCTTATGCCGGACGGCTGGGTCTCTGGGGCGCCGGACCCGATTATCCCTTCCCCTCGCGCGAGGCCTTTGTCGAGGCGATGGAAGCGGGCGGCGTGGCGGCCATGGAAGTGGTGGCCCGCGACCTGAAAGCCCTTGGTCTCTACACGGCCGCGCCCTCTCCTTCGAAGGCGTGGAATACGATGTGCTCGAACACGAGCTGAGCCCCGATCAGATCACGATCTACGACACCTGGGCGAAGGCGTTCCAGGTGATCCACGCCAACCTTCGCGCGGCCCTTGAGGCCACCGGCATCACTGCGCCGGAAGGGCAGGGGGAAACCGGCGCAGGCTCGGCCAAGGCGGCCGCCATCTCCGCCTTCGAGAGCACCAAGCAGCGCTTCTTCGGCCACCTCCTTCTGGGCCTGAAAATGCCCACCGTCCTCGATGCGATCCGCCGCGATCTGGAAGAAGGCTGGGCCCCGGTGGTGCAGATTGTCTCGACCGGCGAAGCCATCCTCTCACGCCGCATCGAGGCGCTGGAGCCGGATGAGGAGCTGACCGAAGCCATGTTGGCCCCTAGGGAATACGTCTTATCCGGAGTTCCGGATAAGACGTAATATGCCGCGTCCGCGTTATGCAGAGCGCGGCGCTTCATGTCGTTGATATCATGTTTCATTTTGGGATCTCCACTTGGCATAATCATGATGCCTCTGCTCTCAACCGCAGAAGGACACCCCGACATGACCTCCCCCTCCAGCTCTCACCCCGGCAGCGCGGCAGCCGCCGGGGCTGTCAGCGGCCAAGCACTTGTTTCCGGTTATCTTGCGGATAATCCCAACTTGTCTGCTGGCGCGCTCAGCGCCGCCCGGCATTTCCTGAAGTGGGTCGCCGACCGGCATATCGCGATCAGGGATCTTGATACTGCGGCGATCAGTCGTTTTTCGCGACATCGCTGCCGGTGCGGCCGCTATAGCGCCGCGCAGTTGCGGGACTCCGCTTACATCACCGAGGTCCGGAGGTTTCTTCGCTATCTGGAAGATACCGGCCATGTGGCCATTCCAGACGAGGTTGCCCGGCTCGGCCCGCATTTGACCGGCTTTTCCGCGTGCCTTGCTGGCCAAGGCTACGGCAAGGTCACCTACAACTCACGCATGTGCCAGGCGCGGCATTTTGCGGAATGGGCTCTACAGCGACGTATTCCGGCCGACCATATTGATAACGACCTGATCGAGCAGTTTGCACATCACGACTGCCAGTGCGGGATCAAGACCAAACGCGGCAAGCGGGTCGAGGGCACCGGCAATAGGGATCGCCGCCGAGGTGCCCGCGCCTTCGTGTCTTTCCTCAGAGAGGAGGGGGTAATCCCAGTGGCCGTGTCCACGGAACTACCGGCCGATCCACGCGTCGCCAATTTTGCCACTTGGCTGCGCCGGGAGCGCGGCGCCACGTCCGAGACGATCAGGCGCTATCAGCAAGAGTTGGGCCGCTGGTTGATGAAGCTTGGATCGGAACCGCAGGGGATCACCGCTGCGGCCGTCCGCTCGATCGTTCTGGATCAAGGCGAGGACCGCTCCCGATCGTCAGTCCGCATGACGATATCAGTCTTGCGCACATTCTTGCGCTTCATGATCGGCGAGGGGTTGTGTGCTCCGTCGCTGCTTCTTGCGGTGCCGTCAGGGGTGCGACGCAGGCTTTCGACCGTCCCAAAGACGATCCCGGCTTCGACCATCGAAGAGATCGTCGCGTCCTGCGGCACAGGCACCGCGGTTGAGGTGCGGGACCGCGCCATCATCCTGCTTCTCGCGCGGATGGCCCTCCGGGCTGGCGATATCTGGCAACTCCATCTCCGCGACATCGACTGGCGCGCGAGCAGGTTGCGATTGCACGGCAAAAGCCGACGTGGGGTGTTTATGCCTTTGCCGCAAGACGTCGGTGATGCGCTGCTCGCCTACATCGAGGACGCCCGCCCGGTGGTTACATCCGATCGGGTCTTCTTACGCGTCCAAGCCCCTTTCACCCCATTTCGCTCATCGGCCGAGATCGCCGGTATCGTCTCTCGAGTCCTTTCCCGCGGCGGGTTCGTGGGCCTGCCCTCCGGCGCACATGCGTTTCGGCATTCGCTGGCTTCGACATGGCTGCGCGGTGGGGCGGAACTGGATCAGATTGGGGCCGCGCTGCGCCACGCTTCACGCGACACAACCGCAATCTACGCCAAGGTCGATGTCGATATGCTGGGGGCCGTGGCCCAGCCTTGGCCGGGGTACGCAGCATGATGCATCGCCATGTCGACCGCTACATCAACCTGCATCGCGCCCTCGGAAAGGGGTTTGCCAATCATGAGAGGTCCTTGCGCGAGTTCGCCGCATTTGCTGCTGACCGGACCGATCCGCATGTAACCGCGTCACTGATCCTCGAGTGGGCAGGCAGGGCGGCCACGCCCAACTCAGCGCAAAACCGATATGATCAGGCCCGCGCCTTCGCGATGTTCCTGCATGCAGAGGACGCGCAGCACGAGGTGCCAGTGGCAGGATTGTTCGGCCGGTCAAGGCGCCGCCGGCCTGCGCCCCACATCCTTTCGCAAGACCAGATCAGCAGCATTCTCGCGGAGGCACTACTGGTTCCGGGCCTGTCCCCGATCAGCCCACAGACCTATCACACGCTGTTCGGGTTGCTGGCCTCGACAGGTCTTCGCATCTCAGAGGCATTGTCCTTGCGTTGTGATGACCTGACGGAGGACGGCCTGATGATCCGCAAGGGTAAATTTGGCAAAAGCCGCCTCGTCCCTCTTCACGACTCGACCCGTGCAGCGTTGGAGCGCTATCTCGGTCAGCGGCGCATCGTCCGTCATGCCGGTCATGACCTTTTCGTGCTCGGGCACGGTCACGCACCGACAGCGACGAGAGCACACGTGGTCTTCGTACGGATCGTGCGCAAGCTCGGTTACCGCAATCCGACTGGTCCCGGCCCCCGGCTACACGATTTGCGCCATACCTTCGCGGTGCGGTCCCCGGAGACCTGCGGGAACGATTTGCAGTCGGTCCTGCGGCACATGCGGGCCCTGAGCACCTATCTCGGCCATGTCGATATCGCCAATACCTATTGGTATCTCGAAGCCACCCCCGTCTTGTTGCAAATGATCGCGGCAAGGGCGGAAGAGACGTGGATCGGGGGTGCAGCATGACCCCGCTCGCGCCGGACCTGTCGGCTTTCCTGCAGAAGCATCTGCCCGATGAGCGTGGCGCCAGCCAACATACCATCGCCGCCTATGCCCACGCGTTCACACTCTTGCTGCGGTTTGCGGCCACACGCCTTAAACGACAGCCTTCTGACCTTGCGATCGAGGATCTCAACGTCAGCCTGATCAGGGCCTTTCTCGAGCACATCGAAGAGGGTCGAGCCAATACCGTGCGATCCCGCAATGCCCGGCTGGCAGCGATCAAGGCGTTTTTCCGCTTCCTTGAACCAAGGCGTCCAGCCTGCCTCGAACAGGCGATGATGATCAGGTCGCTGCCCGTCAAACGCGCGGATGTAAAGCTGATCGACTACCTGACGAAGGACGAGGTGCGCGCCTTGCTTGCAGCCCCAAACGGCAGAGCGCCGGCTGGGCTGCGTGATCGGGCGATGCTTCACCTGGCCTATGCCGCAGGACTGCGGGCGTCTGAACTTCTCGCTGTTCGGATGGACGATTTCCCGCGGGGCTCGTTCGCAAATATCCGGGTGCTTGGGAAGGGCCGTCGGGAGCGGGTGCTGCCGCTCTGGAAGGAGACGCAAGCAGCCATTCGGGCTTGGCTGGCCGTCCGTCCCAACGATGTCGGGCCGGAACTGTTCCTGAACCGCGATGGTGGTCCAATGACGCGGGATGGATTTGCCTACCGGCTTCGCCAACATGTCGTCGTGGCGGAACGCACGGCCCCTTCGATTGCCGACAAGCACGTGACCCCGCATGTGCTTCGGCACAGCTGCGCCATGCACACGCTGCAGGCTACAGGTGATGTCCGCAAGGTCGCCCTTTGGCTGGGTCATGCCAGCCTCCAGACGACCGAGATGTACTTGCGCGCGGACCCGACCGAGAAGTTGGCCCTTCTCGATGCGCATCATGCCCCACTGATCAAGCCTGGCAAGTTTCGGCCGCCGTCGGACAAGCTGATGGCAATACTTGCGGCCGCGACGAGTACGAAGACCCGGCAATGACCATCGCACCGTCCTGAGATCTTGCTGGCCCACATACTAGCAGCGTCCCGCACAGGGTGGGGCGCTGCTATTCCATCACATAGCCAAGTGCACGGTATCCCGACCGCCGTTTTGCGGCCATTCTCGCCAGCACAGGCACAGCACTGTCGACGTAATCCACGACCAGAACATCCTTCTTGCCGTCATGCTGTCGGTGCAGACGGCCAACATACTGCGCAAGCGTCCCCTTCCACGCGATCGGCATCGTCAGGAACAAGGTGTCGAGCCGAGGGTCGTCAAAGCCCTCGCCAATGTAGCGTCCCGTCGCCAGGATCAACCGCTCCTCGTCATAGGGGACATTCAGCGCGGCGGCGGCAGACTTCCGGTCTTTTGCCGACATGCCACCCCGTAGCACGACCAGATTCTTCGCGAACTTGGAGAACCGCTGCTGCAGATAATCCAGATGGTCTTTGCGCTCGGTCAGCACAATCGGTGACCGCTTCGCCTCAAGAGATTTCAGCACATCATCAAAGATCTGATCATTTCGACCGTCGTCGTTAGCCAGAGCGGCATAGATCGCGGGCATCGATGGCCGTTCCGCCATCGCAAGCACTTCAGGCAGTTTGAACCGCGTGTGACGCTCGCGCGCCCGATGCCGAATGCCGCTTTCAGCGGCCTGCGATCTGGCATGAACCTGATGCCGTACAGGGCCGCATTGCATGAAGATGATGGGGTGGTGCCCGTCTTTTCGAGCGACCGTTGCCGACAAACCGACCACATAGCGCGCCTTCGTTCTGCGCGCGACGAGTTCAAAACTCGCCGCAGACAGGTGGTGGCATTCGTCGACGATCAACTGACCGTAGTCAGCCACGATGTCGTCGACCTCGCCGTTTCTGACCAGGCTCTGGATAAGCGCCACGTCAATCACGCCTGTCGGCTTCCGCCGTCCACCGCCAATTGTGCCGATTTGCTTGGGGTCGATCTGAAGGAAGGTCTTCAGCCGCTCAACCCACTGGTCGAGAAGTTCCCGACGATGGACCAAAACCAGCGTATTTCGGGCGCGATGACCAATCAGGGCCGACGCGACGACGGTTTTGCCGAAGGCAGTGGTCGCGGCAAGAACGCCAGTATCATGCCCGGTGAGGGACTCGAAGGCGCGTTGTTGCGGCGGCCGAAGTTCACCAAGGAACTGAACCGTGTTCGGCAGCGGGGTTCCATCGCTGCGCTGGTCGTCCAGTTTTGCCTGCGCACCGTGTTCGGTCAGGACTTCAACCGCCTCGTCAAAGCAGCCTCGAGGCAAGGCAACGTGGCGCGGATGCAGCTCGGCACAGGAGACCACGCGAGGCTTTCCGAAGGTGGGCAGCCGCATCGCCTGCGCCCGATAGAACTCGGGGTTCTGGAAAGCTGCGACCCGTACCAATTGGGCAATCATCGCAGAGGGCAGCCCGGTTCGATCAATGTAGACCTGATCTGCGACTGTTACCTTGATGTTTGGAGGAACCACCACGTCCGCAGGCTTTGCCTTCGCGCGTCGCGACGGCGACATTTTCCAGGGCTCGTCAGCGTTTTCATCATCAACCGGCATCCGGACGGCCAGTACCTGACCAGAAGCCTCAGCAGCCGCAACAAGATCGGCCACCGCCTCCGCGGACATCCGTGGCAGTGTCGACAGATACGCCCACTGGTCGTCGTATGGCTGAAGATCCTGATTGAGAAAGACGCTATTGCCGACCCTCCGGGCACTGTGCTGCAGCGGCAGGGCGATCAGGTTTCCAAAGCCGCCCACGGGCATCGTATCCTGGTTCGGAAAGAGGCGGTCATAGGAAGCAAATCCGATCTCTGGCCGTTTCTCCATGGTTTCTGTGATCAGTGCCGATCCAAGCTGCCGAGCCGCCCGAGCCGACACAGGTTCGGCGAAGAGTATCCAGACGTGGCCCCCATTGCCCGATCGGGACCGTTCCAGTGCAGCAGGCACACCCTTCGTCCGACAAGTTGCAAGCAGGGCACTGGCGTCTTCTGCCCAAGAGGCCTTGTCAAAATCTGCTGCCAGGAACCAACAGGTATCATCCCGCAGCAAAGGATAAACGCCCGCAACGAAGTCAGCCGAATGACCGTCGCCGCCCCGCAAGTGCCTTTCAATGATGCCGACGTCGGGAGGTATGAACCGCTGATGCTTGCAGTCCCCGCATTTGACGGTTGGCTTTCCGCAGATGCCTTTCACCCATTCATTGAAGCAGGCGGGTGAGTACCCGGCGCGTCCTGTCTTGCGGTTTTCCCATCGCACCGGAAACACGTCCGGGCGGCCAGCAAACAGGGTGCGGAACAGTTCGACCTTTTCGCCTGACGTCGACATATTGGTGACGGGGGCATTCTCAAAAGACGGACGTTTGGCCTGTGCAGCTATTTCTGCGGTTTCCCGGGCCTCCAGCGCCGAAAGCTCCTGCAAAAGTTGACGTTGTTCCGCATCCAGCTCGGCCAGCCGTGCCCGAACCCTCGCCAATTCTGTTGCTGTGCCGCTTCGATCCACCACCTGTGATTTCCGCCTAGTTGTCCCCTCCCACCGACCATAACGGCCAAACGGCTCTGCTGTAAGCATGCCTCCGCTTCCGGCGGTTGTGCCGCCGGGGGGAGAGTTGGGAGGGGGAGGTCATGTCGGGGTGTCCTTCTGCGGTTGAGAGCAGAGGCATCATGATTATGCCAAGTGGAGATCCCAAAATGAAACATGATATCAACGACATGAAGCGCCGCGCTCTGCATAACGCGGACGCGGCATATTACGTCATGGGGTATCTGATGCATGCGTTCCCGGTGCATCAGATGCAGCTGGTCGAGCAGGAAGACGGCAGCACGCTTGCGATCCCGCTCACAGATGCCAACGGAGCGCCCGTCCTCTCGCGGGAAGCGGTGGCCTTGCGCGACCGGCT
>CALRMS020000089.1:0-8445 GCA_943369275.1 Rhodobacter maris | reverse complement strand
GGGGTGTCCAGTTCGAAGGTCATGCCGCTCATGGCGACGACGGAAACCTTCCAGCCGGCGAGCCGGTGAAGGGTATCGAGAAGGTCCTGCGTTGACCGCCCCCAGCGTGAAAGCTCCGTCACAAGAACAGCATCGATGTCGCGGGCCTGAGCCAGATCGAGTATCCGGTTTCTCGCGGCCCGGCTTGCCAGGGTGCCCGAGGCGGTCTCGGTGAAGGTGGCAACCACCTCATACCCGCCACGTGCGGCGAAAGCCGTCAGGTCGGTTAACTGGCGTTCGCATGACTGGTCCGAGGTCGATACCCGAGCATAAAGGGCCGCGCGCTGTCCCAATTGAACCTCCGGGAACTTTCCGGTTGTAAGTCGCTGATTCTGTTGGTGAGGTATTTGTCCTGATTAGACTAATGATTAAGTGAGACGCGCTCAATGCCAAGACGGCAAATTCTGACCGATCGTCAGCGTTCATCGTTGCTGGACCTACCGACAGAGAGCGCGGCCTTACTGCACCACTACACGCTTTCGGACGACGATCTTGAGCAGATCAGACGCCGCCGTCAGTCGCGCAATCGCCTTGGCTTTGCCTTGCAGCTTTGTGCCTTCCGATATCCTGGAAGGCTTTTGTCACCCGGCGAAGTGATCCCCCTCAACATCGCAAAGTTCATTGCCGCGCAACTGGGCGAGAAGGCTGAGGACCTTTGCTCTTATGCCGAAACAGACGTCACGCGCCGCAGGCACCTTATCGATTTGCGGGCAATCTACGGCTACAAGATGTTCACAGGCCGAGGATCGCGGGATCTCAAGTGTTGGCTGGACGATGTGGCGGAGACCGCCCGGTCGAATGAGGATCTGGCACGGCGCTTTGTCGAGCAGTGCCGTGCGGCCCGGACCATTCTGCCCGGGGTCACGATCATCGAGCGCCTGTGCGCAGACGCCCTTGTTGCCGCTGAGCGACGGATCGAGTCCCGGATCGCGCAGCGGCTGGACGATGCCATGCGGACGCGTCTCGACGCCTTGCTGACAGAAGATACTGGCGGATCGGTGACACGGTTTGTCTGGCTGCGTCAATTCGAGGCCGGGCAGAACTCGGCCGACATGAACCGCTTGCTGGATCGGCTGGAATTCCTGCAACGCCTTGGGCCGAACGAGACAGTTCTGGCTGGGGTGCCGCCGCACCGGATTGCCAGCCTTCGCAGGCAGGGCGAGCGATACTTCGCGGGCGATTTGCGAGACATTTCTGGTGATCGCCGTCTCGCCATCCTTGCCGTCTGCGTCCTGGAATGGCGCGGCGCCCTTGCCGACGCCATTGTGGAGACCCATGGCCGCATCGTCGGCAAGACTTGGCGCGAGGCGAAATCCCGGAGTGACGCTCGCGCAAGCGACGCAAAATTGGCCCTGAAGGAGACCTTGCAGGCCTTTTCCACCCTCGGTTCGGCGCTGCTGGAAGCCCATGAAGATCGTGCATCGCTCGAGGAGGCTGTCGGCAATGCCGGTGGCTGGCTGTCCCTCAAGGGGCTGGTCGCGACAGCGGCCCAATTGACCGACACCTTGGCCGCCGACCCATTGGCCCATGTCAGCCACGGGTATCATCGGTTCCGTCGCTACGCGCCGCGCATGCTGCGAGCAGTCGACATTCAGGCAGCACCCGTGGCGGAACCCTTGTTGGCGGCCAGCAAGATCGTTGCTGGCACAGATGTGACGGCCACCCGCTCCATGGCCTTTCTGCGCCGGGGATCGAAGTGGCAACGCCACCTTTGTGGCGAGGATGACGGGGGCCGTCTGTGGGAAGTCGCAGTCCTGTTCCATCTACGCGAGGCCTTTCGTTCGGGAGATGTCTGGCTCGCCCATTCCCGGCGGTATGGCGATCTGAAGGAGGCGCTTGTTCCGGTAGAGGTTGCCCGCGCCACGCCGAAGCTGGTCATGCCGTTTGAGCCCGATACCTGGCTCGCCGACCGCAAGGCACGAATGTCCGACGCCCTGCGTCGCTTGGCGCGGGCTGCAAAGGCGGGGGCTATTCCGGGTGGGTCGATCGAGGATGGGGTGCTGAAGATCGACCGCCTGACCGCCGCTGTTCCCGAAGAAGCCGATGCCATGGTCCTCGACCTCTACAAGCGCCTGCCGGAAATCAGGGTCACGGATCTGTTGCTGGAAGTGGATGACGAGGTTGGCTTCACCGAAGCCTTCACCCATCTGCATACAGGCGTGCCGTGCAAGGACCAGATTGGCCTCTTGAACGTGCTGCTCGCCGAGGGGCTGAACCTCGGCCTCAGCAAGATGGCGGGCGCCACCAACACCCATGATTACTTCCAGCTCTCCCGCCTGTCGCGATGGCATGTTGAAGGCGAGGCGATGTCGCGCGCTCTGGCAAAGGTGATCGAGGCGCAGTCCGCGCTGCCGATGGCACGGTTCTGGGGTGCGGGACAAACGGCATCGAGTGATGGGCAATTCTTCCCGACAACCCGACAGGGCGAGGCGATGAACCTCATCAACGCCAAATATGGCCATGAGCCCGGGCTGAAGGCCTACACCCATGTCTCCGACCAGTTCGGCCCCTTCGCCACCCAGACCATCCCGGCCACGGTGAACGAAGCACCCTACATTCTGGATGGTCTGCTGATGACGGGCGCGGGCCAGAATATCCGCGAACAGTATGCCGACACGGGCGGCTTCACCGACCATGTCTTCGCGGTCACCGCCCTCTTGGGCTTCCGGTTCATCCCCCGTATCAGGGACCTCCCGTCGAAACGCCTCTATCTCTTCGACCCGGCGGCCTGTCCCAAAGAGCTGAAGGGGCTGATCGGCGGCAAGATCAAGGAGCCGCTCATCACGGCAAACTGGCCCGACATCCTGCGCAGCGCCGCCACCATGGTCGCGGGCGTCATGCCGCCAAGCCAATTGATACGGAAGTTCGCGGCATACCCCCGACAGCATGAGTTGGCCGTTGCTCTCCGGGAAATCGGACGGGTCGAGCGGACGCTCTTCATCATCGACTGGCTGCTCGACGCCGACATGCAGCGCCGCGCCCAGATCGGGCTGAACAAAGGCGAGGCGCATCACGCGCTGAAAAACGCCCTCCGCATCGGCCGCCAAGGCGAAATCCGCGACCGCACAGCCGAAGGGCAACACTTCCGAATGGCAGGCCTCAACCTGCTCGCCGCCATCATCATCTACTGGAACACCAAGCATCTCGGGCAGGCCGTCACAACCCGCCGCCGCGCCGGTCTCGACTGTTCGCCCGAGCTTCTGGCTCACATCTCGCCCCTCGGATGGGCCCACATCCTGCTCACAGGCGAATACAGGTGGCCGAAACGATCATGAAACCCTTATGATACGATCCTGCCCCCTCCGGCATCAGACCCCATATGTATCCGGCCTGTTGATCGGCTCGCGGGCCGTGGCCTTGATTGGGTTACGCACGCGCCTTGGTCTCATTAGCGGCAAGGTCGTTGTTAACCATAAGGGCCTTCAGACTCTGGGGGCGTATTCTTTCCGTTCCATGCGGTACTTCCGCAGCCGCAACCATAGCTGGGATCGAGGCCGCGCACATGATCCGCAAGGGCCAGATCCCGCCCAGTGTTCTGAACGCCTTCCAGCAGTTCGCCGCTCTCGCAGCATAGTCATGCCCGCAGCTTACCTCCGTTCAACGTCTGCAAAAGTTTGCAACAGAACCCCTTCGCGAGCCTTGGCTTGGGCTATGTGATGCTCCTCGGCCCCATGCGGGCCATTCCGTCTTTCAGCGCTTCGAGAAACAGTGCGACGCGGGGCAGGCTGCGGCCATGACGGGTTGCGAGGGCCACGAGATGATACGGAGGCAGCGACCAGTCGGGGCAAACCTGCGTCCAGCCTTCCGGCACGCTGAAATCGGGCAGCAGCGCGTAGACCGGGCAGGCCCTTGCCGCCTCGATCACGGCAAAGATGTCATTGGCCCGCAGGCGCAACGCCACGGGCACGGCTATGCTGTCTTCCCCTTTGGTGAAGGTCAAAACCTGCGACAGCGACCCCCGCGCCACCCCGAAAATCTCGAGCCCCGCGACATCGGCGGGGTGGTCGGGGGCTGGCGGCGCAGCAGGGTGAATGGCGGACGGTGCGGCGTAAAGGCCCAGACTCCCGACATAGATCGGCTCGACCCAGGCGCGTGATTTTTCCGGCACGTCGACCCGGATCGCGATGTCGACGTCGTCTTCGACCGGATCAAGGTTGCGGGTGGTGAATTCCAAAGTCATCGAAACCTCGCGATTAAGCGACAGATAGCGGGTGACAATTTGCGGAAGTGGTGATCGGCCCAGCAAGACCGGTGCGGCGACCCGCAAGACACCACGCGGCGCCAGTGTCAGAACATCCACCGCATTCCGCGCCGCCTGCGCCTCGGCCAGCATCACGCGCACATGGTCATAGGTGCGCCGCCCGATTTCGGTCAGGTGGATGCTGCGGGTTGTGCGGTCCAGCAACCGCGCGCCAAGCCGCGATTCCAGCGCCAAAATCCTGCGGCTGATCGTGGATTGCGGCACGGCGATATGCTGCGCGGCGGCAGTGAAACTGCCCCGCTCCACCACCTGCGCAAAGAGCGCAAGGTCTTCGATATCTGCGCCGATCCATTCATTCATGCATTAATCATATCTGAATTTGCAATCTAATCAAATGGAGCCTGTCGCTGTATCTGAAGGAGCGCAGGAACACCCAGCGGGTGTGCTAGCAAACGCGCGAAGGAAAGACCCATGGAACCTGTCAAAAAATACGCGTCTGCCTTATTGTATTGCCTGCCGGCGCTAGCGTTTTTCGCGGCTGGATCGGCCAAGTTGGCGGGCGTGCCGCAAGTGGTGAAACCCTTTGTTGACATGGGGTTACCCGCCATCTTTGGCCTGATCATCGGTCTGTGCGAAATCGCAGGGGCCATTGGTCTGATCGTGCCGCGCACGCGTCTGCTGGCTGCAATGGGGCTGATCGCCATCATGGCCGGCGCAATCGGCTATCACCTGTCGTTCGGCGAGCCTTCGGCGGTTCCGGCCTTTGTCCTATTGGTCTTGCTTGTGGCAACCATCTGGCAAGCGCGCAAGCCGTCTTCGTCTCACTAACCTGTCTGACATTATTTCCCACGGGGGGGCCTATGCATACCATCAACGACCTGACCATCGAAAACTCGGTGCTGTGCCTGATCGACCATCAACCTTGGGTGGCTTTTCCGATCCATTCGATCAGCCCCGAACATTTGACCAACAACGTGCTGGCCTTGGCCAAGACGGCGCACGCCCTAAATGTGCCGACGATCCTGACCACGATCAACGGCAAATCGGGACCGCTGAAAGATCCGCTGTTTCAGGGTCTGGCCGCGCTTTGGCCCGATGTGGAGCCGATCGACCGCTCCAACACCAATGCCTGGGCTGACCCTGCCTTTGTGGCGGCGGTCAAGGCAACGGGCCGCAAAAAACTGGTGATGGCGGGCCTATGGACCGAAGTGTGTCTGGCGCAGACCACACTCTCGGCAATGAAGGCGGGATATGAAGTCTACTTCGTTGCGGATGCGTCGGGGGGACTTACGCCCGAGTCGCATGACCGGGCGTGCCAGCGGATGATTCAGGCGGGGGCCATGCCGATGACATGGTTTGCTGTGGCGGCAGAATGGTCGCCCGACAACGCGGCACCCGAATATCCACGAATGTATCCGATCGCCTTGCAGCACGGCGGCGGCGTGCAATGGGCTGTCGAATATATTCTGGCCAATCTGCCGAAATCATGACCGTTGCGCGCCGCGACCGCCTAGGCGACAGAGGTATCCTCCATGCCAATTCCGTAGGTTTCCTGAGGGTTGTGGCTCTGTCGCAAACTTTTGTTTCCTTGGCTTTTGTGGGTGTGGCAGGGACTTGAGGAGACTTGCAATGTTGCTAGACAGAGGCATTTCAGGTGATCGACTTCAAGGGTGCTCAGTTTCCGCGGTCGATCATTGTTCATGCTGTCTTCTTCTACCTCCGCCATACGGTGTCTTACCGCGATCTTGAGGCGATCCGGGCAGAGCGGGGCGTCGTGGCGGATCATGCAACGCTGAACCGCCGGGTCGTCCGCTATGCCCCCATGATCGCCGCCCGGGCTCAGGCAAGGAAGCTGCGGATATGTTTCAATATGAAGTGGAAACGCTTTAGCTATCGGATAAGGCACTTTTTGGCCGCTTGTACTGTATTGTGCAATGGGCCATTGCCTGGAACTCACAAGGACGACTTGGGTACAGTCATGGGTAGGATGCGGGCAAGCTTGACACAAGGTCGCTCCAAAAATGGCGCAGAGCATTTGCCCGCTTTGACTGTGGTTTTGCTTTGGGCGCTGCCGCCCGGACAGGAAGCACAGGATGCCGAGCTCCTTCAGCTTGATGGCATCCGCTCGGTGACGCTAATGAATGGCGGTTCATTGGAACTTGTCCTGCCGGACGGCCGGACGATTGTCATTCCCGCGTCCGAAGTGAGCGTACTCGCCGACGGGAGCTTTATGGTTTCTCCTGAGGCCGTTCTAATGATCGACCAAGCATCTGGATTGATCCTCGCACCCGTGGCACCTGCGATTGTGGCCGCAGTGGCTTCAGGAGCAGCCCTGCTTGTGGTTGGGGGCTCCAACCCGAACTCAAACCCGACAGTTATCGGGGGAGAGACGGCGGGGCAGACGACTGAAGACAGCGCTGCAACATTGACAGTCAGTGGGCAGTTGAGTGTGACCGCAGCCAACAGCGGCCAAGCGGAGTTTGTGGCGCAGGCCGGGACGGCGGGGTCGAACGGGTTCGGCACCTTCATGCTCGGGACCGGCGGTGGCTGGACCTATGCGGCGACCAATGCGCAGAGCGCGATCCAGGCTCTGGGCGCGGGCCAGACACTGACCGACAGCTTCACCGCCGATGGCACCACCCAGATCGTCACCATGACCATCATGGGGGTGAGCGATGCTATCGAGCTATCCGCGGTTGAAGCTGGCACCGGCGGCTTTGTGATCAACGGCGTGTCGGCCAGTGACTCGGCGCGCTTCTCAGTCAGTTCGGCGGGCGATGTGAATGGCGACGGGCTGGACGACCTCATCATCGGGGCACCTTACGACGATCCGAACGGTAGCCTTTCCGGGGCCAGCTTTGTCGTCTTCGGCAAAACCGGGACGGGCGTGGCTTTTGTGGCCGAACATCCGGATCATGCGGCGGGTTGGGCACCTGGTGGCCCGCTTGCCGTGGCCTACGCGCTGATCTGGGCCCTGCGCGACCGGGTGCTGACCCTGTCGCCCGCGCGGAGCCTCTTGTTGCCCATCGCAGTCCTGGCCTTTGCCGCAGGCGGTGCGCTGCACGCTAGCCCCATGTTTTTCGCGGTGACATCTGCCTTGCTTCTGGCAGCCCATATCCTGCTGTTTCCTAGCCAAACCCCCAACCCGGAGAAGTCTCATGACTGAAGAAATCGTCCAAGGCCGTGATGTCACCATCCGCTTCGATGCGAGCCGCTGCATCCATTCGCGCGGCTGCGTGCTGGGCCACCCCGAGATCTATGTGCCCAATGTGGGGGGCGAATGGATCCATCCCGATGCTGCGAGCGCCGACACGGTGATGCTGACGGCGCTGAACTGCCCTTCGGGCGCGATCCGCGTGGCGCGCAATGATGGCACGGCCCATTCCGATGCGCCGCCGATGGTCAACACCGTCCGGGTGCGCGAAAACGGCCCCCTCGCCATCGAGGCCGAGTTGTTGATTGGGGATCAGGCGCAGGCCACCCCGCGCGCCACCCTGTGTCGTTGCGGCCAGTCGCAGAACAAGCCGTTTTGTGACGGAGCCCATGCTGCCGCAGGTTTTTCCGCCACAGGCGAGCCCGCAGCCAAGGATTTCACCGCCCTTGAGGTTCGCAATGGCCCGGTCAACGTCCAGCTTCTGCCGAATGGTCCCCTTCTGGTGACCGGCAATCTGGAGGTGGTCACGGGCACTGGACGCACGACCGACAAGGTGACCAAGACGGCGCTTTGCCGCTGCGGCCAGTCCAAGTACAAGCCTTATTGCGATGGCAGCCATGTTGCTTCCGGCTTCGTGGCCGACTGACCCCAATAACCGCCTTTCGCCCCATCATCGCTCGCGCCCGTGGTCATCGCCACGGGCCGATCTGAACCGCTCCGGGTTTGGCGGAGGCTGATTGTGTTTCGGCGTGCAATTTTGACCCCCTAAGGCGGGGTATCGGCGTCCAATTTTGACGGGACTGATGATGTGACCGCCCCCCGACGGCATCAATGTGCCAGGGTGGGTCTGCGAGGATCCACAGAGGAGGACGGTCATGTCGGAGATTATCACGGTCGGGCTTGACCTGGCGAAGAATGTGTTCCAGGCGCACGGCGCTGATGCGTCTGGTCGAGCAGTGCTGGGCAAGAAGCTGAGGCGGGATCAGGTTGTGGCGTTTTTCGGCCAGCTGCCGCCGTGCGTCGTGGCGATGGAAGCCTGCGGCGGCGCCCA
>CALRMS020000088.1:0-8695 GCA_943369275.1 Rhodobacter maris | reverse complement strand
GATCTGCGCTATTCCGTCCAGACCATGCGGCAGGCACTGGCCTCGCCCGGTGGTCATGTCCACATCGGACCCGCGGGCGTTGCCATCGAGTTCGTTGGCAGCTTCGGCGGGTCTGCCCGTCTTTTTGGCTATGGCCTCGATCATGTTGCGATCGCCTTGCCGCTCATTGCCCTGGGCCTGCCTGCCATTGACACGCGGGCGTGCGAGGCGCGGGAGGATTTCGTGGAGGCGGTGATCCGCTGCCCGCTCTGCGCGGTCGATGGCAAGGCCGACCCTGTGCCACCCGATGGGCGCTGGACGGGTTTCAGCACCGCACCGCTCTCAGTCCTGATCGAACACTGGCGGGCTTATGGTGCGGCTGTCATCAACTGGGACAGGAATCGGGTTTACGGCTCTGCCCAAGCGCGTCTAGTGTGACTTGCCGGATGAGAAATGACTGGTGACGGTCCTATACGCTCCCCGGCACGGCGGCCCGGTCACCCAAGGTCGTACCAAACCTCCAGTTTCAGCACATGTGGCCTCCCTTTTCCCACGAAAGGGCAGACCAAATGCATATTGGCAGAAGGGGGGCCGTCGGCCACTAATGATCGAACGTCCCTTGCTAACTAACAGACCCTAACCATCAGGAAAACACCCCGAGGTTCACCGTGGAAATGTCATATCTGAGCGCACTGTCCCTGAAAGAGCTTTTGCAGCTTCGACAGAAGGTTGAGAACGCGATTCTCAGCATCGAGGCCAAGCAACGCGCTGCAGCGATTGCGGCGCTGCGCGAAATCGCCCGTGCAGCCGGCTTCACGCTTGCCGAGTTGGTGGCCTACCGACAGGCGTTGTCTCACAAGTCCCCCGGCAAGTCCTCAGGACACCAGCCGCGGACCGCGAGTGTGGTGGCCAGCACCTGATCTGCAACGGATCTTGATCGCAGATCATCTGGGCCTCAGCGTCAGGCATGCCGCGCTGCGCCGATAAAGGAAGAGGGGTCTTCTTGTCTGTTTGTTCTCCGCATTGGGAGATCGAGCATCAGACAAGGAGACCCCCTGATGGACCAAGCCACACCTGCTCCCGCTTTCGATATGGCCGCGATCTATGCCGACATGGCGCGGATGCATGAGGAGCGTGTCCGACAAGTCCGTGAAGACCGCACAGAGCTGCTTGCGGTCTTGCAGGCGGCCGGGATCGAAGGCGTCGAGGCGCATTACGACGCCTATGGCGATAGCGGCAACGTCGAGGATGTGACGCTGCTGCCCGACCTGCCAGAGGCCGACCAACCAGTTGTGAGCGAAGGGGAGCTGCCCCTTGGTATGCCCGCACCACGGCTCCCCGACCCGGTCATGATCAGGCTGAAGGACATGCTCTGGAGCACGGTCTATTCCTTGCATCCCGGGTTCGAGAACAACGAGGGTGGATACGGCGATATCACCTGGGACATCACGCACGACAGCATGAGCATCGAGCACAGCGAGCGGTTCCTCGATGTCAACTGCTACAGCCATGAGGGGGTGTGAGCATGGCGCATTCTCTGCATCACGCACAAAGCTCGGCCCGCAAGTTCGGGGGAGTGGCAGATGACTATATTGCCATTCACAGCTGGTTCGACGCCACGAAACAGCACCTCGCCCTGCCGGGCCATCGCGCCTTGCGTCATCACGCCAGTGGTATCTGGGAGAGCGAAGCGGTGTTCGGCGCCGCGATCATGAACAGCGCCGGCCGCGAAGTGCCTGTCCGCTTTATCGCGGAGCAGCATGTGCGGGAGGACTGCCGCTGCATCCCGACCGTTGCTGATTGGTTGAAACACCTTCCCATCGAGCCGTGGATGGTCAACGGTGTGATCTTGCCAGACGTCGAGTTCGATCCCCGCGAAACCGATGATGCGCTCTGGCGCCGCGAAGTGGCGAATGGCCAGACCATCCTTGGCCTCGCCGATTGGCAAGCGCAGCATCAGATGCGGGTGCAGGCGTCCAACTGACCCGGATCATGACGGGCCCCCTCGCCGTTAAAGGAAGAGGGGGCCTCTTGTCCGTTTGTTCTCCGCATCGGGAGATCGAGAAACGGACAAGGATCACGCACATGGCCCAGACCAAGGCCGCCGCTAAGGCACCCACCCGGACCATCCACACCCGCCACCTTGGCGAGACCCGCTATCGGGACTTGCAGGTCTATTACGACAAGGGTGGCATGAACTACTGGGACTATAGCCAGAAGCGGAAAGGCATCTACTTCGCCTCGGAGCTTTACCAGCGCACATCGACCACGTCGGGCGCGATCCGGACCTGGTCCACGGGTCAGAAGGGGGATGGATATCTTCTCGTGACGCCACTCGAGAATTACAGCGCGAAAGCGTTGCGCCTGGTGCAGGAGCGCGTGCGCAGCCATGCGGAACTGGTGCACGACATTCTGGACGGAACCTGCGGGACGCTCACCGATCTCAAGGCCATCCTTGCCGGCACGGCAACCACCATCGCCACTCCGTCGCAGGAGGCCGCGTGATGGGCTGGCTGTTCTACGATCGCACGCCGGCCAATATCGCCGCGGAAATCCGGCGCATCTGTACCGGCGATGACGGCGAGCGCAGCATTGCACCTGTGGCCATCTCCCGGGTTGGGACGGTCTGGTATGTTGCGGTCAAGGCAAGCTTCGCCACGTCCGATCTCGCACAGGCCAGCAGCCTTGCGCGCGCCTTCACGCTCCAGCCGGATCACAGCTACACGTTCGGCGCTGTGATCCTCACGGAGCGCGATGGTGTTCAATGGGGCTACAAGGACATGGATGAGACCATGGGGCCTGTCGAAAGCCGCGCACCTGTACAGATCCTCGAAATGCTCTCGCTGACAACGCATCCTTATGCAAACGACTGGCGCAATCGGTGCAGGGCGTTCGGCAACCGCGGTCCAGATGAACTTTGGTTCGGCGATGGGCGAGATGTATAGCCGCGTGGCCAGATTGACGACTGGGAGGTAGGCGTGAAGGTTGAATAACCTTTCCTGCTCGGAAAGTGCATAAAGTATCTCACTCTGTAGCCCGAAGGTCAAAAGCCTTCGGGCTTTCTTTTTTTGGGGGCGAGGTCACTCACGTCCCTTCGCCGGCAGCGGTGTCCCGGATGGGAATAGCTCCCCGCTTACGCTGCCGGCGTCCTCCCAAGGGGCGTTGGAGTGAGCGACCCGGAGAGGCGGCAGGGGGGCCGCCTCACCGGGCCACGCGCGGGTGCCGCGCGCCCAGCGATGGGCAAGCCATCGAGAACCGGAGCGCGGCCCCGCACGGGCCGCGCGCGCCATACATGGCATTGGCGTGAGCCGTTCCGTCTTTCCGACAAGCCCCAGCCCCGTGTGTGATAGCACGAAAGAACTTCTGGCGGGGTCGTGCTGCTGGTCTGGCAGAGGGGGAGGGCCGCGCCAAGGATCGAAACAAGTTCCGCAGGCGGGGGCTGTGCCAGGCTGGACCCTCACCCGCAGAACCCGACCGGCAACGCAGACCCACCACCCCTCCGCCGCAGGCTCCGTCAAGGGCAAGGTAAATCGCCCGTCGAGGCAGGCCTCGCCGCGCGACCCTTGACGGGCGGCAGAGCGGCGGCGGGCCAGCGGCCAGTCTGATCGGATCTGCTGCCTTTGCCGTCGCGCCCCAAAATCCCGCCTGCAGAACTTCTTTCGCCCGCCATGCGGCGGCTTCGCCGTCCTTGTCGCAACCCTCCCCCTCAGCCTGTCCATCAGCACGACCCCGCGAGTGGCGCGGGACGACATGGCACAGGAGAACGACCATGCAAGACGTCTATGACGCAATCGAACTGTTCGGCTTGACCGAGACCGCCGACGATCTGCCAATCCCTAACGATGATATCCTCGGTGATGGATGCGTGCGCGAGGCTTTCGAAGCCTTGCTCGCACCCCTCACAGGAACCGGACTCGGCCCCGAGGTGGAACCGCTCGCCCATGCCTTCGCCACCATCCTGCACCGCCGCCGCGATGCGCTGGACGACGCCTTGACCAAGCAGACGGACGCCTTGCGCGCCCTCATTCGCGCCAATGACGGCGGCGAAATCACCGATACCGAAATCAGCGCCACGCAAGGCCGCGCCGACCACTTGCGCGACATGCGCGACGCCCTCGCCGTCATGGCGGAAACCGCCGCCCGCTGCTACGAAGTGGAAACCGGGCGCGCCTTCATCCCCGCCAGCAATGGCCGCAAGAACAGCGCGGCACACCTGACCGGAGCCGTGTTCGAGGCAAAGCAATGGCTGGAACAACACGAACGCAAGGAAGCCGCACAATTCCAGATGGAAGGCACCCCCCTTGCCCTTGCCGGAGACCGTGACTGGACCGACCATGTCAAACTCTGGGATACGCTGGACGCCATCCAGACCCGTTTCCGCGAGTCCTTCGCCTCGTCCCTCATCCTTTACCACAAGGGAGACAAATGGGGCGCGGACGCCATCGCCGCCGCTTGGGCCAAGTCCCGCAAGGTGCCGCAAGTGATCTTCGCCCCGAACTGGCGCGCCTTTGGCAAATCGGCAGGCTTCAAGGCGATTGACCAGATGCTGGACACCCCGCGCCCCTTGGGTGGTGTGGTGATCTTCGGCACCTCCGGCGTGGCCCTCAATCTCGCCACCAAGGCCGAAGAGCGCGGCATCAAGGCGATGCGCGTCCGCCCCGCACAGCCCAAGCCCGAATGATGCACGGCGGGGGGCGGAGCAGCCGCCCCCCGATCCGAGCGTGGCACCGGGCGGACGTCGCGCGGGACATTGCGATCCGGCCCCGTTGGGGGGCCGGATCAAGCCCACCCTTGCGTCGCCTCGCCGGCTGGGCCCCACCCAGAGGAGGCCGCCAGGCGCGACAGCGGGGGACGAGCCCCCGCGCCCGCGCCAGACAGCCCCCTCCCACCCGACAATGAGAGACGCGCGGGCCGCGCGCGTCTCGAGGCGCAAGCGGGATTCGGCCAAGCCGAACGCCCCTTGCAGCCTTCTTTGACTTCGCTCGTGCCCGCTGTAGCCAGCGGTCCGCACGAGCCGGCAGCCCATGCTTGAGGCGTTGCACCATCAATCGCGTCCGGCTGTTAACCCGCGCCACGCAAGCGTGCCGCGGGGCCGGACCTCTCCCCCACCACGGTCTTTGCATTCTACCACACCGGTCAAGGACGGCGGGGCGCGTGAAGAACGCGCCCCTTGCAAGCCGCGCCGCCGGCGGCGCGGTCCTTGACTCGGCGTGTCCGCATGCGCCGACCGCGCAGGGCGAGAGATGCCTAGTCAGACGCAGGTCGATAGCCTACATTGCA
Organism: Rhodobacter maris; assembly: GCA_943369275.1. Lineage (GTDB taxonomy): Bacteria > Pseudomonadota > Alphaproteobacteria > Rhodobacterales > Rhodobacteraceae > Paragemmobacter > Paragemmobacter maris_A. Next base: position 3,436 of record CALRMS020000088.1, on the reverse strand, counting down.
AAACATGGAGAACGATTTGACCGAAACCCCTGAGAACCACACAGTCCGCCTCCTTCAGGAGATGCGGAAAGACATGCAGGACATGCGGGCCGAAGTGCATCAGATGCGGGAAGACCTGACGACGCGCATCGATGGCAACACGCTGATATTGAATATGCTTGCTGGATTCGTTCATTCGCATGAAGAGCGCATTTCGGCGATCGAAGTGAAAAGTAAGTCCTGACTTCGGCGGCCCCTTCGGGGGCCGCTTTTGCATGTGCTGACCTTCGCCCTGCGCTCAAACCGTCACGCCTACCCGATATCGAGAGACGCGCGAAAGCGCGCGCGTCTCACAGGCGCAAGCGGGATTCGGACAAGCCGAACGCCCCTTGCAGCCTTGTTCTTTGCAGCGCGCCGCCGCGTTCCACGCCGCGCCGCGCAGATCCCCGCCTGACCCCGGCCGTTCCGCACCCCGCCAAGGCCGATCACGGAGCGGGAACCCTTCCGGACCATGTCGGGCAAAGGCCGCAATGCAGCCCCTGCCGTTCGTCTCAAGCCGCGCTGTCACCCCCAGCCCACCGCCGGGACCGAGACACGACCGCCGCAAAGATCGGTGGCATAACAAACGGAGCGCCCTCGTATCCGGCCTCCTCGATATCACCGCGCAAACCAGCGGAGCGCCAGCAGGCCGGACTTGATCCAGTCAAAGCCCCCCGACCGTCGCGCCCGGTGACGGCATTCCAGCAGGTTTTCCACCTCGCCGGACAGATCGCAGCCCATGCAACCCGCGCCCGGAGGCTGCGACGGAGATCAGGCACTCATCAGGAACCGCACGCCTGGCGCCAACCCTGATGCAGGAACTCTGCATGACCAAGGGCCGCACGCCCTTCCCTGTCCGGTTTCGATCAGGGACACTTACCGCAGGCCGCCTTTCGCGAACGGGCACAAGGAGAGCCGCGCCAGCGCGGCTCCGGGGTTCCAGGGGGATTCGGGGACAAGCCCCGAACGCCCCTTCCACCCCCCTTTTCCTTTCTTGGCCCTTCAAGAACAAAGACGGTTTCCGCAAAGCGGACCCTCCGTCTTTCTTCTGGATCGCAAGTCAGCCTGCCGTGCCCCCTTTTCATCGAAACCAGCCAGAGAAGGGCAAGCACCATGTTCACCTACGCAGAGTTCCAGCTTCAGGGTTACGTCGGCAAGATCACGACCCTCAGCAAGTGCCTCAAGATCTCCGTCGCAGCCTCCGAGCGCTGGACGGACCGCGAAACCGGCGAGGTCAAAGAGAAAACCCGCTGGAACACCGTCACCCTCTGGGAGCGCAACCCGGGCTTCGACTGGATCAAGTCCAACCTGCAAACCGGCGACCTGGTCCATGTGCGCGGTGACATCGAGGAGACCACCTACGACAAGGACGGACACACCGTCTATGCCACCGATCTCCGCGTCGATCGCATCTCGCGCGTCCCCAACCGGCGGGGGGATGGGACAGCCGAAGGTTGATCCGAAAGGCAGGGGCCGCATTGCGGCCCCTGTTCCCCTGTCCTCCCTCCCGCCCCCTGATCGGCCCCGGCTTCACCGCTGGCCCGACCCTGCACACCTCGCAGGCTCGCTCCACGGCTCACGGCGAAGCGACCGGCCCTTGGCCGCCCGCTTCGCCAGTTCGTGCCCGGGTAGCCAGGCGACGCCGCCGCCGGCGCCGTCGCCTGGGCCCGGGCCGTGGCGCTGACGCCCCCGCGCAGTTATGCAACTTGACCGTAAGTTCGATGTCGAAAACCGCTTCGTGGTCGTGGTCGTGGTCGTGGTCGTGGTCGTGGTCGTGGTCGTGGTCGTGGTCGTGGTCGTGGTGGCAAACGTTCACAGGTTCAATCAGCTCCAATATCTTTAAGGGTCTGTTCAACATTCAAAGGCCGATAAGAAAGATATGGGGGCGACCCCGGCCAAAGGCCGGGGCACGGCTCTAGTCACCCGCGAAGAGCGGGTGATCCGAGCCCCGCACGCGGGTCTCGGCCCAGTCGGGTAACGATCCTCGCCCGCCTGGCACCGCCCAATGGGATGAACGTCCAACCCGCGCGCCCGGCACTGGCGTTGCGCAAAAGGAAAAGGCTGCTTCGGTCTGGGTGAACCTGATAAACGTGTGGAGGCGGACTTACCCACATCGGGCTCGGTTCCCTTGGCTTTGTGGGGAGCCGTTCACCTCGCCCGATGCGCGCCAACGGCGCGGCCACAAGGGCTGGATAAGTCCGCCACGAAAACGGCACCGCAGAAAGATCGATCGAAAGCCGCGCGAATAGCGCGCGGCTCAAGTCAGCCAATCGCCGCAGACGAGGATCGACGGGCAAGCCCGCTCACCTCGCCCGCAACACCTTTTCCAATGCTTCGTTCCGCCTGTCAGACCCTGACGGGACCATCAATGGGCAAGCGCCGGCCGCACGCGGCCGTCGTGGGGGTGAGGGACCGTGTCCTCGCCTTCGGCTGCGGGCCGCACCACTCCCTCACCCCCACCCATGACAGTCCCCTCAGGGTCCGCAGGCCGGGCGCCGCCCGCCCTGCTCTGCCTTCCGGGAAACACGCGAGGTGTTTCCAGGAAGTCAGACCAGGGACGGCTCGCGCCACTGGCGGAAAGCAAGAAAGCTCTCTGCCCAACCCGAAAGGAGGTGATTTTATGAGTGCATGGAAACAGCAGCGTATCGCGGAAGCGTGGGCGCTGGTCAGGAAAGGCGGCCTCTCCGCCAAGATTGGTACCGCTTTCCTGAAGCAGAACGGTGTCGTCTGACGCCCTCGTCCGGTTCCCTAACGGGGGCCGGACACCCAGACCAAACCATGACCTCGAATCCCGTGCAAGAGGAAACCGCAATGCCTGCCTTCCGTATCGTCTTCACCGATCCCGCCTCCCCCGATGAACCCGCCGCGATCTGGTCCGGCTATGAGGATTATTCCGCCGCCCGTCGTGCCCTGGCCGATGCTGATCTCATGATCCCTCTGCGCTGGACCCACACCATCGAAGAAGAGCCGGATGCCACCAATCCTGACTCTGACTTCCCCGATGAACCCGAAGAGTTCTGGGGAGACTTTGAGAACTTTGCCGCCGGCCTCCAGTACCTGGTCGAGTCCGAGCGTGGCTATCAATTCCCCGAGGAACCCGAGGACCCCGAGGAGTTCTGCTGCGGCTTTGAGAGTTACTCCGCCGGCCTCCAGTACCTGAAAGAGGCTGGTGATCCCATCTGATGATCCCACTGCGCTGGCCCGACAGCAACGAAGAAGAAGCCAACGATGACGGCGCAGCGGCTCTCTCGGCCTCGTCCAGTCCCACATCCTGAAGGAGTCCCTTCCCATGAAACATCACCGCATTCGCCGCGTGACCAGCGCCCAGACGTTTCCGCCCCTTTCTGCTGACGAGCATCAGGCGCTGCGCGACTTTGCCAGCAACAATGGTAGGCTGTGGAAGGCCCGGCTGTCCGAG
>CALRMS020000087.1:0-8899 GCA_943369275.1 Rhodobacter maris | reverse complement strand
ACCCGGGCCGAGGCTGAGGGTGCAAAGGTCATCATCGTTGGCGACCCCTACCAGCTGCAGCCGCTTGAGGATGGTGCTCCCGCGCGTGTGATCGCCGATCGTGTGGGTGCAGTGGAGCTGACCTCAGTCTGGCGTCAGACCGATCCGGGCGACCGCGCTGCAACGCTTGGCCTCTGGAAGGGCGGCGCGGAGGCTAAGGCGGCAATCCAGCACTATCTCGACAAGGGGGCAGTCACCGCCATCGCCGGTCGGAGTGATCTGCTGGAGGCGGCCGCACAGGCCTGGATCGCTGATCCCGCGCAGGAAAAGATCGCGCTCGCCCATTCCAATGCAGATGTCCGGGCGCTCAATGCCCGCGTCGCAGAGTTGCGCCATCAGGCCATTCGCGAGGAGGCGAGCAGGCTCACCCTGGCGGCCGAACAGGCGCAGGCCATCTATGAGGCCGCAAAGGCCGAAGCGCTCGCGAAGGGCAACCCGCTCGCCTGGCTCCGAAAGCCCCCGCGCGCGCCGGAGATCCCCGCACTTCCTGTCACCTATGCGCGCGGCGAGGCCACCGCCATCACGCTCGCGGTCGGAGACCAGATTGTCTTTGAAACCAATGACCGAACCCTTGGCGTCAGGAATGGCACGCTTGCCCGCGTTGTGGATGTGAGGGACGACCGCTTCATTGCCCAGATCGGCGAGGGCGAGGAACGGCGTCTGGTCGAGGTCGATCCCGCCACCATGCCCGCCTTTGCCCATGGTTTTGCCACCACCGTGCACAAGGCCCAAGGTCTCAGCATTGCCTCCGTCCATCTCCTGGTCACCGGCGGGTTCGACCTGACCATGGCCTATGTCGGTCTTACCCGTCACAAAGAGAACCTTGCGATCTATGCCGCCAGCTCACCCGCCCGCGTGCAGTCCTGGCTCTCCGACATCGTCTCCCGGAGCGGTCTTGCCCCCTCCACTCTGGATCATGGCTTTGAGAAGGGTCAGGCCATCGCGGCTGCCTTCGCAACTCTGCCCGCCTCTGATGCGCCCGAACGGACCCTCTCGCTACCCGCCCGCCGCGCCCTCGACCGCTTTGCGGACCGTCATGTCCGGTCCGGCCAGCGGCGTTGGGACGAACCGGGCGTATCCTCACGCGGGCGGCCGAACCGCGACGGTCTCGTTGCGAACTTCCTGCGCGATCTCGATCGTCCGGTGGATGAGTATGATTATCTCTGGCGCAAGGACGCGGCGAAGTTCTGGGAAGGCTTCCGGTCCGGGCGCGCCAGGTTTGCGCAAACCAAGGCCACCCGGCCGGTGTCGGATCGCCCCACGCCGCCCCGCGACGCGACCCTTGCCGTTCCGGCAAATGAAGCCCGCCGGTCGGACGCGCTCGAGGCCCGTGCCCGGCTTGCCGCCGCTTGGACGGATGTGACCGGAGCACGCCTCGACGGCTCAAAGCGCGATGCGCTCTGGTCTCTTGCTGAGGCCGTAACCTCCCAACGCGGTTGGCGCGAGGCTCTGCGCGATGTTCCCTTCTGGCAGCGCAGCGGTCTGCGTAAGGACGGCGATGCCCTCGCCGCTGCACTCGCCCCTGAAGGGCAATCACCGACCCCGCTCTCGCGCGCTCTGGCCCGCGCCTACCTCCTCGCCGAGGCCACCGATCGCCGCGAAGAAGCCGCCCTCTTCAAGGCGGCCCTCTCGAATTCTGATCTGCTCCGTCCTGCACCCACCCGAACCCTGGAGCCCAGCATGCAAACCCAGATCGACCTTACCCCCCGCGATGGCATACAGCCTGTCGCGGATCTCGCAGCACACCCGCCCGAAATCTCCGAACCCCAGACCGCTGCCGCCGCGCCGTCCTGGACCGAGCGCCTCGAGCGCTGGTCCACCACACGGGCTGAAGTCATTCCCGTCGTTGAGCGTTCGCCCATCCTCGAAGCCGCCGGGCTTGACGGCTCCGTTGCGCTCGCCGGCACAACCATCGGCCAGATCGAGGCCGAGGCCACCTTCGGGCCGAAGTCCAGCCCCGCCCTGCAAGACGCCATTCGTAAGCTTCCCGATCTCCTCAAGGCCCCTGAGGCGATCATCGCCAACAAAGGCTTCCGTCCGGATCTCTGGTATATCGTCACGTCCGCGAAAGACGACGCCGGCAAACCCGTCACGATCCGGCTCGAGCGAGCCGATGCCAACAATCCTGAAGCAGGCCTCATCGCCCGCCTCGATCGAGGGCCGATCTCCGGCATCACCATGGACGCGAAGGCCAAAGATGTCGTCCTCTACGCTCGTGATCCAGAGGCCCTCCCCAACCTCGGCTTTGCCAAGGATGATCGTGTCGATCCGGCGCTGATAAAAGCGGTCGAGGAGAAAGCGGCAGTCATTGAGCAGACACCGGCCGTGGAGCGGGCCGATGCCGCGGCCCCCGCTCAGCCGAGCCCCGATGTAGTGAAACGAGAGCGCCTCGAAGCCGCCGCCCGCGCCGAAGACCAGCGGCTCGGAATCACCCGTGAGCCGGGAGAGGATATCCTGTCCAGAAAAGCGGTCGATGAACGACATGTGGCGCGGCAGGCACTCTCCAAAGCTAAGTACAAAGCCAAGGCTGACCAAAGCATCGCTCAAGGGCCGGCAAAAGAACAAGACCGCCAACTCGGCGGAGAGCGGCCCAAAAACCCGCGGTCGCAGAAAGCTGTGACGGAGCGAGATGAGCCTATCATTCTCGTTGAACAGGAAGCTGCGACCCGCGCCGAAGATCAGAGCCTCGGCAATCAGCGCGAACCGGGGGAGGATGTTCTGTCGCCTGAAACAAGCACCCGCGACCAAGGCGCTGGTCAGCGGCGCGGCGACGTCGCTGACCCCGTGCCCGTCAAGAGCAAGGGTGACGAGGACGTTCAGAAAAGGAACGACGAGCGTGCTGCATTTGACGCCCGAGTGAAGTTCCACATCGCCCGACTGCAAGCAATAGCAGAAGACAAGGAGCTTGGAATTGTGCGCCCCGAAAATGAAGACCCGCTCTCCCTCACCGCAGTCAAGCGACGTGCGACGGTGCGGAATGAAAAAGAGTATCAGGCCTTCGTGGACAAAGTGAATGCTGGCGTGGAAGCCGCTGAAAAAGCGCACGGACAGAAGGAGGGGCCTTCATACACCAGAACAGGGGGCAAAGGTGGGATCAGTCGGTTCTGAGGCTTGACCGTCGGGCGCTATCGTCGCCGGCTACTCTCGGAGACCGTCAGCGAAAACCTCGCAGGATGTCCCGTCCTTCAGGGCGGAGGAACGCGAGGTTTCACATGAATGCTGCGCCATCCAGCCACAAATGACGTTGCTGCGCGCAGCACGACATCGCTGGTTTCACCAGATGCGGAGGACACGATCGATCACGCTGCCCTGTGGAACGCTCCCGAAAACGCGCGAATCCAGCGAACCCTCGCGCTCGCCTTCCACCCATAGCTCACCCTCCACCCCGATGCGAACAACGCGCTTTAGGAGCGGATGGCCGGATTGGTCGCTAGCGCAGAGACGGACACTGGCACGGGCCATTTGCGGAAACGTCTTGATCGGGAAAGGCAGACAAAAAGTCACCAGATCACCTACAGCGATGGCAGCCACCGGCTGAGCACGGAACAATATGCCATCAATGGAAGGCGAAAGGTTGATCCTGCCGCCCGCCAGTCCAAAGACACCGCCCATCAGGGCGAAGAACACAACCAAACAGAGAACCGCTCGTTCCAATCCCTCGCCCGAGATCATCGCAGTCAGACCTAAAGCACGATCATCAGGATCAGCAAAACTTGGAGAAGAACGACCGTTCCAATGCAAACGTAAATCGCTCTGCGCGCAACGGCGGCCAGGTCACGCGCAGCAGACGATAAAGCCTTGCTGGCAGCGCGGAATTCGGTTCCGCCAATGTCCTTGAGAGCTTCGATCTTCAACATGCTCTCGTAATGCATATTCGTAACCTGGCCCTGCATTACCCTCATGTGGTCGCGGATACCCTCGTCTCGAGCCTCTGGTATGGTAAGCTTGGACATCTCTTGACGCATGGCCTTCAAGTCCATGATGACTTTGCGAGCGAGATGTTCATGCTTTCTGTCTATGTCGCCAGCAAGTACGGCAAACTGCGCAACGACGAGTGCGCTGAGTTCCGCGATGGTGTTGACCGGGATGTGCGGCGAAGCGCCCGAATGCGCAAACGCGTCGGTACCGTCACTGTCCGCGCCAGAGAAATCATCATCGTCGTCGCCCTCGGCCGTCTGTTTCATGCTCCTCGGATCATCGAATTCTGGACCGAGCTCGCGACTATCCTTACCGCTGTCCTTGCTGTCGAATCCGTCAATTTCCATTCCGGTCTCTCGTGTTACTGATTGCTGTGACGATGAAGTTCCGATCGCCGAAAGCGGAGGTCAGCTTCGTGCGGGCAAATGCAAGCGGCACGGGCATGCCCCAGCCATCACTTGCGGCAATAGCGACTTTGCCTGAGCCGAGCCGAGCTGCGAGCCAAGGCAGAGGGAGGAACAATTCATAGCAGATCATGAACCGGACCGACGTGCCGTCCGGGGCGATCCACGGCTCATACTCAAAGTGCCGATATGGTGCGGCCACTCCTGTGCCAGTCAGGAATGGAACGCCCTGGACTTGGGTGTAAACGTCGCGATGAGCGCCGAATGCTGAAGCCGGAAAATGCCGGATTACCTGTTTGCCCGAACGGTCAACGCCAACGAATAGATCAGCCCCCACACGCTCAGCCAGACCTTTGAAGAAACTGTCCGCCCGAGCCGGGTCTCTTGAAATCACTGCTTCAGGCAAAAGAATGGCGGAAGGCGATCCCTGAGAGGCAGAAAGCGCAACTGCCACAGCCTCTCGAGCGATCTCCCACTCCGTCACTGCGACCAGCGCCTGCCCGAGGATCACGGTGTCAACACCGAGCAGCGATAGACCGGTCTTTCCCTCTGTGACACCGGCATTCGGCCTGACGTCCTCGGAAACGAAGTTTATTGCAGAGAGAAACAAGCCCAGTGCAACCCCGCCGACCAAAACGGTGCGCCGGTAACCTGCAAGGCAGCAGAGCGACAAAGCTGCAATTGCAGCCCAAGGAGCATGGCCGACAGGCAACATCGAGAAAATCCCAAGCCACGGGTGACCAAAGGCACAAGGGCTGCAAGCCCAAAGCGGCAAAGACGCCCATGGCGGAAGAAGGCCAAGCAGGCCCGCATGCATCATAATGCCAAGCGCTACGGCAATAAATGCGAACACGGGATCCACGCCATAGGCCATCAGCGCCGGTGGAATATGCGACCACAAAGCAAGCTGTACTGCCAGCGCCACTATAAACCTCTTGCGGCGCTCTGTGCACAGCGCAAACGCCACGATCGGAAACGCAAGTCCTGCAACTGGTAGAAGCGAAGTGAAGGCAGACGCATAGACGATCAGACCACTCGCGCCACCAAGCAAGACGGCTGCACTTCGCGGTCCGGCGCAAATGCTGAGCGCCATGTAGCTTGACTGGAACCGCTGCCGCGTGAAACCACCCTCAGACATGGCAATCAGGACTTTGGCGGTTTATCAATTTGCCATTCCTTCCGCCGGAACCAGAACGGCAAGCCCACAAGAATCGGTTGCTGGCCCTTGAAGAGCACGATGGCGCTATCGCCCGGAAGCGTCCGGATCTGCTCCGGCATGATGAGCTTCGCACCCCTGAGCGAGTTCGAGGTCGACACGCTCTGGCTGACGCCCGAGAACAGCCCCGGCTTGCTCGATACAGACCGGCTTTCGCCATCGACCTCCACCGTGTAGCTGCCGACCAGGTCCGAGAGCGCACGACATTCGTCGAGATCCTCAATTCCGGCAAAGACCCGGGCAGCGACCCCGTTCATCCAGGACCGCAGCCCGGTCTTGCCGTAAAGCTCTTCGATCTGCCCCTGGCTCTGGAAAATCATCATCAGATGAAGCCGCTTCTTGCGCGCCGTATCCCGAATGCGGTCAAAAATCGTCATGCGCCCGATGGCGGCGGCCTCGTCCACGATCACCAGCCGCTCTTGCGGTTCAAGATGCTCCTCGCGGTTGTCCGCCACGTAGAGGATTGTCCCGAGGATAAGCCGCATCAGCGTCGGGTTTTCTTTCATGTCGGACTTGGTCACCTGAATGAACACATCCGTTTCAGGCCCGAGCAGCGGTGGGGCGCCCTCGGGATCTGCGGTAAACATCGCAAGATATTCTGGATAGGGAACCCATTTGAGTGCCTGACGAACTGTCGTCTGGAAGCTCTGGAAGAACCGGCTTTCGACATTGCGATAGCTGCCGAGATTTCGCCGGATCGTGTGGCCTTCATCGTACTCGTCCGCAATCTTCGTCACGATGTCTTTGAAGGAGGCCTCATCGCGCGTCATTACGTCGATAATTGCACCCAACGGATTCGCCGCTTTACCGATCATGAAGTGCTCGAGGAGCGAGGCGACGATGTTGATGGCTTCGGCCTTGAAATAGTCCCCCACATCGCTCGAATACATCCGGTCGGTTTCGACCATCAGACCTGCAATGTGGGTGTAGACCATGCTGGAGCGCGCGAACTGCGGCTTCAGGAGGGTCAGCATATCGAACCCTTGCCCCGGCTTGATCACCCGGATGCTATGGCCCATGGCCTCGCGCGCAGCGCGGGTCCGAGCGAGGATTTCGCCATCGGGATCGACCACCACGACGGGCTTGCGGTAGGTCAGACAGGTGGGGATGACAATCCCGGCCGACTTGCCGCCGCCTGCACCTGAGACGACCAGCACATGCCCGGAGACGTAATTGGTGCGCATGGTGATCAGCTCGGATCTGCCGCCGTTTCCCCATGTCTTGGGGTCATCTGTCCGGAACGCCACCGGGTTGCGACGCGGGTCGTAATCTTCCCCCAGCACAATCCCGTTCGGATCGGCGACGGTCTTGCGCATCGCGGCCCATGTTCCCCAGTCCGCATCGCCGAAGACGGTCTCCGTCGAGCGGTAGCGATTGCCGCCGCTGTGACGCTTAGACGGTCTCAGTTCACGCGCAGCCGCTTCTGTCAGTCGTAAGGCCAGGGGCAAGGCGAACACCGCCAGCAGAACACCCGCCAGAGAAGCCCACGCTGTTCGCGGTGGCCAGAAGGCAGGATCACGCCGCCCGAGCAGCACATCCAAAGTGCCCTGCCCCAAGGTCTCGATGGCCCAGGCCGCGCCGCGTGGCACCAGCGGCAACCATTTGGCTTGTTCCGGGCTCGTCACCAGTGGCCCGATCCCCCAGATCAGACCAGCCGTCACCAGAAGCCAGGCCATCGCGACCTTGCCGAAGGGTGCCGCGAGAACCAGGCCCAGAACGGCCCAAGCCACACCCGCCGCAAGTCCCGCCAGCTCCAACCACCAATAGGTTTCCACCGTCGCGACGCGCAGCAGAATAATGCGCGTCATCCACTGCATGGCCAGCAGCGCCAGCAGAGTTCCGAGCATCAACAACAGGGTCTCGGCCCGCTCCCGCGACGTCATTGCGCACCCGCTTCCGGCGAGACCCGAACATTTTGCGCCGGTGTCCCGGCCTGTGGTGCCCCAATCCCCAGGACGTCCGACAGGAGCGCCTTGTTGCGGGCGCGCACGGTCTCATCCTTGTGCGTGTCAAGAAAGCGCAGGATTTCGCCCTGCATCCGGTCGCGCTCGAGCGGAAACCGTTCGAATCTGGCAAGCAGGAAGCTCCCCAGCAGGATCTTCCTGCGCGCGTCGAGCTTGCGCTCCTCCTCACTTTCGATCTTCTTCACGCGCGCCATGCGATCCTCCGCCAGTTTGAGTTGAGATGCGCGACCTGCACGGCGCGCCTCAGCGAATTCGGTGAGATGGGCCAGCAGTTCGGGCAGCGTCCAGTAGTGCTCGAAAAGCCCCGCGCGCTTGGCGAGGCGCACAACGCGGGCCTCGTCCCTTTCGCGCAACCTGCGGACATCCGCCTCCAGTACGGCCATCCGGTCCTTGCGGGACCCGGACCCAGCGGAAGGCCGACGGGCATCCTTCGCCGGAGGGTGGACCGCTGCGGGAACCGCTGGCTGTGCCATCAGCTCTACTCCATCGCGAAAGGGTCGTTGGCGAATACCAGCACCTTCGACGGCTCTAGCCGTCCGCCCTCGATGACCGTGGCATCGAAGGCCGTGGGCGGGGAACGGCGCAGTTTCACCGGTTGATCGCCGTCAGAGCGGGCCGCAATGCGCACTGGGGCATCGACCCGTGCCCGGACAGCCCGACCGGAATCCTTCAGCGCCGCCTCCACGACGCCCGCAACTCCTCCGCGCCGGATCACGTCAAGAAAGAGCTCGGGTGTGGTCAGAGCCTTGTTGCCCGCCAGACCATGATAGGCCGACCGCCCCTCATCCTCGCCAGACACCAGTGGCAGCGCGGCCCAGACCTTCGCCAGCGCGTTTCCCATCTCCTCGTGATCGTCACGATCCGGATGCCAACCAGCCATGCCCATCAACTCGATCGCGAGGCGATCCTGCATCTTGATGTCGAACAGTTCGTCGCCCTTCAGCCCCATGCGGCGCTTCAGGCCGCGAAGGGTGTCTTCCATGATCTGATAGCGTCCTGCGGCTTCACTGATCGAATGGGCGTCGATCTCGTCCTGCCAGGCGAGGACTTCATCAATGGTCATCGTCGTCAGTTGCTTCGGGGGTGGCGCGGACACGCCTCCGAAATAGTCATTGTATCCCCGCGGCGCTTCCAGCGCGCCGATGAACTCCATGACGCCGCGCGTGCGCGGATCGATGGTCATGGCAGCGCAAAGAGAGGGTGTGACCGTCAGGCAGACGGACAGCACGAGTACCTTGGCGCGCTGCGACTTAAGCCCAGACAAAAAGGGAATCTGACCACCGCCTCGCATGGTCTCAGCCCTGCCAGGGCTCGAGGATGATGTCTTTGCCCACCATGATGTTGAACCGGTAGCCAGT
>CALRMS020000086.1:0-9127 GCA_943369275.1 Rhodobacter maris | reverse complement strand
AGGCCAACGGCGAAGGACAAAAGGCCAAACGCCGTGAGGTTGAGGTGGAAGCTGTCGGTGAGCCGGGCGACATCGCCGCTGTCCTGTGGGGGGGCGAGGATCAGGTCGGGGGCGATCTGTTCCAGCGGCGGCCGGTTGAGTGGTTGGTCAGGGCCGAGGATTAGGCGGTCGATCTGCCCGTCGCGGCGCAAGAGACGCTGCGCGACCCCGATATCCGTGATTGCCGTATTGGCGGCCACATCGGGGGCCACCACCCCTTCGATTCCGGTTTCCGGCAGGCGCGAGAGAGTGTCCGCGCGGGCGAAAAGCTGTCCGGACCCGGCGAGGAAGCGGCCGAGATCGGCACCTTCTGCCGGGTTGACCGGGCCGAGACCACCCGGCGCGGTGAGCGGGTCCAGCCCGATGATGCGCACGCCGGACAGACGCCCCTCGATCACGGGCGAGACGAGCCAGCCCGCCCGGCGCAATGCGACGTAGGTTTGCTGCGGGATCGCCGCGCCGTCGCGCCCGGTGATCTGGGCAAATTGCCCTTCGCCGAGGGTTGCGGCGGCGGCGTCATAGCTGGCGCGCGCCTCGGCATTGATGGCCTGCACGCCGGACCATAGCGCCGTAGCCAGTGCCAGCCCGGCCAGAAGCGTGATCAGTTGCAAGGGGTTGCGCCGCCAATGCGAGGCCAGCGCCGACAGGATGGCTGCGTTCACGCCAGTTGCCCCGCGCGCAGATGCAGCCTGCGGGGCAGGCGGGCGGCAAGCCGTTCGGAATGGGTGACCATGATGAGACCCGCGCCCGTTTCTGCCACCAGTTCCTGCAGCAGGGTCAGGACGGTATCTGCCGTCGCTTCGTCCAGATTGCCTGTAGGCTCATCCGCCAACACCAGATCGGGTTGGGGCGACAGGGTGCGTGCAATGGCCACCCGTTGTTGCTGCCCGCCGGAGAGCTGCTCAGGGTATTTGGCAAGATGGTCCGTCAGCCCCAGACGCAGGGCGAGGCGCTGGTCGCGGGCGGGGTCGTGGCGGCCTGCCAGCCGGGCCTGAAAGGCGATGTTGGCGGCCACGGTCAGGGAGGGGATCAGGTTGAATTGCTGAAAGATCACGCCCACGGTGCCGCGCCGCAGGGCGGCGCGCCCGGCGTCATCAAGCGGGGTCAGATCGCAGTCATGGATCGCGACTGTGCCGCTATCGGCGGTGTCGAGCCCCCCGATCATATGCAGGAGCGTGCTTTTGCCCGACCCGGACTCGCCAGTCAGGGCCAGCATCTCGCCCTTGGCCAGATCAAAGCTGACCCCGCGCAGGACGGCGGCGGCTCCGTTGGGATAGGTTTTGGTTACATCGCGCAGGGTCAGCAGCATCGGGGCCTCCAGAACCGGGAGATAAGGCAGCGGGGGCAGACGGAAAGGCGCAAGAGGATGAAGGGGCGGGGCTGCGGTGCCGATCATCGCGTTGCGGTCATGGGCCTGCGCTTGGGGCGGGGGGGGCTGTCAGCTGATCCGCGACGCGATCGGCAGCCTCCAGCGCGCCTTCGAGATAGCCGCCAAAGGCGGTGGCGGTTTCGGTTGCGCCGAAGATAAGGGCATCGCCCCACAGTCCGCGCAGGGCGGCGGGAAGGCCGTAGGCCGGGTGGTGGCCCGGCGGGGCGAGGTCAAGCGCGGTTGCGATCTGGGGCAGGCGCGCCCAGTCCATCATCCGGATCGAAAGCGGCTGTGCCATGGCTGGCCCGAACAGCGCCTGAAGCTGTGCGAGGGCGAGGGCCGTCACCTCTTCCGCGTGGCTGGCCCGGAGTGCGGGGGGAAGGCCGACAAAGCCGAACAGGGCGAAGGGCCCGCCTTCCATGGGCGAGGCGTCATGGATTTCGACCAGGGGTCCTTTCCGGCTCATGGCTGTGCCAGACAGGCCTGCCTTGCGCCATGGGGCATCGGCATAGACGGCAAGGATCTTGGCCTGGCCTGCCATCCAGGTGGGAATGGCGCGTGCGGCCGTTTGCGCGGGGTCGGGCAGGGCGGGTGTGAAGGCAATGGTTTCCGCCGCGATGCGGGGCGGCAGGGCCAGCACCACGCGCCGCGCCGTCACCGCGCCTTGCGCATGGGTTGCCGTAATGCGGCTGCCGGATCGGTGGAGGGCAGTCACGGGGCAGTCTGGCCTGATCCGGTGGGCCGGCAGGGCCTGCGCCAGCCCGTCGATCAGGGCAGCCATGCCGCCCGCGATGCGGAGCGATCCCTGCATGGGCGATGGGCCGTGATGCGCCTGCACTGTGCCGTCGCGGTCTTGCAGCAGGGTTGCGCCGTTGCCGTATTGTTCAAAGACCGGAAGGCGCAGTTTCTGCGCCAGCGCGGCAAGTCTGGCTTGCCCCGGCCAGAACCACGCGGGGCCGAGGTCGAACCTTGCCCCGGCGATCTCGGGGGACAGGATCCGCCCACCCAACCGGGATTGTGCCTCGATCAGAAGCCAGTCACGGCTCTGCGCCTTTAGCCTGTCAGCAAGGGCGAGGCCTGCCAGACCGCCGCCGATGATCAGAATATCGGTGTCCATCGGAAAGCCCCCCAAGGCCGCCTGCATGGCAAAGCGGCAGATGCGGCGCAAGGGGCGATGCTGTGGTGTTTTCCAACAGTCCCGATCCCATGCGTGACGGGTGTGGAAGATATCTGTGCAAGCGTTGCGCTGACTTCGCGGGGTTACCCCGCAGTTTCAGGCGCGGTCTTGCCGCGCGTCAGCAGACCTGATCCAGCCAATCGCGGAAGCTTTCGACCACTTCGGCGTCGCAATCCACCAGATGCTGGGGGGCGGGATAGGTGCCCGTGTGGACATCCTGGGCGAAGGATCGCATCGCTTCCACCCGCATTTCTTGCAGGCGGGTGTGTTCGGCTGCAAAATCGGCGTAGACCTTGGCGTGGCGGGGGATGTGGCCGGTGTTCTGGCCCAGCACATCATCGCTGAACAGGTATTGCGCATGGCCGTGCGCACCTGCGCCCATTGAAATGAGGAAAAGGCTGGTCTTTTCGGCAATGGCGGCGGTGATGGAATGGGGGACGACCTCGATCTCGGCTGCGAAGGCGCCTGCGTCTTCCAGCGCCTTGATCTGGTTCCAGACGAGCTTGGCGCTCTCAAGCGTCTTTCCCACGGCCTTGAACCCGCCAGTCCATGTGCGTTTTGACGGGATCAGGCCGACATGGCCGCAGACCGGCAAGGCGTGATCGGACATCGCGCGGATCGTGTTGAGCGAACCCGAGCAATAAAGGCCGTCGGCCCCGTGCTTGAAGAGCGGGAAAGCCCATTTCAGGAAGTCGGCGGTGTCGCCGATTTCATAGAAATTGTCGCCGGGAAAGGCGAAGGCGGTGGGGGCCACCTCGCGGAAGCGGCGATCGAGGATCATGGCGGGCGGGATGGAAAGCAGTTCCACACCGGCGCGGTGGGCGGCCTCTGCCTCCTACAGCGTTTCGACGCGCAGCATGGCGAATTGATGCGTGCCGCGTGCATCGAGCAGATCGCGGACTGTGGGGGGGCGGGGCATGTCAGGGCACCTCGATAAAGACGTCGCCACCATCGACCTTGACGGGGTATGTGCGCAGGTTGACGCAGGCAGGGGTGCGTTTCGCCTCGCCCGTGCGATAATCGAACTGGCCGTTATGCTTGGGGCATTCGATCAGGTGGCCCATCACCAGCCCGTCGCAGAGATGCACCTCTTCATGGGTGCATTTGCCGGCGGTGGCGAAGAAATCGCCTTCGGGGGAATGGTAGATGGCATAGGTGGCGCCGGCATGATCGAAGCGGATCAGATCCTCTTCGTCGATGTCATCGGTGGCACAGGCGCGGATCCATTGGGGCATCGGGTGGTCCTTATTCGGCGGGCATGGCGGTCGGCTGTGCGGCGGGCATGTCACCCAGCGCGTCGCGGTGGAAGTCTTCGCGGTAGGGCTTGGCGGTGGGCGGCAGGTCGCGGCGGATGAAGTAATCCTCGTAGGCCAGTTGCCGCCTCAGCGCGGGCCACATCTCGGCGAAAGCTGCGGGGATGGAGGGGTTTGGCGCGGGCAGGTCGTGCTTGATCGTCTCATGCAGGCGGGGCAGGGCGTGATAGGGGACCATGGGGAACATGTGATGTTCGACGTGGTAGTTCATGTTCCAATAGATGAACTGGCTGATCGGGTTCATGTAGACGGTGCGGGAATTCAGCCGGTGGTCGATGACGTTGTCGGCAAGCCCGCCATGCTGCAGCAGGCCCGTCATCACATGATGCCATGCGCCATAGATGCGGGGCAGGCCGATCACCATGAGCGGCAGGATGGACTGCCACCAGACGGCCATCGCAAGGGTGGCGGCATAGATGGCCGTGTAGATGATCGCGACGCGTTGCACCTTGCGCCAGTCGGATTGCGGCACGAAGGTCCGCTCTTGCTCCGTGGGGCCGGAGAGGGCGTTGCGGATCATGCGGGGGAAGAAGTCGATTACTTCGGGGATGCCGAAAAAGCTGCCGATCAGCTTGACGAAGGCCGGGGGGCGCATGATCGCAATCTCGGGGTCGCGGCCCACGATATAGGTGTCGGTGTGGTGGCGGGCGTGGCTCCACCGCCAGGTCGCGGAATTGCGCATGATCATGAAGCTGGCGATTTCATAGACGGCGTTGTTCATCCATGGCGTCTTGAAGGCCGTACCGTGGCCACATTCATGCCAGCGCGAGTCGGACGCCGAACCGTAAAGGACACCGTAAGCGAGCCAGAAGGGCAGTGACCACCAGCTTGGCCAAAGCGCAATGCCGATGGCGGCGAAGGCGATCATGCAGCCGAACAAAATCACGGTATCGCGGATGGCGGGTTGATCGGAACGCTGCATCAGGTCTTTCATCACCTTGCGCGGCACATCGGTGTGGTACCATTCGGCGGCGGCCAGCCCGGTTTCGATGGCGCGGGTCCCATCCGGGCCAAGCAGGCTGTAGTTGCGTCCCGTCATCTTTTCCCCCGTCACCAGCTGCGCGCTTTCCTTACGGCAAGGATAGAACAAAGATTCCACGCGCCGAAAGTGGGCGCTGGCGTTTTTCGTCAGAAATCGTCATTCTAGCGATGGATTTGACGAGAACGCATCGCGGAGGGGGTCATGGCGCGGCGGGTTGGGATGGCAGAGCTTGCAACGGCGGCGGGGGTTTCGATTGCCTCGGTCGATCGGGCGCTGAACGGACGGGAATCCGTGTCGGCCGAGACGCGTGCGCGGATTGCGGCAGCGGCGGAACGGATCGGGCATCCGGCATTGCATCGCCTGAGCGGTGGCGCGGTACCGCGCGATGTGCCTGAGGTACGGTTTGGCGTGGTGCTGCACAAGCAGGGGCAGGATTTCTACAAGGCCTTTGCCGAGGAGTTGCACCGATCCTTGGCCGAGGTGCCGAATGTTCGGGGGCGGCTGGTGCTGGAGTTTTCCGCGTCGCAGGGGCCTTCGGAAATGGCGGCGCTGCTGCGGTCGATGGTGGGGCGGTGTGATGTGCTGGCGGCGACGGCGGTGAACCACCCCGAGGTGACGGCGGCAGTGGAAGAGGTGCGCGGTCAGGGATTGCAGGTGTTTTGCCTGCTGTCGGATTTCGCGCAAGGGATGCGGTCGGGCTATCTGGGGTTGAACAATCTGAAGGTTGGGCGCACGGCGGGGTGGATGACGGCGCTTTCGGCCAAGGCGCCGGGCAAGGTGCTGCTGTTCGTGGGCGGGCATCGCTGGCACGGGCATGAACTGCGCGAGACGGGGTTCAGGTCATACTTGCGCGAGACGGCGCCACATCTTGAGGTGCTGGAGACCATCGTCAACCTGGAGACGCGGCAGCTGACCTATGAGGCGGTGCTGGCCAAGATGGGGCAGCATCCCGATCTGCGCGGTATCTATGTGGCCGGGGGCGGGATGGAGGGCGCGATTGCCGCGCTGCGCGAAAAGCGGCGACCGGGAGAGGTGTCACTGGTGGTATCCGCGCTGACGCCCGATTCGCGGCGGGGGCTGGGCGAAGGGGTGGTGACGCTGGTCACGGACACGCCGCTGGAGAAGCTGTGCCGGGTGCTGTTTCAGCGCATGACGCAGGCGGCGCTGCATAAGGGCGAACTGCCGGAAAACGCGCAGGTATTCCTGCCGCCTGATCTGCATGTGGCCGAGTCTATCTGACGAAAAATCGTCATTCTTTCAGCCGCTGTGGAATAAAGCAGTTGAGTTTTGGGAAAAATGGAACAAGCATTCCATCAACGGCCTGTTTTGTGATGGATACCTATGCTGCCTTTTGCGCTGAACCACATGACTGCCCCGAAGCTGGATTGGCTGACCTTTGCCGATCTTGCTGCACGCCTTGGCTGCGTCGGGGTGGAATATCGCAACGATCTGGCAGGGCCACTGTTCGCTGGTGAGACGCCGTCCAAGGTGGGGGCTGCGCTGCAGGCGCGGGGTCTGCGGTTTCTGGCGCTGGCCGAGGTGAAGATGTTCAACGACTGGTCTGACGCCAAGGCCGCCGAGGCGGAGTCGCTGATGCAGATTGCGGTGGCGGCGGGTGCCGAAGCGATCAGCCTGATCCCGCGCAACGATGGCGTGGCGACGGAGCGGGGCGAGAGCCGGAAGGTGACACAAACCGCACTGCGGGAAATTCTGCCGATGCTGCGAGCGCATGGCTTGAAGGCGATGGTGGAACCGCTTGGCTTTGCCGTCTGTTCTTTGCGTTACAAGGACGTTCTTGCCGATGCGATTGAAGCGGTCGGCGGTGAAGGCACGTTTTTCATGGTACATGACACATTTCACCACGCGCTGGCCGGTTTTGGGCCGATCTTCCCGGATCTGACGGGGATCGTTCACGTGTCAGGCGTCAAGGACATGATTGCGCTGGATGATATGCGCGATCCGCATCGCGTGCTGGTCGATGCCGATGATGTGCTGGGGAATGTCGCGCAGATCCGCGCGTTGCGGGCAGCAGGCTATGCGGGGCCGATCAGCTATGAGCCCTTTGCGCCATCAGTTCACGCGCTGAGCGATCCTTTTGCGGCGCTGTCGGCAAGCATGGAGTTTCTGCGCAAGGGTGTTGTGTGACGGTTCGGGTGAAAGGTTCAGCGCCCCATGCTATTTTGCAACCGGTTGCAAAATCGGTTGACGATAAAGGTTAACTGCTTCAGCCTTGAGGGTGCGGATGTGGAGGACGTCCGCTGTTGCCACAAGACCGAAGCGAAGGACGACGCGAATTCGCCCACCATGAAATCATGGGGGCATCAACCGGGAGGAGAAAGACATGAAGAAAACCCTTATCGCCGCAGGCTTTGCCTGCCTGATGGGCACGACGGCAATGGCGCAGGACATCGGGGTTTCGATGGCGGCGTTTGACGACAACTTTCTGACCGTGCTGCGCAACGGCATGATCGCACAGGGCGAGTCGCTGGGCGTGAACCTGCAGGTTGAAGATGCGCAGAACGATGTGGCCAAGCAGTTGGACCAGATCAACAATTTCATCGCAAGCGGTGTTGCTGCGATCATTGTGAACCCGGTTGATACCAATGCGACGCAGGCGATGTCGGATGCGGCGGCGGCGGCGGGCGTGCCGCTGGTCTATGTGAACCGTCAGCCGATCAACGTGGATTCGCTGCCGGACAATCAGGCCTTTGTGGCATCGAACGAGACGGACTCCAGCTCGCAGGGCGTAAAGGAATCCTGCCGGTTGTGGGCCGAGGCGGGCGAGACGGCGGTGGATGTCTATGTCCTGCAGGGCGAGTTGTCGAACCAGGCCGCCGTTCAGCGCACACAGAACATCTATGACGTGATCGAGGCGGGTGAATGCCCGGTGACCATCAACGTCATCGATCAGCAGACGGCAAACTGGTCGCGCGATCAGGCGCAATCGCTGATGACGAACTGGCTGTCGGCCGGGGCGGAGTTTGATGGTGTCATCGCCAACAATGACGAAATGGCCATTGGCTCCATTCAGGCGATGAAGGCGGCGGGCATCGATATGGCCACCGTCATCGTCAGCGGCGTGGATGCGACGCAGGACGCGCTGGCGGCGATGCAGGCGGGTGATCTGGACATCACGGTGTTCCAGGATGCGGCTGGTCAGGGCGCGGGCGCGCTGGATGCGGCGATCAAGCTGTCCAAGGGCGAAACGGTGGAGCAGAAGGTCTATATCCCCTTCCAGCTGGTGACCCCGGCCAATATCGGCGACTTCCTCGCCAAGAACTGAGGTCCTTGATTGGATCGGGGCGGCCTTGGCGGGCCGCCCCGCTTTTTTCTTGCCGATGCAGGACGTCGGGAAGAAGCTTTGCAGTAGAATTCTTCGGGAGGGACGGCCGTGTCAGAAGCATCGCATGGGCTGGGCGGGCTGAAATACGACCCGCGCAAGAAAGAGCGCCCGCAGGAATTGAATGTTTTCCTGGCGCTTGTGCTGATCGTTGTGACCTTTGAACTGATCGGGAGGCTGTTCATGGGGGACAGCTTTCTGTTCAACACGCGCGAAAATGTGGACACGCTGTTCAACAATCAGCGGCTGTCGATCATTATCCTGCAGGTGTCCATCGTGGGGATCATCGCCCTGGGGGTGACACAGGTCATCATCACGGGTGGGATCGATCTGTCATCGGGCTCCATCGTCGGGGTGACCGCGATGGTGGCGATGAGCTTTGCCCAGACTGCGATGGTGAACGGCAACCCGAACCCCAAGGCGATTTTCGGTGAGGGGTTCATGGACCTGCCCGTGATCGTGCCGATTGTTGTGGGGCTGGCCTGCGGGCTGGCGGCGGGGCTGATCAACGGGGTGTTGATCGCCTATACCCGCATCCCGCCCTTCATCGCCACGCTGGGCATGATGGTGACGGCGCGGGGCGCGGCGAAATGGTGGTCGAAGGGCAATCCGATTTCCTTTCCCACAGAGCAATATTCGGCCATCGGTCAGGGCATGATGCCCGTGCTGATCTTTGCGCTGCTGGCGATCCTGTTTCACTGCGTGATGACCTACACACGCTATGGCAAGCATTGCTATGCCATCGGATCGAATGAGGCGGCGGCGCGGATGTCGGGGATCAACGTCAATGCCCACAAGGTGCTGGTCTATGCCATTGCGGGCACGCTGGCGGCGCTGGCGGCGGTGGTGCTGTCATCTAAGAACCTGACTGCGCAGGCAGGTATGGGGGTGATGTATGAGCTTGATG
>CALRMS020000085.1:0-9315 GCA_943369275.1 Rhodobacter maris | reverse complement strand
TGCTCCGGGGAACGCGGACGGTGCTTCATGGCCAGAACCTAAATTGCAAGGTTTCAGCCAAAATCATATAAAACTCTGCGACCAGAGGCGAGAAAAATCTCCGCTTTATAAACCAAAATCAATGACTTGCAGATTGTTCAGCGCGAACTTCCTAAGCCCTTGCAAAAGTTGGACAGCCCGCAGCTTGCCGCTCTTTTTGCAGATCCGCGCCACCTTGGTCCGACGCATGGAATGTGTCCCATGCGCGCTTGGCCTCAGGCCGGGCGACATCACCCAGCCCCGGACAGTCCGCGCATGGCGTCGCGTTGGCCGGTGAGTGCCACAATGAATCCCGCTGGGCCACGGCAACTCCACACCGATCATCTCGGTGTCGCTGATCCAGCGCTCAAGTGAGGGCCGGGTTGTTTCGGTGATCTCAAAGCGGACGAGCCTACCCGTCTTGGTCTGGATCACCGAGGCGCCTTCCGTCCCGCACCCAGTTGCAAAGACAGCGCGGCCCCGGAGTTAAACAAGATCACAACCACGAAGCTTGCTGTCCACGGCCATGATCGCAAACGCCGAAATCGGCCTCTACCGCCCACACCCCGACCCCGCGCAACGCGAGCGCATCGCACCAATCTGACCCGCAGCCCTTCAACCCCCCTCGCCCGCGCGCCGCTCAGAGGCCCCGGATCAACTCCAGGACGGCGTCACCCTGCTCAATGAACAATCGGGTTACTTTTGCCAAACGATGGGGCCAGAGGCACTGTGCAGACTGATCGGCGGCTATGCGGACGGACCTGCCGTTCGCATCACCTGCGCGTATACGCTGCGCCGTTTCGCTGGCAGGACAGGCAATTGGCGGCTCGAACTACGGTCGATTTGCACAGCAGTTTCAACTTAATCTCAAAAAAATGCAAAAATCGAATCGCCCATAATGTAAAGCGCAACGCCCAAACCAACAGGCAATATCACCAACAATAATAGAGCAAAACAAAACTCATAGATAGAAGCGCATTTATCAAGTTGTTCTGCGCTGATTTCCCTGTCGGGCTTATCCAGTGAGACTCCCTTGAAGAGTTTGATCTTATCAAAGACCTTGATGAACGAATAGAGTATTCCACCTGCAGCGAGAATGATAACAGAGAAAAGCAAGGTAATACCTTCAATCTTGTCAACACCCTCTGAACTCAGCTTTGCGATTATTTCACCCAACTTCGCGGAGGCAATTATCAAAAAAAATATATCCAATAGTTGCGTTGAAGAATTTGAATCTACCTGCCAAGCTTGAATTGGCTGAAGTTTTAGAACAGACCTCTTAATATTAATCTTCTTCATATATCTAAGCGCTTGGAGGACGAATACAAAAAATACAACTGATGCAAATGCAAAAACACCGGTGACTACCCACATGAGATTGTTGACAGATAGCACTAGCATTGCGCCAATTAAGTACAAGGTTATGATTACGAACAAATATGGCAGAAACACCTTCTTCAAAATGGGCCAAAATCTATCTTTAAACACGCTGGGTATCTTCCTCGTTTGTGCATCTGCACATTTTATTTAATTTGCGACGCAACTTCTGGGTTTAAGCTGGACGTTCGCTCTAGGTTCTTCAGCCATATTTGATCGTCTTAGCTATTCTTGTCCTCGCTTTCAAGAGCATCGGGGGCCTATCCAGAATCTGCTAACGGCTGTTTTCGTCGGACCGTCGAAGAACACCTCGGACTCGCCTGTCCAAACCGGGCAACCCCGTCCCGGCCTCCGCGCCGGGACCTCCCCCCCGCCAAGCGAAACGCCGCCCAAAGGCCCCGGATCAAGCCCAATGCACGATCACCCAATGCGCACCCTTAACCACGACCCCCACACCCAATCTTCCCAAACTTGTATGCACGCCCGTCTGCACAGCGCGCTGCACCGACGGGCTGCACAGTCGCCAACGGTAATTCCCGCCAAAAACCCTTGAATTCCCGCCAGTTAACCCTGACCCCCTCAGGGCATCAACTGCCCACCATTCACCTCGATCACCTGTCCGATGATGTATCCCGACAGGCTGGCACAGGCCAAAAACAGATAGGCCCCCACACAATCCTCGGCCACACCCAACCGCCCCGCCGGGATTGTGGCCAGCTGCGCCGTCAACTGCGCCTCGGTCGAATAGCGCTCATGAAACGGGGTGGAAATCACCCCCGGCGCCACGGCGTTGACGCGAATACCAAAGGGAATCAACTCCTTGGCCATGCCCCGCGTCACGTTATGGACAAAGGCCTTGGACGATCCATACAGCCCCGCCCCGCCCGACGCCCCATTGCGCGCCGCGACCGACGTGGTGTTGATGATGAACCCACCCCCTGCCGCTTTCATCGGCGCGACGGCAGCCTGCGACGCCACCACCACCGACCGCGCGTTCAGGTCCATGATCTCATCATAATCTGCTTCAGAAACGTCGGCATAGGGCACCCGCCGCACCATCCCGCCCGCATTGTTGATCAACCCGTCCAGCCGGCCAAAGGCCCCCACCGCCTGCTCCACCGCCGACCGCGCCCCAGCCCCGGTCCCAACATCCGCCCGGATCAGAACCGCCTCGCCCCCTGCCGCGCCGATCTCGTAAGCCACTGCTTTTGCGGCATCTTCGCTGGCATTGTAATGCAGCCCCACCCGCGCGCCCTGCGCAGCAAAGGCCCGCGCCAGCGCCGCCCCGATGCCTGTGGACGCCCCCGTGATCAGCACCGCCTTGCCCGCCAGTTCCGGCAACCGCATAACCGTCATGCCCGCTCTCCCAGTTTTTGTTCCACCAGCGATATGGCCCGCGCCACCGCCTCTTCCACGCTCAACACACTGGTATCCATCACAAAAGCATCCGCCGCCGCCCGCAGAGGCGCATCCGCCCGCCCCATATCGCGCGCATCCCGCTCCTGCACCTCGGCCAGCACGCGGGCCTCATCACCGCCCACCTCCAGCCAGCGTCGATGCGCCCGCACCGCCGCCGACGCCGTCACAAAAAGCTTAACCTCCGCCTCCGGGCAGATCACCGTGCCAATGTCCCGCCCATCCAGCACCGCCCCCCCCTCGGCCCGCGCGAAGCGCCGCTGAAACTCCACAAGCGCTGCACGCACTTGCGGGATAATGGCCACCCGCGATGCCGCCTGCCCCGCCTCCAGCGAACGTAGATCATCCCGCACCAGATCGCCCGGTTCCAGCCCCTCCGCCGCCGCCACCGGGTCGCCACCCTTGGCCCCCACCGCGCGATAAAGCAGCCCCGTATCCAGATGCGAAAACCCGAACCGCGCCGCCACAGCCCGCCCGATCGTGCCCTTGCCCGCCGCCGCAGGCCCGTCAATCGCCACTGTGAAGATCACTCACCGACCCCTTCATCTTGGCCCAAATACCCTCGGGGGTGAGCCCCGCAGGGGCGAGGGGGCGGACAGCCCCCTGATTTTTCGCATGAAAAATCGCCAACCCGGCCCGTCACCCGCGCGCCAGATCGGCCCCCAGACCCGTCATCAACCCCTCGAATATCGGAAACGAGGTCAGAATGGGCGACGCATCATCAACCGACACCGCGGTCTTTGCCGCCATCCCGCAAACCAGAAAGCTCATCGCGATCCGATGGTCCAGATGCGTGGCACAGGTAGCCCCGCCCGGCACACCGCCCGCGCCCATGCCATGCACGATCAGCGTGTCCTCATCCTCTTCCACCCGCACGCCACAAGCTTCCAGCCCGCGCGCCATGGCGTCGATCCGGTCGCTTTCCTTGACCCGCAATTCCTTCACGCCCCGCATCACCGTCTTGCCCGTGGCAAAGGCCGCCACCACCGACAGGATCGGGTATTCGTCGATCATGCTCGGCGCCCGCTCTTCCGGCACCTCGATGCCCCGCATGTCGCCGCTGAACCGCACACGCAGATCGGCGACCGGCTCACCGCCTTCCTCGCGCGGGTTCTGGAATTCGATCTCGGCCCCCATCTCGACGAGCGTCAGATAGAGCCCGTTGCGTGTCAGGTTCTGGCTGACGCCGGGGACCAAGATATCCGATCCTTCCACGATCAGCGCCGCGCAAACCGGAAAGGCCGCACTCGACGGATCACGCGGCACTGCCACGGTCTGCGGCCGCAGCTCTGGCCGCCCGGTCAGTGTGATGACATTTCCCTCAACAGTCTTTTCCACCGTCAACTCCGCGCCAAAGCCCAGCAGCATCCGCTCGGAATGGTCCCGCGTGGGTTCGCGCTCGATCACCACCGTTTGCCCCGGCGCGTTCAGCCCCGCCAGCAGCACGGCCGATTTCACCTGCGCCGATGCCACCGGCAGCGCATAGCGTACTGGCACCGGGTTAGCCGCCCCTACCACCGTCATAGGCAGGCGCCCGCCCTGCCGCCCATAGGCCCGCGCCCCGAACAGGCTCAGCGGATCGGTCACTCGCCCCATCGGGCGCTTGCGCAGCGAAGCGTCGCCCGTAAACGTCGCCGTGATCGCGCTGGTGGCCATGGTCCCCATGATCAGCCGCACCCCAGTGCCGCTGTTGCCGCAATCGATCACATCTGCTGGCTCGCGGAACCCGCCCACGCCCACGCCATGCACCGACCATTCGCCTTGCCCGTGGCGCGTCACCTCGGCCCCGAAGGCGCGCATAGCCGATGCTGTATCCAGCACATCCTGCCCTTCCAGCAGACCGGTCACCCGCGTCTCGCCCACGGCCATCGCGCCAAAGATCAGCGCGCGATGGCTGATGGATTTATCCCCCGGCACTTCTGCCCGGCCCTTCAGGGGGCCCGACTTGCGGGCGGTCATGGGTTGCGCTTCGCCGTGGCCGGACATGGTCTTCTCCCTTACGCACAGGCCCGCCTGATAGCGCAAGCGAAGGGGCCGGTCCATGCCCCGCTTTCCACCGCAAAAGGCTTGAACCCGCCGCAGTGCAGCGCATATCCGAAATATGAACCGACGCAGCTTTTTCAAACGCAGCGCCCTGCTCACCTTGGGTGGGGCCTTTGCCGCGACCGGAGCCTTTGCCTTGTCCCCTGCCCGCAACCGCTACTATTCCGGGCCAGCCGCCCATAACTTCGATGGCACCCGCTTCTTCAATCCGGGCGGTTCCGCGCCAAAGGGGTTTGGCGACCTGCTCAAATGGCAGGCAGGCGGCGGGCGCATGGCATGGCCCGAAGGCATCGCCATCACCCCAACCAGACCCGCGTCACAGGTGGAGGACATGACCATCACCATGGTCGGGCATGCCACGCTTCTGGTGCAGGTGGCCGGGCTGAACCTGCTCACCGATCCGGTCTGGTCCCTGCGCGCCAGCCCGTTTTCCTTTGCCGGCCCGAAGCGCGCCACGGTCCCCGGCATCCGCTTTGAACATCTGCCCCGGATCGATGCCGTCCTGCTTAGCCATAACCATTACGATCACCTCGACCTCGAAACGCTGACCCGGCTCAAGGCCCGGCATGACCCGCTGGTGATCACGCCGCTGGGGAATGACGCGATCATCCGCGACGCGGTCCCCGATATGCGGGTGCAGACCGGCAACTGGGGCGACACAGCCAGTATCGGCCCGGCCACCATCCATTTCGAACCCTGCCATCACTGGTCGGCGCGCGGCACACGTGACCGGTCCATGGCGCTGTGGTCGGCCTTCGTGATCGACACGCCCGCAGGCCGCATCCACCACATCGGAGATACCGGCTTCGATCAGGGCCGCCCCTACCGCCACATACCGGAAAAGCACGGCAAGATCCGCGCGGCCATCCTGCCTGTCGGGGCCTATGAACCCCGCTGGTTCATGCGCGATCAGCATCAGGACCCGGCCGAAGCGGTGGAGGGCTTCCTCCTGTCGGGTGCGGCGCATGCCGTGGGCCATCACTGGGGGACGTTCCAACTGACCAACGAAGGCCGCGATGCCCCGCCCCGCGAACTCGCAGCGGCACTGGCCCAGCGCGGCCTGCCCCCCGACCGCTTCCGTCCCCTCGCCCCGGGCGAGGCTTGGGATATTCCAAGGATCTGATCAGCCCTGACGCCGGAAGGTAAGGTAATGCGGCGCGCGCCCTTCGCGCAGGGCCTTTTGTTCATAGCGGGTAGAAAGCCAGTCCTCCCACGCGCCGCCTGTCCCTGCCTGATGCACCAGATCAAACCCGGCCACAGGCACCTCTTCCAGCGTCTGGCGCACATAATCGGGAATGTCGGTCGCAACCCGGAATTCCGCCCCCGGCATCATCACCCGCGCCAGCAACGCCAGATAGCCCGGCGTCACGAACCGCCGCCGATGATGCCGCGCCTTGGGCCAGGGGTCGGGATAGTTCAGGAAACACTTCGCAACCGAAGCGGGCGGCAGCACGTCGAACAGATCGCGCACATCGCCCGGATGGATCAACAGATTGCCCACGCCCGCCGCCCGGATCTTGCCCAACAGCATGGCGATCCCGTTCACAAAGGGCTCACACCCGATGATCCCGATGTCAGGGTATCGCGCGGCCATATGCACCAAATGCTCGCCCCCGCCAAAGCCCACTTCCAGCCAGACAGGCCGCCCCCCGAACAGCGCGACCGGATCAATCGGCGCGCGGGCGGGGTTATCCTCGACCGTTACGCCCGGCAGCGACAGCTTGCCCAGATCCTCGGCCAGATAGGTTTTCTGGCTGGTGCGCAGCGTCTTGCCATGCACGCGGCCATAGAAATTGCGGCGCGGCGTCGCGGCGGGGGCTTGGTCGTGCGGTGTGTCAGTCATGGCCTGCCTCATCAAGGTCTGCGCGGGCCTAGACGCCCGGTGCTGCAGGGTCAAGCGAACTGACCCCATCAAAGAAGATCACGCCGCCCTGCGCTTCTTCTCTGGTCAAATATCCTCGGGGGGTCCGGGGGGCAGACAGCCCCCCGGCCTTTGGGAAAAAACCGCGCGAAAAAGAAAGGGCGCGCAGGTTTCCCCGCACGCCCCTCACACCTTCACCGACCAGTGGTTTACTTCGATGCCGCCGCCTTTAGCGCCTCGACCAGATCGGTCTTTTCCCAGCTGAACCCGCCATCCGCCGTCGCATCGCGACCGAAATGGCCATAGGCCGAAGTGCGCGCATAAATCGGCTTGTTCAGCCCCAGATGCGTGCGGATCCCGCGCGGCGTCAGGTCCATGCATTCCGCCACGGCGCGTTCGATCACCTCCGCATCCACCACACCGGTGCCATGCGTGTCGACATAGATCGACAAGGGCTTGGCCACCCCGATGGCATAGGACACCTGCAGCGTGCAGCGATCCGCCAGCCCGGCCGCAACCACGTTCTTGGCCAGATAGCGCGCGGCATAGGCGGCCGAACGATCCACCTTGGTCGGGTCTTTCCCCGAAAACGCGCCGCCGCCATGCGGGGCCGCACCACCATAGGTATCCACGATGATCTTGCGCCCTGTCAGGCCGGCATCGCCATCGGGTCCACCGATCACGAACTTGCCGGTCGGGTTGACCCACCATTCGGTGTTCCCGGTGATCCAGCCATTCGGCAGAATCTCGCGGATATAGGGCTCCACGATGGCGCGGATGTCGTCTGACGTCTGCGCCTCATCCAGATGCTGGGTCGACAGCACGATCGACGTCACCTCAACCGGGTTGCCATCCTCATAGCGCAGCGAAAGCTGCGACTTGGCATCAGGCCCCAGCGTCGGTTCTTGCCCCGATTTCCGCACCTCGGCCAAACGGCGCAGGATGGCGTGGGAATACTGGATCGGCGCCGGCATCAGTTCCGGCGTTTCACGGCAGGCATAGCCGAACATGATGCCCTGATCGCCCGCACCATCCCTGTCTACGCCTTGGGCGATATGGGCCGATTGTTCATGCAGCAGGTTATGCACCTTCAGCGTGTTCCAGTGGAACTTGTCCTGCTCATAGCCGATATCCTTCACGCAGTCGCGCACGATGGCTTCGACACGGCCGAGCATGGCCTTGGTGGCCGCCTCGGTGGACAATCCGACTTCCCCGCCCACAACAACCGTATTGGTCGTGGCAAAGGTTTCACAGGCGACACGGGCATTGGGCTCTTCCGACAAGAAGGCATCAAGGACTGCATCGGAAATGCGGTCGCACACCTTGTCGGGATGCCCCTCCGACACGGACTCGGAGGTAAACACATAGTTCTTACGGGTCATGGGAAGTGCTCCATTGGGTTATCCCCGCCACGCCAGGAAGCCGTTGTAGCGGTTAAGTCGCCTCACTAGACCCCGCCCCTGCCTACGTCAAGCAGATGTCCACCTCAGGCAGGTCGCCGCCGCGCGGCGGCCCTCAGCCCAATCGCAAGGCCCAGCAGCAACAGCAGCACCGGCCCCTCGCCCCAACGGGCATAGGGTGTGGGCGGCAAAGCTCCGGGCAGGCGCGCATCCAGATACCCCGGCTCACCCATTGGCAGACTGTCGACGATCCGCCCCCGCGCATCGATCACCGCCGTCACCCCGGTATTGGCCACCCGCACCAGAGGCAGGCCCTGCTCGATCGCCCGCAGCTGCGCCTGTGCCAGATGCTGGAACGGCCCCGACCATGTGCCGAACCACGCATCATTGGTGATCTGCAATATCCAGTCCGCCCGTTCCGGTGCCGCGCGCAGGCCTTGTGGAAAGATCGCCTCATAGCAGATCAGCGGCAGTGCCTTGCCCAAGCTGCCGCCCAGATCCAGCACCACCGGGCCAGGGCCGGGCGAATAACCATTCCCTTGCTGCGCCGCGAACGCCACCAGCCCGAACCAGTCATACAGCACATCGCCAAAGGGGATGTACTCGCCGAACGGCACCAGATGATGCTTGTCATAATTGGCCGTGACCTGCCCACCGGGCCCGATCATTGCAAGGCTGTTCCAGAATTGCCGCCCGTCCACCCGCTGCACGCCCACCGCAACCGGGCTGCCCCGTCCCGCCTCGGCGATCAGTTCGCCCACCAAGGGATTGTCCTCCAGCAGATAGGGCACCGCCGTCTCGGGCCAGATCACCAGATCGGGCCGTGACCCGGCGGCGGTAAAGGACAATTGCCGGTCAAAGAACTGCCGCGCCTGATCGGGATCCCATTTCAGGCCCTGCTCGGCATTGGGCTGCACCAGCCTCAGCATCGCCATGCGCGGCTCAGGCTCCGGCTGCGCTTCGCGCCACAGCCCGAAACCAAACCCGGCGGCCACCAGCGCCAGCCCCAACCCCACCGGCACCGCCCGCCGCTGCGCCAGCAAGGCCGCCACAAGCAACGTGAACAGCGTCAGCCCGGACGGCCCGATCAGCGCTGCCACCTGCGCGGGCGCATGGCCGATCCATACATGCCCGATCATCGCCCAGGGAAACCCGGTCAGCACATAACCTCGTGCCCCTTCCACCAGCGTCAGCCCGACC
>CALRMS020000084.1:0-11118 GCA_943369275.1 Rhodobacter maris | reverse complement strand
AGGAACTCAAAGCTGGTCATCTCGGCATCGCTGACCCACCGTTCGAGGGACAGGCGGGTGGTCTCGGTGATCTCGAACCGGACCGGCTTATCCGTCTTGCTCTGCACGATCGTTGCGCGCTCTTTCGCGTGCCCAGCCGCGAAAACATCAGTGACCCGGATACTCACCAAGTCGCAGCCCCCGAGCTTGCTGTCGACGGCCATGTTGAACAGCGCGAGGTCCCGCGCGTTGCCTGCCATCTCTAGGCGAACTCTGATGGACCAGACATGCCGGGGCAGCAGTGGTCGCTTCTGACCGATGATGCGGCCCTTGTTCCAGGCGACGCGGTCAGCGCGGAGGGCAAGAAGAAAATCAATGGACATGGGAGTACTTCCTGTCCACCGAGCCCACCCTTCTTCGGTCTTGCCGACGCTAGCAAGGTAACATGAATAGAGGCGTCGTGTCCTCGTATCGGGCGTAAGGCGGACATAGGCGATGCATCTCGCCGCACCGTACCTCCCTGTGTTTTCGGAACGACCTGAACCTCGAAATGGCCCTCCCAACGGCGCTCGACGGTCCAAAGGGCTGCAACTGGCAAGTGAGGTGATGTCAGCGGAAAGCTCGTCTGAAACGACCATGAATCGCGGGGGGTCACACAAGTTTCATGGTTCTGTCATGAAGCCGTAACGTAGCCGAAAGTCTGACCTCATCCTTCATCGCTAGGTTCACAACATCACCGGCACATCTGCCGGACGCGAAGGGACCTGATGATGACTCTCGATTTCCTGGATGCAGGCCTGATCCTGCGCTTTGCCATCAACCTCGCCGCTATGACCGTGCTGATCTTCGGCATGTTCTACATGCGCTACCGCGACAAGGAGCTGGTTACCGCGGCGTCGCTGTTCAACATCTTTGCTTTCGGGGTTTTATCGATCCTGGGTTCGGTCGAGTTCTCGCTGGCCGCGGGTTTCGGCCTTTTTGCGATCCTCGCGCTCTTCACCCTCCGGTCGGAACAGATTTCCAAGATCGAGATCACCTATTTCTTCGGTTCGATCTCGATCGCAGTGATCTGCTCGATCCAGGGCACCACGCTGCCCTTTGTCTGTGTCGTCGTCGGACTGGTGCTTCTGGGTGCTTACCTGTTCGACCATCCACGCATCCTGAAATCGGTCGACGGGATCAAGGTCACGCTCGACAAGATCGACCCTGATGCCCTGTCGGACCCGGCCAAGATGCGCAGCGCGCTGTCGGCCCGGCTGGGGGTGCAGGTGATGAGCTATCAGATCACCGCGCTCAATTACATCACCGACATGGCCCAGATCAACGTGTTCTATCGCAAATGACGCAGCATTTTCAGATCCTTGGCCTGGCCGTGGCACTTCTGTCCGGCCTCCATGCCGCCCCCGCCTGGTCGCAGACCGTACGCCTTGTCGACCACCTGATCCTGGGAGAGTCGAAGATCGACGGCGAGAAGATCGGCGAGTTCTCGGCCCTTGTCGTGGCGCCGGACGGGAACGGGCTGATCGCCGTGTCTGACCGCGGTTACCTCGCGCGGCTGGCCGTTACCATTGAGGGTGAAGATCTGGTGGCGGTCGAGGTGCTGTCTGTCCATGTCCTGACCGGGCCAGACGGCCGGGCCTTGCGCGACGACGATGTCTCACCCGAAGCGGCGGCAGTGCTACCTGGCGGAAGCCTCGCCATCGTGGACGAGACGACGGCGCGCCTGATGGTCTTCGACACCATGGGCACCTGGCTGCGCGACGAGCTGCTTCCCGAGGCGCTGCGCGACGCTGGGCGGCAAGCTAGCGAGAAGGATGGGGTCGAGGCGCTGGCCTGGACCGAGGCGACTGGTCTTTTGGCCATGACGGAAGAGCCTCAGCAGGGGTTTGAGCGTAACGACCACACGCTGCGCACCGCGCTGGCAGGTGACTGGGCGTTGGTCATCGAAGGCCCCGAGTCGGTCAGCATCAAGGGGATGGAGGCGGCGGACGGTCGTATCTTCCTTCTCGAGCGCACGCGCGACGACATCACAGACGCGCTGCGGCCTTACCTGCGCATCCTTGATCCTGTGGCGTGCCAGTCGGCGCGGGCCTGCACGGGCGCGACCTACCCGGTATCCGTTCCGGGGATCGAGTATGCCGATTTCGAAGGCATCGCCGCCCTTGGCGATGGTCTGCTCCTGCTGGTCAGCGACGACAAGATCGACGGTGATCTGCGGTCGGTCTTCGCGCTGATCGCCATTGAATGACATCCCCCCAACCCGCCCTGAAAGGACACGCCATGGACCACCGCATTGCTGCTTCCCTCAGCACCTTCAACACCATTTCCCTGGATGGACTAAATTCCAAGGCCGCCATGCTGGAAAGGCTGGACAACAAGTACATCGTCCCGGCTGACCGCCTGTTGCCCGCGTTTCAGCTATTTTCCGAACTGTTCGATGTGCTGGAAATTGGCGGCAAGCGCGCCTTTACCTATGCCACCGACTATTTCGACGACCCGGCGACGCAGGCCTATCATGACCATCATCAGGGCCGTCGCAAGCGCTGCAAGGTGCGTATCCGCAACTATGTGGACGCGGGCTTCAGCTATCTGGAGGTAAAGCTGAAGGACATCCGCGACGCCACGGTGAAGAAGCGGCTGAAGCTGGCCCGCCCCAGCCGCAGCCTCTGCGACGAAAGCCTTGCCTTCATCGACGCCTGCCATGCCGAGATGTACGGCACACCACTGGGCCGTCACCTGATCCCGGTGATCGGCATGGAGTATGAGCGCATCACGCTGGTCGCCCGCGAAGGGGGCGAGCGGATGACCATCGACACAAGGCTCGCCTTTCGCGCGGCACATGCCGAAAGAGAGGCCGCGCCCGACATGTTCATCCTTGAAACCAAATCGGCGCGGGGCAACGGCATCGCCGACAAGATTCTTCGGGGCGAACATCTGCATCCGACCAAGAACTGTTCGAAGTACTGTGTCGGCATGGCTGCGCTGGGAATGGTCGACCGCCATAATCGGTTCTTGCCGGCCTTGCGCAAGCTGCACTTGTCTGCGGCGATCCCGACGGCCTTGCCGGTGCCAATCGCGGCCTAAGACTCGGACCGGGTTTGCCATTGCAACCGCGAACACGTGCAGGCAGGCTGTCATAGGCCTGTCATGCCTCGGCGATAACTTAGAGGGTCAACGGTGGAGATTGCCGCCAAGCAACAGATGCCCGAGGGTGCGGTCCCGATGCGCCTGTCGACCCTGCTTTCTCTTTTGGCCTCCGTGCTGCTTGCAGGCGCGGTGGCCGCAGCTTGCCTGACCTTTTGGGTTGTCATCGAAACACAGAAAGTGTCGGAGCGCATCGCGCTGGCTCGTGCCTCGCAGGCCGAACACCTGCAATTGCAGTCGAACCTCTATCGGCTGTTCAAGGAAAAGGCCGACGCCCTGCTGATCGGTGATCGTGACCGTTCCGCCCTTGAGACCGAGGTCAAGGCGCAGATCGACGGCAATCTGGCCGAGATCCAGCGCATCATCGCCCGCGAGATCGAGCTTGATGGCGAGCGGGAGCTTGAGGAACTGCGGCTTCTGTCCACGATGGAGCGGACAATCGACTCCATCAGCACCCGCTATGACCAGATTTTGCCTCGTGACGGTCAGCCCGGTGCAATGCTTCCGCAGGACCTGATTGCGCTTCTCGACCGCGACATCGACAGGACGCTGTCGGATCTGATTGAGGTGGCGCTGGACGGCGAGCGCGAAGAGGTTGAAGAGGCCACGCAGCGGTCGGCCGAGTTTCGCCGGAACGTGGCCGTGCTGGCAGGTGTGATCCTTGGCGCCATGTTGTTGGCGACGGCGGCTGTGGGGCTCGTCTATCGGCGCAGCGTCATGCGTCCGCTGGCTGATCTGGTGGAAGGGGCCGACGCCTATCGCAAGGGCAGCTATGGCCGGGCCATCGCCCCACGGGGCGCGCTGGAACTGAGGCATCTGTCGGTCACCCTGTCGGAGATGGCTGCCGAGATCGGGACCCGCGAACAAGACCTGCGACATGAGGCCCGTACCTTGGAAACCCGTGTCAACGAGCGGACATCCGAACTGCAGACGATCCTCACGCGGTTCGAACAGGCCGAAGCCAGTCGGCGCCAGATGATGGCCGATGTCAGTCACGAGCTGCGCACGCCGCTCACCATCATTCAGGGCGAGGCCGACATCGCGCTTCGCAGCGGCCTGAGTGACCCTGTCCAGTCGTCCGAGTCCTTCTCACGCATCCGCGACGCCGCGCGGCATTCCAACCGGATCGTGGAGGACCTGCTGCTTGTCGCGCGGGAAGATGCCGGGCAGCTGCGGCTTGATCTTCGCAACGTCGATCTGGACGCGGCCCTTGTCGAGGCAGCGGGACTGGCGCAAGCACGGGTTGAGGTGCTGCGTCTGGGCCGCCCGGCCCCTGCGCGGGTGGATCCGGTGCGTTTGCGGCAATGCCTGCTTTCCGTGATGAACAACGCGCTGCGCTATGGTGGGCGGACTGTGCGCGCCCGGGTCGAGCGCAGCAGCGATGGCTATGCCATCGTGGTCGAGGATGATGGCCCCGGCATGAGCGATGCAGAAAAGGATCAGGCCTTCCACCGCTTCTTCCGTGGCTCTGGCGCCCAAAGCACCGGGGTCGAGGGTACCGGACTCGGCCTACCGATCGTGCGGTCGATCATGACGGCGCATGGCGGCAGCGTCGATCTGTCCGACCGTGCGGGGGGAGGCCTTGTGGTGCGGCTCAGCTTTGTCGCTGGCCTGCGCGAAGCGCCGACACCGCCCGCTTCCGCGATCAACCGCAAGGCGGAATAAAACCTCCACGTAACACGTTGATAACAGGACGATGACAGATCGGCCGGTCCGAAAGGCCCCTTGCTGTGTGCTGGGTGCCAGGGTCGGCTGCACGGAATGGGGACGCGGACGACCATGCATATCTTGATGATCGAGGACGAACCCCGGGTCTTGGACTTTGTGCGCCGGGGCCTGCGGACTGAGGGCTGGGTGGTCGAGACCGCGCAAAGCGCCGAAGACGGTTTGGCCCTGCTGAAAGACGGCCAATATGACCTCGTCCTGCTCGACGTGCTTCTGCCTGGAATGTCGGGCGAGGAATTGTGCCGTCACCTGCGCGCGATCCGCAACGACGTTCCGATCCTGATGCTCAGCGCGCTCGGTTCGACCGACAATCGGGTCACCGGCCTTCGCAGCGGTGCAGACGATTATCTTGCAAAGCCCTTCGATTTTGACGAACTCGTCGCACGGATCGAGGCTCTCCACCGTCGTCGTTCCGGTCGGGGGCCGGAAGGGGAAGCCCAGCACTTGAAGGTCGGGCTGCTGGCCTTCGATCCAGGCTCGATGCGGCTGACGCGGGATGGGGTCGAGCTTGACCTGTCCAGCAAGGAGCGGGACGTGCTAGTGCTATTGATGAAAAACCCCGGCCGCGTGCTCGCCCGGGAACGGCTGCTGAACGCCGTCTGGGGGCTTGAGGCAGACCCTCTGACCAATGTAGTCGACGTAACGATCAGCCGTATCCGGCGAAAGCTGGCGCAGAGCCAGACGATGATCGCGACGATCCGGAACTATGGCTACCGCCTCGACCCCTGAGCATGTTTTTGCAAGTCAGGGGGTGCAAACGGGCAAGTGCCACCGCACTTGCATCTCCACTGTGACGGCCTGGCCTTCAGTTTGCAGCATCATAGTCTGGATCACGAGGGCAGCGCGCCGTCTGGTCGTTCACGCCATCCGTCGATTTTGGGCGGTAAGCGGTCGTTCATCCATTAGGGTTTGCTCGTGCAGTAGCTGCTTGAAGCGGACATTCAGTCTGTTCGGGAGCAGCCCTTGATCACGAGGCACAAGCGAGTGCCGTCGGATGGCAGAACCTCTGCCAATCGGCGCAATGCCCATCAGCTGCCGTGTCGTAGTGTTACCCGGTTTTCGACCATCTGCGCCAGTTGGTAAAAGGCGACGGACAGCAGCACGCTAACGACCGCAACAGTCCAGATCATGCTGAAATCCATATAGCCGCGCGATTGATTCATCAGGTTGCCAAGGCCGCGCCCGGTGGCCAGCCATTCGGCAATCATCACACCTAGCAGGGCGCGGGGCACGGTGGTGCGGACGGCCGCGAATACCCAAGGCAAGGACGTAGGAATGGCCACAAGGCGCAACTCATTTCACGCCGAGGCGCCATAGGCGCGCGGTAGTTCCAGCACGGACCGGGGCACCTGTGAGAGGCCTTGCGTGATCATCACATAGGCCGGAAAGAAGGTAACGGATATGGTGATGGCCAATGTCACCGCTGACCCTCGGCCAAGGATCAGCACCAAAAGCGGGGTCAGTGCCACCAGCGGCATCGTCTGCGTGACCAGCGCCACGGGCAGGAACGCGCGGGTGAAAGATGGCACCAGTTGCGAGGTGACAGACAGGCCAAAGGCAAAGGCCAGCCCCGCCGCCATGCCTAGGGCGGTAATGGGCAGCGTCTCGGCCAGGGCCGCAAGAAGACGCGCCTGCGCCTGTGGCGCGCCTTCGGCGAGGAACAGATAGGTGAACACATCCCACGGGGTCTTGCCGATCATGCCCGGCACCTGCAGGGCCAGCAGCAGGCCCCACCACAGCGCAAACGGCAGGATCAGCGATACTGCCGCCACCCAAAGGCCACCGCCTGCCACGGGCGCAGGCGGGGCTGCGGGGTTCAGCGTGACTGCCCGCGATGCGCCCAGCATCCGGGCCGAGATGGCGGAAAAGAGCGCATAGGATAGCCCGGCAATCAACGTGGCGGTCAGGCCAATACCCCATAGCCGCGCCGGTTCCCCCCGCCCCAGCGACCCCAGCAGATAGGCCCCGAGGCCCCAGCGACCGCCACCGCCAAATTCGGCCAGAATGGCCCCAAGCACGGCATTCGGCGCCGCCACACGAAAGCCGGACAGGATGGCCGGAACGGCACCGCGCAGTTGAACGAACCGCATCACGGCCCCCCGCCCCCCGCCATAGGCGCGCACAAGGTCTGCCGCGCGGCTGTCAAACTGCGACAGGCCGGTAACGGTGGCTTGCATGGTGACGAAATACACCCCAAGTGCGGCCAGTACGATGCGCGGCGTCATTCCCTCCAGCGTCAGTGCAAGGATCGGGGCGATGGCGATAGGGGGCACGGCAAAGATCGCGATATTCAGGCCCCGCGCCATCCGGCCCGTGATCGGGACGAGCACGAACAGCAGGCCCGCCAGAACGGCCACAAAATTGCCGATGAGAAATCCGGCACCCGATGCCTGCAAGGTGGCCGCGATGTGGCGCGGATAATCAGCCCGGTCCACCCAGAACCGCGCGAGGATTTCCGAGATGGCGGGCAGCGCGCCGCCTGCCACCCAGTCAAGTCGTCCCGCCACCTCCCACAGGATCAGCAAGGCTGCGATGGGGGTTGCGGAGCGCAGTCTAGGTCCCATGCAGGACCCCGGCGATATGGTCGCACAGGTTGTGGAACGCAGGGTCGGCAAAGAGCGTGGGCAGGCGCGGACGGTCAAAGGGGCTGTCCAGAACCTCGACTATCCGGCCCGGGGCCGCCTGCATGATGGCGATGCGGTCTGCGAGAAACACTGCCTCGTCGATGCCATGGGTGACCAGAAGCGTTGTCACCCCGGTTTCCAGCCAGATGCGCTGCAACTCTACATTCATCTGGCGGCGCAGGATCTGATCGAGGGCGCCAAAAGGTTCATCAAGAAACAGCACGCGCGGATCGGTGACCAGGGCCCGCGCAATGGCCACCCGCTGTCGCATGCCGCCCGACAATTCTCCCGGCAGCGCATCTTCACGCCCCTTCAGCCCCACCAACGCGATCAGATCACGGATGCGGCCACGTGCAGGGCCAACCGGGCGGCCGAGCACTTCCAGCGGCAGGGCCACGTTTGCGGCCACCGTGCGCCAGGGCAGCAGCGCCGAATCCTGAAACGCCACCCCGGTGATCCCGCCCCGGGTGGCGCTTTGCGGCGGTTGCCCGCCGATCTGCACAGTGCCCTTGTCCAGCGGCTCCAGCCCCAAGGCCGCGCGCAGGATGGTGGACTTGCCGCAGCCTGATGGCCCGATCAGCGCGGTAAAGCTGCCGGGCGGGCAATCAAGCGAGACATCCCGCAGGGCCTCTACTGCGCGGCCATGACCGGTGAAGGTCTTGTGCAGGCCTGACAGAGCAATCCCTGCGGGGGCAGTCATCAGACTTCTTCAAGCAGGGTGGTATCGAACATCTCGCGCGTCGCGGTGATCCCCACCTTGGACAGCGCTTCGATATTGGCGGCGATCCCTTCTTCGGTCATCGCGAATACTCCGGCCGGGTTTGCGATCAGCGGCAGTTGCGCGGTGTTGAAGAAAATCTCGTTATCGATGGTGCGCCCGGTGCCTGCGAAATGCGTGTCGGCCCATTTCGGCGGCCACAGGGTAGTGTCGGCGTTGTTCTCGTCCCAGCCCTTGCGCGACGCGCGCAGCCACGCCACCAGTTCCTTGCGCTTGGCGGCAAGGATATCCTCGGTCACAACGACGGTATCGTTGTAGATGGTATAGCCGAAATCATAGAGCAGGAACGACACCGCCTCTTCGCCCATCGTCTTGATCGTATAGGGCACGTTGGTTGTGAAATCGAGGCTGGCGTCAATCTCGCCTTTGATCAGCGGGGTGGGGTCATAGGCATAGGGCACGATGTTGACCGACGCGCGGTCGACACCGTTCATCGCCAGCAATGCCTCAACGCTGATGGTATTGACAGGAGGCACGGCGATGGTCTTCCCCACCATATCGGCGGGGGTCATGATCGGGTTCTTGGCAAGGCTGACGATCCCGATCGGGTTCTTCTGATACTGTGCGCCGATGATCTTGAACTTGGCACCCTGTTCCACGATGGCCTTGATCGTGGTGTCGGGCGTGGTCAGCGCAAGATCAGCGCGCCCCGCGACGATAGTGCCTTCGGGAATGACATCCGGCCCGCCGGGC
Organism: Rhodobacter maris; assembly: GCA_943369275.1. Classification (GTDB taxonomy): domain Bacteria; phylum Pseudomonadota; class Alphaproteobacteria; order Rhodobacterales; family Rhodobacteraceae; genus Paragemmobacter; species Paragemmobacter maris_A. Next base: position 2,175 of record CALRMS020000084.1, on the reverse strand, counting down.
AGATAGGTCAGATCCAGCCCTTCGGCGGTGTAATAGCCCTGATCCATCGCCAGAAAATATCCCGCGAACTCGGCGTCATTGATCCATGCGGCCTGCATGGCAAAGGGCGTGGCAGCACGCGCCATGCGGGGCATCAGCGGCAAACCCGCGGCGGCGGCAGAGGCAGTCAGGAAGGTGCGACGGTTCATGGCAATTCGCATCGGTGCGATCCTTTTGGGTTGAGGACGGGGGAGGGACGGTCTCAGGAAATTCCTTGGATGCGTTGCAATTCCTGCAACGGTGGAGTTTCGGCGATCTGTTTGGGGTCGAGCAGGTTCCATTTCACGCCGCGGGGGCGCTTTGCGCGGCGCGTCACATGGTGCATGCGGGTTGGCGTGGCGATGTGATCGACCAGAATGTCGGTCTCCGACGGCGTCAGCTTTTCCTCGACCATCTGGCAGTCATGCACCACGGCCACGACGGGCGTAGTTTCATCCACCAGCCCCAGATCGGTGAACATTCCCCATTCCAGATCGAAAAATCCGTGCCCCTTGCCAAAGCGCACGCCATCCACAGACACGGCAGACGCCCCGGTGGCCATGAAATCAAACCGCCCCCGGCTGGCAATTTCGGCCAAGCTGATAGGCCGCGCGAAGTGTTCCATGCCGTCCAACCAAGCGGCGTAAAGTTCGGCCCCCGGTGGCACCATCCCAGCCTCCATCAGCAGAAAGCCTCGATAGATGCCATAGGTAGACATCACAAAGGATTTGCCCTCCGCGATCATGTCGCGCCGCAGATCCACAAGGCAGTTGTCGGGCGTGATGAAGGCGAAAGTGGAGGCGGCATATTCCGGCATCGCCACCACCTTGGCCGTTGCGGCCTCGGACCCGTCGAAATCGGGGATGACTTCGGAAAAGTTCAGGTGAAACCGAGTGTCAGGCCTCGCGACATCATGCAGGCGCCCCCAAATCTGCTGGCGTATGATCTTCGATTTGGACATGATCGACTCCGCGACCGTTTCATTGTTTCAAAAAGATGAAACGAATGTTTCATCAACGCAAGAGCCTTGAAGGGACCAGCATTCACCGATGGCAACACGCCTAACCCTCCGACTTCAGGAACGAATTTCCCGGCTGACCAAGGCCGAGCAAAAACTTGCGGCATTGCTGCTTGAGAATCAGGCATTGATAGAAACCCATTCCGCGACAGAGCTTTCCACCCTTGCCGGGGTGTCCAAGGCCACGACAGCACGGTTCTTCCGAAACCTTGGTTATACCGATTTTGACGAAGCCCGCTCTCAGGCACGCGAGGAGCGCAACCGCACCCAGCCCTATGCCTATTCGCAAGGCCAGCCCGAAAAGGCCGTTCTGGGCCGGTCCATCGGTGAGCATCTGGACCTGGAACTGCTGAACCTGACCCGCACCTTCGAGGAAATGCGCCCCGATCTGCTGACTGAAGCCGCCCGCCTGATCCATGACGCCCCGCGCGTCTGGTGCATGGGGTTTGGTGCCGAGGATGGTCTGGCACAGCTGGCCCGCCTGACCTTTGCCCGCCTGCGGCCGGATGTGCATGTTCTGGCTGCCCATGCCGGTGCCTGGGCGGAAGATCTGTCGATGACCGGCCCGCGTGACGTGCTTATCCTCTTGACGCTGGAGCCACGGCCAAAGTTTCAGGCGGCGTTGACATCCTATGCGCGCACCACACGGATGAACGTCATCACGTTGACCGACCATCGCTTTCTCGCCTCGGCCCAGCGGTTTTCAAGGCTGGTGATCGGGTGCCACGTTGCCACATTTGGCCGTTTGCCAAGCCATGCCACGATGGCATCGGTCATCCGGCTGTTGTCGATTGCCTTCATCGGTCAAGCCGGCGCCGCTGCGCATCAGCGATTGGCCATGATCGACGAAATCAACGAAGAGATTGATTTGTTTGAATGATCGAAAGATGAATTGCCGGACCTTTATCAGTTCTGCGATTTCGGAACTTTGAACGCCCGCTTTTCAGGATCAACAGCCCTGCGCTTCTTCAAGTACCCAACGACCGCTACGGGCCGAGGCTGTGTGAAAACGCGGTGGCGACGTCAGGGGCATGGGCGATCGCGGCATTTTCGCAGATCAGGTTCGCAATGAGGGCACATCGCGTTCACTGCGCCTCTTGGAGCGGGTTCTGACGTTCGTTGGACGGCCCGATGTAGGT
>CALRMS020000083.1:0-11137 GCA_943369275.1 Rhodobacter maris | reverse complement strand
GGCATCTCCTCTCCAACCCCCACGCAATTGGACCTCTTCGAAGCCCTGAACGTACCGAAACTCGCCTGAAGTCGCTTCCCGTAGTTACATAAAGGACCCTTCCGGTCCATAAGAAACAATAACTTAGGCGTTTTGCTGTCGAAGTTGGGGGGGCAGGTCTGTCAACCCGAAAAGTGAAGCGGATTCAACGGCTTCTAATGAATTGGCTTCCCGTGGTGGCTTCCGCCCACCTGGCTTCCCCGGAGGTGGCTTCCCTGGCTTCCCGCCGGGAATCCACCCCGGCCAGCTCCCGATTCCGCAAGCCGCTGATCTGACTCACGAATTCCGGCATCAGGTCGCAAGGTGGCTTCCGCCTGGCTTCCCCGGTGAAACTGCCTCACGCTAGCGAACCGCCGCGCTGCGCCCCCCCGCATACGTTCAGGGCCGGGGAGGAACCAGAGGAGGGGGGCGGGACAGGCAACAATCAGTTAGTCGTCATCATCGCCAAAATTGAAGCCTGACCAATCCCCAGGCGGCGCAGCGAAATCATCGTCGTCTTCTACTTCATCGTCGTAGCCATATCGTGTTCTGCTGATTGCCCGACTATTGGCCTTCTTGATAGCAGTGAGGTGGGCGTCAAAATCGATCAGGCGAATTTTTCTCTTGGCGAGGTGTTCGAACTCATCTGCATAATGGCCTGAAAATGATGCCTTAGAAAATGCCTGTGATCTTGCGACTAGGTTGACGAGCCAAGAGCTGTCCACTGTTGAGAGTGCTGGCCCCAAGGCCAGTTTGGGCTTGCGATTGATGCGTCCATCCACAGAAGCTTGAACGAGAAAGGATCTGATGTGGGCGTTCCTAGATTTCGAGAGTTCATCAATCATCGCGGACGAAAGGCCGAGCCCCAGCACGACCCTCAGCCAAGCCATCCAGAGAACCTCATGGTCGTGACTAAGTGCGAATGCGCGCTTAATGACGATATCGGCGACTTCCGACCATCCTGCGAGATCGACTACTTTTCCTATTGCGAAGCGTTTTGCGACAAGCAAGCATGCATAGTCGATTGCGTGCGGGTGCTTTTGCACAATCCTCTGAAGGTTCTGCTCAATAAACTCCCAATGCAGACCTTTGTAAGCCTCGGCCTCATCGAAGGATCGAAGTATTATCTTGATTGGACTGTCGGAGCCGATCTCCTTTGCCGTCGTGACAGCTTCTGAAATGGCACGTTCAACGCGATCGTGGGACGATCCGAAGGTGCCAAAGCGCATATGGTCGCGCAATCGTTGTGCCCACAGGTCGTTGATAGGTTCAAGACTCGAGTAAATTCGTGTCTTGTGGTCGTTCAGGTTTAGTTCGTACGATGCCAGCACTTCACGTAAGTGCGACAAGACTGACTGGGCGTCGTGTTCCGTCCTGAGCCCAATGTAGTAGTCGTCGACATGCCTAACTGCACCAACAATCAGATTGCCAACCACTTTCTGAAGCTCGTCATCGATTTTCGACAGAATAAATTCGGCAATCAGGCGGTAAGCGTCAGGTCCGACAATAACGCCCCTCGTGTTGCCTCTCTGGCCATTCCGAACAAAGAAATCGAGGGCATTAAATGTGTTTACAGTCGAGTCCTTGTTTGTGTCTCCCTTTGATTGCTCAATGCCGTGTGCTGCCCATGAGATTGAATGGGTGTAGATGCTTGGAAAACATTGAGCGATGTCTGCCTTAAGGATAAATGGTGCGAATTTCAAGTTGGTTGAAGTGTGCTTGGAAAGCTCCGACAGTGATGGAACTTTCACTGCCCTCTCATCGGTATCCCCCATCAGTTTAGGTTTGCCAATGGAAAAGCAAGATAGTGCGAAGTTGGCTTCGAATGATTTCCAGTTGCGCCAGATGAAACTCGAGATGTGAAAGTAGGTGACTATATTTGGTGTTCCAAAGAATCGTCTGCTGCCGTCGTGTTTCGTAGAGTTATATCTGGAATACTCCGTCTTCTTCTCGTGAAACTTTGCTAGATCTAGAGATGACACGATTCCGTGAAACGCGCGTTTGGCGTCTAATGAAATAAAGCAAGGTGGCAGCGTCTCTGGATATAACCCGCCGTTGATTAACGAAAATCGCGATTTCATTCGTGGTCCTTCAGGCAGGGTGGGTCATCAGCACTTTTTCGATGCTCTGACTCCAAGCAGTCTTGAATGCAGGATCTGAGGCGAAAAGCTTGTAAAGCTCCAGTTCTTCCTTCCGGCGCTTCAGCATTACCTCTTGCAGCATTTTCTCAAGTGCCAAGCCACGGTTGTAGGGGTCGGTGTTTGCCTCGTACTTTTCAGTGTAGTCGGGGTGCGACCGTATACTGTTCACGACGTTTATAAACTTGACCCGTTGTTCCTCCGGTGTGGCGCTCCATCCCTGAAACCATCGTTCGTTGAAGGAACGGATGATCTCGTCGAGGGGGTCTTTCTCGGGTTCACCATCCCGATAGCCCCGCGGATTGGGATTCTGGGGTTCGAGTTCGGTTGGGGATGCGTCGAGACCGATCGTGTGGTTCAGTTTGGTCCGCTCCAAGCCGTAAGAGGATAGATCGACGGCCTCCAGCAACTCGTCCAGCATGTCCTGGTCCGGATCCTTGATCTTCAGCTTTGGTACCAGGAACTTCAGGAACCAGAAGAGCTTCTCCCATTCCAGAACCTCGAACGGCATGATCGACGCCATCTGGCCATAGATCTTGACGAACTGTCGCGCCTTGATCTTGAAGTCGATCTTGTCCTTCTCGGCCAGTTCCAGTTGCTGGTTGAACCGATCCGCCGCCACGTCGATCAACGGGCTGAGCGTCTGAGCATCCTCACCCGCGAAGTAGCGCGTGACGAATTCTTCGACCTCCTGCCATTCGTAGACGCCGACTTGGTCAAGCGATCCCTTCAGTTCGTGAAGGACGTTCACATCCGTTGCGGATGAAAGGGTGGTGACGGTGTAGAAGGGGTCGAAGGCCGCCTTGATGTCGGTCACGTCGTTGAAGAAGTCCAGGATGAACAGGTCCTCGGTCCGTTTGCCGAGTTTCGGGGCCGAACGGTTCAGCCGTGACAACGCCTGCACAGCGAGGACGTACTGCAGCTTCTTGTCCACATACATCGTGGTCAGTTTCGGCTGGTCGAAACCGGTCAGATACTTGTTGGCCACCACCAACAGCCGGTAGTCGTCCTCGTCGAACCGGTCCCGCGTGTCGGCTTCGGGAAAGCCGTTCATCTCGGCTTCGGTGTAGGTCACCCCGTCCACGACCTTCTCGCCCGAGAATGCGATCAGCGCCTTGAACGGGGTTCCCCGCTCCGCTAGCAGCTTGGTCACCGCCTTGTAGTAGCGGATGGCCGCCTCGATGTTCTGGGTGACGATCATCCCCTTTGCCTTGCCGCGCAGCTTTTTCGGCGTCAACACGTGCTCGATGAAATGGTCGAGCATGATCTCGGCCTTGGTGTTGATCGTCTGCTGGCTGCGCTCGACATAGGCGCGCAGCTTCTTCTGGGCCTTCGTCGTGTCGAACAGGGGGTTGTCGGCAATCGACTTCTGGATCTCGTAATAGCTCTTATAGGTCGTGTAGTTCGCCAACACGTTGAGGATGAAGCCTTCCTCGATCGCCTGCTTCATGCTGTAGAGGTGGAAGGGCTTGAAGCTGCCATCGGCCTGCCGCTCGCCGAACTTTTCCAGCGTCGTGTTCTTGGGTGTGGCCGTGAAGGCGAAATACGATGCGTTGCCGCGCATCTTGCGCGACTGCATCGCTGCGAGGATCCGGTCCTGCGGGTCATCCTCGTCTGGGTCCTGATCGCCCGCACCCATCGCGCGGTTCATGTTGTCATGCGCGCTGCCACTCTGGCCGCTGTGGGCCTCGTCGATGATCACCGCGAACCGCTTGTCACTCAGGTCGGCGATCCCCTCGATGATGAAGGGGAACTTCTGGATCGTCGTGATGATGATCTTCTTGCCGTTCTCCAGCGCCGATTTCAGATCGGCCGATCGCAGCGCTGGGGCTACGATGTTCTTGACCTCGGAGAAGTCCTTGATGTTCTCGCGCAGCTGCTTGTCCAGAAGCCGCCGGTCGGTCACCACGATCACGCTGTCGAATAGCGGCTGGTCCAGCCCCTTAGCGCCCGGAATGCCCACCTTGGCCGGATAGGTCTCGATCAGCTGATAGGCCGTCCAGGTGATCGAGTTCGACTTACCCGAACCCGCCGAGTGTTGGATCAGATAGCTGTGCCCCACGCCAGTCGTGGCCGCATGGGCCAGCAATCGGCGCACCACCTCCAGCTGGTGATAGCGCGGGAAGATCATCGACTTCTTGGCCAGCGGGTCAGTCGCCTTGCCCTCCAGCAGCACGAAATGCTGGATGATGCCTGCCAGGCTTTCTTTGGTGAAAACCTCTTCCCACAGATAGGCGGTCTTGTGGCCGTTCGGGTTGGGCGGGTTGCCTTCGCCCTGTTCATGGCCCTTGTTGAAGGGCAAGAAGAAGGTCGCGGGCCCGGCCAGTTTCGTGGTCATGAACACCTCGTCGGTGTCCACCGCCATGTGCACCAGCGCGCGGCCGAACTGCAGCAGCGGCTGGGTGGCGTCGCGGCCGTCGCGATACTGCTTTTGCCCGTGATAGCGGGCGGTCTGGCCGGTCCAGGCGTTCTTCAACTCGATGGTGATCAGCGGCAGCCCGTTGAGGAAGAGGACCATGTCGATCTCTTCTCCCGGGTTGGTCTGCGAATAGCGGACCTGCCGGGTCACGCTGAAGATATTGGCGGCGAAGTTTTCGTGCACCTTGGCGGCGGAACTGGCCAGCGGCGCGGGATACATCAGCGCAAAGAAGGCGTCATCGACGGCAAGGCCTTTCTTCAGCAGATGCAGCACGCCGTTCTTCTTGATCAGCCGGTCGAAGCGTTCAAGGATCTTGCGCTGCCAGTCGCCAGGATTGCGGGCCTTCAGCTTGGCCAGCTCTTTGACTTGGGTGGTTTCCAGAAACTCCCAGAACAGCCGGGTGTCGAGCGCGTATTCGGCGGCGAAATCCGAAGGCAGGCCAAGACGGAAGGGGCCGTGGCCATCCGGCGCGGGTTGGCCGGCCAGTTCCTCACTCGTCAGGCCCGTCAGGTGCTGCTGGATCGCCTGTTCCAGTGCCACTTCCTTGGTGTTGCTGACCATGATCCCCCCTTACGCCACCTTGATCTTACCCGTTACCGCCGCGTTGATCAGGCTGGTCTTGTATTCCTTGAGCGCGGCGATCTGGTCTTCCTTGATGGCGATGCCGTTATCAATTTTCTCGCAACCAGCCCTGATGTGCTCTGCAATCTCTGCCTGTTCGTCGAGGGGAGGGAGAAAGAGGTCCACCTTCGAGAAGTTGTCGAAGTTCAGGTCTTGCCCATCCCGGATGAAGCTGCCGGTTACCTGAAGCGCCTTGATGTACCGAGGACTTTTGAACAAGTAACCGAAGAAATCGGCATTCACGGGTTCCAGCGGTTGCAGAATCACATAGGATGATCGAATGCAGCCTTTAGCGAAGGCCCGTTCCAACCCGCCCTGAAAACTGCGCATGCTGATGACAAAGTCATCGATTTCGACGTGCTTGCGCTTTTCGAGATTGGTCTGGATCCTCACCACACGGCGCCCGACGAGTTCCTCGAACTTGTCCTGCGGGATAACCCCGTAGGACTGAGTTGCTGAAAGCTGGATGTCATCCTTGCGCGCGAGTTCCTTGCGCTGAGTGAAGACATACTTGCTGCGCCGTACCTCCCAATGCGCGGGGATTTTGCCGATCCAGTCGATGCCGCTGTCCTTAATGGGGGCGGCGGGGTTCAGGCCGCGGGTGACGGCCTGTTGGATCAGGATCTGCCGCCGCTCGCGTAAGCGCGCGATCTGCTCTTCCTTGATCCGCACCGCCTCGTCCACCTTGGCGCATTTCTCATCCAGAAACGCCGCGATGGCGTCCTGTTCTTCCTCCGGGGGGAACCACACAAAGGTTGGCTTGAGGACCGCCTGGCTGATGCTGAAAACTTTGACCCCTGTCACCTCGGTCTGCACCTGCGCACGGAAGGTTGTCGAGTCCAGCAGATAGGCCATGAAACGGAAGCTCATAGGCACCTTTGGTTTGGCGATCAGGGTGTGGTAGCCCGCAAACGCCTGTCTTTCGCTGCTGTAACAGGTGAAATTGCCCGAACCTTCGATGTCCTCAGAGGTGTCCGCGAAAACGAAGTCGCCACGCCGGAGCAGCGAGGACTGGTTGTTTTTCAGGTAAGAGGCGTCAACGCATTTTAGCGGATGCCGGTCCGGGTCAACTTCAAATCCGTACTTTGAATGAACCTCCCCGTAGCTCACGCAAGGAATGCCTTCATCCTGAAGGTTCTCCTTGGTGATCGTCAGCCCCTTGTTGAAATTGAACACATGACGGAAGCGAGCGAGCCTCCATTCGGCTGGGAAGCGCGGAAGCTGGTCAGGGGTGGGCGCATGCCCATCGTCTGCGACAAGAGCGGCGAGCGTCATCACACCGCCTCCGACAGATCGGCGGGCTTCACCCCAAGGATATCGGAGATCAGGCCATCGGCCTTTTGCTCCAGCGCCAGAATGTCCCGCGTCACGTCATCCAGGCTGCGCAGCGGCTTGTGGCGGTAGAAATACTTGTTGAAGCTGATCTCGTAGCCGATCTTGACCGTGTCGAGGTTGATCCAGGCCTCGGGCACATGCGGCTTTACCTCGGCCTTGAAATAGCGGTGGATGCTATCCTTCAGCGGCACCGCCTCGCTGTCGCGCAGATCGGTGCTGGATTCGTAGGTCAGGTAACTGCCATCCGGTTGGGCATAAAGGCCGAAATCGCCCAGTTCATCGACACTGCAGCCCAGACGCGCCGCGGCCGCCTCCAGCTCTGCCTTGGAATAGCGCTGGATGCTGTCTATCACCTTTTCTGCATCATCGGCATACCAGCTGACGGCGTTCAGGATCGCGTTCTTTTCGGTGGCGGTCAGCTTGATCTTGCGGGCCTTCAGTACCTTGCCGACATGATCGCGGAAGGCGTTGAAATCCGCCGTCTCCTCGGTGCCCACGGCCTGCATCAGCTGATGGCCGACCCCGATCAGATCGCGCTGGCGCAGCCAGAGCGAGGTATCGACCAGTTTGCCGCGCTGCTTGGCGTTCAGCGCGATTTCCTGCTCCTCGCACCAAGCCTGGATCGCCTTGGCTTGGGCCTTCAGGAAGCCGGGTTCATAGACCTTGTCGCCATGTTCGGCCCACAGATGCTCCATCGGTTCGCGCAGGGATTTGTCGAAACGCAGAGGTTCCAGCCGTTCGGCGCTGAACTGCGCGCGGCGGCGGTCGGGGCGCTCGATGGTGACCTTGTGATAGCCGAAATCGGTGTTGTCGAAGATCTGCACCGCGATGCCGGTGGAATCGGCGTTCGCGTCAAGCTGCCGTTCGACCGGCTGGAAGGCCATGTAGGCGGCGATGATGTCGTCGATATGTTCCGGGGCAAATTCGCAGTTCTTGTCGCCAAGGTTCTTGCGCAGCTTGCGGAACATCAGGTTGGCGTCGATCAACTGCACCCGGCCGCGCCGCCCCTCGGGCTTGGCGTTGGTCAGAAGCCAGATGTAGGTGGTGATGCCGGTGTTATAGAACAGGTTGTTCGGCAGCTGGATGATGGTGTCCAGCATGTCGTTCTCGATGATGTAGCGGCGGATGTTGGATTCGCCGCTGCCCGCGTCGCCGGTGAACAGGCTGGAACCGTTGTGGACGGAGGCGATGCGCGAGCCGATGGCGCTGTTGGCGATGGGCTTCATCTTGCCCACCATTTCCATCAAGAACAGGAGTTGCCCGTCGCTGGAGCGCGGTGTGGCATCGACGGTTTCCGTCTTGCCCCAGTAGTCGGTCAGTTCTACCTGGAAGCGTGGGTCGATGACGTCGTTGCCGTCCTTGATGTGCTTCAGGTCGCTCTTCCAGCTTTTGCCGTAGGGCGGGTTCGACAGCATGAAGTCGAAGCGATGGCCTGAGAATTCGTCGGTGGCGAGGGTTGAGCCGACCTTGATGTTCTCTGGGTTGTTGCCCTTGATCATCATGTCGGATTTGCAGATGGCATAGGTCTCGTCGTTGATTTCCTTGCCATACAGATACACGTCGCCCTTGGCCGCGATGGGGCCTTCGGGTTCCTTGATGTAGTTCTGCGCCTCGGTCAGCATCCCGCCGCTGCCGCAGGCTGGGTCGTAGATCGTCATCACCGGCGGCAACTGGCTACTGATCGGGTCGAAGATGAGGTGGGTCATCAGATGGATGACCTCACGCGGGGTGAAGTGCTCCCCGGCTTCCTCGTTGTTTTCCTCGTTGAACTTGCGGATCAGCTCTTCGAAGACATAGCCCATGCCAAGATTCGACAGGCCGGGCATCATGTTGCCGTCCGGGTCTTCGGCGTCGTGGGGCGTCAAGTTGATGTAGGGCGAGATGAATTTCTCGAGGACGTCGAGCAGGACCTGCTTGTTCGCCATATGCCGCATCTGCTCGAGGAGCTTGAAACGGGCGATGATCTCTTTGACGTTGTCGCTGAAGCCGCCAAGGTATTCCTCGACGTTGGCCAGCAGGATCTGTTGGTTGTTCGTAGCCGTGGCGTAGAGCTGTTTCAGCGTCCACTTACTGGTGTTGAAAAACACGTATCCTGAGGCAGCGGTCAGCGGTGCATCGTCGAGCTCTGTCGCCTTCATCTCTTCGCGCTGGAAACGGACTTCCTCGAGGACGGCTGCCTTGGTGGGTTCCAACAGTGTGTCGAGGCGGCGCAGGACGACCATCGGCAGGATGACGTCCCGATACTTGCCGCGCACATAGACGTCGCGCAGGCAGTCATCAGCAATGGACCAGATGAAGGAGATGAGCTTGTTGTGGGCGGCCTGGTTCATAGTTCTACACTGCTGTCCTTACTTTGGCGCCGAAACGGTCAGTGTCGGAAATATCTTTAGAAAACCGAGCCCTTGCAGCGCATACCTGTGTGGCACCCTAGTTCGCATCTGGTGGCCCCGCAACGTCCTACGGTGTTCGGGCGAAAGCAAATCTGCCATCGGTTGAAACGTCGCCGCACGAGGTGACAAATCATTTGCAGGAAATCCAAGGCCGCGCCTTCGGCATCGCCACCGTCACCTCAACTTCTCGCAGGATCCCGCCCGCGATCAGCCCCCCCCTGACCCAGCCTAGCGCCTCCCACCAGTCGTCATAGCCGCGTCGAGCTGCTTCGATCTGCTGAGGGTGGGGCGAGAAGGTGACAGGGCAGGCCAGGATGTCGATGGTCTTCCAAGTGGCGCGCGCGCCCGGGCCGCGTACACGGATTCGTTCCACGCCGACGACGATGGCGCCCGCATGCGTGCCATGCTGGTTCTGCTTGACGATGGTCGGCACGCAGCGCGGGACGGCGCCGGGCATCCAGTCCGGGGTCAGCCCAGCGCGGGCCAGTTCGGCGACGCGGATCGCCATGCGCTTGCCGCCGAGGCTATCTGGGATCCCGGCGACGGTGGCGGCGATGACCTCGGCGTCCTCGTGGGTGTAGCCGCCGATCTTGTGCTTGCCGCCGTCGATCTTGCAGCCCAGCACGGCGCGCTGGAGCAGGACGTATTCCAGGCCGAAGCCGAAACCTTCCTCGGTGATATCGGGGGGCAGCGGCAGTTCAAGCTGCGCCCGTTCGATCCGGAACGCCCATTCCAGCGCCGCCTGCACGCCCAGCGCGCGCTTGATCCTGGTGCCGCTGACGCGGCCGTGGAAGCTCATTGCTGCAATCCTTCAAGGAAATCCATCTGCGCCGGGCGCTGGGCTGCATCTGGCGGCCGCCAGATCCACGGGCCCGAGGCCATGGGCAGCTGCGAGAGAGCGCCACGCATGTGCTGCTGCCAGAGGGTGAACTCCGTTGCCGAGCAGCCGCAGAGCGCGTGCCCGATGGGCCAGCCCATCAGCCATCCGACGAAGAGCGGGTTCAGCCGCCGCCGCGACCGGCCCCTCAGGATCCGCCGCGAGACGGCGCGCCCATGCGAGGCAATCATCGAAGCCCAGAGCGGGCGCGAGATCGGGGCGTGTGGCCAGGACCGCGGCCCATCCGGCGAGATCGCCGGGGCCGGGCGGGTGAAGCCCTGCTCCGCGCGGTAGTGCAGCAGGTCCATCCGGGATTTGCCGTCTGTGCGGGTGATGCTGGCCTCGCTCGACCCTTTCCAGTTCTGCGCCGCGGGGGTCGGCCAGTGGTTCGGCAGGGCCTTCGTGATGCCCAGCGCGAGCGCCTCGGCCTTCCGGGTAAAGTCGCTGTTCCCGGCCGGGTTGTAGCTGCCAGTGCCGGGATGCAGGCTCATCGGTGTGGGCCAGGATGAAGATGCGCAACCGCTCATGCGGCGCGCCGACCTCTGCCGCCGAGAACAGGCCCGCCGCAGGCGTGTAGCCCAATCCCCAAAGCTCTCGCAGGACGGTCTCGAGCCCGAGGGTGAGGTGCCCGGCGACGTTCTCGAGAAAGACCCATTCGGGGGAACATTCCCTGATGACGCGGGCGACCTCGGGCCAGAGGTGGCGGGGATCGTCGGCGCCAGCGCGCTTCCCGGCCGCGCTGAAGGGCTGGCAGGGATATCCGGCGAGCATGATGTCGAAGGCGCCGCGGAAGGGGCGGGCATCGAAGGAGCGCAGATCATCCCAGATGGGCGCTGAGGCGAAGTACCCAGCGCGCTGGGCCGCGATGAGGACGGCGCGGGGCCATTCCTCCCATTCGACGAAGGCGCGGGTGTGGAAGCCGGGCTCGGCGAGCATGAGGCCCAGATCAAGGCCTCCGCCGCCTGCGCAGAGGGAGAGTCCGTACCGGGGACGTGACACCATGCCATTCACCGCACCCCGCGCTCGCGCAGGCGCTCGGGCGTGACCAACCCCCGGGCCAGCATGGCGTCGCGCATCGTGTTGCTGATCGCGCTGACCGGCAGGTAGCGGTCGGAGTTGACAAGGTCGGCGTAGAAGGCGGGCAGGTCCGTCACCGGCTTGGTGACCGGGGCAGGGGCCGCCTTGGGTTTCCGGCGCTTCCGACCCACATCCTCGACCTTGCGCTGGGCGGCGCGTTGCATCGCCCGGTCCAGCGCCTTCGGCCCATCGGGCGGTTCGGGATGTTCCTGGCGAGAGGCCTCGGCGGCAGCGATGATCTCCGCCTCGGTCAGTCCCAGCT
>CALRMS020000082.1:0-11449 GCA_943369275.1 Rhodobacter maris | reverse complement strand
CCTATGTCGAACACCCGTTCGACATGGCCTCCGACACGCTGGCCAAACGGCTGGTCCATGACGCGTCGCTCCTCATGCTGCCCGGCACCATTTTCCAGCCCCCCGGCAACCCCGACGGCCGCCGCCAGCTGCGCATCGCCTTTGCCAATGTCGATGCCACCGGGATCACCGAGATGTTTCGCAGGCTGGCGGCCTTCCGGCCCTAGCCACGCTTGCCCCCTGCGCCGTCACCCACTAGACAGTCCCCGACTGCTGACAAAACTGCTGAACACTGACCACCCAACAGCCCGCAAAGGCGCGACCGATGGCCAAAGAACCCGAATCCGACCAGCCCCGCAAGAAGATGAAGGCCGGCAATATCTTTGTCTGGATCATCCTTGTCCTTGTGATGATCGGCCTTGGCGGCTTTGGCGTCACCAATTTCGGCGGGGGCCTCACCTCCATCGGCAAGGTCGGCGACCGCGACATCGAGATGAACGATTACGCCCGCGCCCTGCGACAGGAAATGGATGCCATCTCGGCCCAGTTCGGCCAGCCCATCACCTTTGCCCAGGCGCAGGCCTTCGGTCTGGATCGGCAAGTGCTGCAGAACGTGATCACCCGCACCGCGCTGGATAATGAGGCCGATCGCGTCGGCATCTCCGCGGGCGATGCCACTGTCGCGGGCGAAATCACCGCCATGCGCGCCTTTCAGGGCACAGCAGGCAGCTTTGACCGCGAAACCTATCGCTTCACGCTGGAACGCAACAACCTGACCGAGGCACAATTCGAGGCAGGCATCCGCAGCGACGTCGCCCGCTCCATCCTGCAAGGCGCCATCGTGGGCGGCTTCACTGCCCCGCAGGCCGTGGTGGACCGCCTGTCATCATGGGCCGGGGAACGGCGCGGCTTCTCGCTCCTCCCGCTGACCGAGGCCGATCTTCCAACCCCCATCGCCGCCCCGTCCGACGCCGATCTGCAGGCCTTCTATGACGCCAACATCGACCGATTCACGCGGGCAGAGGCCAAACGCATCACCTATGTCTCCCTCCTGCCCGAATCCCTCGCCCCCACGATGGAGGTGGACGAACAGGCGCTGCGCGATCTCTATGATGCCCGCATTGACGAATTCATGATCCCCGAAAAGCGCCTTGTCGAACGGCTGGTCTACCCCACCGATGCCGAGGCGCAGGCCGCCAAGGCCCGGCTGGATGCGGGCGAGGTCACCTTTGACGCGCTGGTCGCGGAACGCGGCCTGACGCTTGATGACATCGACCTCGGCGATGTGGCCCAATCCGATCTTGGCCCCGCTGGCGAGGCCGTTTTCGCGCTGACCGAACCCGGCGTCGCAGGCCCCGTGCAATCCGACCTCGGCCCCGCGCTGTTCCGCATGAACGCCATCCTCGCCGCACAGGAAACCACCTTCGAAGAGGCGCAGGAAACCCTCGGTGCCGAGCTTCGCACCGATGCCGCCCGCCGCGCCATTGGTGCCCGGATCGAAGAGATCGACGATCTCCTTGCCTCCGGCGCCGATCTGGAAGAGGTCGCGCAGGACACCGGGATGGACCTCGCCACCATCGACTACATCGCCTCTGACACCCCCGAAGGCATCACCGCCTATCCCGACTTCCGCGATGCCGCCGATGCGCTGGCCGAAGGCGACTTCCCCGAGGTGATCCAGCTGGATGAAGGCGGCCTTGTCGCCCTGCGCCTTGATGAACTCGTCCCCCCCACCCCGATCCCGCTGGAAGAGGCGCGCGAAGACGTGCTCGCAGGCTGGCAGGCCGAGGCCACCGCCAAGGCACTCGCCGACCGCGCCGCCACCATCAAGACCGAGGTCGAGGGCGGTGCCGCACTGGGCGGCTTTGGCATCGTCAGCGTCACCCGCGAAATCACCCGCGACGGCTTTGTCGAAGGCGCACCGACCACCCTCCTGCCCACGCTGTTCGCCATGGCCGAGGGCGAGGTTCAGGTGATCCAGGGCGAAGGTTTCACCGGCCTTGTCCGGCTCGACAACATCCAGATGGCCGAGACGGAGGGCGAAGAGGCCGCCGCCCTGCGCGACACCATCGAACTGCGCGCCCGTCAGGCGCTGGCACAGGATGCCTTCACCCTCTTCACCAATGCGCTGTCGAACGAGGCCGGCATCCAGATCGACCAGACCGCGCTGAACGCGGTCCACGCTCAGATGAACTGACCGCGACGATGAAACTGGAACCCTCCTTCGCCGATTTCGAACGCGGCTGGGCCGCCGGACGCAATCAGGTGGTCCATGCCCGGATCGCGGCCGATCTGGATACGCCTGTTTCGCTCATGCTGAAACTGGCCGAAGCCCGCGCCGACACCTTCATGCTGGAAAGCGTGACCGGGGGCGAAGTGCGGGGGCGCTATTCGGTCGTCGGCATGAAGCCGGATCTGATCTGGCAATGCCATGGCACACAAAGCCGCATCAACCGCGAGGCCCGCTTCGACCCCGCCGCCTTTACATCGCTGGACGGCCATCCGCTGGATACCTTGCGCGCGCTGATCGCCGAAAGCCGGGTGGACCTGCCCGAAGGCCTGCCCGCCATCGCCTCGGGCCTGTTCGGTTATCTGGGCTATGACATGATCCGTCTGGTGGAACACCTGCCCGACGTGAACCCTGATCCGCTGGGCCTGCCCGATGCCGTGCTGATGCGCCCCTCCATCGTGGCGGTGCTGGACGGGGTCAAGGGCGATGTCACCGTGGTGGCCCCCGCCTGGGTGGCCTCTGGCCTCTCGGCCCGCGCCGCCTATGCGCAGGCGGCCGAACGGGTGATGGACGCGCTGCGCGATCTCGATCGCGCCCCCCCCGCCCAGCGCGATTTCGGCGAAGCCGCGCCGGTGGGCGAGGCACAGTCGAACTTCACCCATGACGGCTACAAGGCCGCCGTGGAAAAGGCCAAGGATTACATCCGCGCGGGCGACATCTTTCAGGTCGTCCCCTCGCAGCGCTGGTCGCAGCGGTTTGAATTGCCCCCCTTCGCGCTCTATCGCAGCCTGCGGCGCACCAACCCCTCGCCCTTCCTGTTCTTCT
Organism: Rhodobacter maris; assembly: GCA_943369275.1. Taxonomy (GTDB): domain Bacteria; phylum Pseudomonadota; class Alphaproteobacteria; order Rhodobacterales; family Rhodobacteraceae; genus Paragemmobacter; species Paragemmobacter maris_A. The sequence goes on along the minus strand of CALRMS020000082.1, from coordinate 8,415 downwards.
TCAATTTCGGCGGGTTTCAGGTGGTCGGGGCCAGCCCCGAAATCCTCGTCCGTCTTCGCGATGGCGAAGTGACCATCCGCCCCATCGCCGGCACCCGCAAGCGCGGCGCAACCCCGGAAGAGGACCGCGCGCTGGAGGCAGATCTGCTGGCCGACAAGAAAGAACTGGCCGAACATCTGATGCTGCTCGATCTGGGCCGCAACGACGTGGGCCGCGTGGCGCAGGTCGGCACCGTGCGCCCGACCGAGCAATTCATCATCGAACGCTATTCCCACGTGATGCATATCGTCTCAAACGTGGTGGGCCAGATTGCGGATGGCGAAGATGCGCTGTCCGCGCTGCTGGCAGGCCTGCCCGCAGGCACCGTATCCGGCGCCCCCAAGGTGCGGGCGATGGAAATCATCGACGAGCTGGAGCCTGAAAAGCGCGGCGTCTATGGCGGCGGCGTGGGCTACTTTGCCGGCAATGGCGAGATGGATTTCTGCATCGCCCTGCGCACCGCAGTGCTGAAGGACGAGGTGCTCTACATCCAGGCAGGCGGCGGGGTGGTCTATGACAGCGATCCCGAAGCCGAATATCAGGAAACGGTGAACAAATCCCGCGCCCTGCGCCGCGCCGCAGAAGATGCCGGCCTCTTCGCCCGCCGCAGCAACGGCTGACGGGGCCGGCAGGTGACGAAGAATTTTCACGGAAAATTCTTCGTTGCTGATCCTTCTGCGAAGGATCAGGCAAAATCTTCACCAAAGATTTTGCCGCCTTCCACAGCCCAGCTTCAAGCGGCGCGCCTCGCGAAGAATTTTCACTGAAAATTCTTCGCCCCGTCTCTGCTGGCCGCGTCGGGCCGCGGTCGTGGTCCGTCCGGCGCCCATGCGCCTTCCAATATCCGGCAGGGTGAAAAAAGCTGACAATTCGGCCTTGACGGCAGCCTAATGAAAGAAGCGTTTTCGCCCGAAACGCCTCGCGTCTGATCCTTCTGTGAAGGATCAGGCAGAATCTTCGCACAAGATTTTGCCGCCCCCCTTCACCACCGTCCAGCGGTCCGCAGCACGAAGAATTTTCGGCGAAAATTCTTCGCCGCCTCCAGCGTCCCGCAAACAGCGCGCGCCAGCGCGCCGCCCTCGCCCCGCTCTCCCTACGCCTTCACCTCGCGTTAACCTTAACGGCCCGCAAACCCTGCGCGCGTATGCACAGCCGTCTGCACCACCATCTGCACCGGCTGCGGCACATCAAGAAACCGGATCAGTCAAGACTTAATCCAGCGCCCTCAGGGGTTTGGCACCGTTTGCAGCACCGCGCTGACGGGTGCCAGCATCACCGATGCTGCCCGCCCCTCGACCGTCCATTCCAGGATCGCGGCGACCGTATCCGCCTGCGCCCGGCCAATCACCAGCACCCGCCCCTCCTGCGCCGCCTTGAAAGCCGCGCGGTCAAGGTAGTTGCGCATCTTGGGGATGGATTCGCCCTCGGCATCCAGCACCCGAAAAATCGTTGCCCGGGGAACCCCTTCGCGCCGCGCCACCTGATCGGCAGAATTCAGCCCCCGATCATAGGTCAGGATTCCCCGGCCCTGTTCGGCAACAATCGGCACGGCCTGTCGGGCCAGATCCAGCGTGTCCTGAAAACCACCCTCCATCCGGTCCAGCACGGCCACTGCCTCGGGCATGGCCATGTCCAACGCCTGGAAGGTCTGTTCCAGATCGCCCGCTGTCGCCCCCTGCGGAATCCCGCTGGCCAGCATCACCACCTCTTGCCCTGCCGCACGGTAAACCCTTGCGGCATCAGCGGAATCCGGGGAAAGCGGGTCCACGACAAAACTCACGGCAAAGGGCAGCGCGGCCAGTCTGGCGCGTTCCTCGGCAGGGATGCCCTCATCGATCAGGATGATCGCGAAAAGCGGCTTGGCGTCGGGATTGTCAAAATCGCGGCGGAACAGTTCCAGCGGCGTGGTGCCCAGCACGGCCTCTGGCAGCACAGCGGTCTCTGTCGCGTCGGTTGCCATGCCATCCTCCGCCGGGGCGGCATCGTCGCCAATGCGCGGCAGGCGATCAGTCCGCACACCCGGCACGGCCAATGCCAGACCCTCCGGCGCATCCGTTACCTCGGCCGTTACCTCCGGCTCTGCCTCCGGAACGGTAGGCAGCGGCGCATCCGGAACGATCAGCGCAGGCGCAGACGGTGCCTCGGCCTCGGGCGCGGGTTGCAGCAGCGCCTCTTCCACCGCGGGCGGATCGTCGGTGCGCGCAGGCGCTGACTCGTCCCCCGGCAGGGCAGGCGTGGCAGCCCCGCTCAGGTCGGGCGCGGCGTCGGCCATCGCCCCGGGAACGGTGACACCAGCCTCCGGCACCGCGGGCAAGGCAGGCGCATCGGGCGCGGTATCTTCCATCGCGCCCGGTTGCGCAAGCATCTGTTCTAGAATGGTTTCTTCGGGGGTTTCCTCGGGCGCGGCCATGGCGTCAGGCACGGCCGCGCCCTCGCCTTCTGGCGCGATTGCCGGTGCCGCAGCCTCTGCAGCGGGCGCAGGAACCGGCTCATCGGAAGGCGCGTCCGGCTCGGCCGCTCCGCCCCCGGCGGCAGGGGCCGGGCCTTTTTGCAGGATCTCGGGCTGCAGCGCCTCGGGGGGGGGCGCCTCCGCAACCGCTTCAGGTGCCACCTCTTCGCTTACCACCGCATCGGGCTCTGCCGCCTCGGGTGCTTCCACCACGGGCGCAGGCGCGGTTTCTTCCTCAGGATCAACAGCTTCAGGCGATTCCGGCAGCGGGACGACAACAGGGGATCCATCCCCTTCGGCCACAGTGTCCGGCTTTGGCAGAGGTGCCACCTGCGACACAACCGCAAGCCCCGTCGCCGCCACCACACCGCCCCAGATCACGCCTGTCACAAAGCCCCGGATCAACCCCTGCACTCCTTTGCCTGCCACCCCGTTCGGGCGGTCTTCGGCGTCACTTGGGCTTGACGCCCCTTTGCCGCTCTGCCCATGTATACCCCGTCCCTCACCGAGGTTCATCCCCTATCCGGCAAGGCCCCGCAAGATGCTGCTTCTGATCGACAACTATGACAGCTTCACCTACAATCTCGTCCATTATCTGGGCGAGTTGGGGGCCGACGTCGTTGTGAAACGCAACGATGCGCTGGATGTGCAGGCCGTGCTGGCCATGCGCCCCGAATGCATCGTCCTGTCCCCTGGGCCCTGTGATCCGGCGCAAGCAGGCATCTGCCTGCCGCTGACCACCGCGGCTTTCGAGGCGCGGGTTCCCCTGCTGGGCGTCTGCCTCGGCCATCAGACGATTGGTGAAGCCTTCGGCGGCAAGGTCATCCGCTGCCACGAAATCGTACATGGCAAGATGGGCACCATGCACCACGCGGGAAAAGGCATGTTCCGCGGCCTGCCCTCGCCCTTTCAGGCCACCCGCTACCATTCGCTGATCGTGGAACGCGAAACCCTGCCCGATTGCCTTGAGGTGACAGCCTGGCTGGAGGATGGCACGATCATGGGCCTGCGCCACAAGGAGCGGCTGATCGAAGGCGTGCAGTTCCACCCCGAAAGCATCGCCTCCGAACACGGCCACCAACTCCTGCGCAACTTCCTGGATGAGGCAAAGGCCGCATCCCGCGTGCCGGCATGAGCGACGTGCTTCGCCCCCTGATCGGCCTTGCCGCCGAACGCCCGCTCACACGGGCCGAGGCGGAAACCGCGTTCGAGGCGCTGTTCAACGGCGAAGGCACGCCCGCCCAGATGGGCGGCTTCCTGATGGCCCTGCGCACGCGGGGCGAAACCGTCGATGAATACGCCGCCGCTGCCACCGTGATGCGTGCCAAATGCCACAGGGTCACCGCGCCCGACGGCGCGATGGATATTGTCGGTACCGGGGGCGATGGCAAAGGCACGCTCAACATCTCGACCGCCGCCGCCTTTGTCGTGGCGGGCGCGGGTGTGCCGGTGGCCAAGCACGGCAACCGCAACCTGTCGTCCAAATCCGGCTCCGCCGACGCGCTTACCGAACTGGGCCTGAACGTCATGGTCGGCCCCGATGTGGTGGAACGCTGCCTGTCCGAGGCCGGGATCGGCTTCATGATGGCCCCCATGCACCACCCCGCCATGCGCCATGTCGGCCCCGTGCGGATGGAACTTGGCACGCGGACGATCTTCAACATCCTCGGTCCCCTCACCAACCCGGCAGGCGCGAAACGGCAGCTTACCGGGGCCTTCACCGCCCGGCTGATCCGGCCGATGGCGGAAACGCTGCTGGCATTGGGTTCGGAAAAGGCCTGGCTGGTGCATGGCGGCGATGGCACCGATGAACTGGCGATCTCTGCCCGGTCACAGGTGGCCGCGCTGGAAAACGGCATGGTGCGCGAATTCACCATCGGCCCCGAAGATGCCGGCCTGCCCTATCATCCGTTCGAGGATATCCTCGGCGGCAGCCCGGCAGAAAACGCCTCCGCCTTCCGCGCCCTTCTCGATGGCGCCAGCGGGGCTTACCGCGATGCCGTGCTTTTGAACGCCGCCGCCGCATTGGTTGTGGCCGATCGCGCCGCCACCCTGACCGAAGGGGTGGACATCGCCCGCGCCTCAATTGACAGCGGGGCTGCCAAGGCCAAGGTAGCAGCACTCGCCCGCATCACCTCGACAGGCTAAGCCCCGCGCCCTTCCCTTCCCTGTCGCCAAAGGTTAGTCCTTTCGCATGAGCACCATTCTCGACCGTATCAAGACCTACAAGCTGGAAGAGATTGCCGCCCGCAAGGCGCAGCGATCCCTGCAGGATCTGGAAGCGGCGGCAAATGCCGCCCCCACACCGCGCGGCTTCACCCACGCCCTGACCGAGGCCGCGCAGTCGGGCTATGGCCTCATCGCTGAAATCAAGAAGGCCAGCCCCTCCAAGGGCCTGATCCGCGCAGATTTCGATCCGCCCGCACTGGCCCGCGCCTATGAGGCCGGCGGGGCCACCTGCCTGTCGGTCCTGACCGATACGCCCAGCTTTCAGGGTGCCGACGAATACCTGACCCAGGCCCATGAGGCGACAAACCTGCCCTGCCTGCGCAAGGATTTCGTCTATGATCCCTATCAGATCGTCGAAGCGCGCGGTCTGCACGCCGATTGCATCCTGCTGATCATGGCCTCGCTGACCGACACTCAGGCCGCGGAACTGGAAGATTGCGCCATCGAATGGGGCATGGATGTGCTGATCGAGGTGCATGACCAGCGCGAACTGGAACGCGCCGCGCGGTTGAAATCGCCGCTGATCGGCATCAACAACCGCAACCTCCACACCTTCGAGGTCACGCTTGATACCACCCGCAACCTTGCCCGCCGCGTGCCAGAGGATCGGCTGATCGTATCGGAAAGCGGGCTCTACACCCCCGCCGATCTGGCCGACATCGCCCGCTTCGGCGCGCGCTGTTTCCTGATCGGCGAAAGCCTGATGCGCCAAAAGGATGTCGAAGCCGCCACCCGCGCCATCCTGGCCCGCCCCCTGACCGGGCAAAGGTAAGTCCGATGCCCGATAGCCCGCTCACCCATTTCGATGACAAAGGCCACGCTCACATGGTCGATGTCTCGGCCAAGCCGGTGACAGATCGCGTCGCCATGGCCGAAGGGCGGGTGGTGATGTCGGCCCAAACGCTGGCGCTGATCGTCGAAGGGCGCGCGAAAAAGGGCGATGTTCTGGGTGTGGCACGCCTTGCCGGGATCATGGGGGCCAAGCGCACCGCCGACCTGATCCCGCTCTGCCATCCCTTGCCCATCACCAAGGTCGCGCTCGACCTGACCCCCGACCCAGCCCTTCCCGGCATCATCGTGCAGGCCACGGTGAAAACCGGTGGCCAGACCGGGGTAGAGATGGAGGCGCTGACCGCCGTTTCCGTGGCCTGCCTGACGATCTATGACATGCTCAAGGCGGCTGAGAAGGGCATGCAGATCAACGGCATCCGGCTTGTTCTGAAGGATGGCGGAAAATCCGGGCGCTATGAGGCCGGGCAATCAGGTGTTGGCACATGATCTCGGTCGATGAGGCGCTCGCGCGCTGCTTCGCGCTCGTCTCGCCCCTCGGCACGGAAACCGTCCCACTGCGCCACGCCGCAGGCCGCGTCATGGCCCGCCCCGCTACAGCCCGCCGCGACCAGCCGCCCTTTGCCGCATCCGCCATGGATGGCTATGCCCTGCAAGGCGACCCCGCCCCCGGCGACCGCTTCACCCTGATCGGCGAGGCAGGCGCAGGCCATGCCTTCCACGGGTCCGTCGCCCCCGGCCAGACCGTCCGCATCTTCACCGGCGCGCCCATCCCTGACGGCGCCACCCGCGTCGTGATTCAGGAAGATGTCGAGGCGCAGGGTGCCACCATCACCATCCGCCCCAATGCAGATACCGGCACCCATATACGCCCGCTGGGGCAGGATTTCCGCGCCGGGGCCGAGCTGTCACCCCGCCGCCTTCGCCCCAATGATCTGGCTTTGATCGCGGCGATGAACCTGCCCGAGGTGACAGTCACCCGCCGCCCCGTCATCGCCATCATCCCCACAGGGGATGAACTGGTCATCCCCGGCGAAGACCCGCGCCCCGACCAGATCATCGCCTCCAACAGCTATGCCTTGGCGGCAATGGTCGAGGCCGAGGGGGCCGAGGCCCGCCTTCTGCCCATCGCCCGCGATACTGAGGCGGAATTGTTCACCGTGCTGTCGATGACCGAAGGCGCAGATCTGATCGTCACCATTGGTGGTGCGTCAGTAGGCGACCATGATCTTGTCGGCTGCGTGGCCGAAAGCATGGGGATGGAACGCGCCTTCTACAAGATCGCCATGCGCCCCGGCAAACCCCTCATGGCGGGCCGCCTGCGCGGCATCCCGATGCTGGGCCTGCCCGGAAATCCCGTCTCCTCTATCGTCTGCGGTCATCTGTTCCTGCTGCCCATGGTTCGCGCCATGCTGGGCTTGGGCGAACACCCGCCCGCCACCCACCGCGCGATCCTCGCGCAGGACACCCCCGCCAATGGCCCCCGCACCCATTACATGCGTGCGCGCCTGTCCCCCGGCCCCGGCCTGCCCCAGATCACGCCATTTGACCGGCAGGACAGCGCCCTCATCACAATCCTGACCGAGGCCGACGCCCTCCTGATCCGCCCCCTGGGCGATGGTCCCCAATCTGCGGGAACAGAGGTGGACTACCTGCCTTTGTGATCCATCCGATGAGAACGGGTTGACACAAAACAAGAACACTGGCAGAACATTGCACCAACACACATGCGTTGAGGTGGCACATGCTGACCCGTAAACAGCTTGAACTTCTGGATTTCATCAAGACCCGGATGGATGTCGACGGCGTCCCCCCCTCGTTTGACGAGATGAAAGAGGCGCTTGATCTGCGCTCCAAATCCGGCATCCACCGCCTCATCACCGCACTGGAAGAACGCGGCTTCATCCGCCGCCTTGCCCACCGCGCCCGCGCGCTGGAAATCGTCAAACTGCCCGAGGCGATGGAGAAAGCCGGCTTCAAACCCCGCGTGATCGAAGGATCGAAAGCCGAACCGCCCCGCGCCGCTCTGCCGGTCGAGGCAATCCATGCCATGGAACTGCCCGTCATGGGCCGCATCGCTGCCGGTGTCCCGATCGAAGCAATTGCCGAAATCTCCCACCACATCGCCGTTCCCGGCTCCATGCTGTCAGGCAAGGGGCACCATTACGCGCTGGAGGTGAAGGGCGACTCGATGATCGAAGCCGGGATCAACGATGGCGACATCGTCGTGATCCGCGAACAATCCACGGCTGAGAACGGCGATATCGTCGTGGCCTTGGTCGAAGAGGCAGAAGCCACGCTGAAACGCTTTCGCCGCCGCGGCAGCATGATCGCACTGGAAGCCGCCAACCCGGCCTATGAAACCCGCGTCTTCCCCGATCACGCCGTTCGGGTGCAAGGCCGCCTTGTCGGCCTGATCCGCAGCTACTGATCCAGCGGCCCGACGGGCGGCAAGAACAGCCCCGCGACGCCCGTCGCGGCGGACCAGATCCGCTGATCCGCTTGGGTGATCTGCACACTTGGCCCCGACGCGGCCTCGATAATGGCAATCGTCCCGCTTCTCTCCAGCAGGCCCGTGTGGATCATCAGACAGGGACCACCCCCTTCTGCCACAACTTGCACAACCACCAACGCATGGCGCTGGCAGGCACCCGGCGGCACCGGATCACCCTTCGCCACCACCAATCCCGTCCTGTCCGCAAAGGCAAAGACCCGACCGCCCTCCCCTTCGGTGAAGCCCGGCCGCCCCCCCGCCACCTCCTGCCCCGCCAGATCGCCGTCATTTTCCAGCCAGTTCCCAACCATGAACCCCGCCCCGCGCGCGGCCGAGATTGCCCGCCCCTCCGGCCCCATCACCCCCCCCATCCCGCCCGCCCCGATCAGCACCACAGGCCGCGCGGCCTGCACCC
>CALRMS020000081.1:0-12279 GCA_943369275.1 Rhodobacter maris | reverse complement strand
TCCTCCATGATCGACCGCAGCCCCCGCGCGCCCGTCTTGCGCTTGATAGCCCGCTTGGCAATCGCTGTCAGCGCATCAGGGGTGAAGGTCAGCTTGGTGCCCTCGATCTCGAACAGGCGCTGATACTGTTTCACCAGCGCATTCTTGGGTTCGGTCAGGATGGTGACCAGCGCCCCTTCGTCCAGATCGTTCAGCGTCGCGATTACCGGCAGACGGCCCACGAATTCCGGGATCAACCCGAATTTCAACAGGTCTTCCGGCTCCAGCTCCTTGAACAACTCGCCCACGCCGCGCGAATCCGGGTCCTTCACATCGGCGCCAAAGCCGATGCCCGATCCCTTGTTGCGCTGCGCGATGATCTTTTCCAGGCCCGCAAAGGCCCCACCACAGATGAACAGGATGTTCGTCGTATCCACCTGCAGGAATTCCTGCTGCGGATGCTTGCGCCCACCCTGCGGCGGCACGCTTGCCACGGTGCCTTCCATGATCTTCAGCAGTGCCTGCTGCACACCTTCTCCCGACACGTCCCGCGTGATCGACGGGTTGTCCGACTTGCGGGTGATCTTGTCGACCTCGTCAATATAGACGATCCCGCGCTGCGCGCGTTCGACGTTATACTCGCTGGCCTGCAACAGCTTCAGGATGATGTTCTCCACATCCTCGCCGACATAACCCGCTTCCGTCAACGTCGTCGCATCCGCCATGGTGAACGGCACATCCAGAATCCGCGCCAGCGTCTGCGCCAGCAGCGTCTTGCCGCAACCCGTGGGCCCGATCAGCAGGATGTTCGACTTCGACAGCTCGATATCCGTCTTCGACGAATTGTTCAGCCGCTTGTAATGGTTGTGCACCGCGACCGACAGCACGCGCTTGGCATGGATCTGGCCGATCACGTAATCATCCAGCACCTTGCAGATCTCGCGCGGTGTCGGCACCCCTTCGCTGGACTTCAGACCGGTGGTCTTCGTCTCCTCGCGGATGATGTCCATGCAGAGCTCGACGCATTCGTCACAGATGAACACCGTCGGCCCCGCAATCAGCTTGCGCACCTCATGCTGGCTCTTGCCACAGAACGAGCAGTAAAGCGTGTTCTTGCTGTCGCTGCCGGAGTTGTTCGCCATTCGGTCGCCCTCTGCCAGATCCCGGCCCAAAAGGCCGGTTTACTTGGGAAGTCTAGGCCAAGGCCCGCGCCCCCACAATGCCAAAAAGCCCCCGCCCCTGTCACAGCGGCGGGGGCCCGTTCTTACTTCGACGTGTCGTCCATCTTGCCACGGTCCGCGACGATATCGTCGATCAAACCCCAGGCCTTGGCGTCCTCGGCCGACATGAAATTGTCCCGCTCCAGCGCCGCCTCGACGGTGTCGTAATCGTTGCCCGTGTGCTTGACATAGATCTCGTTCAGCCGACGCTTCAGCTTCTCGGTCTCACGCGCATGGATCATGATGTCCGTGGCCTGCCCCTGATAGCCGCCCGAGGGCTGGTGCACCATCACGCGGCTGTTGGGCAGCGAGAAGCGCATCCCCTTATGCCCTGCCGTCAGCAGCAGCGACCCCATCGATGCCGCCTGCCCGATCACAAGGGTGGAAACCTTGGGTTTGATGTATTGCATCGTGTCATAGATCGACAGACCCGACGTCACCACGCCGCCGGGCGAGTTGATATACATGCTGATTTCCTTGGACGGATTTTCCGCCTCAAGGAACAGAAGCTGCGCGCAGATCAGCGACGACATGCCGTCATGCACCGGGCCGGACAGGAAGATGATCCGCTCCTTCAGCATCCGCGAAAAGATGTCATAGGCCCGCTCGCCCCGGCTGGTCTGTTCCACGACCATGGGGACAAGGGTGTTCATGTAGTGATCGACGGGATCGCGCATCGCGGGCTGCCTCTTCATCTCACAGGGGTCATAACGACATTCTCTTGCCAGAGTCTTAGTTGTGTGGGCGGGGGGCTGCAAGGGCAGCCCCGTCGATTGCCCGCGCCCCCCTTTGACGCAGCCCCCCTGATACGCGTCAGATGGGTATTTTTGCCAAGATGAAGCCCGCAGGGCAGGCATGGCATTGCACCGGTGCAACCCCGCCGCCTTGCCCACTGCCCTGATGCGCCTAGCTTGCGCGGCATGATCGGATTGCCCATTCCCCTGCCCGCCACCCGTGCTGCCGCCACTGCACGCCTTTCCGCCTTCTTGCCCCGCGCGGGCCTGCCCTACGCCGCGCGCCGGAATGAGGATCTGCCGGGCCATCCCCATGTCTCGAACCTGTCGCCCTATCTCCGCCACCGCCTGCTGACCGAGGCCGAGGTGATCGACGCCACCCTGCGCGCGCATGGCCAAGGGGCCGACAAATTCCTGGCCGAGGTCTGGTGGCGGACCTATTGGAAAGGCTGGCTGGAACGCCGCCCGGGCATCTGGGCCGCCTACAGGCAGGGCCTGACCGCCGCGCTCAACCGTGTGCAAACCGAATCCGGGCTGCGGCAACAATGGGAGGCCGCCTGTCAGGGTACCACCGGGATCGACGGGTTTGACCATTGGGCGCAGGAACTGGTGGCCACGGGTTATCTGCACAATCACGCCCGGATGTGGTTCGCCTCGATCTGGATATTCACCCTGCGCCTGCCCTGGGAACTGGGGGCGGATTTCTTCCTGCGTCATCTGACCGACGGCGATCCCGCCTCCAACACCCTGTCATGGCGCTGGGTCGGCGGCCTGCACACGCCGGGCAAGACCTATGCGGCAACATCGGACAACATCGCCAGGAACACCCACGGCCGCTTTCGCCCCAGCGGCCTTGCGCGCAGCTGCCCTTCTTTGCCCATGCAACCCCACCCAGCGCCGCGCGCCATGCCAATCGGCGATACGCTGCTTCCGGGCCTGTCCACCGCGCTCTTGTTGCATGAGGATGACCTCGCGGGCGACGCCCCGCCCTTCTTGGCAGATGCCGGGCCGCTGATCTTTCTGACAACCACCAGCCGCCGCTCCACCCTTGCGGTCAATCCGATCGTCGCCGCCTTTGTCGCGGATGCCCTCACCGACACGGCCCGCCGCCGGGGCCAACCCGATGCCCCCCGCTTTACCGATACGACACTGGAGTCGCTCGCCGATCACCTTGCCGCGCAGGGCATCGCGCAACTGATGACGCCCTATGCCCCTATCGGCCCAACAGCCGCCGCGCTGCAACGGCTGGAACCCCTGCTGGATGCGCGCGGCATCCGCCTTGCCCGCCTTCTGCGCGATCACGACGCCGCCGCATGGCCCCACGCCACCCACGGCTTCTTCCGTTTTCGCGAGGCGGTGATGGGCGGGTGACTGCCACGGCCGACTGTGCGGGTCAGTGCCTGTCGATAGAACCTCCCGCAACCGCGCGACTGACATGCTGTACAGATCACGCTTTGCCACCCTGCACAGCCTCTGCCACAAAGCCGCAGCGCCCGCGTTAACCTTAACGGCCCGCAAACATCCCGCCCCCTGCGTGCATACGCCCGTCTGCACCGCGTGCTGCACCCTTAGCGAAAGGTCCGCGCCGCCAGCCAGACCCGTGCCCCTGCCGTGACAAAGCACAACGCCCCGAACACCCAGGCCATCGGCGCAAAGCCCGCAGGCCACAGGCAGAGCAGCACGAAAAATGCAATCGTCTCCGTGCCTTCCAGAAAACCTGCGGTGAAATACAGCGACTTTTCCCCCCGCGACCGCGTCTGCATCCCCCGCTTCTCGGCCAGCACCGCATAGCCCAGAAAACTCGCCCCGTTCACATAGAACGACGCCAGCAGGAACGCCCCCGCAACCCCGTTCGCGCCCGGATCACGCAGCACAAAGGCCAGCGGAATGGCGGCGTAGAACAGAAAATCCGCAACAATATCAAGGTATCCACCGAAATCCGTCTTGGCCGTCGCCCGCGCCACCGCCCCGTCCAGCCCATCCGCCACCCGCCCCGCCAAAAGCGGCAGCAATGCCACCCATCCCGGCCCGCCCAGAGCAAGAATTGCCGCCGCCACGATCCCCAGCACCAACCCCGCCAGCGTCACGCCATTCGCCGTAACCCCCTGCGCTGCCAGCCTTTTCCCGGCCCGGTCCAGCGGCGCATCGATCACCCGCCGCATCATCCCGTCCAGCATCGCATTCACCTTTCCGTATGCACCGTCAAATGCCTGTTGCCAGCCATCCCTCGCCCTAGCTATCCCGGTCAGACCGCGCCCGACAAGGTTCATGCAGGCGCCAGTTACAGGGACATCAGATGCAAAGACGCGACGCCCTCCGCCTTCTTGCCAGCCTGCCCGCTTTTGCAGGTTTGTCGACAAAAGCCATTGCCGCGGAGTGGGATAGCATCCTTGAACAGGCCAGGGGGCAAACCGTCTACTGGCATGCCTGGGGTGGCGATCCCAAGATCAATGATTTCATAACCTGGGTCGGCGACACCGCACAGGACCGGTATGGAATCACGCTCGAACATGTCAAACTCGCCTCCACCGCCGATGCCGTGGCCCGTGTTCTGGCCGAACAACAGGCCGGCCAAACCGCGGGCGGCGCAGTCGATCTCATCTGGATCAACGGCGAAAACTTCGCCGCGATGAAGGCGCAAGGTCTGCTTTTCGGGCCTTTCGCGGAAACGCTGCCCAACTGGCCGCTGGTCGACACGGCCGGCAAACCTGCCACGGTGACCGATTTCACCCTGCCCACCGACGGCTATGAATCCCCCTGGGCCATGGCACAGCTGGTATTCGAATACGATACCGCCCGCCTTGCCACGCCACCCAACTCCCTTGCCGCGCTGGCCGATTGGGCCATCGCCAATCCGGGCCGCTTCACCTATCCCCAGCCGCCCGATTACCTCGGCACCACGTTCCTCAAGCAGGTCGCCTATGGCGTGATGGCAGACCCCTCGCTCCTCCAATCCCCGGTGGATGAGGCAAGCTACGATACGCAGACCGCCCCGCTCTGGGCCTTTCTCGACCGCCTCCACCCCGCCCTCTGGCGCGAGGCAAAGGCCTTCCCGCAAAACGAACCCGCCCTGGGCCAATTGCTGGCCGATGGCGAGGTCGACATCGCCTTCGCCTTCAACCCGGGCCGCGCCAGCGCCGAAATTGCCGCCGGCAACCTGCCTGATACGATCCGCACCTTTGTGTTGGACGGCGGCACCATCGGCAACGCCTCCTTTGTCGCCATCCCCTTCAACGCCGCACATCAGGCGGGCGCGATGGTCATTGCCAACCTTCTCCTTGATCCCGAAGTGCAGGCCCGCGCGCAGGATCCCGCCATCCTGGGCTTCCAGACCGTGCTTAACGTCCCGGCCCTTGCCACTGAGGGCCGCGCCCGGTTCGCGGCGTTGGAGCTTGGCATCGCCACCCTGTCGCCGGCCGATCTCGGCCCGGTGCTGCTTGAACCCCATGCCAGCTGGATGACCCGCATCGCGCAGGATTGGGCCGCGCGCTACGGGGTTGCCCAGTGACAGGCGCCGGGTCCCGGGGCTGGCTGCGGCTGGCCCCGCCCCTGACACTCGGCCTCATGGCAGTTCCTGTCCTTGCAGGACTGGCTGGAACAGCCCTTCCCGCCTTGCGCGACGGGGCGGCGGCCTTCGCCACCCTTGCCGGTTGGCCCGGCTTGCCCCGCGCCGCGGCCCTGTCGCTGGGCACCGGGCTGGCCTCAACCTTCATCTCCCTCGCCCTTACCCTCCTCATCCTTGCAGCCTTCGCAGGCACCCCGACCTTCACCCGCATCCGCTGCATGATCGCGCCGCTTCTGTCGGTTCCCCATGCCGCCGCTGCGCTGGGTCTGGCCTTTCTGATCGCCCCCTCAGGCTGGATCGCACGTGCGCTCTCGCCCTGGCTCACCGGCTGGGAGCAGCCCCCCAACCTGTTGATCCTGAACGATCCTTACGGCATCTCCCTCACCCTGGGCCTGATCGCAAAGGAACTTCCGTTCCTCCTCCTGATGGCCCTCGCCGCCTTGCCGCAGATCGACGCCGACCGCCGCCTCGCCACCGCGGCCACTCTCGGCTATGGCCGCGTCGCGGGTTTTGCCCTCACCACCCTGCCCGCGCTTTATGCCCAGTTGCGCCTGCCGGTCTATGCGGTGCTGGCTTACGGAATGACCGTGGTCGACATGGCGATGATCCTCGGCCCCACGCTGCCCCCAACGCTCTCCACCCAGATCGTCCTGTGGATGGCGGAGGCCAGCCTGATGCAGCGTGACACCGCCGCCGCCGCCGCCCTGCTGCAATGCGCGCTGGTGCTTGCCGCCCTCGGGCTCTGGCGATTGGCTGAGATCGCGGGGCGCCGCCTGCTCATCGCCATGGCCTTTCACGGCCAGCGCCGCGCGGGCCTTGACCGCCCCGCCGCCGCCGCCGCCCTGACGGCCACCCTTGTCACCGCAGGCAGCCTGACCCTTGGCCTGGCCGGACTTGCGCTCTGGTCGGTAGCCGGGCTGTGGCAATTCCCCGACGCCCTTCCCGCAAACCTGACCACGCGGAACTGGGCCACCGCCTTGCCCTCGCTTACCGCCACCTTCACCGCCACCCTCATCATCGCCGCAACGGCAACGGTGGCCGCCCTCGCCCTCACCCTCGCCTGCCTGCAGGCAGAGGCGCAGTTGCGCCTTACCCCAACCAACCGTGCGCTGACCCTGCTTTATCTTCCGCTTCTGGTGCCGCAGGTGGCCTTCCTGCCCGGCCTGCAATTCATAGCGTTCCTAAGCGGCATCGAAGGGCATTTGCCCGCCGTGGCCGCCGCCCATCTGATCTTTGTGCTGCCTTACGTCTTTCTTTCGCTCGCGGGTCCCTTCCGCGCGTGGGACAGCCGCATCGCCATCAGCGCCGCCACCATGGGCGCATCAGAGGCCCGCATCTTCTGGCGCCTGCGCCTGCCAATGCTGCTCGCCCCGGTGCTGACAGCGGGGGCAGTGGGTATCGCCGTCTCGGTCGGGCAATACCTTCCAACGCTTCTGATCGGCGGCGGCCGGGTTGAAACCCTCACGACCGAGGCGGTCGCCCTCTCCTCCGGCGGCAACCGCCGCCTGATCGGGGCCTATGCTATGCTGCAACTGGCCCTGCCCGCATTGGCCTTTGCTGCCGCCCTGGCCCTGCCTGCGCTTTTGTGGCGCAACCGCCGCGCAATGCGGGGGCTGGCATGACGGGCACGCTCGATCTGCAAGGTCTGAAGATCACCTTGGGCGACCGCACGCTGGTTGACCTGACCCTTTCAATCCCGGCCGGACAGATCGTCACGATCATGGGTCCCTCTGGCGCGGGAAAGTCCACGGCGCTGGCCGCCATCACGGGCACGCTCGCACCCGGTTTCCGAACTTCGGGCCGTATCATCATGAATAAAAATGATATTTCTGCATTGCCAACCCGCGCGCGCAGCATCGGCCTGCTGTTTCAGGACGCGGTCCTGTTCCCCCATCTCTCGGTCGGCCAGAACCTCGCCTTCGCCCTGCCTGCCCATATTCGTGGCCGCGCAAACCGGCAGGCGCGCGTCGATGACGCGCTGGCCTCTGCGGGCCTCGCGGGCTTTGCCACGCGCGACCCTGCCACCCTGTCCGGCGGCCAGAAGGCCCGTGTCGCCCTGCTGCGCACCCTGCTTGCCGAACCCTGCGCGCTCTTGCTGGATGAACCCTTCTCCCGCCTCGACGCCGACCTGCGCGCCCAGATCCGCAGCTTCGTCTTCGACCGCGCCGCACAGGCGGGCATCCCCACGCTGCTGGTTACGCATGATATCGAAGACGCCCGCGCCGCCGGCGGCCCGGTCGTCGACACCTTGGGCAACCCGCTGCCGCTCTGACGCACGCCCCCTCCCCGCGCGCCGCCCTGCGCGCTAGACTGCCACATGACCAACCCCTCTTCAGGTGCCCCCATGTCCCGCCTCACGCTGATCCTGACCCTGCTCCTTACCCTCGGCCCCGCACAGGCCATGGCCTGCCGCCAACCCGACGATGCGGCCCGCCTGACCGATGCGACCCTCTCCGCCATCAATTCCGAACGAAAGCAGCGCGGCATGGCCGCCCTCAGCCCCGATCCGCGCCTGTCTGAGGCCGCCCTCGCCCATGCCTGCGACAGCGCCGCGCGCAACCGGATGGGCCATGAGGGCAGCGATGGCAGCGATCTTGGTGACCGGGTCGAACGCCAAGGATACGATTTCCGCGCCATTGCCGAAAACGTTGCCGCAGGCTATCGGACGCCCACCAGCGTGGTGGAGGGCTGGATGAATTCCTCAGGCCACCGTCGCAACATCCTCACCCGCAACGCCCGCGACGTGGGCCTCGGCATCGCCGCCGCCCCCGACGGCACCCTGCACTGGGTGCTAAACCTCGGCACCGACCGCTAGTGAACGCCTGCCCATTCATCTTGGCCCAAATACCCAATTCTGCCCGCCCAACTCGCGCAACCTTGCAGCCGTTGTGCCCCTCATCCGCGTCGCATGGGTATTTTTTCCAAGGTGAAACGGCACACATGCGCCTGTTTAACGGGCCAGCAGCAACTCGGCCTTCAGCCCGCCCAAAGCCTCGCTCCGGCCCAGCCGCAATTCGCCGCCATGGCTGCGCGCGATGTCTGCGGCAATCGACAGGCCCAACCCTACCCCACCGCCCCGGTTCGGATCGCGCGCCGCATCCAGCCTGCTGAACGGCACCACCGCCTCGGCCCGCCGCGCCTCGGGAATGCCCGGACCGTCATCCTCCACCGTATAGCGCAGCCAGTTCGCCCCCATCTCCAGCGTCACCTGTGCCCGCTTGCCATAGCGCAGCGCGTTGTTGACCAGATTCTCCAGCGCCCGCGTCACCGCCTGCGGGCGCAGCGGCACGGCCTGCACCCGGCCTGGTTGGTGAAATTCCACCCGTCCCCCGATGCGTACCGCATTCTCCACCACCCGCTGCGCCAGCGCCGCCGGGTCGACCGGTTCCACCGCCTCGGTCGCATCGCCGCGGGCAAAGGACAAAAACTCATCCACCAGCCGCTCCATCTCGGCCACATCCCCGAGCAGGGCCTGCGTCTCCTCATCCTCCGGCAGCATCGCAAGGCCCAGCCGCAGCCGCGTCAGCGGCGTGCGCAGGTCATGGCTCACCCCCGACAGCATCAGTGTGCGCTGTTCGATCTGCCGCTCGATCCGCGCCCGCATGTCAAGGAATGCATGCCCCGCCGCGCGCACCTCCGTCGCTCCACGCGGGCTGTAGGGGATCACCTGCCCCTTGCCGAACGCCTCGGCTGCCAGCGACATCCGCGCGATCGGGCGCAACTGATTGGACAGGAACAGATAGGCGATCACCGTCATCAGGGCCGAGGTGACGATCATCAGCACCAACAGCTGATGCGGATTGGTCGCCGACATCCGCGCCCGGTTGACCGTGACCGCCAGATCGCCCCAGCGGGTCGGCAGATGCAGGCGCACCAACCCGTCTCCCTCGATCAGATCGACCGGGGCCAGCGCGGGAAACTCATCCCGCAACGTGCGGATCACCACCCGCCCCGACAGGTCCAGCCATTCCGTGCGATCCGCGTCCGGCACAGTTTCGCGCGCTGGCAGCGCCACCCGCAGATCCAGCGGCCCACTGATCGCGATCAGCCGCGCTGCAGCAGCATCCGCGCTCTCGGCCGCCTCCGCCTCATCCAGCAGCAGCCGCAGTTCCGCCGCCACCCCGCCGGTCAACTGCTGCGTCACCCGTTCGAAATGGCGCTGGATGAACGTCACCGACACGACCAACTGGATCGTGACAATCGGCACAATCAGGATCAGGGCGGCGCGGCCATAAAGACCACGGGGCAGGAAGGACTTGCGGGCCATAAGGCCAGAGCCTAGCCTGCCCCCCGCCCTTAGGGAAGAGGACGCCGTCATGCCATCGCCCGACCTCGCCACCTCCTCCCCGGGCAGCCAGCCGCGCCTGCGCACCGTCCTCGCCCCCAATGCCGCCCCCCTCACCTTCCGCGGCACCAACACCTATATTCTCGGCTCGGGACGCGTCGCCGTGATCGACCCCGGCCCGGACCTGTCCGCTCATCTGGGGGCCATCCGCGCCGCGCTGGATCCGGGGGAGGTTGTGAGCCACATCCTCGTCACCCATCCCCACCGCGACCATTCCGCCCTTGCCCCGGCTCTTTCGGCCGCCACGGGCGCACCGATCCTCGCCTTCGGCACGGCAACGGACGGGCGCTCCCCCCTCATGCAAAACCTTGCCGCAGCAGGGCTGGCAGCCGTTGGTGACGGGCTGGACCTCGCCTTCCAGCCCGACCAGCGCCTGACGGATAGCGCAACCCTCGCCGGCCCCGACTGGCAGATCACCGCCCTGCACACGCCCGGCCATCTGGGCAGCCATCTGTGCTTTTCCGCCGGGGAATGGCTGTTTTCCGGCGACCATGTGATGGGCTGGAGCAGTTCAGTCATCTCCCCCCCCGACGGCGACATGCGCGCCTACATGGAGGCGCTGCATCGGATCGATCGGCCCGATTGGGCAGTGTTCCTGCCCGGCCACGGCGACCCGATCCCCGATCCCCGGGATCGCGTCCGCGCGCTGATCACCCACCGGCGCGACCGCGAGGCACAGATCACGGCCGCCCTGTCCCGCAGCCCGGCCGATGCCGAAACCCTCACCCGCCTTGTCTATACAGATCTGCCGCCCGCGCTCCTGCCCGCCGCGCGCCAGAATGTTCTGGCCCACCTGCTTGATCTGCAAGAGAAAAACCACGTGGCCACCCTCACCCCCTTGCACCCGACCGTACGCTTTCACCTGATCTGACGCAGGACATGCATTTTCTGCCGTTAGCCCCTTGCCGCCCCCAAACACCCTTGCTATACGGCCCACGTGTTCCGGCGTAGCTCAGCGGTAGAGCAGTTGACTGTTAATCAATTGGTCGTAGGTTCGATCCCTACCGCCGGAGCCAAAAATCCATGATTTTTCAGCTACATACAAAGCCGCCCCGCTGGCGCGGGTTTTGGCTTTGGTCGCGGGGTAACGTTTGGGGTAACGTTCCGGAGAGCCGGCCGCTGATGTAAGCATGATGCAGTCGACTGATCAAATGAGGAGCGACCTGCGCTCCATACGGCAAAATCGTCGGACCGCTTACGTCGCCGACCAGAAATCCGGGATAGAAGTAGCTAAGAACCCTTCAATTTTGCCGCGAACATCGAGATTGGGTTCGACAAAGTAACCCGCCGTCGTTTCAAACGTTCTGTCATCGTCACCGATCCCGAACTGGTACTTAACTCGGCAGGCTACAAACGCGAAGTTGTATGAGAAATGCGTCCGAGAGGTCATAGGAACCTCTGGCGGCATATTGCGTCTCTGAATGGCATTGTTGCGTTAGTCTGGCCTGAGGCGTGATGCCCCGTTCCCCTTTGGCATCAGGCTACGCGGAGGACGTCGGCGGTGCCGAGTGCATTGAAGCGGTTGATGAGGGCGACACGGATGTGGATTTCGGCGGTTTGGCGGTCAGGGTCTCTGGCGGCGATCCGTTCGCCGAAGGCTTTCAGACACCGCATCTTTGCCTCTGCTCTGCTTCTGACATGGTAGCCGTTCCGTCGTTTCCAGCCCGCACGGCCTTCTTCGCGAACATCGCGGAGGATTGCGTTTCGCGCGACCGCGGCCGGGCAATCTTCCCGCCAGAGCCGCCCGTTCTTGCGGATCGGGATGATGGCCGTGGCCTCATGCTCGAGAATGGCGGAGTGGCAGCGGCGGGTGTCGTAGGCCCCGTCCGCCGTAACGGAGCCGATCTGCTCGTCCTCTGGGATCTGGTCAAGGAGCGCAGGCAGCGTCGGGCTATCGCCCTCCCGGCTGGAGGTGAACTCGACGGCCCGGATGTCGGATGTGGCTGTATCCATGGCCAGATGGACCTTGCGCCATTGACGCCTGCGCGAAGGGCCGTGCTTGCGGGCGTGCCATTCACCATCGCCGAGCAACTTGATCCCCGTACTGTCCACCAACAAGTTCAGCGGGCCGTCAACCCGGCGATAGGGGATCTGGACGGCGAGTGTCTTCTGGCGGCGGCACAGGGTGGTGTAATCCGGCACGGGCCAGTCCAGCCCCGCAAGCTTCAGAAGCGCCCGCACCATGCCGACCGCCTGGCGAAGCGGCAACTTGAACAGCACCTTGACGGAAAGGCACAACTGGATCGCCACGTCCGAGAAAACCGCAGGCCTGCCCATCTTGCCAGCAGGCTCCGCCAGCCACTGCATCTCGGGGTCCATCAGGATCAGCATCGACCCACGCCGCTCAAGCGCGCGGTTATACATGGGCCAGTTCGTGGTACGGTATCGGGGGCGATGCGGCTTGCTCATCCCAGCCGTCTAACCCACTGGATTCGC
>CALRMS020000080.1:0-12283 GCA_943369275.1 Rhodobacter maris | reverse complement strand
AACGGATGGGGGTGCAGTTCCGCTATGGCACATCCGCCACCCGCATTACCCGGCAAAGCGGGCGCGTGACGGGGGTGCAGATCGACGGTGGGCGCACCCTGCCCTGCGGCGCCTGTGTCTTCAATGGCGATCCCGCCGCGCTGACCAAGGGCCTCTTGGGCGATGCTGCGCAAAGCGCCCTGCCCGCCGGTGCCGCAGGCCCGCACTCCCTGTCAGCACTGGTCTGGGCCTTTGCCGCGACACCGCAAGGCCCGTGCGCGGCGGACCTGATACACCACAACCTGTTCTTCACCGATGATCCGGCGCGCGAATTCGGCCCCATCGGCAAGGGGCAGATGCCGGACGCCCCCACGCTTTACCTTTGCGCCGAGGACCGCGCCCGCGGCCCCGCCCCCGACGGAACACTCGAACGATTCGAGATCATCCTGAACGCCCCCGCTGGCCTGCCCGCACGACCCGAGGATTTCACCCGATGCCGTCACATGACCTTCGATCATCTCTCCAGCATGGGGCTGACCTTTTCCCCGCTGCCCGACCCGCAGGCCTTGACCACACCCGCAGCTCTGGACCGGCTGTTTCCGGCATCCCAGGGGGCGATCTACGGTCGCTCGCCCGAAGGGACGATGGCGGCCTTCCAGCGCCCGCCCGCGCGGACGGCCCTGCCGGGGCTCTATCTGGCGGGGGGCGGCGCGCATCCGGGGGCGGGGGTGCCGATGGCAGCCCTCTCCGCGATGCACGCGGCCGCGGCGATTCTGCAGGACCGGATTTCCGGGTCGAGGTCGGCCCCGACGGCTATGCCTGGTGGTATCTCGATGGCGTCTCGGATGACGGGCGGCGCGCGGTCTCGGTCATAGGGTTCATCGGCTCGGTGTTCTCGCCCTGGTATGCCTGGTCAGGGCGGCGCGAACCGCAGAACCATGTCTGCCTGAATGTGGCCACCTATGGCCCCGGTGGCCGCTTCACCATGACAGACCGGGGCCGCAGCGCCCTGCGCCAGAGCGCCGACACCTTGACCCTCGGCCCAAGCCGGATGCACTGGACGGGGCGCGAGTTGGTGATCGACGTGGATGAGGTATCCTCTCCCCCGATCATCAGCGCGGTCAAGGGCCGGATCGTGCTGACGCCCAGCGCAGTGACAGGTGTGGAACTGGCCCTGCACGCGCGCCATGTCTGGCGCCCCTTCGCACCGCTGGCGCATATCTCGGTGAACCTGACGCAGGGCCATCAATGGGAAGGCCACGGCTATTTCGACGCCAATTTCGGCACGGCCGCGCTGGAGGCGGATTTCGATTTCTGGACCTGGGGCCGCTTCCCGATGCAGGATCGCGCGCTCTGCATCTATGACGCCACCCGCCGTGATGGCACGACCCTCGATTTCGGGCTGGAAGTCACAGCATCGGGTGAAGCGCGCGAGGTGACCCCGCCGCCGCGCACCGACTTTGCCCGCTCCCGCTGGCAAGTGCGCCGCGAAACGCGTGCCGATCCCGGCGCCACCCCGCGCGAGGTGATGTCGATGCTGGATGCCCCATTCTACAGCCGCAGCGTAGTGGAAACCCGGCTGGAGGGTGAGGTGACGCAAGGCGTGCACGAGGCGCTCGATCTGACCCGGTTCCGGTCGCCACTGCTGAAACCGATGCTGGCCGTGCGCGTACCACGGCGCAGCGGCTGGACTTTCGCCTGACCTGGGCTTCATCTTGGCCCAAATACCCAACACCGCCGCCGCCGCCCGCGCCGACATCAAAAGCAAGGTGCAACCGGAAAATGCGTCATTTTCCGGCGCGATTTCTGCGTCAGAAATCGCGTAAAAATCTGACCCAGATTTTTTGCGCGCGCGTTGCGCGCGACGGCGGGTGACCGACCGCTGCGTGCATACGCTGCACTGCACAGACGTCTGCACCGCGCGCTGCACAGTCAGTTCAGGCAGATCCCTGCACGTTCCACCGCTCGCTTCAGACGGCCGGGTTGCGCACCCAGACCGACCTGTTCAACGCACCCGCTATCGAAACCCACAGAAGATAGGGCGCCAGCAGAAGCCCGGCGATCCGGTCCACCTGCCAGAATGCCAGCATCGTGGCAGCCACGGCCAGCCAGAGCAGGAAGATGATGACGAGCCCCGCCCCTAGCCGGCGCAGGCCGAAAAAGACGGGCGTCCACAAGGCGTTAAGCGCGATCTGCACCGACCACAGCGCCAGCGCCTGACCGCTGTCGCCCACCATCGCCACCCGCGCCGCCGCCACCGACATGCTCAGATACAGCACGGTCCAGGCCACCGGGAACAGCCAGTCCGGCGGGGTCCAGCGTGGTTTGTTCAGGCTGCGATACCAGTCACCGGGTTGAAACAGCGCCCCTGTGGCCGCCGCCGCCCCGCAGGCAGCAAGATAGGTCAGAAACAGGGTGAAGAATTCCATGACATCGCTCCCGGTTTCACCAGACACCGCGATGTAGCCCGTCTGGGCCTTGCGTCCAAGCGGAAACGGACAGTGATGAAATTCGCGGCTTTACAGGGGCTTGGCCGTCAAGCCATCCCCCGGTCACGCGCTTCGAGCTGCGCCAGCACGGATAGCAGCGTGTCACTGCGCGCGGGCCGGGTCGCGCCGCGTGAGGCGGCCTGCACAAGAAATGCTACCTCGGGCGCAGCGGCGGCATGCAGCACCGCAGGACCCGGCTTTACCGTCGATGCCGCCGCCCGGGCGGTCGCGGCCACCAGACAGGCCAGTTTCTTGCCCCGCCCCGTGCGCGCGCGGGCCGTGACGCTGTCGCCACGGTTGCGGCGCAGATTGCCGCCGATCCCGTCATAGATCAGCCGCGCGGCATAGATGCCGGGGCGGCAGGCCAGCGGCAGGGAGGGCACCCCGGCCTCGGCCCTGAGATAGAGCCTGTCCGCCTCATCCAGCAGTCGCAAGGTGGCGCGCGCAACACCGGGATAGGCGCGGGGATTGTGCAAAAAGGCATCGGGATCAATGCATTCTGCCGCCAGCCAGCTGGTCGGCAGATACAGCCGCCCGGCGCGGGCATCTTCACCCACATCGCGCGCGATATTGGTCAGTTGCATTGCCAAGCCCAGATCGCAGGCACGCGCCAGCGCATCACCGTCGCGCACGCGCATCAGCACGCACATCATTGCCCCCACCGCCGCCGCAACGCGGGCCGCGTAATCCAGCACCCCGGACAGATCGTCATAACGCCGCTCGGTCGCATCCCAGGCAAAGCCTTCCAGCAACGCCTCGGGCAGAGCACGGGGCATGTCGAACGCCTCCACCACCCCGGCAAAGGCCCGGTCGGCGGGTTGGTTGGCGGGTGTGCCGCGATAAACCATGTCCAGCCGGTCGCGCAGCGACAGCACGGCGGCGGCCTTGTCGCCGCCCTCATCCACCGCGTCATCCGACATCCGGCAAAAGGCATAGAGCGCCAGCGCCGGATCGCGCACCCGCCCCGGCAGCAGCTTTGATGCCGCATGAAATGACAGCGATCCTGTGCGGATCGCCTCGCGGCAGTGGTCCATATCGCGCGGGTCGATCATTCGGCGGCCATCCTCAACTCGCTCATCTCGGCCACACGGCGCGGCGCATCGGGCACGAGCTTGCCCAGCACCTCGGCCGTGCCGACCACCCCCGGCAGCCCGGCCCCCGGATGGGTGCCCGCCCCCGCCAGAAACAGCCCCGGCAGTTCTTCCGATATGTTATGTGGCCGGAACCAGGCCGATTGCAGGATACGCGGCTCGATCGAGAAGCCCGCCCCCAACGGCGATAGATAGCGGTCGCGAAAGGTTTCCGGGGTAAAGGTGATTTCCTCGGTGATCCGGTCGCGGAAACCGGGGATCAGGCGGTCTTCCAGCATCTTGGCCATCTTTTCGCGATAGCGCGGCTCTTCCTCGGCCCAGTCCACCCCATTGGAAAACCCCAGATGCGGCACAGGCGACAGGACGTAAAAGGTATCATCCCCCTCTGGCGCGCAGGTGGGATCGGTCACGCTGGGGCGATGGACATACAAGCTCATGTCATCCGCCAGTTTGCCGCGAATGAAGATGTCCTTGATATGCTCGCGGTAGCGCGGCCCCACGACGATGGAATGGTGGCCTACATCGCGCCACATCGTCTTTGTGCCCTTGGTCCCGAAATACCAGACATAGAGACCCATCGACCAACGCGACCGTTTCAGTTTCGCATCGGTCCAGCGTTTGCGCGGCAGGTTCCGCAACAGCCGCGTATAGGTATGCCCCGCATCGGCATTGGAGACGACCAGCCCCGCGCGGATCACCTCGCCCGACACCAGCCGCACGCCTGCGGCGCGGCCATCCTCGACCACGATCTCGTCCACCTCGGTCTGGGACACAACCTCGCCACCCTGGGCGGCCACAACCCGCGCCATGCCATCGGCAATCGCCTGCACGCCGCCCATCGCGTAATGCACGCCGAAGGCTTTCTCCAGATGGCTGACAAGAATATACATCGACGTTACGTTGAACGGATCGCCACCGATGAACAGCGGGTGGAACGACAGCGCAAAGCGCAGGCGCGGGTCAGATACCCTCCCCGCCGCATGGGCATAGACCGACCGATCTGCCCGCATCCGCACGAATTTCGGCAAGACCTTGATCAGATCCATCAGCTTGTTCATCGGGCGGCGGCCCAGATCCTCGAACCCGAACCAATAGCGTTTCTCGCTGTCCTTCAGGAACTTGTCGTACCCCTTCAGGTCTCCCGGCGACAGGCGCGCCACCTCGGCCTTCATCGCCGTCTCGTCCTGGCGCATGGTGAAGGTCGATCCGTCCTCCCAGCGAATTTCGTAATACGGGTCCATCGGCACCAGGTTCACGTCCCGGTCGAAATCCCGCCCGCAGGTTGCCCACAGCTCGCGCAGCCCCTGCGGCACGGTCACGATGGTTGGCCCCAGATCAAAGCGATGCCCGCCCTGCGTGATCGACGATCCCCGCCCACCCACGCGATCCAGCCTGTCAATCACCGTCACCCGCCAACCTCTGGCCCCCAACCGCATGGCAGAGGCAAGCCCGCCAAGGCCCGCCCCTATCACGATGGCATGGTTTGCATGGGCCAAGGCCGGGACGGCGCGGGGGAGGGATGCGTGCTTCATGGGGCGGATGATAGAGTGTCTAGTTTAATTTACAATATCTCTGTGCGCTGCGCATAAATCAGCGTTTTTTCTTTCCCTCTCCCGCAGATACTGTCAGAGTATGTTTACACTCTCTGCGCCGGAGGTCCGCGCCATTTCTGTAACCAGCCTCAGCCTTTTCCGGTTTGACGGGATCGGGTCACGCCTTTGGGTGATTGGCCAGATGGCGATGGCACGGCTGTCGCTGCGGCAGGAAAAGCGCGCGCTCTTCTGGAAACTCTGCGGTTCCGGCACGGGCGAAGGGTTCACCCCCCGGCCCAATTGGGGCGTCTGGGCGATCCTTGCCGTCTGGCCGGATGAGGCGACCGCCCGCCGTGCCACCGATTCCAGCCCGGTCTGGGCGCGCTGGCGCGCAAGGGCGGATGAAAGCTGGACAATCTTTCTGGGCCCACTTTCGGCGCGGGGCCGCTGGGCGGGGGTGAACCCCTTCCTGCCCGATGCGCCGCCTGCCGATCTATCGGGCCCGCTTGCGGTGCTGACCCGCGCCACCGTCCGCCCCTCTCGCGCGATCCGGTTCTGGAACCGCGTCCCCTCTATTTCCGCCGTGATCGGGCGCGATCCGAATGTGGCCTTCAAGATCGGCATCGGCGAACTGCCCTTGCTGCATCAGGTCACCTTTTCGATCTGGCCCGATACGGCCAGCATGGCCGCCTTTGCCCGGGGCGATGGCCCGCATGGTTGCGCCATCCGCGCCGTGCGCGAGGGCAACTGGTTTAACGAAGAGCTTTACGCCCGCTTTCTCCTGCTGGGCAGCGTGGGCCACTGGAACGGGGCCGACCCGTTGGCGGGCCTGCACCGGGCGGAGGCCGCATGATGCAGGGCGCGTCCGTGAACATGCCTGTACCCAATCCTGTTGCGAAGGATGAACCCTGTTCTTTGCAAACCCTTCGAACCCAAGGATTTTCGCGCAAAATCCACGCTTTGACGGTGGTCTGATGAAACAACCCTTCCCCTTCTCCGCAATCGTGGGCCAAGAGGCCATGAAACAGGCCATGATCCTGACGGCGGTCGATCCCGGAATCGGCGGCGTTTTGGTCTTTGGCGACCGGGGCACCGGCAAATCCACCGCTGTGCGGGCGCTCGCCGCCCTGCTGCCCGAAATCGACGCGGTCGAAGGTTGCCCCGTCAACGCAGCCTCCCCCGATCAGGTGCCCGACTGGGCCGAAGGCACGACAGGCCGGATGATCCGCAAACCCACCCCTGTGGTCGATCTGCCCCTTGGCGTGACCGAAGACCGCGTCGTGGGCGCGCTGGATATCGAACGCGCGCTGACGCGCGGGGAAAAGGCGTTTGAACCCGGCCTTCTGGCCCGCGCCAACCGGGGGTATCTGTATATCGACGAGGTCAACCTGCTTGAGGATCACATCGTTGACCTGCTCCTTGACGTGGCCCAGTCGGGCGAGAATGTGGTCGAACGCGAAGGCCTGTCGATCCGCCACCCCGCCCGCTTTGTTCTGGTGGGCTCCGGCAACCCGGAAGAGGGCGAATTGCGCCCGCAACTGCTGGATCGGTTCGGTCTGTCGGTCGAAGTCACCTCCCCCCGCGATGTCGAAACCCGGGTCGAGGTGATCCGCCGCCGCGACGGCTACGAATCAAACTACGGCGCCTTCATGGAAACCTGGCGCATGCAGGACGCGCTGTTGCGTGACCGCATCCTGCAGGCCCGCGCCGTGCTGCCACAGATCAAGACACCCAACACCGTGCTGCATGACTGTGCGGAATTGTGCATCGCCATCGGGTCGGATGGCCTGCGCGGCGAATTGACCCTGCTGCGCGCCGCCCGCGCCATGGCCGCGTTTGAGGGGGATGATGCCGTGGGCCGCATCCACCTCAAGGCTGTGGCCCCCATGTGCCTGTCGCACCGCCTGCGCCGCGACCCGCTGGACGAAGCAGGGTCCACCAGCCGCGTCCTGCGCGCCGTGACCGAGGTGCTGCCCTGACCGATATCAACGATCCCTGGGGCCGGGTTCAAACCGCGCTTGCCTGCCTTGCCATTGATCCGGCGGGGTTGCGCGGGCTGTGGCTGCGCGCCCGCGCGGGCCCCGTGCGTGATCTTGTGGCTGCAGGCCTTGCCGCCGTGCCCCTGCCGCAACGCCGCCTGCACCCCACCATTGCCGATGACATGCTGTTCGGTGGGCTGGACCTGACCGCCACACTCGCCACCGGCCAGCCGGTGATGACGGCGGGATTGCTTGCCTCGCCTTCCGCGCTGATCCTGACGATGGCCGAACGCTGCCCGCCCGGCCTTGCCGCGCGGCTGGCCCATGCGCTGGACAGCGGCCAGCACAGCCTGATCGCGTTGGACGAGGCAGCAGAACCCGATGAAGGCCTGCCCTCGGCCCTGACCGACCGGCTCGGTCTGTTCCTTGACCTTACCGACATGGGACTATCAGAAACCGGACCCTTGGCGCTGGACGCGGACACCCTTACCGCCGCCCGCACCCGTCTGGCCACCCTGACCCTGCTGCCCGCATCGCTTGATGCGCTGACCCGCGCCGCCGCCGAATTGGGCATCGCCTCGCTGCGCGCGCCGCTTCTTGCCGCCGCCGCCGCCCGCGCCCATGCCGCATGGGCGGGCCGGGACGCCATCACCGACGATGACCTCACCACGGCGGCCGCCCTGATCTATGGCCACCGCGCCGTGCCGATGCCGGAAAGCACCCCGCCACCTGAGGCGGACCCGCCCCCACCCGACGACACCCCCGACACGGGCGAACAGCAATCCGAGGATCAGCCGCAGGGCATCCCCGACGAAGTGCTGGTCGAAGCCGCCCTCGCCGCCCTTCCCCGCGATCTGCTGGAGGCGCTGGCAAAAGGCCGCGCCACCCGCGCCGCGAAATCTGCCAGCGGATCGGGCGCGGAACGCAGCGGCAATCGCCGTGGCCGCCCCCTGCCCTCACGCCCCGGCCGCCTTGGCCCCGGCGCGCGGATCGATCTGGTGGCCACCTTGCGCGCCGCCGCCCCGTGGCAACCCCTGCGCCGCGCCCAAACCGCGCGGCCAGACGCCGTGCTGCTGGTCCGCGCCGCCGATATCCGCCTGAAACGGTTCCGCGAAACATCCGACCGCGTGCTGATCTTTGCCGTCGATGCCTCCGGCTCTGCCGCCTTCGCCCGACTGGCCGAGGCGAAGGGCGCCATCGAGCTGTTGCTCGCCCAGGCCTATGCGCGGCGGGATCATGTCTCGCTGCTGACGTTCAAAGGCTTTCACGCAGAACTCATCCTTCCCCCCACCCGGTCGCTGGTGCAGACCAAGCGGCGCCTGGCCGGGGTGCCGGGGGGCGGCGGCACGCCGCTGGCCTCCGGCCTGCAACTGGCGCTGGCCACCGCCGCTCAGGCCCGCGCGCGCGGGCTGACCCCCACCATCGCCATCTTGACCGACGGGCGGGGCAACATCGCACTCGATGGCACTGCCGACCGACCCCGCGCCGAGGATGAAGCTTTTCGTCTTGCGCGCCAGATCCGCGCGTCGGGCACGCCCGCGCTGGTGATCGATGTGGCCAACCGGCCGCAGCCGTCACTTCGGACCTTGGCACAATTGATGGATGCGCCATACCTCGCCCTGCCGCGCGCGGATGCTCGTCGCCTGTCGTCGGTTTTGGGCGAGGCGCTGGAAAGCTGACATGGCTGTCGATCGGATGCCCCCAAACTGGCCCTTTCGCGACAGGGCCCGCCGCGTGGCCAGTCGCCCCCACAACTGGTGCGTGGTCGAAGCAGGCGAAGGCCCGGTCGTGCTGCTGCTACATGGGGCGGGCGGATCGGGGCACAGCTTTCGTCACCTGATCCCGCTGCTGAGCCCGCATTTCCGGGTGGTGGTGCCCGATCTTCCCGGTCAGGGCTTCACCCGTTCAGGCGCGCGCAGCCGATATGGCATTGATCACATGGCCGAAGATCTGGCCCAGCTTTGCGCCACGATGACCGTCGCACCCGTGGCGGTGATCGGTCATTCCGCCGGGGCGGCGCTGGCGCTGCGGCTGGCGGAGCTGTTGCCACTGCGGGCGGTCATCGGGATCAACGCAGCACTCGGCGCGTTTGACGGTGCGGCGGGTGTGATGTTTCCCATATTGGCCAAGGTGCTGGCAGTCACGCCCTTCATCCCACATGTCGTCTCGCGGCTTTGGGGCAATGCGGCGACGGTGGGAAAGCTGCTGGCGACCACCGGCTCCCCACTGGATGCGGCAGGTCAGGCGCAATACCTGACGCTGGTCAAGGACCCCGCCCATGTGGATGGCACGCTGGGGATGATGGCGCAGTGGCGACTGGACTCCGTGATGCCCCGGTTGATTGCCCAACAGCTTTCGGTGCTGCTGATCGCATCTACCGGTGACAAGGCCGTTCCCGCCCGCATCTCGCGCGATGCGGTCAAACAGATGCCGGACGGGCATTATGCCGAAATCGCATCCTTCGGCCATCTGGTACATGAAGAGGCGGCGGAACAGGTCGCCTCACTGATCCTGCCTTGGCTCATGTCGCGCGTGTCGGCCTGACACCACCAAAAGCGGCTTCATCTTGGCCCAAATACCCAAAAAATCCTGAGCCGAAGCGCGAATGCGCGCAGGCGAGGCGAAAAAAATGCGCGTCGGGCCTCAGCCCGGCGCGCGCAATCGGATTGCCCCGCTTACCGCCCCGCGACGAGGCTGCCGAAAATGCGGTCCATGTGTTCGGCCAGATAGATGCGCAGCCAGGGGGTAAAGTTCTCGGGGCTGCGCAGCACCTCGGCGGACAGGTCGTAAAGATCTACCCAGCGCACCGAGGCCACCTCGGCGGGGTTGGGCACCACGCTCAAGCCTTTGCGCGCCTCGGCCACAAAGATATCGACCAGTTCATGTTCCGTCAGCCCGCCGCCCACATCGGCGCGGTACTCCACCCGGTCGGCAAAAGCCGGGAACAGGTCGGTGATCCCCAACTCTTCGCGCAGGCGGCGCACGGCGCAGGCGGCGGGGTCTTCGTCCCAGCGCGGATGGGTGCAGCAGGTGTTCGCCCAAAGACCGGGGGTGTGATACTTGGTCAGGGCGCGTTGCTGGATCAGCACCTTTGTTCCATCCACCACAAAGACCGACACCGCCTTGTGGCGCAGGCCCTTGAGATGCACCTCCAGCTTTCCAACCGGGCAAAGCCGCCCATCGACCCAGGCGGGGATCATCTCTTCGAGCGCGGCATCGGGGGCGAATTGGGTGGTCATTTCAGCCTCAGGTCCAGACAGGCGAAACAAGACGCAAGAGATGCGCCATGTTCTTGATGCCGATCTTCACATGGGCCATGGGGCGGGCACTGACCAGTTTCTTGTTCATATAGGCCTCGAAGGTCAGCTTCTGTACATCGACATCGTGGCAAAGGCTGACAAAGCGTTCGCGTCTTTCGTCACTGCGATAATAGGCATCCTGCATCGACCGCAAGACCCTGAACACTGTGCCATGTTCGCGCATGAACATCTTGCGCGCGATGCGCAGGTCCGACGCGCGGCCCGAAGCGAGCGCTGCCTGTGCGGCTGTCGCCGCAGCGCGCCCCCCGGCCATGGCGTAGAAGATGCCCTCACCCGAGGACGGGGCGACCACGCCCGCAGCATCGCCCGCCAGCACCACATCGCGGCCATTGTCCCAGCGGTCCATCGGGCGCAGCGGGATCGGCGCGCCTTCCTTGCGGATGGTTTCACATTCGGTGAGGCCCGCAGCCGCGCGCAGATCAGCGGTGGCCTTCTTGAGATCCACCCCATCCAGCCCGGTGCCCATGCCCACGCTGGCCTGTTTGCCATGCGGGAAAATCCAGCCATAGAAATCGGGGCTGATCTTGCCGTCATAGATCACATCGCAACGCAGCGGATCATAATCGGGCGACGGTTCGGGGGCGGCGATGATTTCGTGATAGGCGATGACATAGGGGATGCGGTCGCCGCCCGGCACCTCGGCCCGCGCCACGTTCGACCGCGCGCCATCCGCGCCGATGACCAGCTTCGTCGCGCTGCGCATTTCCTCGCCCGTCGCCTTGTCGCGCCAGACGACATGGCTGCCTGCCCCGTCGCGTTCTATCCGCAAGAAGGTGCCTGTCAGCGGCACAGCCCCGGCCTTGACGGCCCGGTCGCGCAGATAGGCATCAAAATGTTCGCGGTCGACCATGCCGACATAGCCGTTCTCGATCGGGATATCGACCATCCGGCCCGTGGGCGAAATCATCCGCGCGGTGGTGATCTTGGCGACGATCTGCTCATCCGGGATAGCGAAATCCTTGATCGCGCGGGGCGGGATCGCGCCACCGCAGGGCTTTATCCGCCCGTCCCGATCCAACAGCGCCACACGCTTGCCCGCGCGGGCCAGATCCTCGGCCGCTGTTGCACCCGACGGCCCGCCGCCCACAACAAAGACATCATAGGTCATGGGTCATTCCCCCGGTAAGAGTTGCGGGCCGGTGGTGCGGATTGCGCCACCCCGCCCTTCGATCACTTTCGCGGCGATCATGGCCGCAACGCAGAAAAGCGCTGCCTCCAGCGCGAAAACCGCGCCAAAGGCATCGGGCGCGTCGGTGAAAAGCCGCAGTGCATCTGCCGCCGCCGCCCCGACCAGCCCGCCAAAGCCGGCAGCCACAGCTTGCGCCGCGCCCCAAAGGCCCATGCGCGTGCCTTCACGCGCAGCGCGCCCCTGCCCGGCCAATGCCATCATCGACCCGATGGCCGCCACGGCGAACATGCCGTTGAAAAAACCCAGCGCCACCACCGCAGGCAGCAGGCTGCCGCCCACCTGCCCCAGCGCCGCGATGACCAGCAGAGCCGCCGCAGACCCGAGACATCCGGCCATCACCCACATGCGAAGCGTGCCGATCCGGAAGCCCGTGGCCGCGATGCCGACCATCAGCATCCCGACGAACACGCCACCGTTCTGTGCGCCCGACAACTGGGTGCTTTGTCCCGGAGAAAAGCCGAAGACGAGCCCGGCATAGGGCTCAAGGATCAGCTCCTGCATGAAATAGGCGGTCATCGACAGGAAGATGAACAGGGTGAAGGCGCGCGCGCGGGGTTCGGCCCAGACCTCGGCCATGCCCGCGCGGAAGGGCAGCGCCTCTGCCTCGCGCGTGGCCGTGACCCGCTTTTCGATGCCCCAGATGGCAATCGTGGTAAGCAGAACCGCGCCACCTGTGACCACGGCCACGATCTCAAGCACCAGCA
>CALRMS020000079.1:0-12789 GCA_943369275.1 Rhodobacter maris | reverse complement strand
ATCCGCGACCGTCAGGCAGCAATCGATGGCCGCAGGGGTTGTGCCCCAGTCTTCGTGCAGTTTCAACGCACAGGCACCCGCCCGGATCTGTTCTTCCAGCGCGGCAGGCAGCGACGCATTGCCCTTGCCAGCAAAAGCAAGGTTCATGGGAAAGGCATCGGCCGCCTGCATCATCCGGGCTATATGCCACGGCCCCGGCGTGCAGGTGGTGGCCAGCGTGCCATGGGCAGGCCCCGTGCCGCCGCCAAGCATGGTGGTGATCCCGGAATGGAGTGCGTCGTCAATTTGCTGGGGCGCAATGAAATGGATATGCGCGTCCATCGCGCCAGCGGTCAGGATGCGGCCTTCGCCCGCGATGATTTCGGTGCCCGGCCCGATGATCACGTCCACGCCCGGCTGGGTATCGGGGTTGCCCGCCTTGCCAATCCTGGCGATCCGCCCGTCACGCAGGCCCACGTCGGCCTTGTAGATGCCCGTCCAATCCACGATCAGCGCATTGGTTATGACCGTATCCATCGCGCCGCCCGCACGGGTGATCTGGCTTTGGCCCATCCCGTCGCGGATCACCTTGCCGCCGCCGAACTTCACCTCTTCACCATAGCGCAGCGCGTTGGCCCCTTGCGAGGACCGCTCGGCGATCAGGTCGCGCTCCACCTCGATGATCAGGTCGGTATCGCCCAAGCGGACCTTGTCGCCCACGGTGGGGCCGTACATGTCGGCATAGGCGGCGCGGGTCATGGCATAGGGCATCGGGTCACTCCTCGGATCGGGTCATGCTGGCGCTGCGTCCTGTGCCTGCCCGCCGACCATGAAACGGTCATCCACGGGTACTTGCAGCGCAGTTGCCAGCGCATTGGTCTGGGCGGCCATGGCTATGACGGCCATCAGCTCGCCATGCTGGGCATCGGTCATTCCCTTGGCGCGGGCCGCCGCCGTGTGGGAATGGATGCAATAGCTGCACCCGTTGGTAACGGACACGGCCACGTAGATCATTTCCTTCACCAGCGGGTCGAGATGGCCGGGCCCCATCACGACCTGCAGCCGTTCCCACGTTGCGCGCAACAGGGCCGGGTCCGCGGCCAGCGCACGCCAGAAGTTGTTGACGTAATCGGTGTTCCGCTTCGCCCGGATGTCGTCGAACACGGCGAGGGCTTCCGCCCCCGCCGCCTTGTCCGAAAGGATCGGCGCAATGGCCATCAGACCACCGCCATCACGCGGGCGGGGCCGCCTGTGCCCGTCTTGTGTTTGGGCGCGCCAATGAACACCGTGGCCCCGGCGGCAGGCAAGCCGTCCAACCCGGCGAGGTTTTCGATACCGAACCGCCCGCCCGGCAGCCAGCTGAAATGCACGGCGAAATCGGCGGAATTGCCGGGATCGAGCGACAAAGTATCCACCCCGATGCAGGCCGCATCCAGCCCGGCCAGCATGTCGGTCGCGGCCTTGGAGAATCCGGGGAAGGCGAACTTGCCCTCGGGATCGTTGCGATAGGAGGGATCGCCCACCTTGGCCGCCCAGCCTGAATTCATCGCGACGCAGGCCCCTGCCGGAATGTCGCCATTTGCGCTGACCCAGGCCTCGATGTCGGCGGGTTCGACCATGGCGTTGGGGTCTTCTGCCGCCTTGGCCTTGATGTCGATGATGCAGAGCGGGCACATCAGCCGCTCCGGTGCCAGATCAGCGACCGAGGTGCCATCTTCGGTGAAGTGCAGCGGCGCGTCGATATGCGTGCCGGTATGTTCAAAAATCGTCAGCTTCCAAAGTTGATAGCCGGAATCTGCGAATTTAACGGCGGGTTCGTAAATGATGCCGGGATTGCCATCGAATGTCGGGAAGGCCCCGTCATAGGCGTGGGTGAGGTCCACCACGCGCCCCGCCGCCTGCGCCAGGGCCGGGCGCGCCGTTGTCAGGCCCGATGCCATGACTGCTGCCGTCGTTGCGGCGGCACCGGTGAACAGCGCGCGGCGCGACAGCATGGATTGCTTGACCGACTCGATAAGGCAGGTGTCACACATGGGTAGCCTCCTTGTTTTTCAGGCCTCTCGCTGCAGCCCCGGCTGCAGGGTCGGGCCGTGATCCGGCCCGCAACCTTCAGCCTTTCATCCGGCCTGCCCTTGCGTCAAGCGCGGTCAAAGCGGCCCCATGACCTTGGCGTTGAACCCATAGACGGCGCGCCCGCCGCTGAGCGGGACAAGCGCAACTTCGCGGCTTTGCCCCGGTTCGAACCGCACGGCGGTTCCGGCGGGGATGTCCAGCCGCATCCCGCGCGCGGCGGCACGGTCAAAGGACAGGCCGGGGTTGGTTTCGGCAAAGTGGTAGTGGCTGCCCACCTGCACCGGGCGGTCGCCGGTATTGGCAACCATCAGGGTGATCTGGGCCGCTTCGGCGTTGATGATGATCTCACCCTCGGCCGGGAATATCTCGCCCGGGATCATTTCCGACCCCGCAGCCGGGCCAGGGCATAGCCGCCCGCCGCCGCCGCAACCACGGCGATGATCCAGCCATACTGGATGCCATGCGGATGGGGGTGGAACCCATCATGCGCAAAGGCGGGCAAGGCGAGGGTCGTCAGAACGGGGGCCATCATGCGAACCATGGGATACCTCTCAGCGGATGGGGTGGTGAACGGTGACAAGCTTCGTGCCGTCGGGAAACGTCGCCTCGACCTGCACGGAATGGATCATCTCGGGGATGCCTTCCATGCACTGCTCGCGGGTGATGACATGGGCGCCCGCCTCCATCAGATCAGCGACGGAGCGGCCGTCGCGCGCGCCTTCCACCACAAAATCGGTGATCAGGGCGATGGCCTCAGGGTGGTTCAGCTTTACGCCGCGTGCCAGTCTGCCGCGCGCCACCATGGCGGCGAGGCTGACCAGCAGCTTGTCCTTTTCACGCGGGGTCAGGTTCATGCCGTCCTCTCCTGAAACTGCCAGACGCGCGGCAGCACTGCCCCGCGTCGCAACACCGATAGCGCGCGCACGATCTGGCGGCGCAGGGGCCAGCCATCCTGCGCCATGGCGCGCAGCGTCAGCCGCCCGTCATAGGCTGAGGCTGCGGCGATCACCCCGGGCTCATCCAGCACGCGGCGCAGGGGGCCAATCGCATCGCCCAGCCCCGGGGCCACCATCACAAGGCTGGCAAATGCGCGCGCACCGCCCAGCACGGCCTGCCCGGCGCCCAGCGCCGCATCGTTCAGGGCCAGCGGTTCGATATGGATCGGGCGATCACCGGCCCAGATTTCGCGCCTGTCGCGGAACCGGACAGTGGCCACCGTTTCGCCCATCGCGGCACGGCCCAGCACCACGGTTTCCAACGCCAGACAGCCCGCGCCGGGGGCAAGGTCGATGCGCGTGCGCCGGTCCAGCGCAGCGGCGTCGAAAAGGATGGTTTCCTGCGGCAGCCAATCCAGCCAGCCGCCCGCACCGACCCGCAGGTCCACCTCGACCCGCGCCACCCCGTTGCCCGCACGATAGGCGCGTTCGGCAGTTTGGGTGGTTGCGGTGGCGCAGAGCGCGCCGTCCAGCGTGACGGCATAGGACAGCCGGTCCCCGCCCGTCAGCCCGCCCGAGGTGTTGAGAAAAACGATTTCCGGAACGGCCCCGACACGAGGCAGGATCGCCTTGGCAGATCCGGCCTGCCGCAGGTTGACCAGCCGCACGCGCCCACCGTCGAGGCGAAGGCAAACGGTCGCCTCGCCACGGCTGCGCTGATGGATGTGAAGGGGGGTCTGGTCTGTCATGCGCGCTCCTCGCCCTATCCAATGGGCGCGGTGGGCGGGGCTTCAACGCGGCAGTGCCGTCCGGACAAGAGGACAATTGAGTTGCGCAGATCGACGCACAAGATTTGGGCGGATCGCCCAAGGAACCGCCGATACGGAAACGGGAATATCGGGGCCAAGAAGCGCGACGCCAAACTAGGCCAGATTGCAATGATAACGCCGGATGCTGCAGAAGGCGGCTGAACAGAGCTTTTCAGCCCTTCAGATAATCGGCCAGCACCGCCCGTGTGCCGCGCGCACCCAGATCGGCAAGGAACCCGGCAAAGCAGGCAATAACCTGCGGATCGCGGCCCAGCGCGCCATAGATATCCTCCATCGCCAGCCATGCTGCAGGGTTGATGGCCGCAGCACGGGCGGTGGTTTGCAGCCTGTCCCAATTCGGATCATTGGGTTCGATCACCCGACCTTGATCTGACATGCCCATGCAATACCGACACCACAGCGCGCTTTCCAGGATCAGCCCGCGTGGCAGATGCCCCCGTGCCAGATTGTCGGCGATAGAAGGGATGATGAATTTCGGCTGGCGGTTCGATCCATCCAGACAGAGCCGCCGTTCGGTATCGGCCACCTCGGGGTTGGAAAACCGCGCGCGGATCAGATCGAAATAGGCGTTCAGATCGGTGCCGGGGACCGGGGGAACGATGGGGATTATTTCCTCACGCTCGACCTTTTCGAGAAAGCCCGCGATCAGGGGTTCGGCCATCGCCTCATGCACAAACTCGATATCCATCAACCCGCCCGGATAGGCGATGATGGCGTGTCCCCCGTTCAGAATGCGGATCTTCATCGCCTCATAGGCGTGGACATGGGGGGTAAAGGTGACACCCACCTTTTCCAGCGGCGGGCGTCCGGCGGGGAAGTGATCTTCCAGTACCCACTGGCGAAAGGGTTCGCAGGTAACGGGGACAGGGTCATCAACAAGCCCGAAGGAGGCGGCCATCGCCCTCTCTCGCGGACCGGTGGCAGGTGTGATGCGGTCCACCATGCCGTTCGGGAAGGCGACGTTGGCCGCGATCCAATCGGCCAGCACCGGATCGGAAAGTCGGGCTAGCCCGGTCACGGCGGCGCGGGTCACCTCGCCATTGCCGGGGAGATTGTCACAGGACATCACTGTGAAGGGCATAACCCCTGCGGCCCGCCGCGCGCGCAGCGCGGCAACGATGGCACCGAAGGCGGTGGCGGGGCGGTCGGGGGTATGGGCATCCGCCACGATGTCGGGGTGGGTCGGATCAAATCGGCCCGTGGCGGGATCGACGTAGTACCCGCCCTCGGTCACGGTCAGCGAAACGATGCGTATTTCGGGACGCGACATGGCGGCAACAAGGGGCGCATTGTCGGGGGATACGGGCAGAAAATCCACCATCGCACCAATGCGGCGGGCGGTCTTTCCTGCGGGATCAAGCTCGATCACCGATGACAGGTAATCTTGCGCCTTCAGAGCGTCACGCATCCTTGCATCCGGCGCGCGGACCCCGGCGCCGATGATGGCCCAGTTCATCCCTTCGCCCAAGGCGAACAGGTCATCGAGATAGACAGCCATATGCGCCCGGTGAAAGTTGCCAAGGCCGATATGCACGATGCCGGGGGTCAGGCGGCTGCGGTCATAGGCGGGAAGGCTGGCACGGGGATGGTGGGTCATCTTTGGCCTCAAGGGAATAGAGGAAGCAAGGTATCGGCGCAGGCGGCAGGCGGGCGGCCATCAGCGGCAGGGGATGGAAGGGCTGCCATGTCAGGCCATCCAGTTGCCGCCATCGACGCCAAAGCATTGGGCAACGATGTAGCGCGCCTCGGGCGTGGCAAGAAAGATCGCCATACCTGTGAGGTCGGCGGCGGTGCCCATGCGGCCAAAGGGGACTGCGGCGCCGACTTCGCGCTTTTTCTGGCCTGGGACCTTGCCTTCGTATTTGGCGAAAAAGGCATCGACGCCATCCCAATGTTCACCGTCCACCACACCCGGCGCGATGGCGTTGACGTTAATGCCATGCTGAATGAGGTTCAGGCCTGCAGATTGCGTCAGGCTGATCACGGCGGCCTTGGTGGCGCAATAGACAGCGACCAGCCCCTCGCCCCGCCGCCCGGCTTGGGATGCCATGTTGATGATCGTGCCCCCCTGCCCCCGTGCGATCATATGGCGTGCGGCGGCCTGGGTGCAGAACAGGGTACCTGCGACATTGACGGCAAACAGTTTGTCGTAATCGGCGCGGGTGATGTCCGCGATGGGCGCGGCAGAGAACAGCGCCGCGTTGTTGATCAGGATGTCCAGATGGCCCATCTGCGCAAGAGCCGCGTCAAAGCCCGCATCGATGCTGTCCTGCCGCGTCACATCCATCTGCACAGCAATGGCTTGCGGGCCGAGGCTGGCCGCTG
Organism: Rhodobacter maris; assembly: GCA_943369275.1. Lineage (GTDB taxonomy): Bacteria > Pseudomonadota > Alphaproteobacteria > Rhodobacterales > Rhodobacteraceae > Paragemmobacter > Paragemmobacter maris_A. The sequence continues at coordinate 6,647 of CALRMS020000079.1, read as the reverse complement.
CCTGCGCCACCGCAACCGCGTTGATATCGGCCAGTGCCACCCGCGCGCCCTCATTGATATAGGTGCGGGCGAATTCCAACCCGATGCCGCGTGCGGCCCCTGTGACAAGGGCGGTCTTTCCTTGCAACCTCATGCCAGTGCCTTTCCGTCAGCGCCAAAGCGGTGAATCTTGCCCGTCTGCGGGGACAGAGCGATACGGTCGCCATGGCGGAGCGCGACTTCGCCGCTGGCGCGGACAGTGATGGTTTCGCCCGTTTCCAGCACCACCTTCAGGAAAGTGTCCGATCCCAGATGTTCGGTCAGGCCCACCACCCCGCGCCATGGCCCGCCATCGCCGATATCCAGATGTTCGGGGCGGACGCCAATGGTGGTGGCGCCGTGTTTTGCGGCCTCGGCCCCCGCGATCAGGTTCATCTTCGGGCTGCCGATGAAGCCCGCAACGAACAGGTTGGCGGGGTGGTGATAAAGCTCCAGCGGGGATCCCACCTGTTCGATATTGCCCGCGTTCAGCACAACGATCTTGTCGGCCATGGTCATGGCCTCGACCTGGTCATGGGTGACATAGATCATCGTCGTCTTCAGCGTCTGGTGCAGTTCGGTGATTTCCTGCCTCATGGTCACGCGCAGCGCGGCATCGAGGTTCGACAGCGGTTCATCGAACAAAAAAGCCGCAGGTTCGCGCACGATGGCGCGGCCGATGGCGACGCGCTGGCGTTGACCGCCTGACAGCTGGCCGGGACGACGATCAAGGTAGTTGGTCAGGTTCAGGATGCGCGCGGCGTTCTGAACCTTTTTCTCTTGCTCGTCTTCCGACAGACCCGCCATTTTCAACGGAAACGCAATGTTCTTGCGCACTGTCATATGCGGGTAGAGCGCATAGCTTTGAAACACCATGGCCAGCCCGCGCTTGGCGGGGGGCAGATAGGTGGCGTCCGTGCCGTCAATGTCGATTTGGCCCGCAGTCACATCCTCCAGCCCGGCAATCAGGCGCAGCAGGGTGGATTTGCCACAACCCGATGGGCCGACGAACACGACAAACTCTCCATCCTCGATGGTCAGGTTGATGTCGGGGATGACAGCCACCTCGCCAAAGGATTTGTTGACGTGTTTGAGTGTTATCTTGCCCATGGGGTCCTCACTTCACCGCGCCGAAGGTCAGGCCGCGGACGAGTTGTTTCTGGCTGAACCAGCCAAGGATCAGGATCGGCGCGATGGCCATGGTGCTGGCGGCGCTGAGTTTTGCGTAGAACAGGCCCTGCGGGGCCGAAAAGCTTGCGATGAAGGCTGACAGGGGGGCGGCTTTGGTGGTGGTCAGGACGATGGTCCAGAACGCCTCATTCCAGGCAAGGATCACGTTCAAAAGCAGGGTGGAGGCGATGCCGGGCAGCGCGATGGGCGTCAGGACATAGAGGATTTCCTTCACCAACCCCGCCCCATCCATCCGGGCCGCTTCAAGGATTTCGCCGGGGATTTCCTTGAAATAGGTGTAAAGCATCCAGACGATGATCGGCAGGTTCATCAACATCAGCGCAAGGACAAGGCCGATACGGGTATCGATCAGGCCCAGCTTCAGAAACAGCAGATAGAGCGGGATCATCACGGCCACGGCGGGCATCATCTTGGTCGACAGCATCCACATCAGCAGATCTTTGGTCCGGCGACCGGGGACAAAGGCCATGGCCCAGGCGGCGGGGATGGCGATGGCAAGGCCAAGCAGCGTGGAGCCAAGCGAGATGACCACCGAATTCCAGAAGAAGCGCGGGTAATCAGACCGCGACCAGACGTCGGCATAATTTTCCAGCGTCCAGTCCGCGCCCAACAGTTCCGGCGGCGAGGCGACGGCCGAGGCTTCGGTCTTGAAGCTGGTCAGGACCATCCACAGCACCGGGAAGAAGATGATCAGGGCAACCGACCATGCGGCGATGGTGGTGAGCGTCTTGCGGCGGGGGGAGACGGCGCGGGCCATGGGATACCTCAGGCGTCGAGATGGCGGCCAATGCCGCGCATCAGGAAATAGGCGACGATATTGGCAAGGATCACGGCAATGATCCCCCCGGCGGCGGCGCGGCCTATGTCCTTGGCGGCAATGGCCTGCTTGAAGATCATGTAGGGCAGCGTGGTGGAGGCCGATCCCGGCCCACCCTGGGTGGTGGTGAAGATTTCGCCGAAGATGCCCAGAAGGAAAATGGTCTGGATCAGGATCACCACCGTGATGGCGCGCGTCATATGCGGCAGGATGATGAAGCGCAGGCGGTTGAAGGCAGAGGCACCGTCCATCTCGGCCGCTTCGAGTTGCTCGGACGACAGCGATTGCAGGGATGTCAGCAGGATCAGCGCGGCGAAGGGAAGCCATTCCCACGAGACGATGCCAATGACAGATAGAAGCGGGTATTCCTCAAGGAACAGGATGGGTTGGGCGCCAAAGCCACGCGCGACGGCGGCGAAGAGGCCGTTCTGCGGATGCATGAACAGGTTTTCCCAGATTGAGGCCGCAACCGGTGGCATCACGAAAAAGGGGGCGATCACAAGGATGCGCAGCATCCCCTGCCCCTTGACCGGCTGGTCGATCAGCAGCGCGATCAGGATGCCCAGCACCACCGTGATGACCAGAACGCCTCCCACCAGCGCCAGCGTGTTCCACAGGGCCAGCCAGAAATCGGGGGAGTTGAAGAACCAAAGATAGTTGGTGAAGCCGACCCAACCCGTCCGGTCGGGTGACAGCAGGCGATAGAGGCGGAATGAGTAATACAGCGTCATGGCCAGCGGCACGGCCATCCAGATGAACAAAAGCACCACCGACGGCGCCACCATCACACGTGCGGCAAGACGGCTGGACTGTGTGGACATGGAGGATCGCCTTCGGAACGGGGCCTGCAAGCGGCGCGGCAGTCAAGGAGAGTGTGACAGAAAGGCCGCCCGCGCAGAATGGTTGCGCAGGCGGGCCGATTGCAGGGCCGGTGGGAGACCGGCCCCGCAGGATGTGGTTACTGGATGTAGCCTGCGGCCTTCATCTCATCAGCGACGGCGGTCTGGGCCTCAGACAGCGCCTCATCCGCGGTTTTCTGCCCGGCAAGAGCCGCCGAGAAGATTTCGCCCACGGTCGTACCCAGCCCCTGGAATTCCGGGATGGCCACGAATTGCACGCCGACATAGGGCACGGGCTTGACGGTGGGGGCAGTCGGATCGGCAGAGTTGATGCTGTCCAGCGTCATCTTGGCGAACGGAACCTTCTGGTATTCCGGGTTCTCATAGAGCGAGGTCCGGGTTCCCGGAGGCACGTTGGCCCAGCCTTCCTTGGAGGCGACGAGTTCCAGATATTCCTTGGACGTCGCCCAGTTCACGAAGGTTTTGGCCGCATCCTGTGCATCCGACGAGGACGGGATCGCCAGCGACCAAGCCCAGAGCCAGTTGCCGCGCTTGCCCAAGCCATTGTCGGGGGCCAGCGCGAAACCGACCTTGTCGGCCACCGTGCTGTCCTTGCCGGTCACGAAGGAAGCCGCAACCGTGGCGTCGATCCACATGCCGCATTTGCCCTGATTGAACAGCGTGAGGTTTTCGTTGAAGCCGTTGTTGGAGGCACCCGGGGGGCCGTACTGGTTCATCAGGTTCAGGTAGAAATCGAGCGTAGCCTTCCATTCCGGCTGGTCGAACTGGGGGTTCCAGTTTTCATCGAACCAGCGCGCGCCGAAGGAGTTGGACATGGCCGTCAGGAAGGCCATGTTTTCGCCCCAGCCCGCCTTGCCGCGCAGGCAGACGCCGTTGATTTCCGCATCGCGGTTGGTCATCGCAGCGGCGGCTTTTTCGATATCGGCCCAGGTCGGCGCATCGGGCATGGTCAGGCCCGCCGCTTCCATCAGGTCCTTGCGATACATGACCATCGAGGATTCGCCATAGAAGGGCGCAGCGAAAAGGTTGCCGTCGACGGTCAGGCCGCCACGGATGGCGGGGAGCAGGTCATCAACGTCATATTCGGCGGGCAGGTCGTTGAGCGACACCAGCCAGCCCTGTTTGCCCCAGATCGGAACCTCATAGGTGCCGATGGTCAGCACGTCATACTGACCGCCGCCAGTGGCGATGTCGGTGGTGACATTCTGGCGCAGGACGTTTTCCTCCAGCGTCACCCATTCGACCTTGATGTCGGGATGCTTGGCATAGAAGTCGTCCATCAGACCCTGCATGCGGATCATGTCGCCATTGTTCACGGTGGCGACGGTGATGGTGGTTTCGGCCATCGCTGCCCCGGTCAGGGCAAGCGCAGCCGTCGCGCCGAGAAGCGCGCGCAGCGAGATGTTCATTGGTATCCTCCCATAAAGCGACTGAGCTTTTTATCGCTTAGTGAGCAATTACCCACAAATCTGCCCAAGCCGTCAAGTCTGATGTTGCGCAGTTATTCGCCGCATGAGCAAAAGCCCCGCCCAAACTTTCATCTTTCGGGAAACAAAGGGAAACCGCCGCCCGGCGGTCGTCTTGCTCGGTTTGGGGTCGGAAAAACCAGACCGCGTTGCTGCGACGCGGCATCAGCCGAGGGCGAGAATCGCGCGGGCGGACGATTCGTCAGTGACGATTCCGTTCAGGATGCCGGCCTTGAGCGCAGCGTGAATGGCCGTCAGTTTCGATGGCCCGGCCGCCACGCCGATGGCCGGGCGGGCGAGGCCCGGCTCGACGCGCACACCGCCGTGGCGGGTGGTTTCGGGCTTTTCCAGAAAGCGACCTTCGGCATCGAAAACCCAACCCGCGACCTCTCCCACCGCGCCGCGCTTTTGCAGCGCGGCCAGTTCGGCGCGGGTGATGAAGCCGTCGGCCAACAGGGGCGCGTCATCGCCCATCTGGCCCACACCCACAAAGATTACATCCGCGCGTTCGGCCAGTTCGCGCACCCGGCGCACCGGACCCAGCGCCTTGAAGGCGGCGAATTCCTCGACCGTGGCGGAAATCACCGGCATGGCCATCGGGTAATGCGGCGCGCGGACCTTGTCGGCGATGCGCATGATGACATCGAAGAAGGAGGCGGAGCCATCGGGGGCGATGTTGCCGATCATCGACACGAGGCGGTGCTGGGGGGCATCCATCGTGGTCATCGCGTCCACCATGCCGCGCAAGGCGCGGCCGGTGCCAAGGGCGATGACCAAGGGATCAGGCATGGCGAGGAAGCGTTCCAGCTCTTGCGCTGCTGCCGGGGCGATGGCGCGGACGGGGTCGGCCCCTGCGCCGAGGCCGGGCGCGACACGGCAGCGGGTGAGGGAAAAACGGTCGGTAAGTGCCTGTTCCAGTTCAAGACATGCCGCGATGGGGTGTTCGATGCGGACATGGACCAAACCCTCAGTCATGGCGCGGCTGACGAGGCGTTGGGCGCGTTGGCGGCTGACGCCAAGCTCGCGGGCGATCTGGTCCTGCGTCATTCCTGCGACGTAGTAGAGCCACCCGGCGCGGGCGGCATCGTCGCTCTGGCTGGGTTCGGGATCGGGCGGGAGGGACATGTCAGGATACGCTTTCAGACAGGAACAGGTCGGGATGGGCAGCACGCAGCGCGGCGAAGTCGTGATAGGTGGCCTCTGGGATGGCATCGTCAGGCGGGGTCAGGTCAAGCCCTTTCAGATGGCTGCCCCCGGCAAAGCGCCAGACGCGCATGCCCGCGGCAAGGCCCGCGCGCACGCCATTCAGGCTGTCTTCGATCACCACGCAGGCGGCAGGATCAACACCCATTCTTGCGGCGGCATGAAGAAACAGATCGGGGGCGGGCTTGCCGCGTTCCACCTCGGATGCCGTGAAGCAACGGTTTGAAAACAAGGGGGAAAGCCCCGTGATCTGGAGCGAGCGGCGCATCCGTTCCGGGCTGGAGGAGGTGGCCAGGCAATAGGGCAGACGCAGGGCAGCGATCAGGGCCTGCACCCCCGGCATCACCTGCAAATCGCGCTCAAAGGCCGCCAGAAGGCGGGCGCGGTAATCGGCCTCGAACCGGTCGGGGAGTTGCACGCCCCAGCGATCGCGCACCTCTTGCAAAACCACGGGATAGGAGCGGCCAAGGAAATGGCGGCTGACAAAGGCCATGTCCATGTCGACGCCGTAGCCGCTGAGTTCATGGATGAGCTGGCGGGCGCTGATGACCTCGGAATCGATCAGGACGCCGTCACAGTCGAAGATGATGAGTTCAGGGCTGGTCATGACGGGCGAGAGTGCGGCGGCGGGAGGGGGGCTGTCAACCGGGGCGGCGGCGTTCGGATGAAATGGCAGGATCGGGGCGTAAGGCATTGCGGGCGCAGGGTTAATCTGGTGGCTGGGCCGGGTTTCCCGGTGCAGCGCCCGGTGCAGATGGGCAGTGCAGACGGCTGTGCATACGCACGGTGGGGTATGGGCGCGTTAACCATGTATGGGCGAGGTGAGTCGCAGAAGGCTTGAGGACTGGGCGACAGGGCGGCAGGTCCAGATGGGCCATCGGGGGGGCGGAATTTGACGCAAATTCCGCGACGGTTTTTGCACGCAAAAACCGGGGGTGCGCCACGGGGGACCGTGGCGCAAACTTTCATCGGAATTGTGAGACGGGTAGCGGGATCGCGGCGGCACGCCGCGCGGAATTTGCGTCAAATTCCGGCGCGGTTTTTGCGTCATAATCCGCTAACGCGGAGCGGCCAGAAGGGCGTCGATCTCGG
>CALRMS020000078.1:0-12949 GCA_943369275.1 Rhodobacter maris | reverse complement strand
GGTGCCCATGGTGTTGGCGATGATGATGCCCAGGCCCACAACGGCGCCGGTCAGCACGACCCAGTCAACGGTCACAGCGCCGGATTCGTCGTTCTTGAAGGACTTGAAGATGTTCAGCAGTTTCATGGTCGTATTCCCTTGGTTCAGGTTCATGTTTCAGGTCTTGCTCACAACCGCGCCGGTGTCTGTCGGTCCTTACGTTCCGTGCCGTCTTCCGTTCGGTATGTGTGCAATTGGCCCCTGAATCATGGCGGCAGTTGGGTGGCGAATGGGCAATTTTATAAAAGTTAACCCGTTGGCGACCTTTTCGTCCAAATCCCTGAAATCCTGAGAGAAATTTCTTCGCAACACAGACTTCGGGTGGCTCGACCCATCCTTTAGTCTATGATTTCGGCGGTTTTGCCAAAATCGCGCCGCATTGCGATCCGTTTGCCTGCTGAGGAGACCGGGAGCGGCACGCCGTTTGGCGGCCCGCTCCGCAAGTCTTGGGCAGGGGACGTGCGGGCCGACTGGTGGTCTGCGCCGCACGGCTCCTTTCCGCGCGTCAGTTGTTCGATTGCGTGATCACGTCGGCGCTGACGTTGCCAGCAGCGGAGGTGATCGAGGTGCCCATGGTGTTGGCGATGATGATGCCCAGGCCCACAACGGCGCCGGTCAGCACGACCCAGTCAACGGTCACAGCGCCGGATTCGTCGTTCTTGAAGCGGTTCAGGATGTTAAGGAATTTCATGGTCTTAGTCCTTTTACTGGTTACTTTTACAGGTCTTGGTTCCAACCGCGCCGGTTTTCGTCGATCTCTCTGACCGTCCGTCTGCCGTTCGGTATGGCCCTATATGGCCCTCCAAGGGTGGCAGCAGTTGGGATTTGTCAGGGCTTTTGCGATGTCGCGGCATTATTTAAAAATTTCTTCAAAACGTTGAGAAGACTGTAAAAAATCCTTTAGAATCATTAAGATATTAACTCTTTGGGCGAAGGGGGGGCGGAAACGCCATGATCCAGCGGGAAGGAGTGGCCTTGGAGGCCATTCTGATGCATAGTGGTGGGGCAGGCAGAAGACAGGCACAGACAGGAAAGGCATCCGACAGAGATGCGATTCCGGGCAGCATTCATCATCGCGCTGATGGCGTCAGCGACTCCCATTGCCGTAACGGGCGAGGGGCTTGATCCGACGCGGGATTTCACTTTCAAGCGGGTGAAGGTGGGCGAGCGGCAATCGCAGGCACAGGGGTTGGTGCAGATCGACCCAGCCGAACAGGCGCGGCTGCTGGCAGCTTTGCCCAAGACCAGCGCCCCGCATCAGGTGCCGGATCTGCCGCCCTTGGACGGCGGACCGGAGGCCGCCAAGCCGCCGCTGGGGCCGGTGCCCCAGCCTGAAGCGGCATTTACCTGGTTCTGGGAAGCGGTGCCTGCGGGTATCGACGATGTTTCAGGGCGCTTCCCTGCCGCGCTGGCGGCGCTGACGCAGGGGCCGGGGGGCAAGTCTGTGCCCACGCCCCGGATGCAGCACATGCAGGAATTGGCTGACAAGTTTGGGGTGGAGTTGCTGAAGGCCACGGTGGGAACGGAAGTGTCGCCCGCGCTGGCGCTGGCGGTGATGGCTGCGGAGAGCGCTGGGCGCGCTGATGCGGTCAGCCATGCCGGGGCGCAGGGATTGATGCAGTTGATCCCGGCCACGGCCGAGCGGTTCGGCGTGACCGATGCGATGGATCCGGTGGAAAACATCAAGGGCGGCGTGGCCTATCTGGACTGGCTGATGCGGCATTTCGACCGCGACCCGATCATGGTGATCGCCGCCTATAACGCGGGCGAGGGCGCGGTGAAGGCCAACCGTGGGGTGCCGCCCTATGCCGAGACGCGGGATTACGTGCCAAAGGTGCTGGCGGCCTGGACCGTGGCGCAGGGGTTGTGCATGACGCCGCCCGAGGTGGTGAGCGATCCTTGCGTGTTCCGGATCATCTCGGCCAGCAACTGACGAACGGGGTCAGACGGCGAAGACATCCGCCCATTCGGGGTGCTTCTTGCGCTGCGCGTTCACAAAGGGGCAGAGCGGCATGATGCGGACGCCCTCGGCGCGCGCGTCAGCCACCAGGCGGGTCACAAGGGCGAGGCCCGCGCCGGTGCCGCGAAAGCTGTCTGGCACCGCGGTGTGATCTGCGATGATCAGCGTGGGCGTGGTGATGGAATAGGTCAGCTCCGCCTCTGCTCCGTTCACACGGATGACGTAGCGGCCCTTGGTCGCGCCATGTTCGCCGGTGATGTCGTGGATCATTCCGGGCTCCTTGGGCGAGGCAAAATTTTCCAAAGGAAGGTTTTGCCGAGGGGAGAGAAAAATCTTTGATGAAAACTTCTCGTGCCCTGGGATGGTGCCGCGCCTCCGGCCTTGGCGGGAGGCGCGGCTTGGTCAGTTGACCAGCGTGGCCTCTGTCGCGGCTCGGATTTCGGCATCGGTCACGCCATCGGCCAGTTCCACGATCTTCAGCCCGCCGGGGACGACGTCGAGGACGCCGAGGTTGGTGATGATGCGGTTGACCACGCCCTTGCCGGTAAGCGGCAGGGTGCAGGCTTTCAGCACCTTGGATTCACCATGCTTTGAGGTGTGGTCCATGACCACCACCACCCGGCCCACACCGGCGACAAGGTCCATCGCGCCGCCCATGCCCTTCACGAGCTTGCCGGGGATCATCCAGTTGGCCAGATCGCCATTCTCCGCCACCTCCATCGCGCCGAGGATGGCCATGGCGATCTTGCCGCCGCGGATCATGGCAAAGGACTGGGCAGAATCGAAGAAGGCGGTCTGCGGCAGTTCGGTGATGGTCTGCTTGCCTGCGTTGATGAGGTCGGCGTCTTCTTCGCCCTCAAACGGAAAGGGGCCCATGCCAAGCATCCCGTTTTCGGATTGCAGCGTGACCTCCACCCCCGCGGGGATGTAGTTCGACACCAGCGTCGGGATGCCGATGCCGAGGTTGACGTACCAGCCGTCCTGCAGTTCTTGCGCCGCGCGGGCGGCCATCTGGTTGCGGTCCCACATTACACGGACTCCTTCTTACGGACGGTGCGCTGTTCGATGCGCTTTTCGTGCTGCCCCTGAACGATCCGGTGGACATAGATGCCGGGCAGGTGGATCGAGTCGGGGTCGAGCGAGCCCAAGGGAACGATCTCCTCCACCTCTACCAGGCAGATCTTGCCGCAAGTGGCGGCGGGCGGGTTGAAGTTGCGGGCGGTCTTGCGGAAGACGAGGTTGCCCGACGGGTCGGCCTTCCACGCCTTGACGATGGACAGGTCGGCCACGATCCCGGTTTCGAGGATGTAGTCCTGACCATTGAATTGCTTCACATCCTTGCCTTCGGCGATGACGGTGCCCACGCCTGTGCGGGTGTAGAACCCGCCAATGCCCGCGCCGCCTGCGCGCATGCGTTCGGCAAGGGTTCCTTGCGGGTTGAATTCCAGCTCCAGCTCACCCGACAGATACTGGCGCATGAACTCGGCGTTTTCGCCGACATAGGACGAGATCATCTTTTTGACCTGACGGCTTTCCAAGAGCACGCCGAGGCCAAAGCCATCGACACCCGCGTTGTTTGACGCGACGGTCAGGCCCTTGGTTCCGGCCTTGCGGATGGCGGCGATCAGGAGTTCCGGGATGCCGCAGAGCCCAAAGCCGCCCGAAGCGATCAACATGCCGTCAAACAATACACCGTCCAGCGCAGCTTCGGCGCTGGGATAGATTTTCTTCATATGGCTGGCTCCCCGCAAACTCTCGGGCGTCATATGGAACCGGGCTGCGGGCCATGTCAATTGCCGCGCTGCGGCGAAAGGGTCAGCGGGTGGCAGTGAAGAGAGGCGTGGTTTCGTCGACCTTAAGCAGCAGAGAGCCATCGGTGGTGATGTCGAACTGGGTAACGCGGGCGAAGGCGGCAAAGACGGCGGCTTCGGTTTCCATCAAGGGCGGGGGGCAGGCCATGCGGGTGCCGGCCATGGGGCCGAAGGCCAGTCCTTCCCCGGTGAGGGTAAAACTGCCGGAATAGCGGTTGCAGGCGGCGAGGCCGGAGATGCGTCCTGCGTCAAAGGTGATGGTGACATCCGCACCCTTGGGCAGGGCGGTGCCGTCAAGGGCGGTCACCGTCCAGTCGCCCGCGAGAAGGCGCGCAGGATCGCCCGCGCAACCGGGCAGGTCCGTGCCATCGCGGGTGAGGGTTACGGTGAAAGGGTAGGGCATGCCTGACATGCTGTCGTGGCAGACGGTATCCGACAGGCGAAGGGGGCCCGCGGCGGTGGTGAAGAGCAGGCTGCCATCCGCGGCTGTGGGGGGAGTGAAGGGGGCGTCGAGGGTGATGCCTTCCATATCGGTGTAGCTGCTGCCCTCTGTCGTGATGGTGAGGGACCAGAAGGGTTCGTTGCCGCGGGCGGTGAAGGGGAGAAGATCGGCCATATCCTGCGCCAGGGCGGCGGGGGGCAGGGGGCAGAGCAGGATCGCGAGGGCGAGGGCGAGGGCTGAACGGTGGGGCATGACGCGCGGCTTTCTTTGGTCGACCCTGTCCATGGCTGGCCGGTTGCCGGGGCAGGATAATCGGTTTTCGCGCCTTGGTCCAAGTTCGGGCGCGGCCGCGGGCTTTTCCTTGACGCGACGAGTTGCTAGGCAGGCAGCACACCCGGCGCGCCCGCGTGGTGGAATGGTAGACACAGGAGACTTAAAATCTCTAGGCCGAAAGGCCGTGCCGGTTCGAGTCCGGCCGCGGGCACCAGGTTGAGTTGGGCTTGTTCGGGGTTGTTCGGGCGGCTCTGCCGCCTACCTGCCCTTTATCGACAGATAGAAACAGGGAGACGCACACATGCCAGATGGGAGCAATACGCCGTCGCGCCGCAGCGTGGTGGTATCGGAGTTCACCAACAGCGTTCTGGATCCGGACGCGCCGATGCTGGGGCCGGTGGAGAATGGCGGCACGATTATCGCCAATACCGCACCGGGATGCTGGGGCCCCATGATCACGCCAAGCCTGCGGGGCGGGCATGAGGTGACGAAGCCTGTCTTTGTCGAGGGGGCCGAGGTTGGGGATGCGGTGGCGATCCGCATCCGCGATATCACGGTCACCTCCATCGCGACGGCCTCGGGGCATGACAGCTCGCCCGCCGGTTTCTGTCTGGGCGATCCCTATGTGGCGGCCCGCTGCCCGGTCTGCGACACGGTCTGGCCGGAAACGCATGTGGAAGGGATCGGGCAGGATGCGGTGAAGTGCAACACCTGCGGCAATGCAGTGAAGCCCTTCGAGATCGTGCATGGCTATACGGTGACCTTCGACGAGACGCGTGCGGTGGGCGTGACGCTGCCCAAGGCGGCTGCCGAAACCATCGCGCATGAGGCGGCGCATTATTCGGCGTTGCCGGATCAGAGCCGCCAGCATTCCATCCTGACCTTTGCGCCGTCCGACATGCCGGGGACGCTGGTGCGGATGCGGCCTTTCATGGGGCAACTGGGAACCTGCCCGTCAATGGCCATGCCCGACAGCCACAATGCGGGGGATTTCGGGTCGTTCCTAGTGGGGGCGCCGCACCAGTACGCGATCACGCCAGAGCAATTGGCCCAGCACAAGACTGATGGGCACATGGATATCGACGCGGTGCGGGCCGGAGCCATTGTGGTGGCACCTGTGAAGGTGCGCGGGGCCGGGGTCTATCTGGGCGACATGCATGCGGGGCAGGGCGATGGCGAGATCGCGGGCCATACGATGGATGTGGCGGGCAGCGTGACACTGCAGGTGGAGGTGGTGAAAAACTATCCCATCGACGGGCCGGTTCTCTTTCCTTTGGAAGAGGACCTTCCGCCGATGGCGCGGCCCTTCACGGCGGCCGAGAAGGCCAAGGGGCTGCGCCTTGCTGCCAAATGGGGCGTGACGGAGCTGGAGCCGCTGGCGCCGATTTCCGTCGTCGGGACAGCGTCGAACCTGAACGCGGCCATCGAGAACGGGCTGGCGCGGGCGGCGACCCTGTTGGGGATGACGGTGGCAGAGGTGCGCAACCGCGCCACGATCAACGGCGCGATCGAGATCGGTCGCGCGCCGGGGGTCATTCAGGTGACGTTCCTTGCCCCCTTGGCGCGGCTGGATGCCGTGGGTCTGGGTGATTACGCACGGGAGCAATACGGGTTGTGACGAAACCGGTGGTGGGGCGCGCTGCACGCGTCCTGCCACCGATCAGAAGCTTTCCTTCACCGCCTCCATCGCGACGTAGGTTGAGGTAGAGGCGACATGGGGCAAAGCGCTGATGCGTTCGGCCAGAACGCGGCGGTATTCCTGAATGTCGCCGGTGCGGACCTTCAGCAGGTAGTCGAACCGCGAGGCGATCATGTGGCATTGTTCCACCTCGGGCACCGCAAGCACGGCCTTGTTGAAGGCCTGAAGGGCTGCTTCGCGGGTGTCGGACAGCTTTACCTCGACAAAGGCGACATGGGCCTGACCCATGCGAATCGGATCCAGTAGGGCACGGTAGCCCGTGATGATGCCGGTTTCCTCCAGCCGTTTAAGGCGGGCTTGAGTGGGCGATTTTGACAGGCCGATGCGGCGGGCAAGCTCGGTTGCACTGAGGCGGCCGTCGATGCAGAGGATGCGCAGGATCGCCTCATCGAAACGATCAAGGGGGATGCGGTCAATCGGCATGTGAAAACACCATATTGCGGGCGGAACGGGTGGCGTTCGGCCCATCTTCGGGAGAATGGACCGGGAAACTTGCGGTATTATGGGCCAAACAGAGGAATTTGCCCATGCCCCGTGACAGCATCGAAAACCCGTGGTCCGTGATCGAAGGCGGCAGTCTGGCTGACGAGGCCACACTGGTGGCGCGGCTGATCGCCGAGGCCGGGCTGGATGCAGAGGCGCGGGCGCGGATCACGGCGGCGGGGGCCGATCTGGTGGCGCGCATCCGGGCCAGTGTGAAGCCGGGGCTTATGGAGGTGTTTCTGGCCGAATATGGCCTGTCCACCGAGGAGGGCGTCGCGCTGATGTGTCTGGCCGAGGCGTTGCTGCGCGTCCCGGATGCCGAGACGATGGATGCGCTGATTGAGGACAAGATCGCGCCTTCCGATTGGGGGCGGCATCTGGGGAAGTCGGCCTCAAGCCTGGTGAATGCGTCCACATGGGCGCTGATGCTGACGGGCAAGGTGCTGGAGGATCGTGAGCCGGGGGTGGTGGGCCATCTGCGGGCCGCCGTGAAGAGGTTGGGGGAACCCGTGATCCGGCGCGCGGTGGCGCAGGCGATGAAGGAGATGGGGCGGCAGTTCGTTCTGGGCGAGACGATCGAGGCCGCGATGAAGCGGGCGACGGAGCTGGAGGAAAAGGGCTATACCTACAGCTATGACATGCTGGGGGAGGCTGCGCGGACGGAAGGCGACGCGCGGCGCTACCATCTGAGCTATTCCAAGGCGATCACCGCGATTGCGGCGGCGGCGAAGGGCGCGGATATCCGCGCCAATCCCGGCATATCGGTCAAGCTGTCGGCGCTGCACCCGCGATACGAGGTAGCCAAGCGCGACCGGGTGATGGCGGAACTGGTGCCGCGTGTGCGGGCACTGGCGGGGTTGGCCAAGGCGGCGGGGCTGGGGTTCAACATCGACGCCGAAGAGGCGGACCGTCTGGCGCTGTCGCTGGAGGTGATCGAGGCGGTGCTGTCTGACCCGTCGCTGTCGGGGTGGGATGGGTTCGGCGTGGTGGTGCAGGCCTATGGCCGCCGCGCGGGGGCGGTGATCGACTGGCTGTATGCGCTGGCGGAACGGCTTGACCGCAAGATCATGGTCCGGCTGGTGAAGGGTGCCTATTGGGACGCCGAGGTGAAGCGGGCGCAGGTGCTGGGGTTGGAATCATTCCCCGTGTTCACCCGCAAGCAGGCGACGGATGTGAGCTATATCGCTAATGCGAAAAAACTGTTGGGGATGACGGACCGCATCTATCCGCAGTTTGCCACGCATAACGCGCATACCGTGGCGGCTATTCTGGAGATGGCAGGCGACAAGCGGGCCTATGAGTTTCAGCGTCTGCACGGGATGGGTGAGCGGCTGCATGATCTGGTGTTGAGCGATCTGGGCACGAATTGCCGGATCTATGCGCCGGTGGGGGCGCATCGCGACCTGTTGGCCTATCTGGTGCGGCGGCTTTTGGAGAACGGGGCGAATTCGTCTTTCGTGAACCAGATTGTGAATGAGGAGGTGCCGCCTGCGCTGGTGGCGGCCTGCCCATTGACGGCGATGGAAGGGGTGGCGCAGGTCGCCAGCCCGGCGTTGAAGACGGGGCCTGCGCTGTTCGGCGCGCGGCGCAATGCGCGCGGGTTTGATCTGACCGATGCGGTCGATCTGGCGGCGATCGAGGCAGGCCGCGCGCCCCATGCGACGCGGCTGTTTGAGGCGGGGCCAATGACGGCAGGGCGGCCTGTGGGCGGGCTGCGGATCGAGGTGCGCAATCCGGCGACCGGGGCGCTGGTGGGCCATGTGGTGCAGGCGGGCGCGCCGGATGTAGAAACCGCGCTGCGGTTGGCCGAGCCATGGGCGGCCGGTCCGGCAGAGCGGGCGACGGTGCTGCGGCGGGTGGCCGACCTGTATGAGGCCGAGTTCGGGGCGATCTTTGCGCTGTTGGCGCGGGAGGCGGGCAAGACGTTGGGCGATGCAGTGTCAGAACTGCGCGAGGCGGTGGATTTCCTGCGCTATTACGCCGATGGGGTGGCAGGGCTGACGGCCCCGGCGCGGGGGGTGTTCACCTGTATTTCGCCGTGGAATTTCCCGCTGGCGATTTTCACCGGGCAGATCGCGGCTGCGCTGGCAGCGGGCAATGCGGTGCTGGCCAAGCCCGCGGAGCAGACGCCGCTGATTGCTGCGCTGGCGGTTGGGCTGATGCATCGCGCAGGCGTTCCGGTGACGGCGCTGCAACTGCTGCCCGGTGAGGGGGCGGTGGTGGGGCGGATGCTGACATCCGATCCGCGGGTGGGGGGCGTGTGCTTTACCGGATCGACAGAGACGGCGCAGATGATCCGCCGTGCGATGGCCGATCATCTGGACCCGACCGCGCCGCTGATCGCGGAAACGGGCGGGCTGAATGCGATGCTGGTGGATTCCACGGCCCTGCCGGAACAGGCGGTGCGGGATATTCTGGCCTCCAGCTTCCAGTCGGCAGGGCAGCGCTGTTCGGCACTGCGCTGTCTGTATGTGCAGGAGGATGTGGCGGGGCCGGTGCTTGAAATGCTGGAAGGCGCGATGGCGGAACTGGCGCTGGGTGATCCGTGGAATCTGGCCACCGATGTGGGGCCTGTGATTGATGCCGAGGCAGCGGGGGTGATCCGCGACCATATCGCCGTGGCGCGGGCCGAAGGGCGGGTGATTACAGAGATGGCCGCGCCTGAGGGGGGGCTGTTTGTGGGCCCTGCAGTGATCCGAGTGCCGGGAATCGCGACAATGGGGCGCGAGATTTTCGGTCCGGTCCTGCACGTGGCGACGTTCCGCGCCGATCAGATCGACGCGGTGGTGGATGCGGTGAATGCCACAGGTTATGGCCTGACCTTTGGCCTGCACACGCGGATTGACGACCGGGTGCAACGGATCGTGGAGCGGCTGCGGGTGGGCAACACCTATGTGAACCGCAACCAGATCGGTGCGGTGGTGGGAAGTCAGCCCTTTGGCGGTGAGGGCCTGTCGGGGACGGGGCCGAAGGCGGGGGGGCCGGATTACCTGCACCGCTTCACGCGGGACGAGGTGCCTTTGGTGACGGGTGAGGACCGCGTGGCCGGGGAGAGTGAGGTCACTGCGGCGTTGCAAACCGTGTCTGCGGCGGCGGGACCTGAGAGTTTGGATCTGCCGGGGCCGACGGGGGAATCCAACCGGTTGACGACTGTGGCGCGGGGGCCGGTGGTCTGTCTGGGGCCGACGGCGGCGGCGGCGGCCGGGCAGGCGGCGGCGATCCGGGCGCTGGGCGGTGTGGCGGTGGAAGCGCCGTCGCTGAAGCCGGATGTGCTGGCACGGATGGAGGGGATTTCGGGCGCGGTCTGGTGGGGTGCCGCCGAACTGGGCCGACCCTATGCGCAAGCGCTGGCGCAGCGGGCGGGGGCGATCCTGCCGCTGATCGGCGGCGCGCCGGATGCCGGCCATGCGCGGCTGGAGCGGCATGTCTGCATCGATACCACGGCGTCGGGCGGGAACGCGCAGTTGTTGATGGAGGTGGCGGAGGTGTGAAGGGCGCGAAAATTCTTCGCAGAAGAATTTTCGGGTTTGAGTTGAGGGAAAATTCTTCGCCGAAGAATTTTCGGGCGTGGGAAATTCTTCTGCGAAGAATTTCTGAATGATGGGGGCTGTCTGCCCCCTCTTGGCGCTTTGCGCCAATTCACCCCCGAGGATATTTGCACAGAGAAGACATTCATCGGTGGAAAGGCTTCTTTGGGCATTTGTCGGCCTTGGGCCGAGTCATGCAGTGATTGGGCTTCATGACGAGAGAGGCTTGACGCGGAACATGCGGCCGGGCCAGCCTGCCGGGCATGTTTCCCATTCGCGACCATAACCCGTCGGGGCGGACGCCCTTTGTCACGCTCGCGCTGATTGCGGTGAATGTCGTGGTGTTTCTGGCCTATTGGCTCGCCCTGCCGGGAGAGGCGGAATTGGGGCGGTTCTTCATGCAATGGGGGCTGGTACCGGCGCGGATCGGCTATGGCGAGGGGTATGAGACCTTTGTCACCTCGATGTTCCTGCATGGGGGCTGGATGCATCTGCTGGGCAACATGCTGTTTCTCTACATCTTCGGGGACAATCTGGAAGATGAGATGGGGCATTTCCGGTTTCTTGCCTTTTACCTGATGTCCGGGCTGGCAGCGGCGGGGCTACAATTCGCGGCGGAGCCTGCGTCGATGATCCCGATGGTGGGGGCATCGGGCGCGATTGCAGGGGTGATGGGGGGCTATCTGTTGCTGTTTCCCCGTGCCAAGGTGGATGTGCTGTTCATCTTCATCGTGTTCTTCCGGGTGGTTCCTGTCCCGGCCTGGATCATGCTGGGGCTGTGGTTCGGGTTTCAGGTGGTCAATGGCGCGATGACGCCCGCCGATGTGGGGGGCGTGGCCTATTGGGCGCATGCGGGCGGCTTTGTGGCGGGGTTGGTGCTGTGCCTGCCCCTATGGCTCCGGCTGGGCGGGCCGGGGTTCTGGGGCCGCACGCGGGGGGTGCCGCCGCATCCGGAGGCCAGTTACCGGATGGTGCGCAGCGGTGTGCCGCGCGTGCGGCGCGGCGGGCCGGGACCGTGGCGTTAGAGGTCAGGCGCTGCGAATGATCTTGCGGAAGGGTTCGAACAGGGGTTCGTTCGCACAGATCACGGCACCCTTTTCCAGCGGGTCATCCCCGTCGCGGATGGCCGAGACGAAACCGCCCGCCTCACGCACCAGAAGGATGCCGGCGGCGATATCCCAGGCCTGCAATTCGCGTTCCCAATAGCCATCGTAGCGACCCGCGGCGACATAGGCGAGGTCAAGCGAGGCCGCGCCCCAGCGGCGGACACCGGCGCAGGCGGGCATCAGGCGCGCGAGATCCTGAAGCGTGGCGGGCAGGGTTTTCTTCGCCGCGAACGGCACGCCGGTGGCGAAGACGGCGTCATGCATCTCGCGCCGGCCCGATACGCGCATGCGGCGGTCGTTCATCCAGGCGCCTGCGCCCTTTTCGGCCCAGAAAAGCTCATCCTTGGCCGCGTCATAGACCACGGCAGAGACGATGTCGCCCTTGTGTTCCAGCGCGATCGAGACAGCCCAATGCGGCATGCCGTGCAGAAAGTTGGTGGTGCCGTCCAGCGGATCGACGATCCAGCGGCGGGTAGGATCCGCCCCGTCGGTGCCGCCGGTTTCTTCGCCCAGCCAGCCATAGGTCGGCCGCGCGCCCATTAGTTCTTCCTTGATGATGCGTTCTGCCTCGCGGTCGGCGCGGCTGACGAAATCGCCGGGGCCCTTGGTGGAGACCTGAAGGTTCTCCACTTCGCGGAAGTCCTTGACCAGCGAGCGGCCGGCCTTGCGGGCGGCCTTGATCATCAGGTTGAGGTTCGCGCTGCCTTGCATTGCAGGGGCTCCGGGGGTTTGGGCATCAGGGGAGGGGCATTACACGGGGCGGGGGGGGAAGGGAAGGGGGCGCGGGAAGGGGCTTGGCAGAGCAATGCGACGGGGGTAGCCTGCCGATGTCTATGTATTGAGTTTTGGGGTACCCGTTATGGCTGTTGTGACGATTGAGAACGCTGCAAATACCGACGACTATTATCTGCCCGACCTGTTCGAGTTTGATTTGAACGACCCAGTTCTCGGAATGGATATCTCCGTTTCGGAAACATCGGTCGAGTTGACGGCCCTGAGGGATCCCGGATTGCTGACCATCAGGGCAACGGGTACGGGGTTTACATTCTTTGAAGACCCGGTTGAGGGAGGCGGCCCGCCGGTGGCCGGAATGGTCAACACGATCACCCTTTCTGTCGAGGGCGTGGTCTGGATGACAATCACCGGCCTGTCGGTCGAGTTGACGGACCTGGATCATTTCATGTTTGGCTGGACGAACAGGGGTGAGTATCGCCCCGGCAACGGGTTTGACCTGTTTTCCCTGTTTCTTGCCGGAAATGACACGATCTATGGGTCTGACTTCGGCGATGACATCATCGGCGGGCGCAACACGGGCAATGACCTGATCTATGCCGGGGGTGGATCGGATTTCATCAAGGCAGATGCCGGGCATGACACCATTTCTGGTGGTGACGGTCGGGACACGTTTTCGTTCATCGAAACCTTCTGGGACGGGACGGCCCATCGCGGGGCGAATGTGAACCTTGCGACGGGGCGGGTGCTGGACAGCTGGGGCGGTACGGACACGATTTCCGGGATCGAACGGGTGGAAGGGTCGCGCATGGCGGACCGCTTTACCGGGTCCGACGCGGATGAGCAGTTCACCGGCCTGCGCGGCAATGACACGATC
>CALRMS020000077.1:0-13274 GCA_943369275.1 Rhodobacter maris | reverse complement strand
GGCCGAGGCTGTGTGGAAACCGGCTGCTGTGCTATGCTTTCGCAGATCAGGCGGAGGCAGGCATGGCGGGTTTCATCGAGGGCGTTGATCGCGGCCAGTCGGTGCTTTTCCCGGATCGGCTGGACGACTGGATCGGTGAAGACAGCCTTGTCCGCGTCGTTGATCTCTTCGTCGAAGAGCTGGATCTGCAGCGTCTTGGTTTCGCCCGCTCGGCCCCCGCGAGGACTGGACGGCCCGGCTATCACCCTGCGGTGCTGCTCAAGCTCTTCATCTACGGCTACCTGAACCGCATCCCGTCGAGCCGCAGGCTGGAACGCGAGGCGGGGCGCAATGTCGAGGTCATTTGGCTGACCGGCAAGCTCATGCCGGATCACAAGACCATCGCGGACTTCAGGCGCGACAACGGCGCGGGCATCCGCAAGGTCTGCGCACAATTCATCGCGCTTTGCTGCCGGGTTGGCGCGCTGAAGGGGGATTGCGTCGCCATCGACGGAAGCAAGTTCAAGGCCGTGAACAACCGCGACAGGAACTTCACCAAGGGCAAGATCGCCAGCCGCATTGCCCATCTCGAAGCCGATGTCGAACGCTACATCACAGAGATGGTCCGCATCGACCGGCAGGAGGAAGGCGAGGCAAGGGCCGGAAAGGTCGAGCATCTGTCCCGCCGCTATGGCCGCATCCGACAGGAGATCGCGCGGCTCAAGGAGATGGACAAGGCTTTGGCCGACGCGCCGGACGGCCAGATCTCCCTGACGGACCCCGACGCCCGCGCGATGGCGACCAGCGCGCGGCACAGCGGTTTGGTCGGCTACAATGTGCAGAGTGCTGTCGATGCCGAGACGCATCTCATTGTCGCGCATGAGGTCACCAATCAGGGCTTCGACCGCGAACAGCTCAGCCCGATGGCCATCGCGGCCAAGGCAGCCCTTGGGCGAGACAACCTGCATGCCATCGCCGACAAGGGCTATTTCAGCGGGCCAGAGATCTTGGCCTGCCATGAGGCAGGCATCACGACGACAGTGCCGCGGCCAGCAACCTCGGGCAATGCGGCCAAGGGCATGTATGTGAAGGCGGATTTCGTCTATGACGCCGAAAGGGACGTCTACGTCTGCCCGGCAGGCGAGGACCTGACCTACCGCTACACGACCGAGGAACGCGGCATCCCGATCCGGCGATATTGGATCAACGAATGCAAGACCTGCCCGCTCCGCACCAATTGCACGACCGGCAACGAGCGGCGGATTTCACGCTGGGAGCGGGAAGACCTCGTCGACGACATGGATAGCCGCCTGGGGCGCGACCCGGACTACATGACACTCCGCCGCTGCACCGTCGAGCACCCGTTCGGCACGATAAAGGCGTGGATGGGCGGCACCCATTTCCTGACGCGCAGGCTGACGAACGTCCGCAGCGAGATGGCCCTGAACGTTCTGGCCTACAACATCAAACGAATGGTCGCCCTGCTGGGCGTCAAAGGGATGATGCGGGCGATGCAGGGGTAATCTACATCGTCCTGACCTACATCGGGCCGTCCAACGAACGTCAGAACCCGCTCCAAGAGGCGCAGTGAACGCGATGTGCCCTCATTGCGAACCTGATCTGCGAAAATGCCGCGATCGCCCATGCCCCTGACGTCGCCACCGCGTTTTCACACAGCCTCGGCCAGAAGCGCCCGGCCATATGCAAACGGCGGAGAGCGGACGGGCGGCGATGCGGCATGGCGATCGAGGCAAGACACAAAAGCGGTCACGGCCACGGGCTTCAATAGTGACCTTCCGGCTTGCGCGCGGTTCCGTCAAGCTCGGTTGTCCAAGCGAAATCCGCCTTCAAGCGAAACTTGGCGCTTGAATTGGCGTCCGCCTCACTTAACCTGAACTGGGAGGACCCGGCAGATGAACATGGATCTACTGCAAGGAGCATATGGCCACGCTCTTCTCGGCGGGGCGATGGTCGGGCTGGCACTTGGGATTTTGTGGGTGCTCACGCGCCGGATCATGTCCGCCACGGGGATGATCGGCAGTTTGCTGGGTGGACGAGAAGGGTTGGCCGCCAGCAGCATTGCGTTCATCGGCGGGCTTTTCATCGCGCCGTCACTTCTGATGGCTTTCGGGATCGCAAAGCAGATGTCGGACGAGGCGGCTTGGCCATTCCTTGTCCTTGGGGGGCTCTTGGTAGGCATTTCGGCGCGTTTTGGCAGCAGCTTGATGGGGGCGATCCACGGGGTGACTTTGCGGTCCAGACGCGCTGCAGTCACGCTTTTGGGGATAATGGCAGGCGCGGGCATTGCCGCGCTCCTGCGCCAAATTCTTGGCAATGGTGGTATGGCATGATCCGGCTTGCAGCACTGTTTTGCGGTTTGCTTTGCGGCACAGGGCTGATGCTGTCGGGGCTTTTTCAACCAACGCTTCTGCAGGGTTTCCTGAAACCGGACGGGGCCCGGGACCTCACCCTTGGCATTGGCCTGCTTGCAGTATTGGGCACAAGCCTGTTGGTCCTTGCCTTGACCCATCGACTGTCTCAGCCACTGCTCGGGGGGCAGGGTGAGACGCCGGTGGATACGCCAACCGGCAAAGCCCTGCTTGGTGGCGTTCTGTTCGGGTTTGGTTGGGGGCTTTCCGGGTTCTTCCCATTGGCCGCGATTGTTGCAATTGGCCTCTTTGCGCCGGGTGCTGCGATCTTTCTGGCGTCGATGCTGGCTGGGATGTTTCTGCATGACATCGGCTCCAACCGTGGCCGGTTCCGGCTCGATAGGCTGCGGTCAAGCGGATAGGGCACGAGCGTTGGAATCCTCACAGCATGGGGTTCGCACATCAAGGCAAAGACCAGATTGGCCTTCACGTCATATCGCCGCGCAATCTGGCTCAGCCACACAGCGGGCACACGCGTCTGCCCGCAGATGACCCGCTTCTCGTCGTCGGAGCTGGGCCGAGGCGACCACCGCTTCGTCGCCAACCACCCCGGTAGTGTCCATTGTCCGATAGTGGACACTGTGTTCTTCGCAGCGCGCCCGGCAGAGCGGTCAGACCGGACGCCTGGTTCATTGTGGTGATGATCCAACGTCAAACTGACGGTTGCCGGGTGCCGCCCCGTTCCCCAGATCAGCCTTCACTCGGAAAAGTCCTGGGCTGCAGGTCACTTAACTGGGTGGGCCAAGACCACCGTCAGCGCACTTGTCGTTCGGGCTTATGCGAATGCGTTCAAGGTCCGCTTCGGTTGCTTCGTATGCTCCTGCTCAGGCGCGCCCGACCGCCCGCATTCGGGCCGGAAGCGCCCGGCCATACGCAAAGGGCGGGGAGCGGCCCGTGAGGTTGATCTGATCGCTGCAAACTGGACCGTCAAAAGGAGGAGTTTTCCTCTGCGCTTTCCCGGCTGGGAGAGTGAGGAGGGCAAGCGAACCGTCCGGGAGATTGTTTGTCCGACGAAGCGGAATCGCATGAAGACGGGTGATTTCTCGGATGCGAGATGCGCGTTCATTATCAAGCAGGGCGAAGACGGAACGCCGATTGCGAAGACACTGCACGAACCTGAGTTGGGCTCTCCATCCGCCCAACGCTGTCGCAGCGTGACGTCGAGGATCTCCAGCATGAACGTGGCATCGAGATCAGCCATGAAACTTTCCGATACTGGTGGACCCACTTCGGCCCGATGATCCTCGCGGCTGAGATCCGCCGAATGCGCGTCGAACGCATGCGCCAGCGACGCTAGTGGAGGTGGTGCAAAATGCTTGTCCAGCAGGCAAGACTGGTCGAACTTGGCGTCAGACGTTAGTCCGCTTGGGGAATGTCAGCTATGCCTGATCAGCCGCAGTACTCGCCCCGGACCGAAGCGCTGATGGCAGCGGTAATCGCGGTAGCGGCCATGGGCGGGGCGGGCTGGCTGGGGTGGTTCATTGGCTGGCCGGAGACCTTCGATCCAGGCGATGTCGATTTCGTGAACCCGATCTCGGCCATGATTTTAGGGCTTCTGGCGGCGGCGGGCTGGTTCGCGGTCAAGGCGACACGGCTGCTGCTGCGGCATCGCGCCTTCGGCGGCGCGGTACTGGACCTTGATCCACCGGGCCACCTGCGCCTCGGCGGTGCGTTCAGCGGCAGGCTGAAGGTGCAAAAGCCGATTAAGGCGACGGCACCCTACCGTCTTGTCCTGACGTGCATGGATGTTCATGAGGTGGAGGCGGAGGGCCGCCTGAAGACAGTAAACTTCCCGGTCTGGAGCGATGAACGCAGTCTTCCCGCCGAACGGGACGCAACCCAAGGGCTGGAGTTTCGGTTCACCCTTCCCGGCTCGGTTGGTCTGGATCCGGTGCCAAGCGGAATCGTGCCGGGGCTGACACAGGCCTACCTGGCGACGGTCCAAGTGCCGGGGATGCGGCAAGTGGTGGCAAGCAACGTCCCGCCCGTGGGCCGCTTCTGGACTCTGATTGTCACTGCCCCGACTTCGGGCCCGGATTTCCGCGCCGAGGTGGCTGTTCCGCTTGCGGCCCCTCGACGCAAGGGCCGCTTGCCTTGACTTCGCACCGCGCTTGCGCGCAAGCGGCGCGGGTTCAAGAAGGCAAAGGGCAAGGCGCTGCCTGCCGTCGCGCAGCCCGGCTGTGTGGATCGCCATATGTTGGAGATCTGGCCGGATCGTCCTGAGGTGTGGCGAGACAAGACCCAGGCTGATCTGGATCATCGCGCATTCTCGAAGTTCCCTTATGGTCCTTTGATCACTGGGCTCGAAAGGGGCATTCCATGGACAAGGATCGGGTTGTCGGATCGGCGAAGGTCGTCAAGGGAAAGGTCAAGGAGGCCGTTGGAAAGGTGATCGGAGATGCCAAGCTCAAAGCAGAGGGCAAGGCGGATAAGATCGAGGGAAGGGTTCAGAACGCTGTCGGCGGTCTGAAAGATGTGCTGCGCGGGTAATAGCCGTCAGGCACTGGCGGATCGCCTGTTGGTTCGGCACCTCGTCCCCCGGGAGTTGGCGTCGCTGTGATGCCGGACACCAATTTCTACATGCCAAAAGGAACGATCCTAATGAGCCGCAATACACTTTATCTTCTCATCGGCCTTCTTGCTGCAGGTGTCATCGTCGTAGGTTACCTCTATTATGAGGAGACCCGAAGCCAAAGCGGCATCGAAATCGAGATCGGCGAGCACGGCATCACGATCGAGGAGAAGTAGCCGGTTGGAAACTTCCACCGTTGGTCGCAAGACATAACCCTGGGGTGCGACCCGAGCCGTACCGGTTCGGAAAAGCACCCAGAAACTTGCAGGGTCTTCCATGCCGCTTCTGGCAGAAAGCTTCTCACAGCGATCGCCACACCCTCAAACGTCCGCTTCATTCCCCAAAACGGACTCACGCAAAATGGCAGCAAGTTCCAGGTTCGGTTGCGGAAGCGGCCGTTCGAACGCCACTCATCTGTTATGCCCCCATCAGATTGACCGAGAGTGGAACTGACAAAGCGCGCAACTGGCCAACGATCCGGTCCGCCACGCCAGGCGGACCTGCGTCGATGATAATGCGTAAGGTAACCTGTTGCCCGACGGCCCGCAAAAGGCGGAGGCGCGGATGGGTCGCAGGCAGGCAGCAAGTGCAGCCGGCCCCCATCACCCAGTCCAATGGGGCGCAGGCAGGGTCGCCGGTCTCGGCGAGCATGATCACCGGACGGCGGGATGACTTTGATAGCTGCGCAACGCGGGCAAGACGAGTTACCGCGCTGTCGCCCTCGATCAGATGCACGAATACCGTCACGCGCCGGGCAATTTCGGTTGCAAGAGTTGCACGTCGGCTTCGGTCACGGCAGCGACGGCTGTTGGGAACCGCAGGACAAAACGGCGGCGGTCGGCGAGGGTGACCGTCACAACTGTTTCTAGATCTGGGCACCCGGGTTCATGGCAGGCTAGTTCGGCGATAGCGATATGGTCCCTGTCGCCGAGTGCCAAGAGGTCGACGACCCAGCCCTTCAGCCGCGCTACGGCCTCGGCGTCCGGGCGGGGGCGGCGGGAGAAGAGGCCCAGCATCAGGCGGCCCCCAGGGGTGCCCAGAGGACACCGCCCTGTTCGTCCGCCGCCAGCAGCCAGCCGGTGAGCGACGTGACGGCCAGTAGGGTTACAGGCGCGCCAGTCGGGCGCTTGACCGCGCGGGGCTCGGCGATCTGGTCGATCTCGGAAAAGATCACGGCGCCTGAGGAATATCCCGCCAGCACCGCCTCATGCCCCGGCAGGGCGCAGATCGCGGTAACATAGCCGCGGCCGCCCCAGGCCAGTTGCATTGGCCCACGCCCCATTGGCCCCTGCGCCCCGTCAAAAGGCCAAAGGATCGCCTCATCCGCGCCGGTGGTGGCCAGCCAGGGCAGTTTCCCGGCCCAGGCCCAGCCCTTCACCTTGGTCGGATAGCCTGACATCCGCAGGTCGGCCTTGTCGCGCAGTCGCCATCCATGGAGTGCGTTTTCCTGCATGCGGGTCATGACGAAGCGGTCATCGGGGCTGAAGCTGACGGCGGTATGGCTGCCCGCCCATTTCAGGGCGGTGGGCTTCCAGCCACGTTTGTCGCGCGCCCAGATCGTGACCCCGCCATAATGCGCGACCACCAGCCGTCCGCCCTTGCGGTCGAAGGCCAGGCCGCCGACGGTCGAAGGGGCTGCAAGCCGTTCCTGCCGGGCGCTGTCCCAGAGATACACCTCGCGCCCGACCGAGCAGGCAAAGACCCCGCCCGCGCCCGCTGCGACATGGTCCACCCACTTGCGGGGGTGGCTTGCAATCTCGGTCACGCCCTCGGGACAAACGCGGCAGAAGCGGCCATCGTCGCCGCCGGTCAGGAACGTCCCCGACGCTTCCGCCACCATCGAGAGGATCGCACCCTTGTGGACCGGCAAGGCTTCGTGTTCCGCGCCGGGGCGGAAGACGCGCACATGCCCGTCGCCCCAGGCAGTGAAAGCGGTATCGCCTACCGTCGCCACCGCCACGGGCACAGCATCAAAGTCATACTTGCGCCCGCCCATTTCGATGCGGGTGGGCGCCATCGGATCGTGCCGCTCCAAGACCGGCATCAGGCGGCCTTGCAGGCGGCGAAGCCTTCGGCCAGCCCCATCTTGTCCAGATCGCGGCCGATGAAGACCAGTTTCGAGGACCGCGCCTTGCCCGCGTGCCAAGGCCCAAGGGGCGAGCCATCGGTCAGCATATGGACGGCGTGGACGACGAACCGCTCGTCCTGCCCCTTGAAGTCGAGGATGCCCTTCGACCGCAGGATATCCTGCCCGCGTTCGCGCAAAAGCTTGCCAAACCAGGTCTGGAATTTCTTCTCGTCCAGCGGCGTGTCCGAGGACAGCGAGATGGATGTGATATCCTCCTCATGCTCATGCGTGTGGTCTTCATCGAGGAAATCCGGCTCGATCTCCAGCACGCGTTCGAGGCTGAAGGCGTCAAGGCCCAGCACCTGATCCAGCGCCACGCCGCATTTTTCGGTCTTGACGATCTTTGCATAGGGATTGATCGACTTGATCCGGGCCTCGGCGGTGGCCAGCGCTGCGGCATCCACCAGATCGACCTTGTTCAGAAGGATGATGTCGGCAAAGGCGATCTGCTCGGCGGCTTCATGCGCCTCGCCCAAATGAGTCGCCAAGTTCACAGCATCGACCACCGTCACGATGGCATCCAGACGCGTCTTCTCGGCCACGTCCTGATCGACATAGAAGGTCTGTGCCACCGGGGCTGGGTCGGCCATGCCGGTCGTCTCGATCAGGATGCCGTCGAAATCCTTGCGCTTCATCAACCCGCCAAGAATGCGGATGAGGTCGCCGCGCACGGTGCAGCAGATGCAACCGTTGTTCATCTCGAAGATCTCTTCGTCGGCGTCGATGACCAATTCGTTGTCGATCCCGGTTTCGCCGAATTCGTTGATGATGACGGCGTATTTCTTGCCATGCGGTTCGGTCAGGATGCGGTTCAGAAGGGTGGTCTTCCCGGCGCCAAGAAAGCCGGTCAGCACGGTCACGGGGGTTTGGGCGTTCATCGGGTTACCTCAGTTGGTCAGCGCAGCGGTCAGCTGCGACAGGTTGTGGCGCATCATGGCAAGGTAGGTGGCGGCGGGGCCTTCAGGACCGGACAGCGCGTCGGAATAGAGCGTGCCGCCGATGGCAGCCCCGGTTTCCGCAGCGATCTGGTCCAGCAGGCGGCGGTCGGCGATGTTCTCGACAAAGACCGCCGCGATCCCGGCATCCCGGATCTGGGTAATCAGTGCCGCCACGTCCTGTGCGCTGGCCTCTGCCTCTGTCGAGACCCCCTGCGGGGCGACGAAGGTCAGGCCGTAGTCGGCGGCGAAATAGCCAAAGGCATCATGCGAGGTGACGACCGTGCGGCGATCTTCCGGCAGGGCTGCCAAGGCGGCGCGGATTTCAGCATCAAGCACGTCCAACTCGGCCAGATAGGCGGCGGCATTGGTGGCATAGGTCTCGGCCCCCGCGGGGTCGGCGGCGGCAAGGCCACGTTCGATGTTGCCGACATAGAGCGCCACGTTGCTCACGCTTTGCCAGGCATGCGGATCGAAGGCCCCATGATCGTGGCCCGCGTGATCATGGCCCTCATGCCCGGCTTCTTCCTTGGCTTGGTCGTGGCTATGCTCCTCGCCTTCGGCGTGTTCATGATCGTGGTCATGCCCTTTTTCCTCGGCGTGTTCCTCTTCGCCAAAGGCGATGGGCGTCACGCCATCGGCTGCAGTAATCAGCGCGGCTTGGGTGCCCGAAGCTTCGATCAACCGGTCCATCCACCCTTCAAACCCAAGCCCGTTGGCGACGATCACCTGCGCGCCTGCAACGGCCTGCGCATCGGCGGGGGCGGGCTGGAACACATGCGCGTCCCCGTCCGGGCCGACCAGCGTGGTCACTTCGACCCGGCCCCCGCCGACATTCGCGACGATGTCGCCAAGGATCGAGAAGGTGGCGATAACCTTCAGTTTCTCCTCGGCAAAAGCAGGGGCGGCAAAGGCCAGTGCAGCGGCGGAGGCGAGCAGGAGGCGGCGGGTGATCATGGGGGTATCCTTTCAGGCTTCAAGATGGGCGCGCGGCCAATAGCGGGCGGCAAGGCTGCCCGAGGGACCGAACGCGAGCGACAGGAGGTAAAGGGTTCCGGCAGCGAGGATGATCGCCGGGCCCGACGGGAGCCCTGCGTGGTAGGAGGCCAACAGTCCGGCGACAGATGAGACAGCCGCTACCGTGGCGGCGACCACAAGCATCCCGCCGATGGAATTGGCCCAGAACCGGGCGGCAGCGGCGGGCACGATCATGATCCCGACGGCCATCAGCGTGCCAAGCGCCTGAAACCCTGCAACAAGGTTCAGGACCACAAGGCCGAGGAACAGGAAATGCACCGGCCCGCTCCACCGGCTGACCGAGGCGAGGAACCGCGGATCGGCGCATTCCAGCACCAGGGGGCGGAAGACCAGCGCCAGCGTGACCAGCGTGAAGGTGGTGATGGCGCACAGCAGGATCAGCGCGGTATCGTCCAGCGCGAGGACGGTGCCGAACAGGACATGCATCAGATCGACGTTCGATCCCTTGAGCGAGACGAGAAGCACCCCCAATGCCAGCGAGATCAGGTAGAAGGCGGCCAGCGAGGCATCCTCGCGCAGGGCGGTAAAGCGGGCGACGGCCCCGGTCAGGACGGCCACGATCAGCCCCGCCACCACCCCGCCGATGGTCATCGCGCCGAGGTTCAGCCCGGCCACCAGATAGCCCACCGCCGCCCCGGGCAGGATCGCATGCGCCATGGCATCGCCCGTCAGGCTCATCCGCCGCAGAAGCAGGAACACGCCAACCGGCGTCGCCCCGAGCGAGATCGCAAGGCACCCCAGAAGCGCCCGCTGCATGAAGGCAAAGTCGGCGAAGGGGTCCACCAGCCAGCTCACGCGGCCCCCTTTACGCAAACATTTGCGCTGTCGTCAAAGGCCTCGGACATCTGACGGGCACGGAACAGGTTCTCGGCGGTGAGGACCGTATCGGTCGCCCCATGCGCCACCTTTTCGCGCGCCAGCAGCAGGGTTTCGGGGAAATGCCTGCGCACCGCCTCGATGTCATGCAGAACGGCAAGCACGGTGCGCCCCTCTCCATGCCAGCGCTGCACGACGGCCAGCAGGTCAGCGGCGGTCTTAGTGTCGAGCGCGGTGAAGGGTTCGTCCAGAAGGATCAGGGCGGCGTCCTGTAACAAGAGCCGCGCGAACATCACCCGCTGCACCTGCCCCCCCGACAAGGCCGAAATTGGGCGTTGGTCGAAGCCGGTCAGGCCCACGGCCGCCAGCGCTTCAGCCACTCGTGCGGCATCCTTGCTGCTGAACCGACCAAAGGCACCGACGCGGTGCCAGAGCCCCATCGCCACAAAGGCCCCGACGGCGATCGGAAAGCTGCGGTCCACCTCGGAGAGTTGCGGCAGGTAGGCCAACCGCGCCACCCCCCGGTCGATCCGGCCTTCCAGTGGCGCAAGCTCGCCGGTCAGGCCCTTCAAAAGTGTGGATTTCCCCGCGCCATTTGGCCCAACCACAGCAGTCAGGCTGCCCGGGGCCAGGTCCAGATCAAGGTGATGCACCGCAGGATGCCGGTCATAGCCCAGTGTCAGATCACGGATGCGCAATGCCATGTCAGCCCACCACCAGCCAGAGCCCGACCCACAGGGTGGCGGAGAGACCAAGTGCTAGCGTCAGCCGCAGGACCACGCCGGACAGGAGGAGGTCCTTCATGCCTGGCCCCCCGTGCAATCGCCGCAGCGGCCATGCACTTCGATGGTCTGGCGCGCCTCGGCAAAGCCTTCGGCGGCGAGGCGCTCATGCAGGCTTTCAAACAGGCTCGGCGCCTCGACGCTGCGCACCGATCCGCAATCGTCGCAGATCGCCACCACCCCCGGCACGGGCGAGGTGACCACGGCCCAAGCGCGCAGCGTTGCTATCCGTTGCACGACACCGGCCTCTTCCAGCCCTTTCAGGGCGCGATAGACTGTGGGAGGGGCCACTGCACCACCCTTGCGCTGCATCCAGCCAAGAAGCTGATAGGCCGTCATCGGGCTGTTCGCGCCGCGCAAGAGGGCCAGCACTTCGGTCTCATTCGGGGTCAAAGCCGCGCCCATGCCTGCCTCACAGGATCGTCGGGTTCGGCGCATCGCCGTAGACGGCGACGGGGTCGAACCGGCGCGCGGTCTCGGTGAACCGCAGCGGACCACCGGCAGCGGGGCCGATAGGCACCTCACGGTAGAAGCAGGACCGATAGCCGACATGGCACGACGCGCCAGAGCCTGCGACGGTAACCTCCAGCCACAAAGCATCCTGATCGTCGTCGATCCGCATCCGGACCATGGTCTGCGTCAGGCCCGAGGTCGCGCCCTTGTGCCAGACCACTTGCCTTGTGCGGCTGAAGTAATGCGCCTCGCCCGTCTCGATGGTCAGCCGCAACGCCTGTTCGTTCATCCAGCCCAGCATCAATACGGTGCCGTCCGCGGCATCGGTCGTCACGCAGGGCATAAGGCCATCCGCCGGAAAGCGTGGGGCCAGGACCAGGCCTTGCTCAACATCGAAGACAGACAGGCGGGGGAAGAAGGTCACGGTCATTGCGGCTTGCTTTCAGGGGAGCGATGGCAGATATACGTTATAGTATAACATATCACAAGCCGATGATGTCCCGTATCCCCCTGACCCTGATCACCGGCTATCTTGGCGCCGGAAAAACCACGCTGCTGAACGCGCTACTGCGCGATGCCTCGGCAGGCCGCATCGCTGTTGTCGTCAACGAGTTCGGCGATGTGGGTCTTGACCATGACCTGATCGTCGAGACGACCGAAGAAACGGTGCTTCTCTCCTCCGGCTGTATGTGCTGCACGGTGCGCGGCGATCTGGTGCAGGCGCTGGAAGGCCTGTTCGAAAAGCGCAGCGCCGGGAAACTGGATTTCGACCGCATCGTGATCGAGACCACCGGCCTCGCCGATCCCGCGCCGATCCTGCACACGCTGATCGTGACGCCCGGCCTTGGCGCGGCGCTGCGGATGGATGGGGTGGTCACGGTCTGCGATGCCGCGCATGGCCCCGCGACGCTGGATGCCGGGTTCGAAAGCGTTCAGCAGGTCGCGATGGCGGATGTGCTGGTCCTGTCCAAGACCGACCTCGTGACGCCTGCGCAAGCCGAGCGGTTCCGCGCCCGGCTTGCGGCCCTTGCCCCTGGCGCGCGGATTGTAACCGCAACACGCGGCGCGGTTCCGCTGACCGACCTCTTCGGCCGTGGCGCCCCTGAGATGAACGGTGCGTTGCCGGAAGCCGAAGCCTGGGTGAACGCCCCGGCCTATGCGCTTTCATCCTTGCCGCTCCCGCCGTTGGCAAAACCGCTGGCCCCCTTGGCCATCGGCCCAACCCATGGCCTCTTCGGGTTGGCCCCGGCACCGGGGTTAAGCCTGATGACCGCCACCGCCCCGGCGGCCCGCCATGACGACCGCATCTCCTCGGTCTCGATCGTCTTCGACGAACCAATCCATCCGGTGATGCTGGACATCTGGATGGAAACCCTGATCTCCGCCCGCGGCCCCGACATCCTGCGCCTGAAGGCGGTGATCTGGGCCGACGGCTTCGACACGCCGTTTGTCATCCACGGCGTGCAGCACATCATCGACCCACCCATCCGCCTTGCCCACTGGTCGGGCGAGGACCGCAAAAGCCGCGTCGTCATCATCGGCCGCGATTTGCCGCGCGAGGCTCTGCTCGACAGCCTTGAGGTGCTGAAGATGCGGCCGGTGGTGCATTCGCCATAGGCCTGAGGTGAACAACCGCTTCAGTAGATGCCCTCGACACAAGAATGCAACTCCGAATGACCGCTGCCCGCCCTATGCGAGGGCACTACGCCTCTCATCGTGATACTTTGCTAGCGTCGGAAAGACCGAAGAAGGCTGGGCCCGGTGGACAGGAAGTACTCCCATGTCCATTGATTTTCTTCTTGCCCTCCGCGCTGACCACGTCGCCTGGAACAAGGGCCGCATCATCGGTCAGAAGCGACCACTGCTTGCCCGGCATGTCTGGTCCAACAGGGTTCGCCTAGAGATGGCAGGCAACGCGCGGGACCTCGCGCTGTTCAACATGGCCGTCGACAGCAAGCTCGGGGGCTGCGACTTGGTGAGCATCCGGGTCACAGATGTTTTCGCGGCTGGGCACGCGAAAGAGCGCGCAACGATCGTGCAGAGCAAGACGGATAAGCCGGTCCGGTTCGAGATCACCGAGACCACCCGCCTGTCCCTCGAACGGTGGGTCAGCGATGCCGAGATGACCAGCTTTGAGTTCCT
>CALRMS020000076.1:0-13913 GCA_943369275.1 Rhodobacter maris | reverse complement strand
CCACCATGAAAACCATGTCCGCCACCCTCGCCAGCAAGGAATTCGGGCGCTTCATCGACGCGGCGCAGCGCGAACCCATCTTGCTCACAAAGAAAGACCGCCCCGTTGCCGTCACGGTGTCCGTGGCCGATTGGGAAGAATTGATTTCCATGCGCATCGAGCGCGGCATTGCAGCCGGCCTGGCCGATGTTGCGGAAGGGCGCGTGACCCAGATGACGGACGAATCCATCGAGCAACGGCTGGCGCGCTTCCGGACCCGGCACCCTGACGCATGAAAGTCTTCCTGACTGAGGCGGCAGAGGACTGCCTTCGGTCGATCTGGGAGCATGACCGGCTATACTCGGAGAGCCTCGCAGACAAGTTTCAGCGCGACATTGACCGGTTCGTCCGGGAATCCATCAGCGCCAACCCCGAAATCGGCCATGTCTGGCATGCACCGCGTGGTGTCAGAAGACTAGTGTTCCGGCGGCGCCACAACATTTTCTACACCCTGCGAGACGATGCCGCCTTCGTCCTGTTCATCTTCGATGGACGTATGGACATCAACCAGCGGATTGAGACGTCCGGGCTAGACGTTGAGACGCTGATCGCGCGATCCGACGACTGAGCAATCGCCTCTGCCCCCCCTTGCCCCGCCCCGCCAACCAGCCGTTCATTGGTGATATCGGAAACTGCAAACGGCCTGTTTTGATGCCACTGATTGGCGATGCGCGCGTCTCTGCCAAGGGCCAGATCACACTGCCCAGTTCCACGCCCTGAATTCCGCGGGCTGCGAGGAGACCCATTAGGAGCAAGCTTCGGGCGGAAACCGCGCGCAGCCGTTGCTGGCACGGGTGCTGGAGCCGATCGGCAAGGGCGATACGCAGGTCTTCGTGCGCATCTACCGGCTGGCGCGGTCCCTCTCGCATCTCATCGAGATGATCGTGCGTATGGAGGCGAAGGGCGCCTTCGGCCGCTCGCTCATCGACCCGATCGACACATCATCGCCGCAGAGCAAGTTTACACTTCAGATGTTGGGTGTGGCCGCAGAGTTCGAAAGGCGCTGATCCGTGAGCGTACCAAGGCCGGGTTGGCCAGCGCACGAACCAAGGGTCGCGTTGGCGGGAATCCTGGGCTTCGCGCCAGAGACCCTGCCGCTCTTCGCAAGGTGCGGCTGGCGCGACAGGAAGGCTACATGGAGCGCCTGAAGGAGACGGCCCAGGACTGGGTGCCCCATGTGCGCCGCCTGCGGCCCGACATGGCCTGGGAAGACGTGCTGCGCATCGTCAACGGCCCCCTGCCACGCGAGCGGCAATGGACTCAAAGTCGGCTTCTCCGCGCGGTGAACGCCTATGTCCGCGACGGCTTCCTGCCGCCCACGGTACTGGACCGCGCCGGCCACCGCGAGACCGACGACCGCCTGCCCGCCATCGTCGCCGCCATCAAGGGCGCGGACCCCGACATCACGCTTCAGGCGATCTGCACCAGACTGGAAGCGATGCGTGAGCGCACGCCCCGCGGGCGGACAAGCTGGCAGCCGTCATCCGTGAAGATGCTGCTGGAGAGGGCTGAGAGGCTGGGGCTGCTTGCCTGAAGTCGTGGGAATCGGTCGCGCGATTCTGAAGATCTGCGTTACGTAGGCGTCGACAATACATGTTGTGGCCATGACATCGCGGGCTACGAACTGTTGAAGTGCACTGCGAACAAGGTTGCCCAAGATGCTGATACTTCACGGTTTTTTCTCGTCAGAAGTCTGCCGCCTCAACACCTCTAGGCCGCTCAACGGATTGGGCTGGATTTACTCGCCAAAACTGTTAAGGTCTACAAAACAATAAAGACTTGAGGGCAGTGATGAGCGGGATACGGGCATCTCAAAGATTCGATGTCATGTCCAAGCGGCTCGGTAGCCGGTTGCGTGAACATGCGCAGGAGACGTTCCCACCGGATGCCCAGAAGGGTCTCCGTCGCTTCGCGATGCGGGAAGCCGCCGATCTGCTTCGGATCAACCAGAACACCTTCCGCCATCATGTGTCAAATCTCGAAGGCTTTCCGGAAGGCATCCTCGAGGGTGGCAACCGCCGCAGCTTCACTGCCGAGGACATGGTCGAAGCCCAACGCGTCCTTCTTGAGACGGGTAGGATCAAGCCCGATGAACACCCTCACAGAAGAACCGGCGAACCGTGCCAGGTCGTGACGATCTTCAACCTGAAGGGCGGCAGCGCAAAAACGTCGACCGTTGCTCATGTTGGTCAGCTTCTGGGCCTTCGCGGCTATCGGGTCCTGCTTATCGACCTCGACAGCCAGGCAAGTCTGACAAACCTGTTCGGGGTTACCCCTGAGCTCGATCCGGACATGCCGACCTCCTACGATCTGATCCGATCCGAGGGGCCCCTGCCCGCCTCAGATATCATTCGCAAAACGAACTTCCCGACAGTGGATCTGATCCCGGCCTCCATGGACATCATGGAGTACGAGTTCGAGGTCGCTTTGAGCTTCAGACACGGCGCCACCACCTTCCACAGTCGGATCCGTGAAGCGCTTGAGCCTGTCCTGAGCCGATATGATGTGGTGATCTTCGACACCCCGCCGCAGCTGAACTTCTCGGTGATCTCCGCCCTCTTTGCTTCCACTGGGGTCCTGATCCCGCTCAACGCGTCCATGCTTGATGTGATGTCTCTGGCAAGCTTTCTCGGCATGGCGAGCAACCTGATGGGCGTCGTCGAGGCGCATGCTCCCGAGCACGGCCTGAACTTCGTTCGGCTGCTGATCACCCGGTACGAGAACACCGACGGTCCACAGGTCCAGATCTCTTCTCTGCTTCGCACGGTCCTTGGCGATGCGGTCCTCCCTGCCGAGTTCCTGAAGTCGACGGCGGTAGGTGATGCCGCAAACACCCAGCAGAGCATCTTTGAGGTCGAACCTCGCGACGTGAACCGCAGAACATACGAGCGTGCGATCGAGTCCGTTTCACGCGTGACCGACGAAGTTGAGCGCGAAATCCTCAAGGCATGGGGGCGTAGTCATGGCGCGTAAGGTCTTCGGGGACTCACTCAAGAACGCGATGGGTAAAACGTCAACGTCGGATGAGGATGCGGATATCGATCTGAAGCGCACGAGCCCAACTGTCGCTCGAGCGCAAGCATCGGTGTTGGAAGAAGACAAACACGCCACGCGCTTGATCGACCCGAGCACTGTGCGAATGTCCGCGGTCATGGATCGCATCGATCCGAGCGATGGCCTCGAGGAGCTCGTCGCGTCGATCCGTGAGCACGGGCAAAAGGTTCCGGTTCTTGTCCGCCGAACCCAAGACGGGGCACTTGAGATCGTCTATGGACGCCGCAGGCTTCTCGCCTGTCGTGAACTTGGTCAGAAAGTGCGCGCCACGGTCATGGAGATGACCGAAGAGGAAGCACTGATCGCCCAGGGCGTAGAGAACAATGCCCGCCAAGACCCCTCGTTTATCGAGAGGGCCCTGTTCGTCGCTGGGATCATTCGGGAACTTGGTAAAACTGACGAGACACGCAAGAACGCCCAGACCATCGCCTATCGGGCACTTCAGATCGACGAGTCGCTCGTCTCGCGGATGAACCGTATCGCCACCGGCATTCCGATGGAGCTGATCCATGCCATCGGACCTGCACATGGTGTTGGTCGGCGAGTCTGGGAGAAGCTTTTCAGGCTGTGCGAGAAGGACGTCGCGAGAGCCAGAGAAGTTGGCCGTGAAATCCCCCGCAACTTGCCAGGCCCAGACCGGCTTGACGCAGCGGTTACACTGCTCACGGCCACCAAGGCAACTACACCCAAGGTTGAGCAAGGTGAGCGCGTGAAGATCGGCCGCAAAGGCAACCGCATCACCATCGATGTGGACGCTGACCTTGCCCCGCGCGTTGAAGACGCCATCCGGAAGCTGATCAGCGAGCTTCTTGACCGCGGTCAAGATGGCCCAGAGTGACGACCCCGTGTCTTGACCGCGGTCAAGACATCAAGAGCAACGAGCGGAAAACGAAAGGAGAACCGGCTAGAAAAGGAAAGACCCCCCGAAAGCGGTGCTTCCGAAGGGCCTCAATCAGTCTCGACACCTGATTGATACCCCCAAAACGAATCGAGTTCAACACCGCTCGCGGTGACCGGGGAAGCTTTTTCTTCCGAAACACCATGAGACATGTAACCCAAACACGAACCGCCATGGCGGAACCGAGAGCTATTGCCTGCCCTACTATCTACGAACTTCTGGGACCGGTACGCGCCCTGCGGAAAGAACTTGGCCTGACGAGCAACGACATCACAGTCTTGACGGCCCTGATCAGCTTTCTTCCCCGTGATCGACAAACCACAAATGGTGAGACCCCACCCAAACTTACCGTTGTGTTCCCCTCCAACGCCTCCTTGTCTGAGCGCGCAAACGGCATCGATGAGAGGACCCTACGTCGCTGCTTGGGCCGTCTTGACGCAGCCGGCCTCATCGACCGGAAGAACTCGGCAAACGGCAAACGCTTCCCCCTGCGGTATGGCGGCATCATCCGGGACGCGTTTGGGATCGACCTGTACCCACTGATACAGAACCACGACGCACTGGCGGCCGAAGCGTTGAAGGTTGCGGAGAAGCGTGAACGCCTTCGCTCCCTTAGGGCAGAAGCACTAGCACTGCGCGCATCCCTCCTTCAGGACCAGCGCCTCGACGAAGCGCGGGTGTCCTCACTCGGAGCGATCAGGAACATCCTTCGACGAGCAACCCTCACGGTTGATGCAATCTTGCAGATCATCGCTGATCTCCGCGAACTCGGAGCCAACGCAGCGCAGAGCTACGGAGAGTGCGAGAGTTCAAGCGCGGACGTGGACGAAATCCAATCACGCGACCAAGCCCTCACCGATGATTGCACGCGCGAAATGTCCGCCAGAAACGGACAAAATGACCGGCAGATAGAGTCCATAAAAAAAGAACTTATTAAGAAAGACGCGCAGGCAAAGCAGACCAGCCCTGACCAAAACAACGCGGGGCCTTCCATGAACCGAGACCCTGCAAAAATGTCATGGACAGACTTCACACATGTCTCTGACTTCTTTCCAAACCCACCTCGAACAGGAGAAGCCCTCAACCGCGTTCTCTTCGATATCGGGCGATTGCTTAGAATACGCCAAGAAAAGCTGATACGTGGCATCCAGAAAACCGGCGCTGGACGGCTTCTAGTGATCTTAGATTACCTGTTGGGGAAAGGAGAAACGATCAGGCAGCCCGAGGCATACTTTGAAACGATCCTGAGCGCATAGAACATGCAGCTTGGACTTCTTGACCGCGGTCAAGAACGCCGAAGAGAGGGAAAGGTTGGGGGTTTGAGGAGTGACGGGAAGTGAGATCGGGAGAGTGGCTTCCGGCGCCCGTCGTGGAGAAGATCTGATGGCGAAAGCAGCCCAGAAAATCACCCTGTCCCTCTCACGGGACATCCCCTTCGACAAGCTCGTGCTGAGCCAGTCCAACGTGCGGCGCATCAAGGCAGGCGTCTCGGTCGAGGAACTTGCCGAGGACATCGCGCGTCGCGGCCTGCTGCAGGGCTTGAACGTCCGGCCCATGCTCGATGCCAATGGGGTCGAGACCGGCATGATCGAGATCCCGGCCGGTGGTCGTCGCTTCCAGGCGCTGTCGCTGCTGGTGAAGCAAAAGCGGCTGGCGAAGTCGGCGCCGATCCCTTGCATCGTGCGGGATGCTGCGTCGGAGATCCTCGCCGAGGACGACTCGCTTGCAGAGAACATGCAGCGCGTTGCCCTGCACCCGCTCGACCAGTTCCGCGCCTTTCAGGCCTTGCGCGAGAAGGGTCAGAGTGAGGAAGCGATCGCCGCGGCTTTCTTCGTGACCCCGCAGATCGTGAAGCAGCGCCTGAAACTCGCATCCGTGGCCCCTGCCCTGCTCGAGGTCTATGCCGAGGATGGCATGACGCTGGAACAGCTGATGGTCTTCACCGTGAACCCCGATCATGCGCGTCAGGTCCAGGTCTGGGAAGCAGTGAAGAACTCCTGGAACAAGGAGCCCTACGCCATCCGGCGCATGCTGACCGAGACCTCGGTCAGGGCCTCGGATCGTCGCGCGGTCTTCGTCGGTGTCGATGCCTATGAGGCGGCGGGCGGTGTCGTCCTGCGCGATCTCTTCCAAGGTGATGACGGCGGCTGGCTCGAGGACCCTGCCCTGCTCGACCGGCTGGTCACCGAGAAGCTTCAGGCGGAAGCCGAGGCTCTGGCTTCCGAGGGATGGAAGTGGATCGAGGTCGCGACCGACCTGCCCTATGGCTATAGCCACGGTCTGCGGCGTCTGGCCGGTGATCCCGCCCCGATGACCGACGAGGAAAGCGCGTCTCACGCGGCGCTGCTCGTCGAGTACCGCGCGCTGGAGGAGGAATACTCCGGTCAGGACGAATACCCCGGGGAGATCGATGCGCGGCTTGGCCAATTGGAAACGGCGATGGAATCGCTCGAGCCGCGGCTTCTGATCTACGATGAGGCCGAGGTCGGGCGCGCGGGCGTCTTCGTCACGCTGGATCGGGACGGCAGTCTCGCGGTCTATCGCGGCTATGTCCGGCCCGAGGACGAGCCGCGCGAGAAGACCGCGGTCCAGGATGGCGATGGCGCGGATGCCATGGGGCAGGGAGGTAACGTCGATGCTTCTGGCTGGCAGCACTCCAGCACTTCCGTCGGGGGCACCGTCATCACCTCGGGTGGTCAGCCGATCGGCGCGGACGGTTCGGAGGAGGAAGATGACGGCGCGCTTAAGCCTCTGCCCGAGCGGCTGGTCATGGAACTGACTGCCCACAGGACCCTGGCGCTGCGGGAGGCCATTGGGCGCTCGCCCGACGTGGCGTTGACGCTGCTGCTTCTGAAACTGGTGACGGATACCTTCCGCACCTCCTCTGCCACGGGCAGCTGTCTC
The DNA here is from genome assembly GCA_943369275.1 of Rhodobacter maris. Lineage (GTDB taxonomy): Bacteria > Pseudomonadota > Alphaproteobacteria > Rhodobacterales > Rhodobacteraceae > Paragemmobacter > Paragemmobacter maris_A. The sequence goes on along the minus strand of CALRMS020000076.1, from coordinate 7,018 downwards.
GAAGCCTCGGTGCGTCATGTCACCATGTCGGCACAGGCGCCCGATCTGAAGGACAGCATCGTGGCCAAACTGGTCGACGAGCGGCATGCGGCCTGGGAGGCCGATCTGCCTCTTGGCGATGATGCGGCGCTCTGGGACTATTTGACCGCGCTCGACCAGGGCAGCCGTCTGGCTCTCTTGGCGCATTGCCTCAGCTTCGGGATCAACGCGCTCCATGAGAAGGTGAACCCCTACGGGGCCGGTATCTCGGCCACCGGACTGACCCGCCGCATGGCGCATGCAGATCTCGTGGCCCGCACGGTGGACCTCGACATGGTCGAGGCAGGCTGGGAGCCGACGGTCGATGGCTACCTCAACCGCGTGCCCAAGGCCCGGATCCTCGAGGCCGTGCGTGAGGCGAAGGGGGAGGGGACCGCACAGCTTCTCGACCACCTGAAGAAGGGCGAGATGGCGACCGAAGCCGAGCGGCTCCTCAAGGGAAGCGGCTGGTTGCCCGAGGTCCTGCGCCGGGCCGATCTGGTCGCACTGGGCGGCGGCCAGGTCGCAGAAGGGCAGGGGGAGGACGCAGTTCAGCCCGAAGAGGTCGATCTTCCGGCCTTCCTGACGGCCGATCTGCCGGACAGCGCCGCGTCGATGATGGCCGCGGAGTGATCTGAGCCATACGGGGGCGGGGGAACCTGCCCCCGTATCTCATAAAATACATTAATATCAATAAGATGAATGCGAATTCTCGCATTCGGGATGAGGAATCATGTCTGCAACAACCATCGTCGACACAGCCCCCCTCGGGGCGCTGATCCGCTACACCGACGGCAGTCCCAAGCCGCCGGCACGTTTCACGAAGAAGCTCGCGGCCTGGGAGCGCTCGAACGGCGTCAGGCGCCTTGTGAAGAAGGAACCGCCCAGGGTCTATCCGACGTGGACCGCTCCGGCCTCCTTCACGCTCCACGAGGGGAACTTCTCCTCGGACGGGGTCATTCTCGTCACCATCATGCGCAGCCATTCGGCGGACAGCCGTCTGATCTTCGAGGTGGCCGAGGAACCTAAGCCCGGGCAGGTGCGAGTGCTTCTCGACTTCGGTGGCAACACCGAGCTGCTGCATCTGGCGGAATCCGTCACCGCGGCCGAGCTCTGGATCGCGCGGGAGGGCTATCGCAACGCGCGGCTGGAAATCGTCGGTGCTGAAGACGGCGATAGGGCAGGGGGCGCGGACCTGGCCGCCTGAGCCCAGAGAATGCGTGAGCGGCCTGCCGAAGGGCTGGCCCCTCACCGACCACTTGAACCTCGTCACGCGCTGTCGCGGGGCACCATAGGATCCATCCATCCCCCCAATACGGAAGTCTTCAACCAAGAGCCTGCCCGGGAGGCTGGCGGCGTAGAAAGCATCAGCGGGACAACAGGCTCCAGTCGTCAGGGCACCATCCCCCGCTCGCCATTCCCTTCCTTGCCCCGAATCCTGTCTTCGAGATCAACCCGCGAGGGGTCGGACTACGGGCGAGCCCGTGCCGCCGGGAGGATTCGGACGAGCCGAACGCACCCGGTGATGTCAGCCAGTCTTCAGGCCTGCGGGGTCCTGTCGCGCGGGAGATGGTCCCCCGCCTCCAAGACAGGAGCCAAACAGATGTCCCGCAAAGATGCTCACGCCTTCGCCGCCTCCCTCGCCGCCACGCTCATGGTCTCGATCGTCGTCTTCCAGGCAGGCGATGGAACCTTCGGCGCCGTCCCCGCCGATGAAATCGACGGAGACGAGGTTCAAGTGGTCTCTGAGGTCGACCCGTGGGCATAAGGCCCACGGCTCTGCCGAGGGCTCGGCATCGGGGCAGGGCGCAGATGCGCCTCCCAGCCAATCTCCGACCGCATGATCGGCGATTCCGATCTGAGGAACGTCCGTGTGCTGCCTGGCGCAGATCTTGGTGCGCCTAACGCCGAGTATGACCGAGAGGTCGCAGTGGGCGGAAGCGGGCGGCTGCTTCTGGGCTTTCTCATTGCTGAACGTGCAACGCCCCGGGCCGACTCCTAGCCCCGGGCGAAGACATCGATCAGTCGATCCAGCGACCAAGGTGCCAAAGGCCGTCGAAGACCTCTTCAGCCAGTTCGACGGCGAGGATCAGCGCCAGCAGGACGGCGCAGATCGTGAGAACGGGCCAGAGAAGGCCCCTGCGTTGCTGGGGCGGCGCTGCGCTTTCCGGTTCCCTCGCGGTGCCGCGCAAGGCATCCCAAGCGCCCGTCAGCCGGGCCTGTGCGCCGTCAAGCGCCGAAGGTCGGGCCCCCTGCGCCTCGATCCGGTCAAGGCGCGCGGTCAGGGCTGCGATCGCCTCGCGCAAGTCGGTGGCGTCGTCAGCCTGTCGGGGTGTGTCGGTCATCTCGGGCCCCCCTCAGTTCTGCCAAAGCCGTTCGCGCTCGACCCGGCCCTGATCGTCCAGCCGAACCTCGACCGTGTCGCCGTAGGGATTGACGGCGATCGCTGTGACATGCCGCCCGCCGCGCTCCACATAGCCGACCTGCGAATAACCAAGCTCTGCAAGCCGTTCCCGCGCGGCCTCTTCCGACAAGGACCGCCGGTCGTCGCGCTCGCGCTCATAACCGCGCAAGGCGCCGTCGCGCGCGAACTCGATCTCGATCCGCATCCCGTCGGCGGCAAAGCCCTCGACCGAGATTTCGCCGTCATCGTCGTCGGGGTCGATTTCGGTCAGACGCTCAATCTCGGCCAGTCGCGGCTCGGCTAGGGCCGCAGCGGGCAGCATCGCGGCGATCAGGCTTTGTGGGAGGCCCGAGCCATCGGCCTGCACCTCGATCAGCTGGTCGCCCCGCGCCTCGGCCCGCAGCCAGCCGGTGGCGCTGCGGGCGTAGATGTAGATTTCGCCATCGTCATCGGGGCGGGTGCGGATGTCGGTCAGGCCAAGGCCGCGCAGGGGGACAGGCAGCATCGCCTCGGCCGGGTTGACGGCGGGGCCAGCGGTCACGGTTTTGGCGACAAACGTATCGCCCGTGCGGGTGCCGGTCAGGTCGAGCCGCGTGCCGGTGGCTGGGATGGCGGTGCCCTCGGGCAGGGTCACCAGCAGACGGCCCTCGGGCGTGACCAGCACGACCTGCGTGCCAAAGGCTTCGGCCACGGTGCCAGACAGCGGCGCATCCTGCGCGGCAACGGGCGCGGCAAGCGCCGTCGTCAGGATCAGGGCGGCAAGGGTGCGGTTCATCGGTCGTTCCTTTCTGTTCAACATGGCACCCTTCTGACTGATTCACCCCAAATGCCCGCGCAACGGCACCGTTTGGTTTCCGTTGAGCCTTTGCGCTATATGAAGGTTCATGCGCCTTGCCCTTGCCCCTTTGCTTCTTGCCCTTTCGGCCCTGCCCGCCGCGGCGGACCCGCCCGATGATGCCGTGCCCATCGATGCCGGCACGGCGCTTGCCTGCGTCGCTGCCCGCTACATGGGCGAGGCGCTGCGGATCGAGGAGGAGGACGACGGTCTGGTGCAGGAAATCCGCTGGCTGACCCCCGCCGGCAATGTGCTGGAAATCGAGATCACCGGCCCCGGCTGTCGCTTCATCGAAGTGGATGGCGTGGGCCAGGCCGAGGCGCGCATCCTGCCGGGTGCCGCCCCGTGAAGGTGCTGGTGGTCGAGGATGACCGTGATCTGGCCGCCCAGATTGCCACAGCACTTGTGCAGGCGGGATATACGGTCGAGGTCGCCCATAACGGCGAGGCAGGTGAGTTCCTCGGCGCGACCGAGACTGTGGGCGCCGCCGTGCTCGACCTTGGATTGCCCGGCATAGACGGGATTGAGGTGCTGAAACGTTGGCGCAGCGCAGGCCTTGGCTTTCCGGTGCTGATCCTGACCGCGCGGGATGCCTGGTCCGACAAGGTGGCGGGGTTCCGCGCCGGGGCGGATGACTATGTGCTGAAACCGTTCAGGATGGAGGAGGTGACCCTGCGCCTCTCCACCCTGATCCGCCGGGCGGCGGGGCATGCCACGGCGGAACTGGCGGCCGGCGCGCTGGTGCTGGACACGGCCACGGGCCTTGCCACGATGGACGGAATGCCCCTGCGCCTGACAGCGTTCGAGGGGAAGCTTCTGCGCTATCTGATGCTGCACAAGGGCCGCGTCGTCAGCCGGACCGAACTCTCCGAACACATGTATGACCGCGACGCCGACCGCGATTTCCGCTCGATGGAGGTGGTGATCGGTCGCCTGCGCAAGAAGATCGGTGAGGCGCGGGTGGAAACCCGACGGGGCGAGGGCTATCGGCTCTTGCCCGGCGATCCGGCATGACGCCCGGTTCCATCCGTGCGCGGATGCTGGCCTGGTCCGCGGGGCTGACGCTGGGCGCGCTGGTGGTGGCCTGGGTGGCGCTGTCGGCGGTCCTGGCGGATTTCGTGAACCGCAGGCTGGATGCGGAACTGACGGCGGCGGCGCGCGGCGTGATGGCGGCGGCGGGCTGGGATGCGGCGGGGGCCTTCGCTGTCCTGCCGCGCCCGGCCGATGCCCGCTTCGACCGGCCCCTGTCGGGTTGGTATTGGCAGGTCAGCGACGGGGCGGTGGTGCTGGCGCGTTCGCCGTCGCTCGTCACCGGTAATCTGGGGGCGGATGGTGCTGGCCAGGCCGGCCCCGATGGCGCGGCACTGGTGGCCCATGTGGCGGGCTTCACCGCGCCGGGTGACGGGCGGCGCCTCACGGTGACTGTGACCCTGCCTGCGGCCGAGGCCACGGCGGAACTCGCCGCGATCCGCCGCCCGCTGGTGCTTGCGCTGACGGTGCTGGGGGCGGCGCTGATGGCGGCTCAGGTGCTGGCGGTGCGGGCAGGGTTGGTGGACCTGACGCGCTTTGCCCGCGCCGTGGCCGCCGTGCGCGACGGCCAGACCGACACGCTTCCCCCTGCGCAGGCCGTCGAACTGCGCCCCCTGTCGGACGAACTCTCCCGCCTGATCGCCGCCAATGCTGCGCAAGTGACGCGCGCCCGCGCCCATGCGGGCGACTTGGCCCATGCGCTGAAGACTCCGCTCTCGGTGCTGGCAAACCGCGCCACGCCCGAAGATGCGGCGCTGATCGACCGGATGGACCGCACCATCCGCTGGCACCTCAAACGCGCCCGCGCCGCGGCGGCCGGGCTGGACTCTGCAGCCCATGCGGCCGTGGCCCCGGTGCTGGAGGATGTGGCGCTGGTCCTGACGCCCGAGGCGCGGCGACGGGGCGTGACAGTGGAGATCGCAGCCACGGGCGCGCCGGATTTCCGGGGTGATGCCGAGGATCTGGCCGAGATCGTCGGCGCCCTTACCGAGAATGCCGTGAAATGGGCCCGCGCCTTGGTGCGGATCGCGGCGCACCCCTGCCCGGAGGGCGTCGAGATCACCATCACCGACGACGGCCCCGGCATCGCCGAGGCCGAGCGTGCGCATCTTCTCACACGCGGGGCGCGGCTGGACGAGACGGTGCCGGGCCATGGCCTGGGCCTGGCCATCGCGGCTGACAGGGTTGCCGCCTATGGCGGCCGCCTGACCCTCGGTCAGGCAGAAGGCGGTGGGCTGGCCGTTACAGTGATGTTGCCCGCACGGGATTGACGCGGAGTTGGGTCGAAGGGATGCGTAGATCGCTGCATGAAGGCGTTTGGAGTGATCGGGGCCTGCAGATTTTGGGCAAATGTGGCGCCTCAACCCTCAATCTATCGCCAATTCGCTCGCTCTCTTTCCCGACCCCAATGCCTCCACGAACCACTGCGGTTTGCGCCCTCGGCCGGACCAGGTGAGCGCCGGGTTGTCAGGGTGCCGGTATTTCGCCGCGGCAGGCGCACGGGAGGATTTCGTCTCGGTGCCGACGAGTTCGGCCAGAGAGTAGCCTAGATCTCGGGCGAGAGCTTCCACCTTGGCGCGGGCTTCCGCCTTCTGGCGATCCTCGAATGTGGCAATCGCCCTGGCGACGTCCTTCTGCATTTTCTTCAGCTCGCTGAGCGACAATGCCTCGAGATCGTAATCAGCCATTGGTGCGCTCCGTGTCCTGAATGATCCGGTATCGATAGCCCGTCGATGCAGGGCGCCGCAACTCCCGGAAGGCTGGGGCAGGGGTGGCAAAGGCTGGTGATCGTCGTTTCGCCGCAAGGGAGGTGCTGAACTGGGGGTCAGGCAGTCTCGATTGGCAGGGTGACGGGTTCTGGCATGGGCTCCCCGCGCATCTCTGTCTCCCGGGCCATCCCTTCGACTGACAATCCCCTAATCCCGTTCGGGCTCTCGCGCGCAACCCCGCGTCAGTCCGGGCCGTGTTGCCCCTTTGGGGCTGCCCGCTCCACCCCGGCCCTCTGGGGGTTTCCGGCGTCCGTTCCGTCCACCGTGCACGCGTCACCCGACGGGCTTTTTCCGGGTCTTGTCGAAGGGACGGTCCCGAAGACAGGACACACAGGAGCTTACCATGCAGAACATCGTCATCCTCGCCGGCAACATCGGTCAGACCCCCGAAGTCCGCACCACCCAGGGCGGCACCAAGATCACCAACTTCAGCCTCGCGACCTCCCGCCCCCGCCTTTCGGAAGGTCGCGTCCTGCGCGACGAGAACGGCTTCCGGGTCATGGACACCGAATGGCACCGCATCACTTGCTTCAACGGTCTGGGCAAGACGGTCGCAGAGCACTGCGAAAAGGGCATGAAGGTCCTCGTCCACGGCCGCATCCACTACACCAAGTGGATCGACAGCATGGGGAACGACCGCTACGGCTGCGAGATCATCGCCGAGAAGGTCGACTTCCTGAGCCGCCCGAAGTCGGCCGAGAACGAAAACCCCGAGCTGGTTGACCGCGACGACGAGATCCCGTTCTGAGGGCGGGCTCGCCCGCCGGGTCTCCCCCTCGGGCCCGGCGGGGAAACCCGCCGGGTTCGGTCGATCTCGGCCGAGGCTGTGTGAAAACGCGGTGGCGACGTCAGGGGCATGGGCGATCGCGGCATTTTCGCAGATCAGGTTCGCAATGAGGGCACATCGCGTTCACTGCGCCTCTTGGAGCGGGTTCTGACGTTCGTTGGACGGCCCGATGTAGG
>CALRMS020000075.1:0-14334 GCA_943369275.1 Rhodobacter maris | reverse complement strand
CTGGAGGGCGGCGACGGGGATGATTGGCTGGAAGGCGGCGAGGGGGTGGATGTGTTCGTGGACGGCGCGGGCCATGACACGATCCTTGCCGGGGCGGGGAATGAGGTGATCCGGGCGGGGGCGGGAGAGGACTCGGTTCAGGGGGAGGCGGGCAATGACCTTCTGGCGGGCGGCGCGGGCAATGACCTGCTGTTCGGCGGGCTGGGCGATGACAGCCTGTTCGGCGAGGCGGGCAATGATCGGCTGTTCGGCGGGGATGGGGCGGACCGGCTGGAGGGCGGCGACGGGGATGATTGGCTGGAAGGCGGCGAGGGGGTGGATGTGTTCGTGGACGGCGCGGGCCATGACACGATCCTTGCCGGGGCGGGGAATGAGGTGATCCGGGCGGGTGCGGGAGACGACTCGGTTCAGGGGGAGGCGGGCAATGATCTTCTGGCGGGCGGCGCGGGCAATGACCTGCTGTTCGGCGGGCTGGGCGATGACAGCCTGTTCGGCGAGGCGGGCAATGACCGGCTGTTTGGTGGCGATGGGGCGGACCTGCTGGAGGGCGGCGACGGGGATGATTGGCTGGAAGGCGGCGAGGGGGTGGATGTGTTCGTGGATGGTGCGGGCAATGACACGATCCTTGCCGGGGCGGGGAATGAGGTGATCCGGGTGGGGCTGGGCGACGACTCGGTTCTGGGGGAGGCGGGCGATGATTTCATCGCGGGCAGTCTGGGAAATGATGCGCTGTTTGGCGGGGCGGGGGATGACTCGTTGTTCGGGCAAGCGGGCAATGATCGGCTGTTCGGCGGCGATGGGGCGGATCGGCTGGTCGGGAGTCTGGGGGATGATTGGCTGGAGGGGGGCGAGGGGGGTGATGTTTTCGAGGATGGCGCGGGGAATGACACGATCCTTGCCGGGGCCGGGGATGAGGTTATCCGGGCTAGCCTGGGCAATGACTCGGTCCTGGGGGAGGCGGGGAATGACCGACTGGCGGGGGGGGCGGGGCATGACCTGCTGTTTGGAGGGGTCGGAAATGACACGCTGTTCGGGCAATTGGGCAATGACCGGCTGAGCGGGGGCGAGGGGGAGGACGGCCTTTATGGCGGGATCGGGAATGACACGCTGTCGGGGCAGGAGGGGTATGATTATCTGGCCGGAGAGGCGGGCAATGATCGGCTGGATGGGGGCGCCGGGCGAGACACGCTGACAGGCGGGATCGGGGCGGATGTGTTCGTGTTTTCCAGTTTTCGCGCCGGGGAGCGTGATCTGGTGACGGATTTCGTGCCGGGGCAGGACCGGATGGAGTTGCAGGGCGTCGCCAGCATGGGGGGGCTGGTCTTTCGCGATGTGACCATTGGCGGGGTGCGGATGGCGGAGGTGGGCGTGGGCGGCCATCTGATCCGGCTGGAGGGGGTGGCGGTGCACGACTTGGATGCAGGGGATTTCCTGTTTCTCTAGCCGCGCGGGGATGGGGTTTTGTGCGCGGGCTTTGGTGATAGAGAGAGGCTTATGCCAATTCTGATCCCCCTTCTGCTGATCGGCGTCTTTCTGGTGCTGTGGATTCTGCGGCGCGGGTCGACGTTGACGCGGGCCTGTCGGTGGCGGCTGGACCGGGCGGCGGGGCCAGAGGTGTGGCGGTGCGCGGTCTGTGGTGCGCAGACGACTTCGGCCCGCGCGCCGCGCCATTGCCTGCGGGATGCGGGCTGATAGGGTGGCGGCAAAGAGGTGCCGCGATGAAACTTGTGACTGACCATGTCCCCCCTGCCGATGCCGATTGGCGGCGGGCGATTGCCCCGGTGATCTGCTATCCGGTCGAGGGGTTGCCGCGCCCGGACCTAGCGCCTTACCGCGCGGCGCGGGCGGGGTGGGAGCGGGTGGCCGAGGTGGTGGTACCTGCACGCGAGGCGCGGTGTTTCGCTGTGCCAGCGGGGCATTTTTTTCGGATCACCAGTATCGAGGGGCCGCAAGTGGGCGACCTGAACCTGTGGTCGCAGGGGGATCTGCGCGAGCGGTTCTATTCGGGCAAGACACGCGCGCTGCATGGCACGCATCTGTCATCGGGGGATCGGATGTGGTCGTCCTTTCCCACGCTGCGGCCGATGGCGACCATCACGGATGACAGTCTGGACTGGTATGGGTTCGATGCGTTCGGCGGCGCGGTGCATGATGTGATCGGCACGCGGTGTGATCCTTACACGCATAACCTGTTGAGCGGGGGCAGGCAGTATCATCACTGCTGCCATTCCAATCTGACGCGGGCCTTGGCGGATTGGACGGGGTTGCCGCTGCGCGAGGCAGAAGCGCATGTGCATGACGTGCTGAACGTGTTCATGTGCACGGGGTTCACGCGGGATACGGGGCAGTATTTCATGAAGGCGAGCCCGGTACGGCCGGGGGATTATCTGGAATTCTTTGCAGAGATCGACCTTGTGGGCGGGCTGTCGGCCTGTCCGGGCGGGGATTGTTCTGCGGAACATTCATCGGATGCGGCGCGGTGCCATCCGCTGCTGGTTGAGGTGTTCCGCCCCAAGGCGCCGCCTGCGGGATGGGTGGGGCCGGGGGTGAATGGCTATGACGGCAGTCATGGGCGCCCATGAGCAAGGGGCGTGGGTTGCATCTGACCGAAGCGCTGGTGGCGCGGGTGGAGCGGCACGAGCCGGAATGTGACGGCGCACGTGGGGTGCCGTGGATCGCGGAGGACGCCTTTGCCCGCCATGCGGCGCGGCTGTTGGCCGAGGCGGGAGAGGGGCCGGTCTGGACCTTTGCCTATGGATCGCTGATCTGGAAGCCCGCGTTTGAGGCGGCTGACGCGGTGCCTTGCGTGCTGCATGGCTGGCGGCGGTCGTTCTGCATCCATCTGGAAAGCTGGCGCGCAACGCCGGATCAGCCGGGGCTTATGCTGGCTTTGGCACGGGGGGGAAGCTGCCGGGGGATGGCGTATCGCCTGCCGGATGTGGGGCGGATGGAGGCGATGGAGGCGCTGCTGCGGCGCGAGATCGGATATGAGGTGGATCTCGCATCCGTCCGCTGGTTGACGGTGCGGGGGGAGGCTGGGGTGATACGGGCGCTGGTGTTCTATGCCGCGCCGCTGGACCCGGCGATTCACATTTGCCTGCCGGTGGAGGAACAGGCGCGGCGGATCGCGCGGGCGGCGGGCCATATGGGCAGTTGCGCCGCCTATCTGCATCACACCGTGCGGCATCTGGAGGAGTTGGGTATCCGCGACCGATATCTGTGGGAACTGCAGAGGCTGGTCGCGGAGGAGATTGCCGCGCTGTAGTGCCTTACGGCCGGCCGGTATAGATCACGATCTTGCCGGTGGTGCGGCCTGTCTCGGAGGCCAATTGGGCCTTGGCCGCGTCATCCAGCCGGAATTCGCCGCCGATGATCGGGCGGATCTGGCCATCATCTACCAGCGTGGCGAGGTCGCGCAGGATGGCGGCGTTCGGGTCGATGAAGACGAAGCCCGCGCGTTTGCCCTCAAGCGTGGCGCGTTCGGCGCTGGGCGGGGCCGTGATCGATACCAAGAAACCGCCGGGTTTGAGCATGGCCCAAGAGGCATCCTGCGTATCGCCGCCGATGGTATCGAACACGATGTCCATGTCGCGGGCGGCGGCGAAGGCGGCGGGGTCGCGGTAATCGACCACCTCATCCGCGCCGAGGGACCGGACGAGGGCGGCTTTTCCAGCGGAAGCGGTGGCGGTGACATGGGCGCCTTTGGCCTTGGCAAGCTGAATGGCGATGGAACCCACACCACCTGCGCCGGCATGGATCAGCACGCGCTGGCCGGGTTGCAGGCCGGCGGTGGTGATCAGCGCCTCCCATGCTGTGATGGAGACGAGGGGGAGGCTGGCCGCTTCGACATGGCTGATGGTTGTGGGTTTGTGGGCCACTTCACGGCCGCGGACGGCGACATATTCGGCGTAGGTGCCGTTGCGGCGGATATCGGGGCGGGAATAGACGGCATCGCCGGGGGTGAAGGTGGTGACATCCGCGCCCACGGATTCGACAATCCCCGACACATCCCAGCCGAGGGTGAGGGGCATGTCATAGGGCAGCATCTTTTCCAGATAGCCGCGGCGGATTTTCCAATCGACCGGGTTGACCGAGGCGGCGACCGTGCGGATCAGCACGTCATCGGGGCCGATTTCGGGCATTGGGGCATCTTCGACGCGAATCTGATCGGCATCGCCATAGGCGTGGATGCGGGCGGCTTTCATGGGGTGTCCTTTCCGGGGCAGGCTGCAGTGCTACTTGCGCCTGCCTCCGGGGGTAAGCCCCCCTCACGCGGTGGTGAAGGCGGCCTCCAGCGCGATCTGGACCATGTCGCCGAAGCTGCGTTCGCGGTCGGCTGCGGGCAGCGCCTCATGCGTGAGGATGTGGTCAGAGATTGTCAGCACTGCCAGAGCGCGGCGGTTGTGGCGGGCGGCGAGGGTGTAAAGCTCGGCCGCTTCCATCTCGACGGCGAGGCAGTTGTGGCGCTGAAGCTGATCGGAAAGGTCCTGCCGTTCGTCATAGAAGGTGTCCGACGAGTAGATGCCGCCGACATGGGTGGGGATGCCGCGTGCCAGCGCGGCCTTATGGGCGGCGGCAAGCAGGGTGAAATCGGCGACCGGGGCAAAGGTCAGTTCTTTGAGAATGGACCGGGACGGAGAGCCGAGCGTGGTGGTGGCCTGTGCCAAAACGATATCGCGCACTTTCACATGGGTTTGCAGCGCACCCGCCGAGCCGATGCGGATGAGCGTCTGTGCGCCATAGTCGCGGATCAGTTCATTGGCATAGATCGACATGGACGGCATGCCCATGCCGGTGCCGTGGATGGTGACGCGGTGGCCATTCCAGATGCCGGTATAGCCCAGCATCCCGCGCACCTCATTCACCAGAACCGCATCCTTCAGGAAGGTTTGCGCGGCCCAGCGGGCGCGGTAGGGATCGCCAGGCAGGAGGACGGTTTCGGCGATGTCGCCGGGTTTTGCACCGATATGCACTGTCATGGTGGCCTCATTATTTGGGATGCCAGCGTATGCGACGGGCGTTCCGGGGGAAAGGGGGGGGGCGATCAAACGGCGTGGGCGATGTGGTTGGCAAGGCCGGGTGCATTGGGGCAAAAGCCCGCGCGTTCGGTCAGGGCATCGGGACCGCGGGCCAGAAGGCGGGCGCAGGGGCCGCTGACGCTGCAACAGGCGCAGGTTTGCAGCAGCTCCAGATACTCCGCGCGGTTGGATTGCAATTCGTCTTCGGGGATGCCGAACAGGGCGGCCATCCGGCCCAGCCGATCCGGCACTTCGGCGGGCATGGTCACAAAGGACATGATCTGGGCGCGGGTCATGCCCAGATCGTGCAACTCCCTGTCAGTGAGCGCTTGGGCACAGCCCAGCTGTTGCCAACGGCCAAAAAGCCTGCGGATTCGTGTCAACATGATGCGCTCCTCCCTTGCACTATCATGGGGAGAGATTCGCGCAGGAAGGGTATTGTCGCCTTGATCTGGCGCAAGCACGGGTCTGATAATTATCAGGACGAGAAGATCAGGTCCGGGTCATTCGGCGGCGACGGCCTGACGATCCACTAGCCCCACGATATCCATCATGATGCGGTTGAGTTCGAAATCCTTGGGTGTGTAGACGGCGGCCACGCCCATCGCGCGCAGGCGGGCGGCGTCTTCTTCGGGGATGATGCCCCCCACGACGAGGGGGACATCGCCGAGGCCGGCGGCGCGCATCCGTTCCAGCGTTTCAGTGATGAGCGGGATGTGACTGCCCGACAGGATGGACAGGCCAACGACATGGGCCTCTTGCTCCACCGCCGCAGCAACGATTTCCGCGGGGGTCAGGCGGATGCCTTCGTAATGGATGTCCATCCCGCAATCGCGGGCTCGGGCGGCGATCTGTTCGGCCCCGTTGGAATGGCCATCAAGGCCGGGTTTGCCCATCAGGAATTTCAGCTGGCGGCCAAGTTTGGAGGACACGGCGGCGACAGCGTCGCGGATCGGTTCCAAACCTTCGGTGCGGTTGGACGGGCTGCGCGAGACGCCGGTGGGGGCGCGGTATTCGCCAAAGGCTGTGCGGACCACGGCGCCCCATTCGCCGGTGGTGGCCCCGGCCTTGGCAGCGGCGATAGAGGCGGGCATGACGTTTGCGCCCGTGGCGCAAGCCTGACGCAGCGCGTCGAGGGCGGTTTTCACCTTTGCCTCGTCGCGGGTGGCGCGCCAGTTTTGCAGGCGTTCGATCTGGTCGCGTTCGGCGTCAGAGTCGGCGACCATGATCGAGCCATCACCAGCGGTGAGGGGCGAAGGCGCGGCCTCGGTCCAGCGGTTGACGCCGACGACGGTGGTTTCCTTTGTCTCGATCTTTGAGAGCCGTTCGGAGTTTGCCTCGACCAGACGGCCCTTCATGTATTCGATGGCTGCGACGGCTCCGCCCATGCTGTCGATCGTGGCAAGCTCGGCGCGGGCGCCGTCCTTCAATTCTGCGACCTTGCGGTCGATGGCGGGGTTGCCGTCGAACAGGTCATCATATTCCAGAAGGTCGGTTTCATAGGCGAGGATCTGCTGCATGCGCAGCGACCATTGCTGATCCCAGGGGCGGGGCAGACCCAGCGCTTCGTTCCATGCGGGCAGCTGCACGGCGCGGGCGCGGGCCTTTTTGGACAGGGTCACCGCCAGCATCTCGATCAGGATGCGGTAGACGTTGTTTTCGGGCTGCTGTTCGGTGAGGCCAAGGGAATTGACCTGCACGCCATAGCGGAAACGGCGGTATTTCGGATCGGTCACGCCGTAGCGGGTTTCGCAGATTTCATCCCACAGATCGACGAAAGCGCGCATCTTGCACAGTTCGGTGACAAAGCGGATGCCTGCATTCACGAAGAAGGAGATGCGGCCCACCATGTTGGGGAAGTCATCCGCGCTGACCTTGCCCTTCAGATCGTCCAGCACGGCGCAGGCGGTGGCCAGCGCGAAGGCCAGTTCCTGTTCGGGCGTCGCGCCTGCCTCTTGCAGGTGGTAGGAGCAGACGTTCATCGGGTTCCATTTCGGCAGGTGCTTCTGCGTATAGGCCGCGATGTCGGTGATCATGCGAAGGCTGGGTTTTGGCGGGCAGATATAGGTGCCGCGCGAGAGGTATTCCTTGATGATGTCGTTCTGCACCGTGCCCTGAAGGGCGGCGATGTCTGCACCCTGTTCCTCGGCCACCGCAATGTAGAGCGCAAGCAGCCACGGGGCGGTGGCGTTGATCGTCATTGATGTGTTCATCTGATCCAGCGGGATCTGGTCAAACAGCGTGCGCATGTCGCCCAGATGGGCGACGGGGACGCCGACCTTGCCGACTTCGCCGCGCGACAGTTCGTGATCGCTGTCATAGCCGGTCTGGGTGGGCAGGTCGAAGGCGACGGAAAGACCGGTCTGGCCGCGCGACAGGTTGTTGCGGTAGAGCGCGTTGGAGGCGCGGGCGGTGGAATGACCGGCATAGGTGCGGAAGAGCCAGGGCGCTTCTTTCTTGGGCGGGGTCATGGCGGCCTCCTGAATCAGTTCGGCAATTTTCTTTCGCTGACGCATCCATAGAGGACACAATCGTTCAATGTCAATTCGCCGCGTTGCGGCATTCCGCGGTGCGGCGGGGGTGGAAAGCGGTTTTGACGCAAAAACCGCGCCGGAATTTGACGCAAATTCCGGTTGGCGCGCGTGGTCGGGCGGATGCATTCGATTTCTGCGTCAGAAATCGACGCGAAGTTTGTGTCAAACTTCGCTTTGGCTACCCCCTTAACATGCAGATACGATTTTCTTATATAGACGCTATGGGCTCCTGCCGGGCTTCGGCATCAACAAGGGGGCCCAAGGGTCGAAGGACCATACGACGATGCGCGCCATTCATGCGCTTGTTGCCCTGCCGCTGCTGCTGGCCGTTCCGGCCCTCGCGCAGGACCGTTCTGTTCAGGTGGTGAACAACAGTGGTTTTACCATCGTGGAATTCTATGCCTCTACTCAGGGGGCGGCGGATTGGCAGGAGAACATGCTGGCCGGGCAGGCCGTCAGTTCGGGTGCCAACCTGACCGTCAACTTCGATGACGGATCGGGCGAATGTGCCTATGCCTTCCGTGCAGTGTTCGATGACGGCGACGAAGCCGTGGGCGATATCGACATCTGCTCCGGCAGTTCGATCACCATCAACTGATGCGTTCCGATATCTGCGGTTTGCAGGCGGGCCAAAAGGCCGCTAGCCTGATCGCATGACAGGAACGGTGGAGCTTCCGCTCTGGCTTGTGGTGCTGGTGCTGGTCCTTGCGGCCATTGCCGCGCTGGACCGTATTCTGGCCCCATCGGTGCGGTGGTTCTTTCGCCGCCGGATGGAGCGGGCGGTGGCGCGGCTGAACGAACGGCTGGAGCGGCCGATTGCGCCGTTCAAGCTGGCCCAGCGGCATGACATGATCCTGCGGCTGGCCTATGATCCGCAGGTGATGCAGGCGGTGGCGGATCACGCGGCCGAGGCCGGGGTGCCGCCAACGGTGGCGATGCAGGAGGCGCGGTCCTATGCGGCCGAGATCGTGCCGGCCTTTTCCGCCACCATGTATTTCGGCTTTGCCGTGCAGGTGGCGCGCTGGTTGACGCGGAAATTCTATCGTGTGCGGATCGGGGGTATCGATCCGGCGCTGGCGCGGGTGGATGACCGGGCGACGGTCGTGTTCGTGATGAACCATCGCAGCAACATGGATTACGTGCTGGTGACCTGGCTGATCGCGGATCGGTCGGCGATTTCCTATGCGGTGGGGGAATGGGCGCGGGTCTGGCCCTTGTCGCGGCTGGTCCGGGGGATGGGGGCCTATTTCATCCGGCGCGGATCGCGCAATGCGCTCTATCGTCGGGTGCTGGCGCGGTATGTCCAGATGTCGGCAGAGGAAGGCGTGGCGCAGGCGATTTTCCCGGAGGGCGGGTTGTCGCTGGATGGGCGGGTGGGGACGGCCAAGTTGGGCCTGCTGTCCTATTTCGTGAGCGGCTTTGATGCCGGGGAGCGGGACATCCTGTTTGTGCCGGTGGGGCTTGGCTATGACCGTGTGCTGGAGGACCGGCTTCTGACCGAGGCCGGGCGGACCGGGGTGCGGCGGTTCCGGCCCACTGTCTTGGGGGGGGCTGTGTTTACCCTGCGGATGGCGTGGCGCAGCCTGCGGGGGGATTTCCCCGGCTTTGGCGCGACAGCGGCGGGGTTCGGCGCGCCGATTTCGCTGCGCGCCTTTCTGGCCGAAGGGCATGACGACCCGACCGAAGCTTTGGGCCGCGCGCTGATGACGCGGGTGGCGCGGGTGGTGCCCGTGCTGCCGGTGCCGCTCTTGGCGGCGGCGCTGGAGGCCGCGCCCGGCGACCGCGCGGCGCTGGAGGCCGAGGTGGCGCGGCTGGCCGATGCGTTGGCGGCGCGGAACGCGGTGTTGCGGCTGCATCCGCAGGGGTTGGGGCCGACTGTGGAGGAGGCGCTCTTGCACATGCAGCGGCGCGGGCTGGTGGGGGCGGATTTGCGCATCCCGCCGGGCAAGGAAGCGCTGGTGAGCTTTTACGCGGCCCCGGTGCGGCAGGTGCTGGAAGGGTAGGGGACCGGTTTCCCCAGCTGCGGCACTGCGCCAGAGATGCCGCAATGCGGCGGACATAAAATTTCAAAATCTGGCGCATTGCTATTGCATTATTGCGCAAGCATCCTCTATCAGTGACCCAAGGGCGCCGATTCTGCGGCGCGGCATTGTGGTTCTGGGGAGGCCGGAGGATGGCTTTGGATACGCAGCAGCAGATCGCGACCTATGACGCGCCGAAGAAAGACCTGTACGAGATCGGAGAGATGCCGCCGCTTGGGCATGTCCCGGCCCGGATGCATGCCTGGACCATCCGGCGCGAGCGCCATGGCCAGCCTGACACCGCGATGCAGATCGAGGTGGTGGATACCTGGAAGATCGACAGCAATGAGGTGCTGATCCTGGTGATGGCGGCGGGGGTCAACTATAATGGTGTCTGGGCCTGCCTTGGCGAACCGGTCAGCGTGTTTGACGGCCACAAGCAGCCCTATGCGGTGCTTGGGTCGGATGCGGCGGGCATCGTCTGGGCGGTGGGGGACAAGGTCACGCGCTGGAAAGTGGGCGACGAGGTGGTGGTCCACTGCAACCAGGATGATGGCGACGACGAGGAATGCAACGGCGGCGATCCGATGTTTTCGCCCAGCCAGCGCATCTGGGGATATGAGACGCATGACGGGTCTTTCGGGCAGTTTGCCCGCGTGCAGGCGCAGCAATTGATGCCGCGCCCCAAGCACCTGACCTGGGAGGAAAGCGCCTGCTATACGCTGACGCTGGCAACGGCCTATCGGATGCTGTTCGGGCATGAGCCGCATGACTTGAAGCCCGGGCAGAATGTTCTGGTCTGGGGGGCATCGGGGGGGCTGGGTTCCTATGCGATCCAGCTGATCAATACGGCGGGGGCGAATGCAATCGGCGTGATTTCCGACGAGAGCAAGCGTGATTTCGTGATGGGGCTGGGCGCGAAGGGCGTGATAAACCGCAACGATTTCAAATGCTGGGGGCAGTTGCCCAAGGTCAATACGCCGGAATACAACGACTGGCTGAAGGAAGCGCGCCGGTTCGGCAAGGCGATCTGGGACATCACCGGCAAGGGCGTGAATGTCGACATGGTGTTCGAACATCCGGGCGAGGCGACATTCCCGGTGTCTTCGCTTGTCTGCAAGAAGGGCGGCATGGTGGTGATCTGTGCGGGGACCACCGGGTTCAACTGCACCTTCGACGTGCGCTACATGTGGATGCACCAGAAGCGCCTGCAGGGCAGCCACTTTGCCCATCTGAAGCAGGCGAGCGCGGCGAACAAGCTGATGATCGAGCGGCGGCTGGATCCCTGCATGTCGGAGGTGTTTCCCTGGGCCGAGATTCCGCAGGCGCATATGAAGATGCTGAAGAACCAGCACAAGCCGGGGAACATGTCGGTGCTGGTGCAGGCGACGCGACCGGGGCTGAAGACGTTCGAGGATACGCTGGAGGCCAGCCGCAACCCGTAAGGGGCAGGTGGCAGGCAAGGCTTGCGCCCCGGTCGAAAGGCCGGGGCGTTTTGCGTTTCCTGTCTGGGTTGGCGCAGGGGGGGAAACGGATTGTTGCAAGGGTGGAGGTAGGTCTCAATCAGCGCGGGTGTTATCCTTCGACGTGGGTACGTCTTTGGGGCGGGGTGGGGTCGGATGCGGCATGAGTGGGTTTTCGAAGTGCTGATGGACCTTGCGGATTATGCCGAACGCAACGGTTTGCCGCGTCTGGCGCGCAAGGTTGCCGAAACGCTGGCCGTGGCGCGGGATGAGATCGCGGCAGCCCGGGATGACGGTCGGGGCGGGGCGGATGGCGGGGAGCGGTCGCTGCATTAGCGCGGCTGCGGGGCGATCCCCCCTCGCATCCGGGCGGGGGGCGGATTATGGTCGCCGCCATGCAAGCTGTGATGCCCATAGACCCGCCCGTTTCGCTGACCTTTTCCGAAGATCAGGCCGAGGCCTATGATCGCGTGGCGGCGGAACTGTATTCCCATGGGATCGACCTGACGGCGGGGGAATTGACCCCGCGCGCCGAGGGCAAGCCGTCGGTGCTGGCGGTGGTGGGCAAGGCCGGATCGGGCAAGACGATGCTGCTGGCCAGCCTGACCAAGGCGCTGGTGGCGGCGGGGGTCGAGGTGATTTCCGGCGATTACGAGGGGCGGCGGCGCAAGGATCGGCGGACGCTGGCCATTCTGGCCCCTACCAACAAGGCGGCAAGCGTGCTGCGCTTGCGCGGCGTGCCTGCGACCACGATCCACCGCATCCTGTACACCCCCGTCTATGACCCGGAATATGAGCGCATCGCGGAATGGCTGACGGGGCAGGGTGAGCGGCCGGTGGTGGAGGGGTTGACGGATCTGGCGCTGGACCGGGCGTTTGCCTTTTATCAACAGGTGGCGTCGGTTCCGGGGGCGCTGGCGGCGGCGGGATTGAAAGGTTCGGACTTCATCAAGGGATGGAAGCGGCGGGAGGAGCCGCTGGATGTGGGGTTCATCGACGAATCCTCGATGCTGGATGAACGCGCGCTGGATGATCTGCGCGAGATCTTTCCCACGCTGGTGCTGTTCGGCGATCCGGCGCAGCTGGCGCCGGTGGGGCTGTCGGGCGAGATGGTGTTCGACCGGTTGGGCGAATCGCGGCGGCTGGTGCTGAGCCGGATTCACCGGCAGACACAGGATAACCCGATCCTTGATCTGGCGCATGCGCTGGGCGATGAGAGCCTGCGGTTCGAGACGTTCGAGCGGATGGTGGAGGATGCGGCGTCCCGGGACGACCGGGTGGTGATGGCCGAGCGGGTGGATGCCGACCTGATGGCGCGATCCCCGGTGCTTGTCTGGCGCAATGCGACGCGGATCCGGTTGATCCACGCCTTTCGCGGGGCCTTTGGCGCGCCGGAGGATGAATTGCTGCCCGGTGAGCCGCTGGTCTGTGACGGGATCGAACTGCCGCTGAAGCACCGCAAGAAGCGGATCGATCTGGAGGCGCGGGGGCTGATCAAGGGGGCGCAGGTGATCTATCTGGGCCCGGGATCGAAACCCGGTTTTGCCAAGCTGCATGTGGTGGGGGCAGAGGAGCCGCAGGTATCGGCGGCATCCATCATCAAGATCGAAAAGCCGGATGAGGAAGAGCCTTTCATCCCGTCGGCCGCAACTATGGGCGCGGCGTTCCTGCATGGGGCGGCTGTGACGATCCACAAGGCGCAAGGGTCGCAATGGGATGCGGTGCAGGTCTTTGCGCCTGACATCTATGCCGCCGCACAGGCGGGGCGAAGCGAGGCGGGGGTGCCTTTGTGGAAGCGGCTGGCCTATGTGGCGATCACGCGGGCCGAGACGCGACTGCTTTGGGTGACGCGCTATCGGTTGGGGCGGCCAAGGGGGCCGCTGTCGGTGGACGATCTGCGGAAGGGGCCTGCACCGCTGGCCTTGCGGGTGGAAGAGTGACCAAATTCCCTGTTAGGAATTTGCAATTCTCTTCGAAGAAAATTGTGCCAAGCCTGCGGCTTGGCTAGGGTTCTGGGCAGGATCAGGAGGCCCCAAGATGCGCTGCGTATTCGTTCAGTTCCGCTGCACCCCCGGCAAGACCTATGAAGTGGCCGAGGCGATCTATGACCGTGAGGTGGTGAGCGAGTTGTAT
Source organism: Rhodobacter maris (assembly GCA_943369275.1). Lineage (GTDB taxonomy): Bacteria > Pseudomonadota > Alphaproteobacteria > Rhodobacterales > Rhodobacteraceae > Paragemmobacter > Paragemmobacter maris_A. The sequence goes on along the minus strand of CALRMS020000075.1, from coordinate 1,165 downwards.
TCGACCAGCGGGGAATATGACCTGATCGCCAAGATCTATATCCCCGAGGATGCGGATGTGGGGCATTACCTTTCCGGACGGTTGTTCGATATTCCGGGGATCGTGCGGACGCTGACGACGATGACGTTCAAGGCGTTCTGATCCGGCGCAAGGGCGATTTTTCATGCGAAAAATAGGGGGCTGCCGCCCCCTCGTCGCTTTGCTCCTCACCCCTGCGGGTATTTTGGCCAAGATGAAGGGGCGGTCAGAGCCAGCGATCGCGGCCGGTGCCGGTGGCATCTGTGACGCGGGCGAAGCCGCTTTGGGCGGCGAGTTGGTCAAGGCCAAGGGCAAGGCGGGGGATGAGGGAGAGGCCCTCATAGACCATGGCGGTATAGACCTGCACCGCGCTGGCCCCGGCGCGGATCTTTTCCCAGGCCTGTTCGGGGGTGGAGATGCCGCCCACGCCGATGAGGGGGAGTTTGCCATCCGTCAGCTGTGACAGGCGGGCGAGGGTGCGGGTGGATTTCTCGAACAGGGGCGCGCCGGAGAGGCCGCCGGTTTCGCTGCGGTGCGGGCTTTGCAGGCCATCACGCGACAGGGTGGTGTTGGTGGCGATGATGCCCGCCAGACCTGCAGCGAGGGCGACTTCGGCGATTTCGGCGAGGTCGGTTTCGGTGAGGTCGGGGGCGATTTTCAGGAAGATCGGGATCGGGCGGGCGAGGCTGGCGCGGGTGTCCATCACGCCTTGCAAAAGGGCGGTGAGGGCGGCGCGGCCTTGCAGATCGCGCAGTTTTTCGGTGTTGGGCGAGGAGACGTTGACCGCGGCGAAATCGACATGCGGGCCGCAGGTGGCCAGAACGCGGGCGAAATCGGCGGCGCGGTCGGTACTGTCCTTGTTGGCGCCTAGGTTCAGGCCGACAGGGACGGTCGTGTGTTTGCGGGCCTTTAGCCGGGTGGCGATGGCCTCCATCCCGTCATTGTTGAAGCCGAAGCGGTTGATGGCGGCGCGGTCGTCGGTCAGGCGGAAGAGGCGCGGTTTGGGATTGCCCGGTTGTGGGCGGGGGGTGGCGGCGCCAACCTCAAGGAAGCCGAAGCCCGCGCGGGACAAGGGGGCAATGGCGGTGGCGTTCTTGTCATAACCTGCGGCGAGGCCCACGGGATTGGGCAGGGTCATCCCGGCCAG
>CALRMS020000074.1:0-15216 GCA_943369275.1 Rhodobacter maris | reverse complement strand
GACCATCGGGAAACTCGCCAGCCAGTTCAAGGCGGCGGGCAAGACGGTGGTGATTGCCGCAGGCGACACGTTTCGTGCGGCGGCGGTAGAACAGTTGCAAATCTGGGGCACGCGCGCCGGGGTGCCTGTGCTGACCGCGCCGGAGGGTTCGGACCCGGCGAGCCTGGCATTTGACGCCTTGACCAAGGCGCAGGAGCAGGGCGCGGACCTGTTGTTGATCGATACGGCCGGGCGGTTGCAGAACCGGCAGGATCTGATGGAGGAGTTGGCCAAGATCGTGCGGGTGATCCGCAAGGTGGATGCGACCGCGCCGCATAACACGCTGCTCGTTCTGGATGCGACAACGGGGCAGAACGCGATTTCGCAGGTCGAGATTTTCCGCAAGATCGCGGATGTGACCGGGCTGGTGATGACCAAGCTGGACGGTACCGCCAAGGGGGGCGTGCTGGTCGCGTTGGCGGACAAGTTCGGGCTGCCGATCCATGCCATCGGGGTGGGCGAGCAGATCGATGATCTGTCGCCCTTTGACCCGGAGGATTTTGCGAAGGCGCTGGTGGGGCTGGACGTCTGATGCGGGGCGCGTGTGAGGCGGCGTGACGGATTGGCTGCTTTCCATCGCGGGCACGTCTGCGGGCATGACGCTGGCGCTTTGCCTGGCGCTGATGTCGGCGCTGGCGCATGCGGTGTTCGGGGCATTGCAGAAGGGGCAGCATGACCCCTGGGTCACGCGGGCGTCGATCGATGTCTGGATATTCCTGCTGATCGCGCCGGTTGCGTTGTTTGCCGTGCCTTGGCCGCGGGGGTTTGAATGGCTGGTTCTGCTGGGGGCGCTGGGGATTCACTTTGCCTATAAGCTGACCATGGCGTTGGCCTATGAGCGGGCGGCCTATACGGTGGTCTATCCGGTGGTGCGGGGGACGGGGCCGCTGGTGACACTGGCCTTTGCGGCGCTGTTTCTGGGCGAGCATTACCGGGCGCTGCAATGGGGCGGCGTGGCGCTGCTGTCAGGGGCTATCCTGATGCTGGCAGTGGTGAATCTGCGCGGCGTACTGATCGGGCGGCGGGCGCTGTATGCCGGGCTGGGCTGGGCGCTGTGCGGGGGACTGCTGGTTGCGGTCTATACCACCTATGATGCCTGGGGCATCCGGTTGACGCCGGACCCGTTCACCTTTCTTGCGTGGTTTTTCCTGATCACGGCGGTGGATTTTCCCACGCTGTTGGCGGTCCGGCTGGCGCGGGGGCGGGCGGTATTGCCGCCGCTGCGGCCGTTGATGCTGCGTGGCGTGATCGGGGCGCTGGTGGCATTCGTCAGTTTTGGCGGGGTAATGCTGGCGACGCGGTTGGGCCGGGTGGGCGAGGTGGCGGCGCTGCGTGAGACGTCGACGGTGTTTGCGGCCGTAATCGGCTGGGCGGTGCTGGGCGAAAAGGTGGGGATGCTGCGGGCTGCGCTGATGGGGTTGATTGCGCTGGGGGCGGTTCTGGTGCAGATCGGGTGAGCCGTAGAAGGGATGCGAGACGACATGTCTGACAAGACGCCTGAAACTACCTCTGGGAAGAAGGTTCACCCGGCGCTGAAGCTGGCGCTGGAACTGGGGCCGGTTGCGCTGTTCTTTGCGGGATATGTGAAGCTGAAGGATGAGGTATTCACCTTCGGTGGCGCTGAATATGACGGGTTCATCGTGGTGACCGCTCTGTTCATTCCGCTTATGCTGCTGACGACGGGCATTTTGTGGTGGCTGTCGGGCAAGCTGTCGAAGATGCAGGTGGCGACGGTGGTGCTGGTGGTACTGTTCGGGGGGCTGTCGGTCTGGCTGAACGATGAGCGGTTCTTCAAGATGAAGCCTACGATGATCTATGTACTGTTCGGGGGCATCCTTGGCTTTGGCCTGCTGCGCGGGCAGAGCTATCTGCGGGTTGTGATGGAAGAAGCGCTGGACTTGCAGCCGGAGGGATGGATGATCCTGACGCGGCGGTTGTGCGCGTTCTTCTTTGGCCTTGCGGTGGCCAATGAGGCGGTGTGGCGGCTGATGTCGACCGAGGCCTGGGTGAATTTCAAGACATTCGGGCTGACGGCGGCACTGTTTGCGTTCTTCATGACACAGGGCGGGCTGTTGAGCCGTTATGGGATTGAGAAGGATGAGGACAAGGTAGGCTGACGCGGGCGGAGAAAAATCCGGGGAGGTGTTTCCCCGGGAACAGCGCGGGCAGGGCCGGGCGGGCATGTTGAGGGCATGAGGTTAACCCCGCGCCCAAGCGGCGCTGCATGAAGGATACCCGCCATGACCGCCTTTCCTGTTCCAGACGTCGTGCTTTCCCGTCGTGCCCGGCCGGGTTTGGCCATGGCACGGCTGCTGTCCCGGTTGCGCGACGTGCCGTTGCTACGCTGGGCCGGAGCGGCGGCCGCACGGCGTGAAGAGCGTCGCTTGCTGGCCGAAATCCGCCGTTTGGAAGAGTTGTCGCCGCATCTTCTGGGCGATATCGGAGTGCGCCAGATTGCGCGTGACAGCTATGTCATCGAGGAGAACGGCTTTGGCCATCATGCCGCCAGACATGGCGCGCATCTGATTGCCGGGCGGGGGCCGGGGCTGGCATCCGTCTTTCGCTAAGCGACGTCACGAGCGTTGAATTGACAAAGAAAGACGCCCGCGCAGTGGCTGCGCGGGCGTCTTGTGTTTCGGTCCGGTGATCCGTGTCGCCGGGCCTGCGCCTTGGCTTATGCCAGAGCGAGGTTCATCGCGGATTCGCGACCGTTGCGGTCACGCTCCAGATCGAAGGTGACGGCCTGACCGTCAGCCAGCGAACGGATGCCGGCGCGCTCCAGCGCGGTGATGTGGACGAACACGTCCTTGGTGCCGCCTTCGGGTGCAATGAAGCCGAAGCCTTTGGTGGCGTTGAACCATTTCACGGTGCCGTTGGCCATCGTGAGATCTCCTGTCGAAAGTCGCCACCCGCGGAACTGCGGTGGCCTGGCCCAGGGTCGTGTCAAGCTCGCGTCTGACAGCCCGAGGGAAGACAGAAGGTCGAAAGATCGAATAAAGCCTGTCCCGTATGCGCCCTTTCACGCCATGTGGCAAGGAGATTCGGGCCGTGCGGTGCAACCATCGGCAGAAAAGGGCGGCCTTTGGGGACCGCCCTTTCAGATTCGTTCGAAGACATTTGGACTTAGCGCTTGAAGAGGATTTCCTGTGCCTTGCGGTCGGTGGTGTTGTTGTTGCGCTGATCGGCGCCCACGGCAGCCCCTTTGACAAAGGCGGGGCGGGCGGCAAGCTCATCGAGCCAGCGTTTGAAGTTGGGTTTGTCATCCAGCGTTTGCTGCTGACCGGTCCAGCCCATGGCCCAGGGCCAGATCGCGAAATCGGCGATGGAGAGGAAGTCACCGGCGGCGTAGCTGGTTTTGGCAAGCTGGCGGTCCAGCACACCGTAAAGGCGGCCGACCTCGCGGCGGTAGCGGTCCTTGGCGTAGGGCAGGTCCTGCGGCGGGTCCATCGCGGGGGCATAGGTGAGGAAGTGGTGCGCCTGACCGGCCATGGGGCCCACGCCACCCATCTGCCACATCAGCCATTGTTCGACCGCCGCCTGTTCGCGGGCGTTCGATCCGCCGAACTGCCCGGTCTTGCGGGCGAGGTATTGCAGGATGGCGCCGGATTCGAAGATCGAGATGGGCTGGCCATCCGGCCCTTCGGGATCGGTGATGGCGGGCATGCGGTTGTTGGGCGCGATGGCGAGGAATTCGGGTTTGAACTGGTCGCCCGCGCCGATGTTGACGAGGTGGATGGTGTAGGGCAGGCCCATCTCCTCAAGCGCGATGGTGATCTTCTTGCCGTTGGGGGTGGGCCAGTAATGCAGGTCGATGGGGGCGGTCATGGGGGGCTCCTTTTCCTTGCCCACGATGTTGCGGCATCGGGGCGTGGGGACAAGGCGCAAAATGCGCGAAAGGGCTGTGCGCTGGCGCGCGGCGGGCGTTGACCTTTGCAGCCCTTGGGCGTATCGCCCTTGGCGTGGCGCTTTGTTACCGGATTGCGGGCCACGTTAAACAAGCCGCTAAAGAGGTGTGGGGTCTGGCCCCGGCACCTTTGGGTTTTGCCGGGGCTTTTTCTTGGCCGGAGGCCGTGACGATGACGGATTGGAAGACGCGCACGAAGCTGGTGCATGAGGGAACCCGCCGCAGCCAGTATGGCGAAATGGCGGAGGCGATCTTCCTGACGCAGGGCTTTGCCTATGACAGCGCGGAATCCGCCGAGGCGCGGTTCGTGAAGGCGGGGGAGGATGAGTTCATCTATGCCCGTTATGGCAACCCCACGACGCGGATGTTCGAAGAGCGGATCGCGGGTCTGGAAGGGACGGAGGATGCCTTTGCCACCGCATCGGGCATGGCGGCTGTCAATGGGGCGCTGGTGTCGATGCTGCGGGCGGGGGATCATGTCGTGTCCTCGCGCGCGCTGTTCGGGTCGTGCCTCTATATTCTTGAGGAGGTGCTGACGCGCTATGGCGTGAAGGTCACCTTCGTGGATGGCGCCGATCTGGACCAGTGGCGCGCGGCGGTGGTGCCGGGGACCAAGGCGGTGTTCTTCGAATCGATGTCGAACCCGACGCTGGAACTGGTGGATATTCGCAGCGTTTCCGAGATTGCCCATGCCGTGGGGGCGGTGGTGATCGTGGACAACGTGTTCGCGACGCCGATCTTTTCGCGGGCGGTGGAGCAGGGGGCGGATGTGGTGGTCTATTCCACCACCAAGCATATCGACGGGCAGGGGCGCGCGCTGGGGGGCGTGGTTTGCGGCACGAAGGAATGGATCCGCAAGGTTCTGGAGCCTTACATGAAGCATACCGGCGGGTCGATGAGCCCGTTCACGGCATGGATGCATCTGAACGGGATGGCGACTCTGGATTTGCGCTGCCGGGCGATGGCGGAAAGTGCGCTGACCATCGCGCGGGCGCTGGAGGGTGATGCGCGGGTGTCCAAGGTGATCTTTCCGGGCTTGGAGAGCCATCCGCAGCATGATCTGGCCATGGCGCAGATGGGATCGGGCGGGACGCTGGTGGCGTTCGAGGTGGCGGGTGGCAAGGAAGCGGCGTTCCGCTTCATGAACGCGCTGGAGATTGCCAAGATTTCCAACAATCTGGGCGATGCCAAGACGATTGCCACGCATCCGGCCACCACCACCCATCAGCGCCTGCCGCAGGATCAGAAGGACAAGCTGGGCATCACGCCGGGGCTGATCCGGTTGTCGGTGGGGCTGGAGGATGCGGGCGATCTGATCGCCGATCTGCGGCAGGCGCTGGCAGCGGTCTGACTGGGCTGATCTGCGCCGCTCTGCGGGGCAATGTCGGATTCGGGCGGAAACTGCGCGCGGAGTGTCATTCCCATGTGATAGGGGAGTGCCTATATTGCCGTTCTGTCGCACCCCTTTCGGGTGCGGCGGAGTGATCCGGGTGCCACTGGCCCGCGTATACCTGCTGACATTGAAGGCACCCTTGTGGCTGCCCGAACCGAAAGGCCCCTGCCATGAATATCCATACCCCTGAAATCGACCGTCAACCGTCGCGTGAAGAAGCCGAAGCCGCGCTGGCCGTGCTGCGGCGCTGGGCCGGGAAGGCGTCGGACAGTGAGATCGCACGGCTGGACTCCGCCGTGGGCTATCTGCTGCCCGGCGAGGGGTATCCGGCGCTGAGCCGTGCCTATCCCGAGGATTTCGCGGTGGATTCCGCCTATAAGGACAGCCTGCCCGATTTGCAGAATGGTCCGGCCAGCCTGATCCGCGGTGAAAAGGCCGTGATCCAGCATGTGGGGATTTCCAATTTCCGCCTGCCGATCCGTTACCGCACGCGTGACAATGGCGATCTGGCGCTGGAGACCAGCGTGACCGGCACGGTGAGCCTTGAGGCCGAAAAGAAGGGCATCAACATGAGCCGCATCATGCGGTCCTTCTATGGCCACGCGGAGCGCGATTTCAGTTTTGCGGTGATCGAGCATGCGCTGGAGGATTATAAGCGCGATCTGGAAAGCTTTGACGCGCGCATCCAGATGCGGTTTTCCTTTCCGGTGAAGGTGGATTCGCTACGGTCGGGCCTGTCGGGCTGGCAGTATTATGACATTGCGCTGGAACTGGTCGACGTGGCCGGGGTGCGCAAGAAGATCATGCATCTGGATTTTGTCTATTCGTCGACCTGCCCCTGTTCGCTGGAACTGAGCGAACATGCGCGGCGGACGCGGGGGCAGTTGGCCACGCCGCATTCGCAACGGTCGGTGGCGCGGATTTCGGTCGTTGTGCAACCCGGCAAGCGGCTGTGGTTCGAGGACCTGATCGACCTGGCGCGGGCGGCGGTGCCGACGGAAACCCAGGTGATGGTGAAGCGCGAGGATGAGCAGGCCTTTGCCGAGCTGAACGCGGCGAACCCGATCTTCGTGGAAGACGCGGCGCGCAGCTTCTGCCAGGCGCTGAAGGGCGACGCGCGGATCGGGGATTTCCGGATCGTGGCGAGCCATCAGGAAAGCCTGCACAGCCATGACGCGGTGAGCGTGCTGACCGAGGGGCCGACCTTCGCGCAGGAAAGCCTGGATCCGCGTCTGTTCCAGACACTGTATCACGTCGGCTGAGGCGGCGGCTGAGGTGCGCCGAAAGAACAGACAGGAAGGGCCCGGTTTGCGCCGGGCCTTTTGCTCTGTGCGGGGTGCGGTCGGCCTTTTGGTAAGGGAGCCGCGGCGCGGGCCGTTTGTTGGCACGCTTGCCTCTTTGCTTGCGCGTGATAGACCGCGCTGCAGCGACTGTATAGCCAAGGCCCATCGTGGTTGATTTCCGGCCCATCGCCTATGTCTTCGGGCGCATCCTGATCGTGTTGGCGGTCCTGATGCTTGCGCCTGCCATTGTCGACTGGAGCGCGGGGGATCCGAATGCCAAGCCGATCCTGTTTTCGGCGCTGATTACCGGGGGGATTGGCGGGGCCATTGCGCTGGCCACGGCGAACCGCATGGGCGGGGCCTTTGACATCCGGCAGGCCTATTTGCTGACGGCGGTGATCTGGTTCGGGCTGCCGATCTTTGCTGCCTTGCCCTTCATTCTGGGCGCGCCGGGCCTGCATTTCACCGAAGCCTATTTCGAGGCGGTGTCGGGCATCACCACGACCGGGGCCACGGTGATCTATGGGCTGGACGGGCTGCCCGCGGGCATGAATCTGTGGCGCGGGCTCTTGAACGGGGCGGGCGGGCTGGGGATCGCGTTCGTTGCGATGATCTTTCTGCCCGTGATGCGGGTGGGGGGGATGCAGTTCTTTCGCACCGAGGGGTTTGACACATTCGGCAAGGCGCTGCCGCGGGCGACGGATATCGCCAAGCAGTTGCTGGCGGTCTATCTGGGGCTGATCGTGATCGCCGGGTTGACCTTTGCCGCGATCGGGATGACGGCGTTGGATGCCACGGTAAATGCGATCGCGGCGATTGCGACAGGTGGATTTTCGCCGCGGGATGCGTCTTTTGGCGTCTATACCGGGGCGGGGGAGTACTTCGGCGCGCTGTTCATGTTCCTTGGGTCACTGCCTTATGTCCGCTATGTGCAACTAGTGAACGGCGACAGCCGCCCGCTGTGGCAGGACAGCCAGGTGCGGGCCTATGTCAAAGTGCTGGGGCTGGCGGTGGGCACCGTTACGCTGTGGCGGTGGTGGACATCGGACATGGAGTTCGAGGATGTCTTTCGCGAAAGCCTGTTCAACCTGACATCCATCATGTCATCGACCGGGTTCTTTTCCGGGTCTTTCCCGGTTTGGGGCGGATACATGCTGGTGGTGGCCTTTGTGATCGGCGTGATCGGGGCCTGTTCGGGATCGAGCGCGGCAGGGTTGTCGGTGTTCCGGGCGCAGCTGATCTGGGCGGCGTTGGTGCAGCAGATGCGGCGGATCATCCTGCCGGGGCGGGTATCGCCGGTGAAATATGATGGCCGGACGGTGGAGCCGGACGTGATGGATGCGCTGATCCTTTACGTTGGCGGTTTTGTCCTGACGCTGGGTGTCCTGACTGTGGCGATGACGCTGACGGGGGTGGATATCACCTCGTCGTTGTTCGCGGTTTGGACATCGCTGGGCAATATCGGATACGGCTTTGGCCCTCTGGTGGAGCGGACGGGAACATTCGTGGATTTCCCCGATGCGGCGAAATGGATCATGACGCTGGCGATGATTCTGGGGCGGCTGGGGCTTTTGGCGATCTTTGTGCTGGTGCTGCCGCGGTTCTGGTTGCGGTAAGGGGACGTGAATGGCGGGGGGGCGGTGAAGCCCCGATTGGTTGACACCCGGGGGCGGGCGTCCCACCTTGGCATCCGATGATTGATGTCAGACCTGTCGCCCATATCATCGGACTGGTGATCGTTGCGCTGGGCGCAGCGATGCTGTTCCCGATGGCGCTGGACTGGTACGCGGGCGACCCGAACTGGCAGGCCTTTCTGAAATCAGGGATGCTGTGCGTGGTTGCGGGCGGGGCGGTTGCGCTGGCCACGGCGAATGCGCTGTCGAGGGGATTGAGCTTGCAGCAGATCTTTCTGCTGACGGTGTTCGCCTGGGTGGCGGCCTGCTTTTTTGGCGCGCTGCCGCTGGTGCTGGGCGCGCCGGGGCTGCCTTGGCTGGATGCGATATTCGAGGCGACGTCAGGGCTGACGACGACAGGTGCCACGATGATCGTGGGGCTGGATGATCTGCCGATGGGGGCGAACCTGTGGCGGGGGATGCTGCATTGGTTGGGCGGGCTGGGGATCGTCATCGTTGCCATGCTGTTCCTGCCGGTGATGAAGGTGGGGGGGATGCAGTTCTTCCGGTCCGAGGGGTTTGACACGCTGGGCAAGGTGCTGCCGCGGGCGTTGGATATTTCTTCCGCGCTGGTGCAGATCTATGTGGCGATCACGGTGGCCTGCGCGCTGACCTATGCCGCGCTGGGGATGAGCGGGTTCGATGCGGTGGTGCATGCGATGTCGACGGTGTCGACCGGCGGGTTTTCGACATCGGATCAGTCTTTTGGCAAATATGTGGGTGTGCTGGAATATGCCGCCGTGGTGTTCATGTTGGCGGGGAGCCTGCCCTTCATCCGGTTCATACAGGCCTGGCAGGGGGAGTGGGTGCCACTGTGGAAGGACCGGCAGGTGCGGGCCTATCTGCGCTGGAATGCCTATGCGATCGGCGCGATCGTTGTGTATGAAATGGTCACCCACGATCTGCCGTTTGACACGGTTCTGCGCGAGACGACATTCAATGTGGTGTCGATCTTTTCCGGAACCGGGTTCACCAGCACGGACCTGTCAGGCTGGGGGGCGTTCCCCTTTGCGATCCTGTTCATCACCGGGCTGATCGGGGGCTGCACGTCTTCGACCGGCTGTTCGGTGAAGGTGTTCCGCTATCTGATCCTGTTCGAAGCGGTGAAGTTGCAATTGCGCCGCCTGTTTGGGCCGAATGCGGTGAACACCCTGCGCTATGAGGGGCGGGCGGTGAATGATGACGTGCTGAACGCGGTGATCGCGTTCTTTACGCTGTTCATGCTGAGCTTCGGGCTGCTGGCCGTGGCGTTGGGGCTGACCGGGCTGGGGATGAAAACCGCCGTCACGGCCGCATGGACGGCGATTGCCAATGTGGGCCCCGCCTTTGGGCCGGAAGTGCATCCGACGGGGGCGTTGGTTGCGTTTCCGGATGCGGCCAAGTGGATCATGATCGTGGGGATGCTGATGGGACGGCTGGAGTTGCTGGCCGTTTTCGTCATCCTGCTGCCGCGCTTCTGGCGCGGGTGATCAATCCCAGCAGGAGACGAGGACGGTCATGCGGCCCACCTCTTTGGCGAGGTCTTCGGGGGGCAGGGCACCTTGGCGGGTGGCTTGGGTCAGGGTGATGCCTTGCGCCTGCAGCGCGGCGGCGATGACCGGGCCGGTGGTGGCGAAGGCCACGCCTTCAGGCAGCACGCGGGCAGGATCGAGCGAGGCGGGCAGCAGCAGGCCCAGCACGGCGCCGGTGCTATCGACCACCGGGCCGCCGGCATCGCCCGGCAGCGCAGTCAGCGCGAGGCGCTTCAGCCCCTGTTCGCCTGCCAGCCCTTCGCCTGCCTGAAGCGTGCCGAAGGTGAGGACGGGTGCGGGAAGGGCATCGCCATAGCTGTAGCCGGAAACCGCGATTTCGGTACCGATGCGATCGGGGGCAAGTTGGAATTCTGCCATGGCCGGGGGGCTCACTGGGGTGGTGGGGGCCAGAAGCGCGATGCCCAAACCCGGATCGGCGAGGGTCAGGCGGGCTTCTGTCACGCCATCGAGCGTGATGCGGGCGCATTGATCGACGGCGTCGGTGGAGGTGAGGACATTGCCTGCCCCGTCGATGTAAAAGCCCGAGCGGGTGAGGCGGGGTTTGCGCACCTCAAGCCCAGACAGGAGCCCGGCTTTGGTGGCCCCGTCCATCGGGACGATACCGGGGTCAAGCGCACGGTCGCCGACAGCGCGGAAGCTGGATTCGACGGCGGGAAGGATGCGGTCCATAGGCAGGTCGGCCGTCGGGTTCCAGGTCACGATCCAGCCCTTGATCAGCCCGCGCGACAATTCGGCATAGGCGGCAGAGGTAACGGTGGCGCTTTCGCCGCGCAGGGTGAAGCTGCGCTCGCCGCGTTCGCGGGGGCCGGTGGTGGGCATGATTTCCAGCGTCTGGAGCGTGTCATAAAGCGCGTAAAGCGTGGATTGATCGCCCGGCTGACTGATCAGGGTGATGCGAAGGGCATCGGAGCCGTTCTTGGCGGTGAAATGCACGAAGGGCGGTTCGTAATGATCGAACTCTACCAGCGCGGTGGGGATGGTCACTTCGATCCCGGCCTCGGGTTCGGTGATGGTGGCAAGGCCGAGCGCGGATTGTTCGGCTAGGTAATTGGCGGTCAGCGTGTCGCGCTGAAAGGTGGTAAGGACACCGGTGGGTTCATAGCCCATCGCCTCTTGCCATGCGGCCATGGAGCCGCGGGTGCCGCGACCGAAGGCGCCGTCGATGGTGCTGGTATAAAAGCCGAACCATTTCAGTGCGGTTTGCAGCTGTTCGCGTTCGGGTTGGCTGAGCAGGGATTCCGATTGGCGGGCCTGTTCGGGGGTTTCATCCGGCACGATCGGCGCGGGGGCGATTTCGGGTGCCGGGTCGGTGGCGGCTGTTTCGGGAAGGGGCGCCTCGGGTAGGGTATCCGTGGTCGCGGTATCCGCAGGCGCGGCATCCGTGGGCCAAAAGCTGACCTGAAAGCTGCGTCCATCGGTGATATAGCTGTCGCGCGGGACCAGATTTTCGCTGAGCAGCCCGGCAAGGCGGGTTTGTGCATCGGCACGGGTAAAGGGGCCGAGGGTGATCACATGCCAGCCCGAGCCAATGCGGTAGCCTTGCACATCATCGAACATGGCCTGCCATGCGGCGGCGCGATCTTGGGCATCGGCGAGGGTGGATTTGGCCTCGATCTGGATCCAGACCTGATCCTGGGATTGCTGGGCTGCGGCGACGGTCGGGGACAAGAAGCAAAGACCGAGGGCAAGGCAGGCAAAAACCAGTCGCAGCATTCCGGGAAATCCATTGTCGTTTCGGCGCAGACCCTAGCAGAGCGTGCAGGGGATGCACACCCCCTGCGGCCCTGTCCTGCGACGCTGTGGCGGGGGTTTGCAAGGCTTTTGCGCCCCTGCAAGGGTGCCCGCAAGCATTGACCCCCCGTCGCCCGTTGCCTATGGAGGGGGCGGTTTGCAAGAGGGCCCCGGCATGGCTGATACCGCGACGCTTCCCCGCAGTTTCCAGGAGATCATCCTGCGTCTGCAATCCTATTGGGGGGCCAAGGGATGCGCGGTGCTGCAACCCTATGACATGGAAGTGGGTGCGGGCACGTTCCACCCGGCCACCACGCTGCGGGCGCTGGGTTCAAAGCCCTGGGCCGCTGCCTATGTGCAGCCATCGCGGCGCCCGACGGACGGGCGCTATGGCGAAAACCCGAACCGGTTGCAGCATTACTATCAGTATCAGGTGATCATCAAACCATCGCCGCCGGATTTGCAGGATCTGTATCTAGGCAGCCTGCGCGCCATCGGGCTGGACCCGATGCTGCATGACATCCGCTTTGTCGAGGATGACTGGGAAAGCCCGACGCTGGGCGCCTGGGGCCTGGGCTGGGAAGTGTGGTGCGACGGGATGGAGGTGAGCCAGTTCACCTATTTCCAGCAGGTCGGCGGGCATGATTGCCGACCCGTTTCGGGGGAGCTGACCTATGGGTTGGAGCGGTTGGCGATGTATGTGCTGGGGATCGACCATGTGATGGAGATGCCCTTCAACGACCCGGATGCGCCGATCCCGTTGAAATACGGCGACATCTTCCGCCAGACCGAAGAAGAATACAGCCGCCACAATTTTGATGGCGCGGCGACAGAGATGCTGTTTCAGCATTTCAAGGATGCCGAGGCGGAATGTGGGCGGCTGCTGGGGTTTGACGCGGTCGATCCCAAATCGGGCAAGCGCATCGTGATGGCCCATCCCGCCTATGACCAGTGCATCAAGGCAAGCCACCTGTTCAACCTGCTGGATGCGCGGGGCGTGATTTCGGTGACCGAGCGGCAGGCCTATATCGGGCGGGTGCGGGCGCTGGCCAAGGCTTGCGCCGATGCCTTTGTCACCACCGAAGCTGGGGGGGCGGCGGCGTGAATGGCAAGATTGCAGCGGGGAGTATCGTGGTGATCGGGGCGATTGCGGGCATCGCAATGTATTGGTTGCAGGTCTATGCCTTTTACGAGGAGGCCGCCTTTGTGCCGGGCGAGGAAATTCGCCTGACGCTGATCGAAGGGGGCCAGCCTGAGCCGATCATTGCCGAAGAGGTGACGGGGATCGACAGCGACTCCTCTCCCATCCGGTTTCGTGCCTGTTTCCGCACGCCGATGACACAAGGGATGCTGACCGAGACCTATCAGATCTATGAGGGCGCGGTTCCCAACGTGGCCCCCGGCTGGTTTGACTGTTTCGACGCGCAGGCCATCGGCACGGCGATCCAACGCGGCGAGGCGATCCCCTTCCTGTCGGAAGCCAATATTCACCCCGGCGTGGACCGTGTCGTTGCGGTTTTCCCCGATGGCCGGGCCTTTGCCTGGCACCAGTTGAACGCCTCGGCGAGCGAGTGACACCATGCCTGATCTGCTGATCGAACTGTTTTCCGAGGAAATCCCCGCGCGGATGCAGGCCAAGGCGGCCGCAGATTTGAAGCGGCTGGTGACGGATGGTCTTGTCGAGGCGGGGCTGACCTATGCCAGCGCCGGGGCCTTTTCCACGCCGCGCCGGTTGGTGCTGTCGGTGGAGGAGTTGACGGGGACAAGCCGCGCGGTGCGCGAAGAGCGCAAGGGGCCGCGCACGGATGCGCCGGTGGCGGCGCTGGAGGGGTTCTTGCGCTCAACCGGGTTGACGCGGGATCAGCTTGAGGTGCGCGACGACAAGAAGGCGCAGGTCTATTTTGCGGTGGTCGAAAAGCCGGGGCGCGCAGCGGATGCGATTGTGGCCGAGGTGCTGGAAAGCGTGATCCGCAATTTCCCCTGGCCCAAATCGATGCGTTGGGGTTCGGGCAGCCTGCGCTGGGTGCGGCCGTTGCAATCCATCCTGTGCCTGCTGGTCGATGAGGCGGGGGCGCGGGTGGTTCCGCTGGATGTTGACGGGATCGTGGCTGGCAACACGACCGAGGGGCACCGTTTCATGGGGGCGGGGCGGTTTGCGGTGTCGTCGTTCGACGATTACCGCGTGAAACTGGGCCGCGCCAAGGTGATGCTGGATGCGGCCGAGCTTGAGGCGCAGATCTGGCATGACGCCACCAATATGGCCTTTGCGGCGGGGCTGGAGGTGGTCGAGGATCGCGGTCTGCTGGCCGAGGTGGCGGGGCTGGTGGAATGGCCGTCGGTCCTGATGGGGCAGATCGGCGAGGAATTCATGGGGCTTCCGCCCGAGGTTCTGCAAACCTCGATGAAAGAGCATCAGAAGTTCTTCTCTGTCCGTAACCCCAAGACCGGGCGGATCGAGCGATTCATCACGGTGGCCAATATCGAAGCGGCGGATGGCGGTGCGGCAATCCTGCGCGGCAACCAGAAGGTGCTGCGCGCCCGTCTGTCGGATGCGCGGTTCTTCTGGGAAAATGATCTGCGGGTGGCCAAGGGCGGCATGGGGGAATGGTCTGAGGGCCTGCGCGCGGTGACGTTCCACAACAAGCTGGGGAGCCAGGCGGAGCGGATCGACCGGATCGCCGCGCTTGCGCGCGAGATTGCGCCTGTGGTGGGGGCGGATGCTGATGACGCCGAGCAGGCCGCAAGGATCGCAAAGCTGGACCTGCGGTCCGCGATGGTGGGGGAGTTCCCCGAATTGCAGGGCGTGATGGGGCGCTATTACGCGCTGGAGGCAGGGATGCCTGTGGCGGTAGCGGATGCTTGCCGCGATCACTGGGCCCCGAAAGGCCCCGACGATGCCGTGCCGACAGAGCCTGTCTCGGTCGCCGTGGCGCTGGCCGACAAGATCGACACGCTGACCGGGTTCTGGGCGATTGATGAGAAGCCGACGGGGAGCAAGGACCCGTTTGCGCTGCGTCGGGCGGCGTTGGGGGTTATTCGGTTGGTGCTGGTGAATGCAGTGCGGGTGGAACTGACCGGACTGATGGCTGCCGCAGTTGCCACCGATGAGTTGGAGCGCACGGTGCTGCTTGGTGTTCAGACCAAACCGCCTCACGATGAGGCAAGGCTGATCGAGCTTCTTGGTGAGGAGTTCGCGCGCGATGTGCTTGCTGTAGGACCGATGATGGACGCTCTGGCAACGCGGCCGGGCCCGGATGAGTCCGATGCGATGGCGCTCGCAAGCGACCTCCTCGCCTTCTTCCACGACCGGCTGAAAGTCTTCCTCAAGGATCAAGGCATCCGCCATGACGTCATCGACGCCTGCCTCGCCATGCCCGGCAATGATGATCTCACGCTGCTTGTCAAGCGGGCGCAGGCATTGCAGGCCTTCCTGTCATCCGACGATGGCACCAACCTGTTGCAGGGGTTCAAGCGGGCCAACAACATCCTGTCTCAGGCCGAGGCGAAGGATGGGGTGGAATATTCCTTTGGTGCGGACCCGAAATTCGCGGAATCTGACGCCGAACGCGCCTTGTTCAACGCGCTGGATGTGGCGGAGCAGGCGATTGGCCCCGCGATGAAGGGTGAGGATTTCGCCGCCGCCATGGGGGCCATGGCCCAA
>CALRMS020000073.1:0-15606 GCA_943369275.1 Rhodobacter maris | reverse complement strand
GCCGATTTCTGCACGCAGAAATCGCTGATGGGCGTGATGCCATTAGACTGAGGCCGGAGTTTGCGTCAAACTCCGGCGCGAAATCTGCGTCAGATTTCGGCTTCGTCTGAGAGTTCGGTTTCCAGAAACCGCTCGAAGGCATCCAGATCGACCGGGTCGAATTGCCCGAAGCCCTGCATCCAGACCGAGGCCGCGCGAAGCGCGTCGGGTTCCAGCTTGCACCATTTCACGCGGCCGCGTTTTTCCTGCGTTATCAACCCGGCATCGGCCAGCACGGCGAGGTGCTTGGAGATGGCGGCCAGCGACATGGCGAAGGGATGCGCCACATCGGTGACGGCCATGTCATCCTCCAGCAGCATGGTCAGAATGGCGCGGCGCGTGGGATCGGCCAGCGCGGCGAAGACGGTGTCGAGAGGATGGGGCGCGGGGCTGGTCATGCGTGCATGTTTGGGGGGCGGGGGCGGGATCGTCAACCGGTTGGTTGAATATGCCGATGGGGCGGGATGTGGGGTGCCGGGGGGTGGGCTGGCTTTCGGCGATGAGAAATTACGCATTAAAAACAATCGGCTGGGGCGCAGTTTTGGCGGGATTTCGGCGCTTGACTCAGGCCCCCCCCCTCCGTAGTTATCCCCCGACTGTTCTGGGGGCACCCAACCATGGCTGAAGACCCTGATCGCGAGCGTCTGCGGGCGCTTGAGGAAAGGATCGCCAAGGTGAAGGGCGTGGTCGAAGGACCTGCCAAGCGCCATCAGGACAGCCAGTATTCGCAGGCCAATCTGGCATGGCGGATGGTGGTGGAACTTGTGGCCGGTCTGGCGATCGGCTTCGGCATCGGATACGGGCTGGATTACCTTCTGGGGACCATGCCGATATTCATGGTGCTGTTCATTTTCGCGGGTCTCGCGGCGGGTGTGAAAACCATGCTGAGGTCTGCGAAAGAGGTGCAGGAACGCAAGGCGGCCGAGGCCGCCGAAGAAGGGGACGACTGACGTGGCGGAAGAGGCGCATAGCGAAGGCGGTCTGGTGTTTCACCCGATGGACCAGTTCATCGTCAAGCCGCTGTTCGGCGATGGTCCGGTGATGTGGTACACGCCCACGAACGTGACGCTGTGGCTGGGCATCGCGGTGCTTTGCACGGTGGCGCTCTTTGTGATGGGCACGCGCGGCCGGGCGATCATTCCGACGCGGGTGCAATCCATCGCGGAACTGGCCTACGGCTTCATCTACAAGATGGTGGAAGACATCTGCGGGCCGGAAGGCGCGAAGTATTTCCCCAAGATCTTCACGCTGTTCGTTTTCATCATGATGACGAACTATCTGGCGCTGATCCCGATGTCCTATAGCCCCACGTCGCATATCGCGGCAACGGCGGTTCTGGGCTTTGGCGTGTTCATCGCCGTGACGGTGCTGGGTTTCGTCAAGAACGGGACGCATTTCTTGGGCCTGTTCTGGATGTCCGATGCGCCGCTGGTGCTGCGCCCGATCATCGCGGTGATTGAGGTCATTTCCTACTTCGTCCGCCCGGTCAGCCATTCCATCCGACTGGCGGGCAATATCATGGCCGGTCACACAGTGATCAAGGTGTTCGCGACCTTTGCGGGCGTGGTGGCCTTGGCGCCGGTGTCGATTCTGGCCGTTGTCGCGATCTATGGGCTTGAGGTGCTGGTCGCCTTTATTCAGGCCTATGTCTTTACCATCCTGACCTGCGTCTATCTGCGGGATGCCTTGCATCCCGGCCACTGAGGCGCCTGTCGGTTCTAATCAACAGCATTCCATCTAAGGAGAAAATCATGGAAGGCGATATCGCAAGCATGGGTCAGTTCATCGGTGCCGGCCTCGCCGCCATCGGTTCGGGCATGGCCGCCATCGGTGTGGGCAACGTGGCCGCGAACTTCCTGGCGGGCGCCCTGCGCAACCCGTCGGCAGCCGGTTCGCAGACCGCGACGCTGTTCATCGGTCTGGCCTTTGCAGAAGCTCTGGGGATCTTCGCGTTCCTCGTGGCGCTTCTGCTGATGTTCGCCGTCTGATCTGACTTCGTATCCTTATTGGGGGGCACGCCGGGGAACCGGCGGCCCTTCGAAGTTCAAAGGGTCCGACGGAGGACAAGATGGCAACTGAATCGACTGCCGATGTGATCGGAGCCTGCGTGGATGCCAATGGCAGTGCCATTGGGATGCCGCAGCTGTGCGTGGAGTGGATGCCGAACCAGATCTTCTGGTTGGTCGTCGCGCTGATCGCGATCTATTTCGTCCTGTCGCGTATCGCGCTGCCCCGGATTGGCGGGGTTCTGGCGGAACGCAAGGGCACGATCACGAATGACCTGACGGCAGCGGAAGAACTGAAGGCCAAGGCGGTTGACGCCGAGAAGGCCTATCAGGATGCGTTGACGCGGGCGCGTGCGGAGGCTGCGAAGATTGTGGCCGAGGCGCGGGCCGAGATCCAGAAGGATCTGGATGCCGCAACTGCGCGGGCCGATGCCGAGATCGCGGCGCGGTCGGCGGAATCGGAAAAGCGGATCGGCGAGATTCGTGCCGGGGCGCTGGAAGCCGTGACCGAAGTGGCGAAGGATACCGCCAAGGAACTGGTCAATGCGCTGGGCGGCAAGGCGGATGCGCGGTCGGTGACCGCGGCTGTGACCGCACGGCTGAAAGGGTGATGGCGATGAGAACGCTTCTGGCATTTCTGGCGCTGTCCGCCACCCCCGCCTTTGCGGCGGCGGACAAGCCGTTCTTTTCGCTGAGCAACACCGATTTCGTGGTGAGCATCGGCTTTCTGGTGTTTATCGGCATCCTGCTGAAGTACAAGGTGCCGGCCATGATCGTGGGGTTGCTGGATGGCCGCGCCGCGCAGATCAAGGCGGAACTGGAAGAGGCGCGCAGCCTGCGCGACGAGGCCAAGGCCCTGCTGGCATCCTATGAGCGCAAGCAAAAGGACGTGCAGGAGCAATCCGAGCGGATCGTTGCCAATGCCAAGGAAGAAGCGATGAGCGCGGCAGAGCAGGCCAAGGCCGATCTGCAGGCGTCCATCGCGCGGCGGATGGCGGCGGCCGAGGATCAGATCGCTTCGGCCGAGGCATCTGCCATTCGCGCGGTGCGCGAGCAGGCGATTGCCGTGGCGGTTGCGGCGGCAGGCGACGTGCTGGCCAAGCAGATGACGGCAGAGGGAACCTCTGCCTCTATCGACGCGGCCATTGCGCAGGTGGAAGCAAAGCTGCACTGATCCCGCGGATCACATGGAATGGAAGGAACCCGGCCCTGTGCCGGGTTTTTTCATGGGCCTTACCGGCCTTGTTCGTGTTCAAGCCTTTGGCGGGCGATGGATTCGTTGCGTTCGGCGCGGATCTGTTCGGTCAGCGCGGTTTCCACATAGGTGAGGTGGGCCTCTACCGCGCTGCGGGCGGTGGCCGGATCGCGGGCCTGAAGGGCGGCATTGATCGCACGGTGCTGATCGAGCAGCGCTTCGCGCGTGGTGCGGGCCTTGAACATCATCTGGCGATTGTAGAACACGCCCTGACGCAGCAGATCGAACATCGACCGCATCATGTGCAGCATGACGACGTTATGGCTGGCCTCGATGATGGCCATGTGGAATTCGGCGTCCAGCGCCGCCTCATCCGACGGATCGCGCTTGCCGTGGGCGGCGTCCATCTTGGCGTAGATGGCGTTGATGACCATCAGATCGGTGTCTGACGCAAGGCGCGCGGCACGTTCGGCGGCCAGCCCCTCCATATCGCGGCGAAAGGCGATGTAGTCGAATACCGCCTCGTCATGGCGGGAGAACAGGTCCACCAGTGCGGGCGCGAAAGCGGAGCCCAGGACATCGGCCACGTAGATGCCTGCATTGGGGCGGGCCACCAGAAGGCCGCGATCCTGCAAATCCCCCACGGCTTCGCGCAGCGAGGGGCGCGAGACATCCATCCGTTCCGCCAGTTCGCGTTCGGACGGCAGGCGTTCGCCGGGCCGCAGGATGCCGCGCAGAATGAGAAGTTCGATCTGCCGGATCACGGTCTGCGACAGTTTTTCGGGGCGGACTTTGTGGAACGGCATGGCACCCCCAAGGATTGGTCGGAATTTATGACCAAAGTTTGGGGTTCACAATGAAAAAGGCCGGGCAGGGTGCCCGGCCTTGGAGAGTGGTGGAAGCGCGATCAGCGGGTCGGGCGGATGATGATTTCCACGCGACGGTTCTGCGCGCGCCCTTCGGGCGTGAGGTTCGAAGCGATGGGCTGATCCTCGCCCCGGCCAAAGGCCGTGACGCGGTTGCTGGGCACACCGCTGCCGCGCAGGATATCGGCGACCGACACGGCCCGGCGCTGCGACAGATCCTGATTGTAGCTGGCCGATCCGGTGTTGTCGGTGTGGCCGATGATCTGGATCTGGCTGTTGGGATAGCGCAGCAGGTTCTGGCCGACCGAGCGGATGTCATCCTGAAGGTCGGGGCGCAGGGCGGCGCTGTCGACGGAGAAGAGAAGGTCCTGCGGCATGTTGACGATCAGGTAGTCACCCATGTTCGTCACGTTGAACTGGCCGTTGATGCCACGCAGTTCGGCGGCCTGTGCGTCCAGCGTGGTGCCGATGGCCCCGCCAACGACGGCGCCGATGCCCGCGCCAACGGCGGTTTTCAACAGACGGTCATCGCTGCTTTGCGAGCCGAGAAGGCCACCGGCCATGGCACCGATCAGCGCGCCGGACTGCGCGCGGGGGCCCAGCTGCGGGGAGCCCTGGGTGGCATAGGGGTCTGCCGGGACGCAGGCCGTCAGGGCAAGAAGGCCGAGGGCGGAAAGGATGAGGGGGGTCTTGGAGATCATTTTGTCGCCTTGATGGTTATCGCCCGCAAGCGCGGATGCCGGGTATTCATATACCAGTCTGAAGACGTGCAGGATAGCAGCGGCCCATCTGCGGCGACATTCCGCGCATCACATTCCGGTGCGCGCGGATTCCCAGGCAAGGATCGCGCGCTTCACTGGCAGGCCCCAGTGATAGCCGCCAAGCGCGCCCGATTTGCGCAGGGCGCGGTGGCAGGGGATGAGAAAGCTGATCGGGTTGCGACCAACGGCGGTGCCCACGGCGCGCACGGCCTTTGGGTGGCCGACGGCCCCGGCGAGCTGCGAATAGGTGGTGACATGGCCCGTGGGGATGCGCAAAAGCGCCTCCCACACCTTGATCTGGAAGGGGGCGCCGATCAGGTGGATGGGGGTTTCGGCGGGGGCCGTGGTGCCGAAGGCGGCGTCCACCCAGGGGCGCAGCATTTCGGGATCCGTGATGTAGGCGGCCTTGGGCCAGCGGCGGCGCAGGTCATCCTCTGCGGCCTCAACCCCCATATCGGCGGCAAAGCCCATGCCGCAGATCCCTTTTTCGGTGCCCATGACGATGGCAGGGCCGAAGGGGGTGTCGAACCAGCCTTCGCGGATCGTCAACCCTTTGCCGCCAAGCGCGAAATCGCCGGGGCTCATGGCTTCCCAGCGCAGGAACAGATCATGCAGGCGGCCGGTGCCGGACAGGCCGGTGGCAAGCGCCGTATCCAGCACGGTGAAGCGTTCGGCCAGCATCTGCCGGGCGTGGCCGAGCGCCAGATATTGCTGATACCGCTTGGGCGAGATGCCCACCCATTGGGAAAAGACGCGCTGGAAATGGGCGGGCGACATGTCCATCCGGGCGGCGAGATCGTCGAGCGTCAGGGACGGACCGGCCGCGTCGATCACGTCCAGGGCGCGGGCGATGACGGCGTAGTGGTAGCTGGGGGATTGAAGGTCGGTCTGATCGGGCATGGTTGACTCCTGTTGTGGCAATCTAGGGGGGCAGAGGGCCACAGGCGACCCGGAATTTGCGCATCCCGACTTGCCCAGTGCGGAGGCCTCGCTTATGGCGGGATGCATGGCCAAGCAGCTTTCCTATGCCGCGATGAAGGAAATCTTCACCCGCTTTCACGCGCTGGATGCAGCGCCGGAGGGCGAGCTGGAGCATGTGAATGCGTTCACCCTGTTGGTGGCGGTGGCGCTATCGGCGCAGGCCACCGATGTGGGGGTGAACAAGGCGACGCGGAAGCTGTTCGCTATGGCCGATACGCCTGAGAAGATGCTGGAACTGGGCGAGGAGGGCTTGATTGAACATATCAAGACCATCGGCCTGTTCCGCAACAAGGCGAAGAACGTCATCAAGTTGAGCCGTATCCTGATCGAGGAATATGGCGGCGAGGTGCCATCCTCGCGCGCGGCGTTGCAATCGCTGCCGGGGGTGGGGCGCAAGACGGCGAATGTGGTGCTGAACATGTGGTTCAAGCAACCGGCGCAGGCGGTGGACACGCATATCTTTCGCCTTGGCAACCGCAGCGGCATTGCGCCGGGCAAGGACGAGACGGCGGTTGAGCGGGCCATCGAGGACCATGTTCCCGCCGAATTCCAGCTGCATGCGCATCACTGGATGATCCTGCATGGCCGCTATATCTGTGTCGCGCGCAAGCCCAAATGCGGCATTTGCCCGATCAACGACCTTTGTTTGTATGAGGAAAAGACCGAATGAAGACCTATGATGTCGTCGGCATCGGCAATGCTATCGTCGATGTGTTCAATCAGGCCGATGACAGCTTCATCGAGATGATGGGGATTGAGAAGGGCATCATGCAGCTGGTGGAACGCGAGCGGGGCGAGTTGCTTTATGCCGCGATGAAGGCGCGGGTGCAGGCGCCTGGCGGATCGGTGGCCAATACCATCGCGGGGCTGGGCAATCTGGGTCTGCGGACCGCCTTCATCGGGCGGGTGCATGACGATGCGCTGGGGCGGTTCTATGCGCAGACCATGGCCGATGCCGGGACGGCCTTTCCCAACCCGCCAGTGGCGGGGGGGGAATTGCCCACGTCGCGGTCGATGATCTTTGTCTCGCCGGATGGCGAGCGGTCGATGAACACCTATCTGGGGATTTCGTCCGAGCTGGGGCCGGAGGATGTGTCAGATGACGTGGCCGGGGCGGCGACGCTGCTGTTCCTTGAGGGGTATCTCTACGACAAGCCCAAGGGCAAGCAGGCCTTTGAGCGCGCGGCGAAGCTGTGCCGGGATGCAGGCGGGATGGCGGGGATCGCGCTGTCGGACCCGTTCTGCGTGGACCGCCACCGTGATGATTTCCGGCGGTTGGTGAAGGATCTGGATTACGTGATCGGCAACGAACATGAATGGTCGTCGCTGTATCAGACCGACCTGTCGGCGGCGCTGGAACAGGCAGCGGCGGATGCGGGGGTGGTGGTTTGCACCCGGTCGGGGGATGAGGTCATTCTGGTGCGCGGGGATGAAACCGTGACGGTGCCAGTGCGCCGCGTGGTTCCGGTGGATGCGACCGGCGCGGGTGACCAGTTCGCGGCGGGGTTCCTTTACGGATTGGCGACGGGCCAGCCGCTGGCGGTCAGCGGGCGCATGGGCTGTGTGGCGGCGGCAGAGGTCATCAGCCATTTTGGCGCGCGCCCCGAGGCGGACCTGCAGGCGCTGTTCCGGGCGGAAGGGCTGATCTGATCGGGGGTGGCGGCTTGCTCGGGCGCCGGGGCAAGCCCGGGCCTTCGCGCGCCGCCGCTGCCGCGGAACAGCGCCCGGCCGGTGTGACCGTGGCGGCGTTGGATTTGGATATTTGGGCAGAGAAGAAATCAGTTGCGGTTCAGTAGGCCGGGCTAAGGATTTCGCAACCATTGCCTGTGATATTCAATCTTGCGGTACAGGCTGGGAAGCCGATGACCGCCAGAGGAGAGACGGCACCCCGCGGCTGGAGTGATCCCCCGTCGGGGTGCCGGACAGTCTTGAGCCGTTCGCCCTATCTTCTCTGGGAAAATATCCTCCGGGGGTCCGGGGGTGGAAAACCCCCGGGGGCCGATGGAAGGCGGATCAGTCGCCCAGCTTGGCGTGAACCTCATCAAGATCGACCTCGCCCTTGGGCATCTTGTTGGACGGATCGTCAAAATCGTATTTGAAGAGCTGGAAATCACGCTTGTAGATTTCCCACATCAGGTGATGCGACAGGTCGTCGAAATAGTCCTGGACCGGGTGGAGCCGTTTGGGGCCGTGGCCTTCGCTTTCGTTGAACTTCGGGATCTTCTTGAGGTTGATCTTGTGCTTGGTCTTGATGTTGTCGAGCACGACCTGCATGCCTTCATCGAATTTCTCGGTGAAGAAGATGTGGTCATAGCGCCCGCCATTCACGATGAAGGTCGAGATATGGCCTGACATGGCCGACCAGTGGATGTCCGGCTCCATCGGTTTCTTGAAGCGGATGGTGTCGCGCGCGAAGAGGAGGAAGCGGCGGAAGCTGGCGATCTGGTCGAATTCCTGCTTGCCGTCGTCGCCGCCGACCTCGACCCCGTATTTCTGCACCAGCATGGGCACGAGGTTGCCGCGGTAGCGTTTGCCGTTGCGCTGGATGCCGCAGATCTTGTCGAAGAAGGATGACAGGACGCGGGTATAGGGGTTGCGCACGCAGGTGAAGGCAAAGGACTTGTGGCCCTTTACGTTCGCCTCGATCAGGCGCTGGCTGTCTTCCTGCGCCCATTTGTGCAGGCCGGTGGTGCTGTCATGGATGTCGCCATCGAAGAAGCGGCCATGATCGGAATAGAACATGATCTGACCGATGGACGAGCAAGCGCATTTCGGCACCACGCGGTACACGACGCTTTCGCTTTCGGTCATCCAGGTGCCGGGAAATCCCATTTAAAAGCTGCCTCCAACGCCGGGCGATCTGACGTGCCCTTGACCCAATGGCCACAAAAAAGCAAAGAAATGTCGTTTATTCAATGACCGTTGAGGCCGCCTGCGTTATTTGTGTGTTCAGTGACACTTAGCGCACCGTGACAAGTCGGATCCCATGGCCAAGATCGCCTATATTCTTTTGTGTCACAAGGACCCCGATGGCATCATCGCGCAGGCGCAGCGTCTGACGGCGGCAGGGGATTTCGTCTCTATCCATTTCGACGCGCGTGCGCCGCGCGAGGCGTTTGACCAGATCCGCGCGGCGCTTGCGGCGAATGAGTCGGTGACCTTTGCCCGCAAGCGGATCAAGTGCGGCTGGGGTGCGTGGAGCCTGGTGGAGGCGACGCTGCTGGCGGTGCGGGCGGCGGTGGATGCCTTTCCGCGGGCGACGCATTTCTACATGTTGTCGGGGGATTGCATGCCGATCAAATCGGCAGAATTCGCCCATCATTTTCTGGACCGGGACGAGGCCGATTACATCGAGAGCTTTGATTTCTTTACCTCGGACTGGATCAAGACCGGGATCAAGGAAGAGCGGCTGATCTATCGTCACTGGTTCAACGAGCGCACGCATAAAAAGCTGTTCTATGGATCCATGCAACTGCAGCAGAAGCTGGGGCTGGCGCGGCAGGTGCCCGCAGATATCCAGATGCAGATCGGCAGCCAGTGGTGGTGTCTGCGGCGGCGGACGGTGGAATGGGTGCTGGATTTCTGCGACACCCGGCGCGATGTGATGCGGTTTTTCCGCACGACATGGATTCCCGACGAGACGTTCTTTCAGACGCTGGTGCGCCATCTGGTGCCCGAGGCGGAGATCCGGACGCGGACGCTGACATTCCTGATGTTCACGGATTACGGGATGCCGCTGACATTCTACAACGACCATTACGATCTGCTGGTCAGTCAGGATTACCTGTTCGCGCGCAAGATTTCGCCTGATGCGACGGATCTGAAGGAGCGCTTGGGCAAGCTGTATGCCGCCAAGGGCGTGCAGTTCACCATATCGAACGAGGGGCGCAGCCTGTTCCGGTTCCTGACGGGGCGGGGGCGGGTGGGCCGCCGCTTTGCGCCGCGCTTCTGGGAGCGGGAATCGTCGCTGGGCCGGGAACGCACGTTGATGATGGTGACGTGCAAGAAATGGCATGTGGCCAAGCGGTTGGTGGAGCGGGTGCGGGATGTGACAAACCTGCCTGCGATGGATTACCTGTTCAATGAGGGGTCCACCCCGCTGCCCGATCTGGGCGGCATCCAGACGACGCTGGAGAAACGGACGCGCCACAGGCGCGCGCTGGTACGGATGCTGTTCGATTACTGGCAATCGGACCGGCTGCTGTTCTGCATTGATCCGGCCAATGTGGACCTGATGCAGGATTTCTATAACGACAAGGCGCAGGTGCGGTTGTTGGAGATCGAATGTGACTTCACCGACGACTATCTGGTGGGCCATGCGCGGCGGGTGGGTCTGGCGGGGGACAAGACGCCCAAGGAAACCATCGACCGGCTGCTTCCCACGATCCGCTATGACGTGAAGTTCGAAAGCGACCGGTTGCGGGATGCCAACTTTGCCGGTTTCCACCGCATCCGCCAAAGCGCGAGCGTGGATGAAAATACGCTGCCCTTGGCAGAGTTCCTTGATATTCCTGTCGAAAAGGCGCGTGAGATCGCGGCGACTGGACATCTTTTTGTGGATTGAGAGCTATGGCCCATACCTATGACGCGACCAATATCTTTGCCCGCATCCTGCGTGGCGAGATCCCCAACAAGACGCTGATCGAGACTGAGCATACGCTGGCGTTCCACGACATCAATCCGCAGGCGCCGCATCATGTGCTGGTGATTCCGAAGGGGCCTTATGTGACCTTTGATCACTTCTGTGCAGAGGCCAGTGATGCAGAGATCGTGGATTTCCACCGCACGGCGGCCAGTGTTTGCGCGATGTTGGGGGTGAGCCTTGGCGATGGCGGGGCGGGATATCGGGGCATCACCAATGCGGGCGGAGATGGCGGGCAGGAAGTGCCGCATTACCATCTGCATATCGTCGGCGGTGCCCCTTTGGGGCGGATGCTGACGCGCCCCTGAAAGCGCAAGGATCGGGTCGCGTGATGGTGGCCTGACGGGCAGGGTGGGTGAATCCAGGAGGGTTCACCGATGCTGCGATTTATTCCGATACCGACCGAGATTGCCCGTGCCTTGCAGGCGGGGGGCTTTGATTCTTATGGGCTTTTGCCAGAGCGGCGGGTGTCGGATGGGGGTGGGAACCCCTGTCGGCATTGCCTGCGGATGATCCCGGAAGGGGCGGGGATGCTGGTTCTGGCGCATCGGCCTTTTGGCAACCTGCAGCCCTATGCCGAGACAGGGCCGATCTTTCTGTGCGCCGATCCTTGTGATGCCGGGGGTGGGGTGGAGCTGCCTGAGATGCTGGCCTCGCCCGATTACATTGTTCGGGGCTATGGGCCGGATGAGCGGATCGTCTATGGCACGGGCGGCGTGGTGGCGACGGGCGATATCCCGGCGCGGGCGTCTGAGGTGCTGGCGATGCCGGGGGTGGATTTCGTGCATATCCGGTCGGCGCGGAACAATTGTTTTCAGGTGCGGGTGGAGCGGAAGTGAGACAGTTGCCGGGCTATCACTATGATATTGGATGGGAGTGAAAACACTGTGCAGCCTGTGGTGCAGATTGGCAGTGCAGACAAGCGTATGCACGCAGCGGGCGGTTTGAAAAGGTGGCGTTCATCGCGTGGGGGCAGGGTTACGCGCAAGTTGTGCAGAGGGTGACGCGCCCCGGACTTGATCCGGGCCTCCAGTCGGCGGCAATGGTGCGGGGCGTTGAGGGATGTCCCGGGTCAGGCCCGGGACGGGGTCGCCTATCCGGAAGCGTTGTGTTTGGGGGGCCCGGGGAATTGGGTATTTGGGCCAAGATGAAGCGGCAGCGTCAGGGATGGGGGTTGGCAGCGTCCCAGGCCTTGAGCCAGCGTTTGGGGGCGGCGTCGCGCCAGTGGCGGATCAGGCGGGGGCGGGCCCAGGCAGGATCGATCCGTCCGGCGCGGACGAGGATCAGGGGGTGGGGCGCGTAATGTGGGTGCAGGCAGAAGGTATCGGGATCGGCCTGCATCAGCATGTCGCGTTCTTCGCGATCGGCCTTGAACACAGCGGCATCGACGTAGGGCGACCAGTAGCACCAGAGTTTGCCGTGGGCCTTGAGCGCCTCATGCCCCCAGGGGGTGGCGAGGGTGACTTCGGGCAGGTTCAGCCCGAGCGCGAATTCACGCAGGTCGGGCCACGAAGCGATCATGGGTTGAAGCCTTCGTCGCCGCCAAGCCCTGCGATGAATTCGGTGATGCGGCGGGCGCGGACGGAGGGGGATTTGGCGGTGGAGAGCCGGAAGGCCAACGCGGCGCGGGCCTTGGCGGGCAGGGCGGTGAAGGCTTTTTGCGCGGCCTCGGGGGCGGCGGCCAACTCAGTGAGGAAATCATCGGGAATGTCGGCGGGCTTTTCCGCCGCATAGGCGGCGGCCCAGCGGCCATCGGCCTGTGCGAGGGCGACTTGGGCAAGACCGGGGTCTTCCATCCAGCCGCCTGCGATCAGCTTTTCGGCTGTGGCGCGGGCCTTGGGCGACCAGGGGCTGCCCGGGCGGCGGGGGGTGAAACGGTGCAGCATGTGGTGAGGGCCATCGGGCTTTCGCGCGGCATCCACCCAGCCCCAGACCAACGCCTCTTCCATCGCCTGTTCCCAATCGATGGAGGCTTCACCTGCCGCTTTCTTGGGGATGCGGAGCCAGACGTCCGTTGCCTTGTCATGGCGCATGGAGAGCCAGAAGTTCCATTCGTCCTGCGTGGCGAAGGTAAGGGGGGCGGGCGCTTTCAATGTGCGGCCGCCCATGTGTGGCCTTGGCCTGCCTCGACGATCAGCGGCACCTTGAAACGCACGGCGGGGTGAGCGGCGGATTCCATCACCTCTTTCGCGCGGGCGGCGAGGGTGGCGGCGGCGTCTTCGTCTACCTCGAACAGCAATTCGTCATGCACTTGCAGCAGCATCTTTGCGGGCAGGTCCGCGATGGCGGCGGGCATGCGGATCATGGCGCGGCGGATCACATCGGCGGCGGTGCCCTGGATGGGCGCGTTGATGGCGGCGCGTTTGGCGAAGCCCGCGGTGGGGCCTTTTGCGTTGATTTCAGGCGTGTGGATCTTGCGCCCGAAGAGGGTGGTGACGAATCCGCGCGCTTGCGCCTCTTTGATGGTGGCGTCCATATAGCCCTTGATGCCGGGGAAGCGCTGGAAGTAGCGGTCGATGAAGCCCTGCGCCTCGGCGCGGGGGATGCGCAGGTTGCGGGCAAGGCCGAAGCCCGAGATGCCGTAGATGACGCCGAAGTTGATCGCCTTGGCCTGGCGGCGGATGTCGGGGGTCATCTGATCGAGGGGGACGTTGAACATCTCAGACGCGGTGAGGGCATGGATATCCAGCCCGTCGCGGAAGGCCTGCTGAAGCTCGGGGATATCTGCGATATGGGCGAGGATGCGCAGTTCGATCTGGGAGTAGTCGAGCGAGACGAGGAGGCGGCCCTTGGGGGCGACGAAGGCCTCGCGGATGCGGCGGCCTTCCTCGGTGCGGACGGGGATGTTTTGCAGGTTCGGATCGGTGGAAGAGAGGCGGCCCGTGACGGCCCCGGTGATGGAGTATGAGGTGTGGACGCGCCCGGTTTCCGGGTGGATGTGGTCCTGCAGCGCGTCGGTGTAGGTAGATTTCAGCTTGGACAGTTGACGCCAGTCAAGCACGCGGGCGGCAAGCCGGGCGGCCTTGGGGTGGGCGTCTTCCAGTGTGGTGATATCCTCAAGGATGTCGGCCCCGGTGGCATAGGCCCCGGTCTTGCCCTTTTCACCGCCTGGCACCTGAAGCCGGTCGAAAAGAATCTCGCCCAGTTGCTTGGGCGAGCCCACGTTGAAGGGTTCGCCTGCGATGTCCTGAATCTCTGCCTCCAGCCCCGCCATTTTTTGGGCGAATGCGTTGGACATGCGCGAAAGCGTGTCGCGGTCCACCTGGATGCCGGCCATTTCCATATCGGCCAGCACCGGGACGAGGGGGCGTTCGAGGGTTTCGTAGACGGTGGTCACATGGCCCCGGTGAAGCTGGGGCTTGAGGTGTTGCCAGAGGCGGAGGGTGACGTCGGCATCCTCGGCCGCGTATTTCACGGCATCCGCCACGGGGACGCGGTCGAAGGTGATGGCCGATTTTCCCGTGCCGAGCAGGGATTTGATCGGGATCGGGACATGGCCCAGATGGGTTTCCGAGAGGGCATCCATGCCATGATTGTTCAGCCCGGCGTGCAGCGCCGAGGACATCAGCATCGTGTCGTCAAAAGGCGTGATGCGGATGCCGTGGCGGGCGAAGATCTTGAAGTCGTATTTCATGTTCTGGCCGATCTTCAGGATCGACGCGTCTTCCAGAACGGGTTTGAGGGCAGAGAGGACGGCGCCCATGCCCAGCTGGCCTTCGGCCAGTTTGGCGGAACCGAACAGATCATCGGTGCCGGAGCGGTGGGTGAGCGGGATATAGGCGGCTTTACCTGCCTCGACACAAAGCGAAATACCCGCCAGTTCGGCGCGCATCTCATCAAGGCTGGTGGTTTCCGTATCCACGGCCACATATCCCCGGTCGCGGATC
Source organism: Rhodobacter maris (assembly GCA_943369275.1). Taxonomy (GTDB): domain Bacteria; phylum Pseudomonadota; class Alphaproteobacteria; order Rhodobacterales; family Rhodobacteraceae; genus Paragemmobacter; species Paragemmobacter maris_A. Next base: position 1,229 of record CALRMS020000073.1, on the reverse strand, counting down.
GTGGCGATCCATTGGTGCAGCATGGCAAGGTCGGTGATGGCCGTATAGGCCGCGTGATCGAAGGGGCGTTGCGCGGCGCTGGCGGCGGGTTCGGGGTGGTTCATGTCCGTGCCCTTGCCTTCGGGCAGCGGGGCCGGGGGGGCCACTTTCAGGCTTTCGGCAACGCGGCGGGTGAGGGTGCGGAACTCCATCTGGTTGAGGAAACCCATCAGCGCCTCGGGGTCGGGGAGGCGGACCTCAAGATCATCAAGCGTCACGTCGAGGGGGGTGTCGGCCTTGAGCTGCACCAGTTGTTTGGAGATGCGGATCAGATCGGCATTGTCGAGCAGCGCCTCGCGCCGCTTGGGTTGTTTGATCTCGGTTGCGCGTTCCAGCAGCGTTTCCAAATCGCCGTATTCCTGAATGAGCAGGGCGGCGGTCTTGATGCCGATGCCGGGCGCGCCGGGGACGTTGTCGACAGAGTCGCCCGAAAGGGCCTGTACGTCGACCACGCGATTGGGGGCGACACCGAATTTTTCGAACACCTCATCCGGGCCGATGGCGCGGGTTTTCATCGGGTCGAACATCATCACGCCGGGGCCGACGAGTTGCATCAGATCCTTGTCCGACGAGATGATGGTGACATCGCCGCCTGCCTTTGTCGCCTCGACCGACAGGGTGGCGATGATGTCATCGGCCTCAAACCCCTCAGTCTCGATGCAGGCGATGTTGAAGGCGCGGGTGGCTTCGCGCGTCAGCGGGAATTGCGGGCGCAGGTCTTCGGGGAGTTCCGGGCGGTTGGCCTTGTAGAGCGGGTAGATCGTGTTGCGGAAGGTGAGCGAGGAATGATCGAAGATCACGGCCACATGGGTGGGCGCGCCATTGGGGGCATCGGGGCCCTTGTTGCCTTCGAGATAGCGGAACAGGATGTTGCAGAACCCGGCCACGGCGCCCACGGGCAGGCCATCGGATTTGCGCGTCAGCGGCGGCAGCGCGTGATAGGCGCGGAAGATGAAGGCCGATCCATCGATCAGGTGCAGGTGGCAGCCCTTGCCGAAGCCCATCTTGTCTGTCTCCGCTCTTGGTGGTTTCGGGGGCAGGTATGGCATGATCAGGGCGGGTTAGGCCAGCGCCCACGGGGAAGTCGGGGCATGAGTGACCAAGAGCCCAAGATTTTTCTGCGAAAAATCTTGGGCGACGAACCTGAGAATTTTCAATGAAAATTCTCAGGTGAACCGGGGGGGCGAAAA
>CALRMS020000072.1:0-15880 GCA_943369275.1 Rhodobacter maris | reverse complement strand
CGACCTCGCCCACGTTCGGTTCGATGGTGCAGAATGGGAAATTTGCGGCCTGCGCGGCGGCAGTCCGTGTGAGCGCGTTGAACAGGGTCGACTTGCCGACATTCGGCAGACCCACGATCCCCATCTTGAAACCCATGGTTCAAACCCTTTCCTGACTGTCGCAGGGCTTCTAGGGCGCGCGGCGCGGCTTCGCAAGCGAGCGGGATGTTCCTGTAGGAAAAAGTGCAGGAGAGGGGTCCCAATCGGGCAGGGGGCAGGTGCTGCGGGGCCATTGATCTTTGCCCCCCTGTCCGGCAAAACGCGTGGCGGAGCATTTCGGGGACAGGGCCAGCCAATGACCAGAATCGACGACACATTCGCGCGGTTGAAGCGCGAAGGCAAAAAGGCCTTTGTCAGCTATATCATGGGTGGTGATCCGGATGCCGCCACGTCCATGGCCGTGATGCAGGGGCTGCCTGCTGCAGGGGTGGACATCATCGAACTGGGGATGCCCTTCACCGACCCGATGGCCGATGGCCCGACGATCCAGCTGGCCGGGCAGCGGGCGCTGGAGGCGGGCATGACGATGGATGCCGTGCTGGATATGGTGCGCACTTTCCGCAAGGGCGATACGATGACGCCCATCGTCCTGATGGGCTATTACAATCCGATCTATTCGCGCGGGGTGGACCGATTCCTGACAGAGGCGGTGGCCGCCGGGATTGACGGGTTGATCGTGGTCGACCTGCCGCCGGAAGAGGATGATGAACTGTGCATCCCGGCGCAAAAGGCCGGGATCAACTTCATCCGTCTGGCCACGCCGACGACCGATGCCAAGCGTTTGCCAAAGGTGCTGCAGAACACGTCGGGCTTTGTCTATTACGTGTCGATCACCGGGATCACCGGGGCGGCGGCGGCGCAGGCCGTGGATGTGGCACCCGAAGTGGCGCGGATCAAGGCGGCGACCGATCTGCCGATCATCGTGGGGTTCGGCATCACCACGCCCGATACAGCGCGGGCGATTGCAGGTGTGGCGGATGGTTGCGTGGTCGGGTCGGCCATCGTGAAGGATATCGGCGCGGGCAAGCCCGTGGCCGAGGTTCTGGCCAATGTTGCAGCCCTTGCGGCGGGGGCACATTCCGCCTGAACGCGCTGTCAGGCTGCGTCGGGAAAGCGGCGCTGTTCCGACAGGCGAACGGCGAGCGAGTGCAGGTCGGCCGTCAGCCCCTCAAGTGAATTGCCGGGTGCCAAGGCGGCGATGGTGGCGAGATCCGCCTCTATTGCAGCGCGGCCTGCCAGCGCCATGCTGCGGCCTCTTGGCGTGAGCCAGAGGCATTTCGATCGGCCGTCGCGCGGGTTGGGCTCCAACCGGACAAGGCCGCGCGTTTCCAGCACTGTGATCGTGTGTGACATCGTGGTCTTGGGCCAGCCGAAACTTTCGGCGATGCTGGCGGGGGTTTGCCCCTCGCCCTGCCATGCCAGCCGTTCCAGCACCGTAAATTGCGGGGCGTTCAATCCCTTGGGCAGCCGCGCCTCGATCAGCCGCTGCGCAGCGTGATGCGCGGCGGAGAGCGCGGCAAAGAGGGACAAGGTCGGCAGCAGCGGATCAGACATGCGGAGCAAGGCCTTTGCGATATGGCGAAGGGCGGCTGCAAGTTCCGTGCCGCAATGTTGTGCCGCGCGGGCCGTGGTTCAGCTTGCTGCGAAGGTTTGAAATTGGTAAGCAAAGATAACCAATCCAGACAGGACGTGCCGCCATGCCCGTGATCACCTGCATCGATGACCTGAAACGGCTGCACAAGCGCCGGACGCCGAAGATGTTCTTCGACTACTGCGAAAGCGGCAGCTACACCGAACAGACATTCCGCGAGAACACGACCGATTTTCAGAAGCTGCGGCTGCGCCAGAAGGTGGCGGTCGACATGCTGGGACGGCGCACCGACAGCACGATGATCGGGACCAAGGTTTCCATGCCGGTGGCGCTGGCCCCGGTAGGGATGACCGGGATGCAGCGTGCGGACGGGGAGATCAAGGCGGCGCGCGCGGCGGAAAAGGCGGGGGTGCCGTTCACGCTGTCGACCATGTCGATCTGTTCGATCGAGGATATTGCCGAACACACAAAGGCGCCGTTCTGGTTTCAGCTGTATGTCATGAAGGACGAGGAATTCGTCGACAGCGCCATCGAACGGGCCCGCAAGGCGGGATGTTACGCGCTGGTTCTGACACTGGATCTCCAGATTCTGGGGCAGCGGCACAAGGATCTGAAGAACGGGTTGTCCGCGCCGCCGCGCCTGACGCTGCGCAACATTCTGGACATGACGATCCGGCCGCAATGGTCGCTGGAGATGCTGGGGACCAAGCGGCGGACCTTCCGCAACATCGTGGGCCATGCCAAGGGGGTGGGCAACATGTCCAGCCTGATGAGCTGGACGAATGAGCAGTTCGACCCGCAGCTGGACTGGGACAAGATTGCCCGCATCCGTGACAAATGGGGTGGCAAGCTGATCCTGAAGGGTATCCTGGATGAGGAGGATGCCCGGCGTGCGGCGGATTTCGGGGCGGATGCGATCATCGTGTCCAACCATGGCGGGCGGCAGCTGGACGGCGCGTTGTCATCGATCCGGATGCTTCCGCGCATCGTACGGGCGGTGGGTGACCGGACTGAAGTGTTCATGGACAGCGGTATCCGGTCCGGTCAGGACGTGTTGAAGGCGCTGGCGCTGGGGGCAAAGGGGACGTTCATCGGGCGTGCCTATATCCACGGGCTTGGCGCCATGGGCGAGGCCGGGGTGACGTCGGCGCTGGAGGTGATCCGCAAGGAGCTGGACATCACCATGGCGCTGTGCGGCGAAAAGGATGTGGGCAAACTGGGGCGGCACAACCTGCTGATCCCGAAGGATTTCGAGGGCGACTTCCTGTAAGCTGTTTCCTTTGGGCGGAGAGCGCCGGGGGGCTTTGCCCGCCCGCCACCGGCTCTTGGGCCGATGGCGAACACGATGGCTGGCGCCCAAGATATCTTCACAAAGAAGAATGTGCAGGGTCAGGCGCTCTGGAGCCGGTTTTGCCTTGCCATGAGCGGGGCGAGGATGAGGACCGCCAGCAGCATGATCGAGGCGAAAACAAAGGCGAAGCGCAGGCCGAAAGCGCCTGCAATGAAGCCGAGTGATGGCGGCCCGAAGAAATAGCCGAAATAGCCAAACAGCGTGGCCCGTGCCACGGCGCGGGCGCGCGATTGCGGATCGGCAAGTCGGCCCACTAGCGAAAAGGCGGTGGGGGCGATGACGGAAGAGCCGATGCCCATGACGATGAAACCCGCATAGGCCATCATCGGTGTGGTGGCCAGCGCCGCGCCAAGCGCGCCAAAGGCCGAAAGCACCGCGCCGCCCATCAGCAAGCGGAACGGATTGACGCGCGTGACGATGCCCTGCCCGGCAAGGCGGGCGAAACCCATTGTCAGGGCAAGGGCGGCGGGGCCCATCGCGCCCTCTTCCGGGCTGCCGCCCAAGGTTTTCTCGATATGCAGGGCCGACCAGTTTTCGGCCGCGTTCTCCGTCAGGAAGGCGATCAGGACGATTCCGCCGCCGATCACCGGGATCAGGCCAAGATGGCCTGCGGTGCCATCCTTGGGCTTGCGCAAGCCATGGATGGTTCCGTCACGCTCCCACGTGATCAGCGCCAGGACACCCGCCGTCAGAGCCATGGTCCCCATGACAGAGCCGGGCGCCCAGCCCTCACCGCGCATCAGGCCGGTTGCGATGGCCCCACCCGCATAGCCAAAACTGTAGGCGGCGTGGCAGAGGTTCATCAGATGCAGGCCCCGGTCATTTTCCAGCGCGGCGACACGGGCATTCATCAGCACGTCCGTCAGGCCTGTGGCCCCACCGCAGGCCATCATGGCAAGCGGAAACAGCCAGACCTGCGCTGCTTGCCCCGGCAGGGCAAAGGCCGCCGCCATCAGCAGCGTGGCGATGGGCAGGGCGATCCGACCCAGTGCTGCACCGATCAAGGGGGCAAGCAACATCGCGGTCACAGCCGCAAGCGGCGTTGGCAGGATCAGCAGGCCGAGTTGGGATTCCGTGGCATCCAGCTGCGCCTTGAGGTCCGGCAGCACGGCGGCGAAGGTACCCCAGAGCACGCCCATGGCGGCGAATGCGGCAATCGGTGCCCGGGCCGCGACAAGGGTGGTGGAAATGGACATATCGAAATCTCCTGCCCCACGCAGGTAGCCCGCGCCCCATTTTGCGGCAAGCCCGCCCGCGACAGGCGGGCCATCGGGGGCGACCGGATTCCTGCTTCCCTTCATGGCGAATCGCGGCTATAGCCCCCCGGTCGCGTCGCACACCCTTGGAGGGCGGCGGATTTATTCTATGGAGAGAACCAATGGCTCGTGAGATCCCTGATCTTTTGGCCGCGGTACGTACGGGGACAGGCAAGGGGGCCGCTCGTCAAGCTCGTCGTGAGGGCAACGTACCCGGTATCGTGTATGGCGATGGCAAAGAGCCTTCGCCCATCAACCTGAACTATAACTATCTGCTCAAGCGTCTGCGTCAGGGCCGTTTCCTGCAGACGCTGTTCAACCTGAAGGTTGAAGGCAGCGAAGACGTGCATGTGATCTGCCGCGGCGTCCAACGTGACGTGGTGAAGGATCTGCCGACCCATGTGGATTTCATGCGGGTTGGCGATGAATCGCGGATCAACCTGTTCATCCACGTGGAATTCATCAACCACGAAGCAAGCCCCGGCCTGAAGCGCGGCGGCACGCTGACCGTGGTCCGTTCGGAAGTTGAACTGGAAGTGACCGCCGGGGATATCCCGGATCACATCACGGTTGACCTGACCGGCAAGGTGATCGGCGACGTGATCCACATCGAAGATGTGGCTCTGCCGAAAGGCGCGAAGCCAACGATCGCACGGAACTTCGTGATCGCGAATATCGCAGCTCCGTCGGGGCTGGTTGCTGCGGAAGAGTGATCTTCCCGGATTGCGGATAATCGGGCGCGTCAGGGAAACCTGACGCGCCCTTTTTCGTTTCCGGCTAGCCTTCGGCAAGGGCCAGATGATGCGCGAGGCGCGGGTCGCTGGTGGCTTCGCGCTCTGCCTTGGATGCAAGCCTGCGGACGTAATCGGCGCAGCACAGGTGGTGCAGGCGATGGATGCCCGGCAGGGCCATCGCAGCGGCGTGCATGGCGTCGAACTCGGATGCGTGGCGCAGTGCGCTGCGGTCTTCGACGGCGTTCTGTTCGGCACGGTCAAAATAGGTGTCGGTGTAGCGGTCCTTGCCCGCCACAGGGGACAAAGTGCCGCGTTTGAGTGCGAAGCTTTCGGCCGAGCGCAGCATGTAATGGTTGATTTGCGCCACATCCCAGCCACGCAGGTCATCGGGCAGGATGCGCAGGCTGTCATCCTGCGGGGTCCAGCCCGCAACCTCGGCCCCCTGCGGATTGACCCAGATCATCCCTCCGCTGCCCCATTGCGCAAGCCGGCGCGGGCGCAGGCGCTTGGGGGAATGTTCTCCCAGCCGGGCAAACCAGTCGGGATGGCGGTGGATGGATTTGACCCAGCCGGACAGGCGGCCACCCGCGACCCCCGCGCGCAGGCATTGGCGGTGGGTCAGGCCATCCTCCCACAGCTTGCGCCCGGCGGTGCCGAAGATGCGCCACGGGATCGACATGCCGAGGAAGGGCTTGCCCGGTTGTTCAAGCAAATCGGAAAGTTGACCCCTGCCGGGATGGATGACGAGGAATTCATCGACATCCGCCACCATGACCCAATCGGCATCATTGACCTGCGGCAGGGCCTTTGCCGCGGCAAGCTTGCGACCGGTTATGTGTTTGCCATCAGGGACTTCGTGCACCAGATGGGTGATCCATCCAGCAGTGGCGAAGGCATCGAGGAGCTGTGGGGAATGGTCGGTGCAGGCATTGGTGACAATGACAATGTCAGTAAAGCCCAGCATCCGTTGCCAGCAGATCCATTCCACCAGAAACGGCCCTTCATCCTTGACCGAACAGACCACCGTGTACCGCACGAAATCCCCCTCTGGACCTGCGGATGAAGGTCGGGCAGGGCCTTGTCGGCGTCAACCCCCTGCTGCAGGCTTGCGTGGACCAGCTTGCTGCGGCAATGGTCGGCAGTGGGCTTTGAAGGGGCGGTGGCGTGAAGATTTTCGTGGGGCTTGGCAATCCGGGCGCGAAATATGCGGGCAACCGTCACAATATCGGGTTCATGGCGCTGGACCGGATCGCGGCGGATCACGGGTTCGGGCCGTGGAAGGCGGCGTTCAAGGCCAGTGTTGCCGAGGGGCGGCTGGGGCAAGACAAGGTGCTGTTGGTGAAGCCGCAGACATTCATGAATCTGTCAGGCGAAAGCGTGCGGGCGGCGATGGTATTCTATAAGCTAACGCCCTCTGATATATCGGTTTTTCATGATGAGTTGGACCTTGCGCCCGGCAAGGCGCGGGTCAAGCCGGGCGGGGGGCATGCCGGGCATAACGGGTTGCGGTCAATCCATCAGCACCTAGGGACCGATGCTTATGCGCGGGTGCGGCTGGGGATCGGGCATCCGGGGCACAAGGATGCGGTGGCGGCCTATGTCTTGAACGATTTCGCCAAGGCGGATCAGGATTGGCTGGATGATCTTTTGCGCGGCATCTCCGACGGCGCGGCAGCGCTGGCCGATGGGGACGGGGCGCGGTTCATGAATGCGGTGGCGTTGCGGACCGCGCCACCGCGATCTTCGGACAAGGCCGAGGCGGGGCCGCGTGGCACGGTGGGTGCCAAGAATGACGTGCAGCGCGCGGTGCAGCGCCCGGTGCAGACGGGCGTGCATACAAACGAGCAGACCGACGCGCCGGAAGCCGGGCGAAAGCCGCTGCCAGAAACCCCAGCCGACACCCCCGAAGACACGCGCAGCCCGATGCAGAAGCTGCTGGACAAGTTTCGGTGACAGAGGCTGCGGTCAGGGCTGCCTTCCGGTCGCAGGCGCGGGCCTGCGGGCGGTTGGGATCACCCCTGATGGAGCGGCTGCTTTTGGGTTTGGCAGAGGCCCTGTCGCCGGGGATGGCAGTGGCAGACCGGGTGCTGAGGTGGCAGGGCGAGCCGGGGCCTGCGGGGGATGCGGTGGCGCTGCGTCTGGCCGGGGGGCTGCATGCGCTGATCCTGACAGGCGAGGATGCCGGGCTTGCGGCGGCCTATGCGGCGGGTGATCCCTTGCCTGCGGTGATGGAGGCATTGGTGCGGCATGAGGCGCATCTGCTGCGCTGGCTGGACCAGCCGCCGCAGACAAATGAAGTGCGCCGATCTGCGCCCCTGATCGCCGCCGCATATGTGATTGCGGCGCGGTTTGGCTTGCCATTGCTCCTGTCAGAGCTGGGCTGTTCAGGCGGGCTGAACCTGATGTGGGATCGGTGCCGCCTTGACTTGCCTGATGGGCCGCGCGGTGCAGGGCCGATCCGATTGCAGCCAGAGTGGCAGGGGGAATTGCCCCCGGCAGCACCCTTTGCCATTGCCGGGCGCGCAGGGGTTGATCTAAACCCGCTTGATCCGGCCGAGGACAGGCTGCGCTTGCTGGCCTATCTGTGGCCGGACCAGCCTGACCGCCTGATCCGCACGCGGGTCGCGCTGGATGAGGCCGCAGGCCTGCGCCCACCGCTGGCACGCGGGGATGCGGCTGTCTGGCTGGAACAGCGGTTGGCGGTGCAGATGCCGGGAAAGGTGCATGTCGTGTTTCACACGGTGGCCTGGCAGTACTTTCCGCCCCAGACGCAACTTCGGTGCCGGGACGCGCTGGCAGCCGCAGGCGCGCGGGCCAGCGAGGAGGCCCCGCTTGCGCATCTGTCGATGGAGGCCGACGGGAGCGCGGATGGCGCGGCGCTGCGGCTGCGGCTTTGGCCCGGCGCGGGCGCGGTGACGCTGGGCCGGGCATGTTTCCACGGCCGTTGGGTGCGTTGGGGCGATACGGGCGCGGGGGGCTGACGGAACGGCGCTTGGCAGGGCGTGCTTGGCAGGGCGTGTTGGGCATGGCAAGGCATTGGAAAGGGTGGGGGAGGGTGTGATGCGCAGATTTGGCCGGATCCTTGGGGTTGTGCTGCTGCTGGTCGTCGCGCTGGCACTATGGAAGCGGGAAGAGATCGCGCGGCTGATGGCGGTGAACAGCCTGTTTGCCGAAGACCGCATCGTGCAGAATTTCAGCCAGATGGACCGCCTGTTCCTGACACGCCCATTGTCGCGCGGGGAGGGGCCGGTCAGTCCTCTGCCAGAGGGGCAGGAGGTGACGCTTCCGCCGGAGGTGGCAGAGTGGATCACGGCGCGGGACGTGACGGCGCTTGTCGTATTGAAGGGCGGGCAGGTGGTGCATGAAAGCTATTACCTTGGCACCGGGCCGGAGGATCTGCGGATTTCGTGGAGCGTGGCGAAGAGCTTTCTGTCGGCGCTGTTCGGGATCGTGCTGGCCGATGGCCATATTGACAGCCTTGACGACCCGGTGACGAAATATGCGCCGGAACTGGCGGGCACGGCCTATGACGGGGCGACGGTGCGGCATATCCTGACCATGTCGTCAGGGGTGGCCTTCAACGAGGATTACCTGGATTTCTGGTCAGATATCAACCGCATGGGGCGGGTGCTGGCGTTGGGGCAATCGATGGATGGCTTTGCCGCCAGCCTGACGGAACGCGCGGCGGAACCGGGCAGCGATTGGCGATATGTGTCCATCGACACCCATGTTCTGGGGATGATCATCCGGGGTGCGACGGGGGAGGATATTCCCGAATTGCTGGAGCGGCATATCCTTGCCCCGCTGGGGGTGGAGGTGGCGCCCTATTACCTGACGGATGGCTACGGCGTCAGCTTTGTGCTGGGCGGGCTGAACATGACCACGCGGGATTATGCGCGGTTCGGGCAGATGATCGCGCAGGGCGGGATGTGGCAGGGCCGTCAGATCGTGCCAAGGGATTGGGTTGAGGCATCCGTCATCCCCTCGGCCCCCGGGGGGGCGGGATATGGGTATCAGTGGTGGATTGCCGATGGTGCGGTGCCCGGTGAGGTGAATGCGCAGGGTATCTATGGGCAATACATCTGGATCGACCGGGTGCGGAACATCGTGATCGCGGTCAATGCTGCAGATCGCGGGTTTGAAGAGCCGGGCGTTGCGACGGGCAATATCGCGCTGTTCCGCCGGATTGCGGATGCGTTGTAAGGTCAGACCTTCTGCGCGTCATCGCCACGGTTGAAAAGGCCCGCCAAGGCGCGGCTGACGGTCTGGCTGACGCCGGGGCGGGGCAGGGCAGCAAAGGGCAGGGGGCGGCAAATCTCCATCGCGGCGATGCCGACACGGGCGGTCAACGCGCCGTTGACGACGCCTTCGCCAAAGCGGCGCGACAGTTTTGACAGCACGCCGCCGCCTGCGACCGAGCCGATCAGATCATCGGTCAGGGCCACGGCCCCGGTCGCGATCAGATGGCCGAACACCCGGCGCAAAAGCCGCATGGAGCCGAGCGTTCCAGCGCGTCCACCGTAGATTTCCGCAATGCGGCGGATCATTCGCAGATTGGCAAAGAGTGCCATGGCCACATCGGCCAGCGCCAGCGGAACAAGCGCGGTGACAGTGGCGACTTGACGCGCGGCGGCCTCGACCTCGGCCCGGGCGGCGGTGTCGAGGGGGGCCATAAGCTCAACCTCGGCCAGACGAAGAAGGTCATCGGGATCAAGCACATCGCCCTGACGTTCCTTTAGGCGCGACAGTGCCCAAGCCATATCGCCGCGCCGGGTGTAGAGGCCGGTGAGTTCTACGGTGACCCGTTTGGCATCGGCCAGGGTGGGGGCATCAGCTGCGCGCAGACGCAGACCATCAAGCTTTGCCAAGCGCGCAAAGGTGGCGGCTTCGCGCAAGGCGAGCAGGGTGGCGGCAAGGACGGCCAGACCGACGAGGATGAGCGCCACGGTTCCCAGCGCGGTGTTGGTGGTGAGCAGGCTGGTGACGAAATCCCAGGCCGCCACGGACAGCACGAAGGAGAACAGCGCGCCAAAGGCCCAGATCGCAAAGCGCCCCAGAGCGGAGCGCGGCCTTTTTGCGCCAATGCGCAGCGCGGCCTGCATGGCGCGGCCATCAGGCAGCAGATCAGGCACGGGTGGGGCAAGCGCGGGATCGGCGCTACTGTCCATTTCGATGATGAAGGGTTTGTCGGCGGTCACAGCCTGTCTCCGATCAGGAATTCCATCGCCCGGTCCAGCCGGATATGCGGTGGCCCCTCCCCCGGTTTGCGCGACATGCGCAGGGGCGGTTCAAAGGCCATCAGGCCAAACTCGGCATCCAGCCAGCGATCCGCTCCCTGCCGGGCAGGTGACAGGAGGCGCGACGGATCGTCGGGCAGGCGACCGGGATACATCGCAACGACGCGGCCATCGCCCAGCCGCCCGCGCACGCAATCCAGCGCCACACCATCGCGCGTCACCGTCTCTTCGACCGTCGCGCGAAAGCCCGATAGCGACATTGCCCCGGTCAAGGCGCCTGCGAATTCGGCGCGGTCGCGCGCCTCGCGCAGCATGGCCTGCATGATGTTGGTCAGCGCGGGGTGTTGGCTGTGGTGCAGGTAATCGGCCTTGGTCGCCGCCAGCAGGATGCGTTCCACCCGCTTGCCGCCCAGAAGCGAGGTGAGCCAGCCGTTGCGGCCGGGGCGAAAGGCCGCCAGCACATCGGCCATGACGCGGCGCAGGTCTTCCAGCGCTTGCGGGCCCTGATGGATGGCGCCCAGCACATCGGCCAGCACGATCTGGCGGTCGACACGGGCGAAATGATCGCGGAAGAAGGGGCGCACGACTTTGGATTTATAACCCTCAAACCGCCGTTCCATCTCATGCCACAAACTGCCGCGCGGGGTGCTGGCGGGGCGGGGCAGGGGGGCGAAGGTCAGCACGGGCGATCCGGCAAGGTCACCTGGCAGCAGGAACCGCCCCGGCGTGCAATCGGCCCAGCCGGCCGTGCGCGCGCCGGAGAGATAGGTGGTGAACAGCGCGGCAAGCGCCTGCGCGCGGGGTTCCGACAGCGGAAGGGAGCCGTCCTCGGCGCGGGCGGTGGCCATGAATTCGGCCGCCTCGGCGCGTTTGGACAGGCGGGTGAGCACCTCATCCGACCAGTCGGCATAGGTCTTGTCCAGCAGGCCAAGGTCCATCAGCCATTCGCCGGGGTAATCGACGATATCCAGATGCACGATGCGCGGGCCGGTCAGGCCGGACAGCCAGCCGTCGGGGCGCACGCGGAAGGACAGGCGCAGTTCCGACACGGCGCGGGTGCTGTCTGGCCAGCGGGGGGCGTCGCCGGTCAGTGCGGCGAGGTGACCTTCGTAATCGAAGCGGGGCAGGGTGACATCAGGTTGCGGTTGCAGCCAGACGGAGTCGATCCGCCCTGCCGCCTGTGCGGAAAGCTGGGGCATGCGCCCACGATCCAGCAGGTTGGCGACAAGACCGGTGATGAACACCGTCTTGCCCGCCCGGCTGAGGCCGGTCACGCCAAGGCGGATCACGGGTTCGAACAAGGCCTCGGACAAGCTGGCCGTTGCCCCTTCGATCCCGCGAGAAATGCCGTCGGTGATGGATGAAAGGACCAATCTTTTCCCCTGTCTGACACCTTAACATAGGGATCGCGGCGGGGGATGTGTAGCCTTGGCGCAGCCGATGGTGGACAAGCCTGCCCGCCTTGGGCTAGGCCCGCGCCATGCCACGCTATGCGCTTCTCATCGATTACGACGGGTCACCCTTCAATGGGTGGCAAAGGCAGGCGGCGGGGCAGCCCTCTGTGCAAGCCGCGATCGAGGCAGCTTTGGGCAAGCTGGAACCGGGGCCGCATACGATTGCGGCCGCGGGCCGAACCGATGCCGGGGTGCATGCGACGGGGCAGGTGGCGCATTGCGATCTGATCCGCGACTGGGATCCGTTCCGCCTGTCCGAGGCGTTGAACCACCATCTGAAACCCGCGCCTGTCGCGATCTTGCGGGCCGCGCGGGTGGCCGAGGATTTCCACGCCCGGTTCAGCGCGACCGAGCGGCGCTATCTGTTCCGGCTGGTCGCGCGGCGCGCGCCCGTGACGCATGACAGGGGGCTGGTCTGGCAGGTGCAGAACCCGCTGGATCTGCGCGCGATGCAGGCAGGCGCGGCGCATCTGATCGGGCTGCATGATTTCACCACCTTCCGTTCGACGATGTGCCAGTCGAAAAGCCCGGTGAAAACAATTGATGAGATCACCATTTCACAACAGCCCCTTCCGGGCGGGGTGGAATATCGCTTTGCCCTGCGGGCGCGCAGTTTTCTGCACAATCAGGTGCGCTCCATCGTCGGCACGCTGGAGCGCGTGGGTGCCGGAAGCTGGCAGCCCGATGACGTACGTGATGCGCTGGCGGCGCGGGATCGCGCGGCCTGCGGCCCGGTCTGCCCGCCGCAGGGGCTTTATCTGACCGGTGTCGGCTATCCGGTTGACCCATTCGCCAAATAGGTCGGCATCTGCCTTTTCATCTTGGCCCAAATACCCCGGGGGTTTGGGGGCAGGGCCCCCATTCCTGAGCCGAAGCGCGTCAGCGCGCAGGCGAGGCAAAAAACTTGCGCGTCAGCGCGCCTTTGGATCAGGCTTGGTCAAGGGCGGCGAGGTCGGGCAGGAAGCGGACAGGCAACTTGTCCAGCCCGTGATGTTCCAGCGTCTGGCGTACAGGGGCGCGGGCGCCGATGACGACCAAGACGCCATCCCGGCGCGCCATGCGCCGTGCGAGCAGCAGGAAGGACCGTGCCCCTGAGGAATCGATCATCGGCACATCGGTCAGGTCGATGACAAATTCGCGCGGGCGGTCGGCGATACGTTCCAGCACCGATCCCAGCCGCGCGGCCGCGCCAAAGAACCACGGCCCGCGCAGGCGGATCACGACCCGGTCACCATTTTCGGTGGAGATGGTTGAATCCTCTGCCCCGGCCACTTCGGCCGCATCGGACATGCGGGCGATGAAGACAAGGCCGCCCAATGCGAAGCCTACGACGATGCCTTCTGTCAGGTCGCGGAAGACGACGAGCAGGAACGTGACCAGCAGCACCATGGCATCCGCGCGGGAAGAGCGCAGGAGGTGCCAGAATTCCTCTTTCTCGGCCATGTTCCAGGCGACGACCGCCAGAACACCCGCCAGAGCGGCCAGCGGGATATAGGCGGCGAGGGGTGCGGCAACCAGCATGAAGGCCAGCACGAACAGGGCGTGCAGCATGCCCGATACCGGGCCGCGTGATCCGGCGCGGACATTGGTGGCGGTGCGCGCGATGGTGCCGGTCACGCAAAAGCCGCCGACAAGCGCCGATCCGATATTGGCGGCGCCTTGCGCCACCAGTTCAGCATTGCTGCGGTGACGCGCGCCGCTCATGCCATCGGCGACGACGGCAGAGAGCAGGGATTCAATCGCGCCCAGCAGGGTAAAGCTGATGGCCCAAGGCAAGGCCGCGAGAACCGCGTCGAGCGAGAGGGCAGGGAGCGAGGGGGCTGGGGGAACCCGCGGCAATTCGCCGAATTTGGTGCCGATCGTTTCAATCGGCAGGCCGAGGGCGGCGACGATCAGCGAGGCTATGACGACAGCCAGCAGCATGCCGGGGGCGGCGGGGCGCCAGAGCTTTATCCCCTGAATGATGGCGATCACGCCTGCAGCGACGGCGAGGGCTGCGGGCGTGATGGTCGCGCGGGCGGCCCAGAGCGCCTCGACCTTGGCTATGATCTCGCCGGGTTCGGGCGCGCTGAGCGAGAGGCCGAACAGATCCCGGATCTGGCTGGCGAAGATGATCACGGCGATCCCGGCGGTAAAGCCCACGGTCACGGGATAGGGAATGAAGCGGATATAGGTGCCAAGGCGCAAAGCCCCGGCTGCCATGAGCAGGAAGCCCGACAGAAAGGTGGCCAGGATCAGCCCGTCGATCCCGATGGCCATGACGCAGGCTGCCACCAGCACGATGAAGGCGCCGGCCGGACCACCGATCTGATAGCGCGACCCGCCCAGCGCCGAGACGAGGAAACCGCCAACGATGGTGGTGTAGAGCCCGCGCTCCGGCCCGACGCCGCTGGCGATGGCGATGGCCATGGACAGGGGCAATGCCACAATGGCGACGGTCAGCCCGGCCAGGGCATCGGCGCGCAGGTCGCGCAGGTTGTAGCCTTCTCGAAGCACCGTCAGGATCTTGGGCAGGAATTCGGGCTCGGGGGCGGGGTGGGTTGTGCGGTTCATGTTCCGGGTGCTAGCGAAGGGGCCGTGCGTGCAGCAAACGCCCCTTGCCCCCCGCCTGTCAATCACAGGAAGATCGCAGCCATGACCAACCGACCCGACCCTGTCGCCCTTGCCGATGACGCGGCGCGCGTGCTGGCCCGTGACCTGATCGTCGCGGCGCGGTTTGCGGCGCTGGCGGTGACCGATCCGGCGGATGGATTGCCGGGGATCAGCCGGATCGCCTTTGGTCCGGCCCCGGACGGGGGGTTTCTGACGCTGATCTCTGCGCTGGCCCCACATCACGAGGCGCTGCTGCGCAACCCCGATTGTGCCTTGATGGTGGGGGAGGTCGGGGAGAAGGGTGATCCCCTGACCCATCCCCGGCTGATGATAAAGGCGCGCGCTGCCTTTGTTGCGCCGGATGCTGCGGAACGCGGGGCATTGCGGGAGGATTGGCTGGCCCGGCATCCCAAGGCAACGCTTTATGTCGATTTTGCAGATTTCAGCTTTGTCCGGTTCACGCCGAAATCGGCGCTGCTGAACGGAGGCTTTGCCCGTGCCTATCGGCTGACCCCCGAAGATCTGTGACCTTCGGGGGGCTGGGGGCCATCCTGCGCCTCAGGTCGGGTTGTCTGTCCGCACGGTGACCACAACGCGCCCGCGCACGGCTGTTGGCCATTTGACATGAACCTGATTGCGGGCCGTTCCTTGTTCGACCAGCACATGAGGCTGCACGAATTGGGCGACATTTGATCCGGTCTGCACCGGGCCTTCGGGGACCAGACCCGAGACGACCCGCGCCCGCCCGCCGAAGGGCATGAAGGGGCCGGGCGACACCACCCAGGTATCGGACGGAGTGGTCTGGCTGTGTTCGATGATCAGCGGGCTTACGGTCAATTGGCTGACGGCATGGAAGGCATTGGCATCGAAGGTGATGTTGCGCATCCGCCCGAAATCAAGGGTGGCAAAGCTGTCATCGACCATTTCAACGCGCTCGATGGAGCCATTGACCACGCGGAATGCGTTGTCTGTCACCACCAGACCGTTGATGAAATGCCCAGGTCCGCGCGGTGTGATGACCAGCCAGCGGAAGGCAGCGTTGACATCGATTGCCATGAAGATGTTGCCCGTGATCGTCAGGCCGCCAAAGGACAGTTCATTGTTGAAGCCGGGTTCAGGGTCGTGTTCGTTGGACCATTCGACAAAGCAATTGTCGATGTAGTTTCCCGTCAGCACGCTGCGGGCATGGGTCGAAGTGAAGATGATCCCGGCACGGCGCAGCCCTGCCACCTGATCATCGCCCTGAAAGAAGTGATTGGCCACGACAAGGTGGCCCGATCCGCCCAGCACGGCGAAATGGGCAAAGCGCACCACCCGGTTTTCGCGCAGCTTGGCATCATTGGCATTCACGTTCAGGGCGATGGTCGTGCGATCCTGCGCCGGAACATCCAGTTCGTTGGACAGAAACTGGCACAGATCCACCATCAGGCCCTGGCACCCGCTGCCGATGGAGGTGATCCCCCGGTCACGCGGACGGTTGAAGACGCAATTGTCCACCCGCAGGGCCAGCCCGACCTTGGACAGCATCAAGCCACTGGCAAGGCCACCGCAATCGAAACCGATCTCGCGCAATTCGAAGCGGCTGAGGTTTTCAAACCCGCTCAGGTCGATCAGGTAGCGGTAGCG
>CALRMS020000071.1:0-17345 GCA_943369275.1 Rhodobacter maris | reverse complement strand
GGTGGCGGTGAATGTGCCCGTGGCGCTGGTGACGGGGGCGGCGGGGTTGGGGCTGTGGCTGTGGTTGGTGGTGGGTGCGCTGCGACCGATGAACAGGATCGGTTGACCTGGGCCTGGGCGGCGCGGGCCGAATTGCACGGGGGCTTGATCTGCTCTTTCCGCAGGGATGCGTGGTCAGCCGCCGCGCGCCTGTTTTTTCGCTTCAAGCCGTGCTGCAATCCGCGCCGCCCGACGCGCCGCCGCTGCCTGTTCCGCTGCGAGACGCCGCTCGGCGATACGTGCTTCTCTTACATCGCCGTTCAATTTTGCCACGGCTTCGTGTCCAAGCCGGGCAATCTTCTGGTCCAAGGCACGGGCGTGGCGGAAGTTCTTTAGCAGGGCGTGTGCATCAACATCGCCGAGGCAGAAGAAATGCTCGAACGTCATCATGTTGAACGTGAGCACGTGGGGGTAAACATGGCGTCGATCCGCGGTCCATTGATTGTCGAAACCGTACATGACGATGTCATAGCTTGGGAAATAGAACAGGTTTTCATCGTGCTCTGACAGTTCACGATGAACCTGATCCACGGCGGCGCGCAGAATGCTTTTTGAAACGGCGTTTGCAGAAAGGCAGGACACGTTGCGAAAGGTCGCCCGCAGTGGAATCGGTGACACCGTGAAGAGTATTGTGGCCTCTGGCCGATATTTGCGGATCAGCGCGACGATGGCGCGCAAGTTTCCAAGCGTTTCTTCGTAGGTCGCGACGCGGAATTTGTGCCGCTCGGGTTCGCGTTTTGCTTCTGGAGGTTGGCGCCAGAAGACCTCGCCCGTTATGTCATCATACCAGATTTCGCTCAGGCCGAGCGTGATGATGAACACACGGGCTTCATCAAAAAGTTCCTTGGTCTGAAGCCGTGCCTCTTCGTCATAGCCGAAGTCTTCCTGATTGTAGCCGACCCAGAGATCCGCTTTCGGGACACGATTTTCCCATGCCCATTCAAATTGCTGTCGGATGGCATGTGTGTGAACCATGCCGTCACCCATCGAGGTGACGTAGGCCTTGTTCGCCTTTTTGGTCAGGACATTGTAACCTTTGGAATGAAGGTAGTTTGATATGTTCTTTGCGAAGCACGATCCGAAAGCGACGATCGGGGTGGCGTGATCTATGAAGGGTTGCGGGGGTGCCCACCCTTTCATGAAAAAGCGGTCGACCACATAGTCACGTTCAAGGGTTTTGTCTTCTGGATAGAATTGAGGCTTTTCGCCTCTGAAGTAGGAGCCACTGATGCGCTGCTTCTGGCCTTCTACTTCCATGACGATCAAGGGCATTACACGCTCCTACTGACCAAGTGCCACTTTGGCCAAAACTGGTAAAACACAATGGTTTTAAGGCTACCTTGTGCAGTGCCGTGTCGCAAGAGTGGATGATGGATCGGTCTGGTGCTGTGCGGCGACAGATATTCCGGATGCTGATAGGCGTGAAGGGCGAATTCCGGGTTAGTTGGTTTCAGCGCTTGAGCGCCTTGAGCGCCGCCGCAAGGTCGATGGCGCCGTCATAGAGGGCGCGGCCGGAGATGGCGCCGGCGATGATGCCGGTGTCACGGAGCGCGATCAGGTCTGCCATGCTGGAGACCCCGCCCGAGGCGATGACGGGGATGGTGACGGCGCGGGCCAGCGCCTCGGTCGCGTCGATGTTGGGGCCGCCCATTGCGCCGTCGCGGTCGATATCGGTGTAGATCAGGGCGGCGACGCCGGCATCTTCAAAGCTGCGGGCAAGGTCGGTGGCCATCACGTCGGTCTCGGTCGCCCAGCCTTTGGTGGCGACACGGCCTTGGCGGGCGTCGATGCCGACGGCGACCTTGCCCGGGAAGGCCTTTGCCGCTTCGCGCACCAGCGCGGGGTTTTCGACGGCGACGGTGCCGAGGATGACGCGGGCCAACCCCTTTTCCAGCCAGAGCGCGATGGTGGCCATGTCACGGATGCCGCCGCCGAGTTGGGCGGGCACTGTGATGCGGGCGAGGATCGCCTCGACCGCTGCGGCATTGACCGGGGTTCCGGCGAAAGCGCCGTTCAGATCGACAAGGTGAAGCCAGTCGCAGCCTGCGGCCTGAAACTTTGCGGCCTGCGCGGCGGGATCGTCGCCAAAGACGGTGGCGGCGGACATTTCCCCGCGCAGGAGGCGGACGCATTGGCCGTCTTTCAGGTCGATGGCGGGGTAAAGGATCATTGCGCGGGCCTCCGGTCCTGTCGTGGCGGGGCTTTGGCATGGGGCGGGCGGCAGGGCAAGGGGCCAATGGGCCGCCCGCGACCCAACGTCAGGCTTGATTGGTGAGCGGGGTTGGAGAAGATGGTGGCAGTATGGGCAAATCAGGGAGGATCGGCCCCATGAAGCGGATGATGATGACGGTGCTGGCAAGCCTTGCCTTTGCGGGGGCCGCCTGGGCGGCAGACCCGGTGGAGGGGATCTGGAAGACCGCGCCGGATGATAACGGCAATTTTGGCCATATCGACGTAAAGCCCTGCGGCCCTGCCATTTGTGGCACGCTGATCAAGGCCTTTGACGGATCGGGCGCGCAGATCGAAAGCCCGAATGTGGGCCGGCAGATCATCTGGGACATGATGGCCAAGGGCGATGGGAATTACGAGGATGGCAAGGTCTGGTCACCGGATCGGGACAAGACCTATAACTCCAACATGATCCTGAAAGGCGACGGGTTGACCGTGAAGGGCTGCGTTCTGGGCATCTGCCGGGATGGCGGCACCTGGACGCGGGTGAACTAAGCGCAAGGATCGGGTCGCCCCGGCGGGCGCATTCGGGTTAGGGAGGGGTGGCGCAAGGGTGATCTTGCGCCCCTTTTTCACGGCAGGAGACGATATGGAACGGCGGGATTGGGCCTGGCTGGTGGTGCTGTCTGGTCTGTGGGGGGGATCGTTCTTTTTTGTCGATATCGCGCTGGCCGGAGGGATGCCGCCCCTGATGGTGGTCTGGTTGCGCGTGGGGCTGGGGGCGGCGGTGCTGGCGGTGGCGCTGTTGGCCTTTGGGGTGTCGCTGCCGCGCGGGGCGCGGGTCTGGTCTGCCCTGGCGGTCATGGGGCTGTTGAACAACGCCGTGCCCTTCACGCTGTTTGCGCTGGCGCAGGGAGAGATCGGGGGCGGTTTGGCGGCGATCCTGAATGCGATGACGCCGATCCTGACCGTGCTGACGCTGGCCCTATTTGTCGGAGAACGGCAGCCGGGGGCCGGGCGCATGGTTGGGGTCGTGTTTGGTTTTCTGGGCGTGATTGTGATGATGGGCAGCGCCGGCGCGACAGGGGCGGTGTGGGCCAAGATTGCCTGTCTGGGTGCGGCGGCGAGCTATGCGCTGGCCTCGGTCTGGGGGCGGCGGTTTCGGGTGATGGGGGTTGCGCCGCTGAGCGTGGCCTTCGGGCAATGTCTGTGCGCGACGGGGTGGCTGTTCGTGCCGTTGATCCTTGTGGGAGACCTGCAGGTTCGCGGGTTCGGGGCGCAGGTCTGGCTGGCGGTAGCGGGCCTTGCCCTGTTGTCCACGGCGCTGGGCTATGTCCTGTTCTTTCGGTTGTTGGCGACGGCTGGCGCGTTGAATGTGGGGCTGGTTACGTTCCTGATTCCGGTCAGCGCGGTGGCCTTGACCGTGCTGGTTCTGGATGCGCGGCTTGCCCCGGAACATCTGGCGGGCGCGGGGCTGATCGCCTTGGGTCTGATCGCGATTGATGGGCGGGCTGGGTCGTGGCTGTGGCGGCGCGTCAGCACCTGATGCGGCCGCGGCGTTCGCCGCTGTCACCCTGAAAGCTCGTCTCGATCGGGGTGCAGCCGGTGGCCTGCGCCACGGCGCGCAGCATTTGCGCGGGGATGTCCCGGCGTTCGGAGGTGCGAGCATAGCCGTGGCGGATGACCTGCACGCGGGCGTCTTTTCGAAAAACGGTGAAGCTG
This sequence comes from Rhodobacter maris, assembly GCA_943369275.1. Taxonomy (GTDB): domain Bacteria; phylum Pseudomonadota; class Alphaproteobacteria; order Rhodobacterales; family Rhodobacteraceae; genus Paragemmobacter; species Paragemmobacter maris_A. Next base: position 13,415 of record CALRMS020000071.1, on the reverse strand, counting down.
CGCCCGTCGATCAGAACATCGTGGCGGGAGGCGTTGAAGAATTGCGGGGAGGGGGAGGCGCAGGCGCACAGAAGTGCGAGCGCGGGCAGCAGGCGGAAAATCATCGGCGCACCATGAACAACCACAGGATGTGGTCATGGTGGCCCGGCCGATGAACGGTGGCAAGCGTTGAGTTCAGGGTTTCCAGCGCAGGAAGTTGGCGATCATGCGCAGGCCGGTGGCCTGTGACTTTTCCGGGTGGAACTGCGTGCCGATGATCGTGTCGCGGCCGATGATGGCCGTGACGGGACCGGCATAATCCACATGCGCCAGAAGATGCGCAGGGTCGGCCACGCGGAACTGGTAGCTGTGGACGAAATAGGCGTGATCGCCGGTGGACACGCCGTCCAGCACGGGATGCGGGCGGTCGATCACCAGATCGTTCCAGCCCATATGCGGCACCTTCAGCGCGGGATCGGCGGGGGTGATGCGGGTGACTTCACCGCCGATCCAGTCAAATCCCTTTGTATCTTCGTATTCGCGGCCCCATGTTGCCAGCATCTGCATGCCAACGCAGATGCCGAAGAAGGGCTTGCCCTGGCCCACGCCTTCGGAGATCGCCTCGAACAGACCGCCCAGATTGCCCAGCGCGCGGCGGCAGGCGGGAAAGGCCCCGTCGCCGGGCAACACGATCCTGTCGGCGCGGGCGACATCTTCGGGATGCGAGGTCACGAGAACCTCGCCGCCGCCCACCTCGGCCGCCATGCGCTGAAACGCCTTTTCGGCGGAATGAAGATTGCCGCTGTCATAGTCGACGAGAACGGTCAGGGGCATGGGGGCCTCGTTGTCGGAGTGACGAAAGATTTTCAGTGAAAATCTTTCGGAAACGGGGTGGGAAGAATTTTCGGGAAAATTCTTCCCTGAGGGGCGGCTGAAGAATTTTCTGGAAAATTCTTCAGCGCCTTGGGTCAGAGCGCGCCCTTGGTCGAGGGCAGGGCATCGCCGAGGCGGGGATCGTGTTCCAAGGCCATCCGCAGGGCGCGCGCCACGGCCTTGAAGGCAGCCTCTGCGATGTGGTGGCTGTTGACGCCGTGGATCAGGTCGACATGCAGGGTGATGCCGCCGTGGGTGGCGAGCGCCTGAAAGAATTCGCGCACCAGTTCGGTATCAAACGTGCCGATCTTGGCTGTCGGGAAGGGCAGGTTCCAGACCAGAAAGGGCCGCGCAGACAGGTCCAGCGCGCAGGCCACCTGCGCATCATCCATGGCGAGGTTGAAATGCCCATAGCGACGGATGCCGCGCTTGTCGCCCAGCGCCTGCGTCAGGGCCTGACCGATCGCGATGCCGCAATCTTCGACGGTGTGATGATCATCGATGTGCAGATCGCCTTTGGCCTTCACCGTCAGGTCAATGAGGGAGTGGCGGGCCAGCTGGTCCAGCATGTGGTCGAAAAAGCCAACGCCGCTGTGATTGCTGTACTGTCCGGTGCCATCGAGGGTGAGGCTGACGGCGACATCGGTTTCTGCGGTCTTGCGGTGGATCTTGGCCTGACGCATCGCGGTTTCCCTTTGGTTTGCGGCCTTATAGGCGTTGGGGCGCGGTTTGGAAAGCTGTCAGGCAGAGGCGGCCAGCCTGCGGCGGCGCGGGCCGAAGATGGCGGCAAGGCCGAGGAGGAGGCCCGACAGCACCGCGATGCTGCCCGAGGCGGAGACAGAGAAGCCAAGGCCCAGTGCCAGCGGCAGATAGCCCGCGATCAACGTGCCGAGGGCGGCGGCGAGGGCGGCGATGGCGAGCGACAGCGCCATCTGGCGCGGCAGGCTGTCGGTCAGCAGGCGCGCGGTGGCGGGGGGGCAGATCAGCATGGCGATGGTCAGGATAGAGCCGACTGCGGAAAAGGCCGCGACGGCGGCGAGTGCCGTAAGGCCGGTCACCCCGGCCGAGACCCAGCGGGTGGGGATGCCCGCGCTGGCGGCAAAGCCTTCGTCGAAGGTGGCGATGGTCAGTGGACGCCAGAACAGGGCGAGGGTGGCAAGGATGGCTGTGGTGGCGACGGCCAGCGCGGGCAGTTCCGGGGGCAGGCTGGCCAGTGCGGCGGGATCGAAGAGCGAGGCCCAGCCGGTTGCATCGATCCAGATCAGCCCTTCCAGATTGCCGTAGAGCGCGTGTTCGACATCCAGATGCACGGCCCCCGCGCCGGAGGTTTCGAGAAGCAGCACGCCGAAGGCGAACATGGCGGTGAAGGTCACGCCCATGACCGCGCCCGGATCGGCGCCGGTGGCGCGGCGGATACCTTCGATCAGGGCCGAGGACAGGGCGGCGGCGGCCAACGCGCCCGCCAGCATGACGGGCTGGGCGGTGGAGCCGGTCAGCAGGAAAGCCGCGACGATACCGGGCAGGACGACATGCGACATCGCATCGCCCAGCATCGACTGGCCGCGCAGCAGCAGGAAATTACCCGGTGCGGCGCAGGCCAGTGCGGCCAGCACCGCAATGACGAGGGGCGGCAGGGTGAGGGGGACGAATTCCGCGCCAAAGGTCATGTTTGCACCAGTGCCGCCTGCCGCGCGCGGGCAAACGCGCGGGCGATCAGGCCACGGCCGGGAGCGAAGAGGACCGACAGGATGAAGGCGGTGAAGGTGATCAGTACGATCGCCGGGCCGGTGGGCAGATCGGGCAGGACCAGCGACAGGGACGCCCCGAGATGGCCCGCGACAGCGCCGATCCCGCCCGCCAGCAGGGCCACGACGCCGATCCGGTCTGACCAGAGGCGCGCGGTCAGGGCGGGGGTGATGAGCAGCGCCACGATCAGGATCAGCCCCACCACGCGCAGGCCCAAGAGAACGCAAGCCAGAGTCAGCAGCAAGAGCGCCACATCGGCAGCGCGGGTGTTGATGCCCATCATGCGGGCGTGGCTTGGGTCAAAGGCCGTCATCGCAAGGGCGCGGCGCAGGAGCAGAAGCAGGGTCAGGATCACGGCCCCGCCCGCGGCAATCAGGATGGCGTCGGATTTCAGCATCCCGGCGGTGGAGCCGAGGAGGAACCCCTCCAACCCTGCGGGGCGGCCCAGCGACAGGTTCTGGATCACGGTCAGGATCACAATGCCCGCGCCGTAGAAGGTGGAAAGGATCGCGCCGGTGGCGGCATCTTCGGGCAGGCGGGTGGTGTCGGTCAGGCGTTGCAGCCAGTACAGGCCCAGTGCGGCGGTAAGACCCGCCCCGATCAGCAGGCCTGCAAGGTTGCGCCCGTCGCCCCCGGCGGCGGCCATGACCAGAAAAGCCAGCCCGATGCCGGGCAGGGTGGCGTGGGCCATGGCATCCGAGGTGAGCGCGCGGCGGCGCAGTGTGGTGAAGGCCCCGACCGCCCCCGCCGCAAGGCCAAGCAGCGCCGCGCCCAAGCTGACGAGGACGGCGTTGTAGCCCCCCTGAAACAGAAGGGCCTGAAGGAGATCGGCAGTCATCTTGGGTTGGCTGGTTGGGTCAGGGGGTCAGGCCGGGATCGAGGTGAGGAGGGTGTTGCCATAGGCTTTGGCCACCGTGGCGCGGCGGAAGGTGGTGGCCGTCGGCCCTTCGGCGATGACATGGCGGTTCAGAAGCAGCACGCGGTCGAAATAGGCGCTGACCGTGGCAAGGTCGTGGTGCACGGCGATCACGGTCCTGCCTTCGGCCCGCAGGGCATGAAGGACGGCGATGATGGCGGATTCCGTTGCCGCATCGACGCCGGCGAAGGGTTCGTCGAGGATCATCAGGTCTGCCTCTTGCGCCAGAGCGCGGGCGAGGAAGACGCGCTGCTGCTGGCCGCCCGAGAGTGCGCCGATCTGGCGCTGGGCGAAATCGGCCATGCCGAGGCGCGAGAGGCAGTCCATCGCCTGCGCTTTCAGCGCCGGGGTGATGCGGCCCAGCAGGCCGGTCTTGCGATAGAGGCCCATCTGGACGACGTCGATCACCCGGGCGGGAAATTCCCAATCCACCGCGGCGCGTTGCGGGACATAGGCGATGCGCGGCATTGCCTTGGCGACCGACTGACCGAAGGCGCGCACCTCACCTGTCACGGCGGGCACAAGCCCGAGCGATGCTTTCAGAAGCGTGGATTTGCCCGCCCCGTTGGGGCCGATGATCGCGGTCATCGACCCTTTGGGAAAGCGGGCGTTGATCCCTTCGACCACGGGCATGGCCGCGTAGGACACGGTCAGCCCGGTGACGACAAGCGCTGTTTCCGCGACAGGGATCGGGGTTGGGTCTACCATCAGGTTCCTGCGTTCAATTTGCCGACCATGCCGCGTTCGGGCGCATCGCCGCCAAGGGCGCGGGCGATGGTTGTGATGTTGTGGTCGATCATGCCGATATAGGTGCCTTCATAGGTGCCGTCGGGGCCCATCGCATCGGAATATAGCTCACCCCCGATGACAATGGTATGGCCCTGCGCCGCAACACCTTCGATCAGGGCGCGGATCGCGCGGTCGGATACGGAGCTTTCGACAAAGACGGCGCCGATCTTGCGGGCGACCAGAAGGTCGACCAGTTCGGTGATGCGGGCGAGGTCCGCCTCGGATTCCGTCGAGATGCCCTGAATACCTTCGACCTGCCACCCATAGGCGCGGCCGAAATAGGCAAAGGCGTCATGCGCGGTGACAAGGATGCGCGCGGGTTCGGGGACGGTGGCCAGCACCTGCCGGGCGTAGGTGTCGAGTGCGGCGATATCCGCAAGCAGCGCCTCGGCCGGGGCCGCGGTGTCGAACCCGGCGGTGGCCAGCACCTCGGCGGCGTTGCGCACGACATCGGACCAGAGTTTCGGATCGAACCACACATGGGGATCGGGGCGATCGGGATATTCGGGATCAGACAGCAGGTCTGCGCGGGGCAGGCTGTCGGCGAGGGCGACAACCGTGCGCTGGCGGGCGAGGTCGGCCATGACATCGTCAAACTGCGCCTCAAGGTTCAAGCCGTGCCAGAGGATGACATCAGCCCGCGAGAGCGCGAGGATGTCAGAGCGGGTGGGGCGGTAGCTGTGCGGGTCCATGCCCGCGCCCATCAGCGCGGCGACATCGCCCCCGGTCAGGCGGCGCGCAATATCGGCGATCATCCCGGTGGTCGCAGTGACCGATGCGGGGGCCGTCTGGGCCAAGGCGCGCGTGCCGAGGAGCGGCGCAAGGGACAGGGTCATCAGAAGGGAGCGGCGGTCGATCATGTGGTGTCGGCCTTTTTTCATGGGTCTTGAACTGCATGAGGCAAGGAGCACTCTGTACAGCGTATATGTGAGAATGGTTCGCAAAAGTCAATGGTAATGAGAAGCGTTCGCAAGTTTGTGACTATGGGCTGTGTCACCGCGATGGATGCAATCTAAGGTTGCAATTGGCGTGAATGCTACGAAAGCACCGAAGCGGCCCTTTAATGGCGCTCCCTGCTGCCGTTCTGGTCTGAAGGTTGACCCCTTGGTTCATCGGGTCGTTGTCTGAACAGATAGGAGTCTCCATGCGCATTGTCTGTGTCGACGACGATCCGATCTTTCTTGCCATCGTGACGGAATACCTTCGCGCGCTGGACATGGAGGTGGTGGCCACCTTTGGCGATCCGACACAGGCGCTGCGCGAAGCCGAGGCGGGGCGGATCGTGACCGATCTGATCCTGCTGGATCTGGAGATGCCCGGGATGACCGGGGCGGAGCTTTGCGCCGGATTGCGGGCGACGGAAGCGCACAAGAGCACGCCGATCATCATGATTTCATCGGTGACCGAGCGGGACCGGGTGAAGGCGGCGCTGGAGGCGGGGGCAAATGATTTCCTGAACAAGCCGCTGGAAAGCGTGGAGCTGGGCGCGCGCCTGTCGATGGTGGAGCGCATCCTGCAGGAGCGGCAGCAGACTGCCGCCCTGAAAAACGAGATCGGCACCCTGCGCGCGCAGCAGGGGTTTGGCTTCGGGTTCGAGGATGCGGTCCTGCCCAATGCCGAGGATGGCGTGGTCGACTATCTGGTGCTGGAGAACTATCTAGTGTCGCTGGGTTGGTCGGGCCTGCCCGGCACGGCGGTGATCTGCTTCCGGCTGCGCAACGCGCTTTGGGCCTTTGGGCATCTGGAGCGGCTGGATTATTATGATTTTCTGTCCGAGGCGGCGGAGCAGATCCTGGAGGCATTACCAGCGGCCCAGTACCGGCTTGCCTATGCCGGATCGGGCGACTTTGTCGCTGTGCTGGATCGGAGCACCAAGCCGGACCCTGTCGATCTGCAGACGGCGCTGCATGGCGCGCGGGGGCCGATGTGGGCGGCCTATCGTGAGTTGGACATTCCGGCACCCGATATCGCAGTGGGCATGCCGGTGCAGGCGCCCATTTTGGGCGCGGTTCCCTTGCGCCTGTTGCGGGCTGCACGGATGCAGGTGGTGGCGGGCGATGCCATCATGCCTGCCCAACGATCCGGAGGGGTTGGTGGCGGGGCCGGACGGAGCGCGATCTTTCGGCAATAGCCTGCGGGGCCTTGCCGCGGGCAAGTCGCCCTGCCGTGTCGGGTGATCCTTGGAGAGAGGTTTTGCCCGCGGCATCACCGTGGCAGGCAGCGGGGCCCGGAAGGCCCGTGCTCAAACACATCTGGATCTTTGGAAAACTGGAGCGGGCGATGAGATTCGAACTCACGACCCTAACCTTGGCAAGGTTATGATCCAGTGTGAAATCAATGGCTTATCTTTGCATAAACCTCGAAAAACGTGTGAATTTTTGCGTAAAAGCGCTCTATTCTGGCACACTGTGCCAAATCATTCTGGCGCACGCCACACGTTTTGGCACAGCAGGAAGACACCCTGCGCTCAGGCTAAAGTTCTGTCAAGAATAGAAAATTTCGCTGCCTGCCACGCTCAGAAGGTCAACCAGCTAAGTTTTGATCCAACCTTAGCTTTTCTCAAGAAAGGTGCGCGATCCTGAACGTTTGACGTGTCGCCTCGCCATAGGCGTGACCGTTGGCCTAGGCTGGCCTGATAGGGCCATTGATGACCGACTTAAGCCTGTCGTCGGGGGCGTACATAGCGCCATCCAACCGCATGCCTGTGCCAGTATCTGAGCCAGTAAAGGAGTTCAGAAATCGGTCAGACGGCGAAGTGAGAATGATCACTTCTTCCAACGGCGGTGTGACCAAAGCCATTGCTCAGGAAACTGACGAACCACTCGTTCCAGAGAGTTGTTGAGTTCTTGCGTCATGGTGATCGGGTCAGAATGTGCAATCGGATCTTCGAACAGCAAACGGAATTGGCCCTCTTCTGTACGGATGCCGTAGCGAGGGATGACCAGTGCATCGTACCTGATCGCCATGGCCGCAATAGCAGTGGACGTTCGAGCTGGGTGGCCGAAGAAATTCAGCGGCTCACCGTCGTGAGCATATTGGTCGAGTACGACGCCCACCATGCCGCCAGCTCGCAGGAACTGGACCATTTTCGCCAGTCCGTTTCGGTTCTTCGCAAACAGTGGCTGACCGATCTGTGAGATCGCTCGAAGGTAGGCCTCGTTGAAGGTTCGGTTGTTCATCGGTCTGTAGATGCCACCGACCGGGAAACCTCGGGCCAGCAGCGCGGCTCGAACGGCATCGTAGTTACCAACATGCCCTGTCACCAGAAAAACAGGACGCCTCTCTGCTTGGGCACACTGCAGTGCCTCCACTCCAGAGCCTTCTAGCGGCAACCGTTCAACGAATGCTGCGAAGCGTCGACCATAGAAAAGTTCGGTGAAGGTCCAAGCGAGATTTCGCAATACACCATTCTCTATCCGGTGCCTGTCGGCGGTATTCAGTTCCGGTAGAGCGAGCTCGAGATTTCGCTGAATCCTTTTCCGGACGCCAGCTGTTCTGGAAACCAGAAAAACTGAAAGTTGACCAACAACGGCCCTTGCGATTCGCAGTGGAGGCATAATCATAATTTTTATTAATAGATGGAAACATACTGGCTTCAGCTGATCGTTCGTCCACATGACAGAAACTGCTCGTGTTTGTTCGATTTTGGCGACAGAGGCCAAACGCCTATGGGTAAATGCGCGTTGCTGCAACAATCCAACTGTCAAGGTGCATCGAGCTAATCATTACGACTAACCGAAGATGTTGAATCGATCACTCCTGCCCTGCTGCCGTAGTCAAACCCTAGCTTGGCAGAGTAGGTTAATGGTCGCGCAACACACCCAGAATTTCCGGGCACACGCAGCGCAGGTTCCAACCGAACCTACGGAAGATACCCATTTTTTGAATGATGTTTCCGACCTCAAGCTTGATATTGTGTTGGTCAGTTTCCGGTCTGCGGCACCTCTCCGCCACACACTGAATGCAATTTTTCGAAAAGATCAGAGTGACATCGAACTTAACGTCACCATCGTAAATAATTGTTCGAAAGATGGTGAGGACATTGCCAGCATCGCGCTGGAATACAATTGCCGCGTTATCCAAAACTCTGAGAACGTCGGCTATGGCGCTGCTTGCAACATTGGTGCGAGAGATATGAGCGGCGATCTCATTCTCTTCCTGAATCCTGACGTCTATATTTCGAAGGGCTCGATCAAGGCTTTGATCAAAGCTGCATCGACACGCGAGGACGGCGTTGCATTTGGCCCAACAGTTTACGATTCCGGAAGGCGGCGCAAGCACAAGAGGGTCTCCATTGCAGACCCAAGTGGTATCTCCAGATCCTTTCTGGATCACAAGCTCCCTCTATTGCCAACAGGATACCTTTCTGGCTGCGCGCTGATGGTTCGCCGAGAGGCTTTCGAGGCAGTCAATGGATTTGACCCCGCAATCTTCCTCTATTACGAGGATGATGATCTATGCATCCGTCTTCGGGAGCATGGGCAGCTTTACATAGTCGGAACCGCAGCTGCTCTGCATTCCCACGGTAGATCAGTCGAAGAACCCTCGAAGTGGCGTCCATTGCGTGCGCAAAGTATTGGATACTCGATGGTGTATGTGATGCGAAAGCATCGCGGTCTTTCAGGTGTATTGGCCGCAATGTTCCGCGTCACACTTAGAATACTGAGTCCCCTAAACTTCATTTCACCGCGCTATCGTCGAAAAACGATCCACATGACAGTGGGATCCATAGATGCCTTCAGGCACGCAGAACAGACATCACTTAAAAATTTGAAGGAGGCGCTATGAGGCTCTTGGTAACAGGAGGCAGTGGCTTCATTGGTTCAGCTGTAGTCCGTTTGGCACTTTCCCGAGGTTTCAACGTCGTAAATGTTGATGCACTCACCTATGCGGCAGGGCTGACCAATCTTGCAGATTGCGAGAGCAATCCACTCTACTCGTTTCAGCATGCCGACATTCGGGACCGAGCGGCGCTGGACAACATATTTGCTGCGTTCAAGCCTACTGCAGTGCTCCATCTGGCTGCGGAGTCCCATGTAGATCGCAGCATTGATGGTCCTGGCGAGTTCATGACCACGAACGTGCTTGGAACCTTCAATCTGCTTGAGGCAGCACGGGTTGCATGGCGCGCGCAAGGCTGCTTGCAGGACGCACGGTTCATCCATGTGTCGACCGATGAGGTTTTTGGTGAGCTCGGCGACACAGGAAAATTTTCCGAGCAAACGCCATACTCCCCTCGTAGCCCTTACTCTGCGTCAAAAGCCGCTTCTGACCATCTTGCTCGTGCCTGGCACGAAACTTACGGGCTGCCTGTCATCGTCACAAACTGCTCCAACAACTATGGGCCCTATCAGAATCCTGAGAAGCTAATTCCACAAACCATTCTGCGTGCGCTTTCGCAGCAAGAAATCCCGGTTTACGGAAACGGGCAGAATGTTCGCGACTGGCTGTATGTCGATGATCATGCTCGCGCGCTGCTGACGGTCCTCGAAAGCGGAAAAGTTGGAAGCAGCTATAACATCGGTGGGAACAACGAAGTCCAAAATTTGGAAATCGTTCGGGCGATCTGCACCCTTCTGGATCATCTCAAGCCGATAGAGAAAAATTATTCCGATCTAATTACTTTCGTGAAAGATCGTCCCGGGCATGATTTCAGATATGCCATCGATAGTTCCAAGATAATGGCGGAGTTGGGTTGGCAGCCACAAATGGCGGTCGCAGAAGGATTGGTGGCTACCGTTAAGTGGTATCTCACCAATGAAGCATGGGGTGAACAAGTTATGTCGCGTTCCAACACCCTCGCTCGCAAAGGACTGGCAGCATGACAAATCGCAAGGGCATAATTCTCGCTGGCGGGTCAGGGACGAGGCTTTGGCCGCTCACGCTTGGCGTCTCCAAGCAACTTCTGCCTGTTTATGACAAGCCGATGATCTACTATCCTCTATCAGTGCTTATGCTGGCGGGCATTCGTGATATAGCAATTATCACGACCCCAGAGGATCAATCACAGTTCACACGTTTGTTGTCGGATGGATCGCAGTGGGGCGTCCGCCTCACTTTTATCGTGCAGCCGAAACCTGAAGGGCTCGCGCAGGCTTATGTCTTGGCTCGTGATTTTCTGGACGGCGCGCCTTCAGCGCTTATTCTTGGCGACAACATCTTCTTCGGACATGGCCTACCGGAACTGCTCAGGGAAGCGGATCGTCAAGGGCACGGTGCAACCGTCTTTGGATACCAGGTCTCAGACCCAGAACGATATGGTGTGGTTGAGTTCGGTTCGAACGGTGATGCTCGCGCAATTGTTGAAAAGCCTATTTCTCCAGCGTCCAATTATGCTGTGACCGGTTTGTACTTTTTTGACGAAAGCGCGTCCCACTTCGCGGAGAAGATAAAACCTTCTCCTCGTGGGGAGTTGGAAATTGTGGACCTGCTAGAATTCTATCTTCAACAGGGCACGCTCTCGGTGGAAAAGCTGGGACGTGGATTTGCCTGGTTTGACACAGGCACCCACAGCAGTCTGCTGGATGCCAGCAATTTTGTCCGTACACTCACTGACCGTCAGGGAATGCAGTTTGGCTCCCCCGACGAAGTTGCCTGGCAGCAAAGATTTATCGATGATGAACAACTAAGAGAGCAGGCAAAGCGCTTCGCGAAAAGCGGGTATGGACGGTATCTTGGACAGCGGCTGGAGTACCAGCGCGCATGAAGGCAGCTTTTTCAAGAAAGTTCCTGCAAGGTAAGGTCGCGCGCGTCTTCGTGGAGAATTTTCCTTCACAGAAGAAGACATACGCCATTGCTATCATCGCGATGGTCGCAGTGGCAGGCGCGACCGCAGGGACAGCGCTCTTGATGCAGCTTATCTTCGACTCCTTGTCAGGAGCAGAAGGGGCGTGGCCAGCAATCGCGGTAGCAGCACTTGTAGTTACCGCATTCTCTCTCAAGGGATTCGCTGGTTACGTGCAACTCGTCGCGATGGCGAAGGCCGGAAACAGGATCGTCGCGAACCTTCAGCGCAAGATCTACAGCAAGCTCCTTCGGCAGGACGCTCGTTACTTCGAGACTACGGAGTCCTCAGACATCCTGATGCGTGTCACGCAAAGTGCGCAAGCAGCTCGGATGATCATAGATGTCATCGTTGCAGGATTTGTGCGTGATCTGCTGACGCTCATCGGCCTGATAGCTGTGATGGTCTACCAGCATGCGCTGCTGTCTGCGGTCTTTCTAGTGATCGGCCCTGTTGCGATCTTCGGCGTTAGACTGGTTCTCATGCGGGTCCGGGAGATCATGTCCGCTGAGCTTCAGTCACTCGCAGAAATCTTCAAGGCACTTCAGGAAACATCGGTCGGGATGCGCGTGATCAAGACATTCAGTCTTGAGCCGCACATGGAAGCACGGATGTCCAAAGCTGTTCGTGACGTTGAGCGTCGCTCGAATGCATTGATACGCCTAGAAGGCGTTACGACGCCAATGATGGACACTCTGGCAGGCATCGCCATTGCAACGATTGTCCTCGTCGCCAGCGCTCAATTCTTCGGAAATTACGAAGCGACCCCAGGGCAACTCATGTCATTCGTAACGGCGCTCTTGATGGCCTACGAGCCTGCCAAGCGACTGTCTCGTATGCGTGTGCAGATCGAGGCAGCAAAGGTTGGCGTCGATCTGATGTATGGCATCCTAGACCGTACCGACACGATGGTAGATCCAGTCGACGCAGTAGACCTACCGAATGGCCCAGGACGCGTAAGCCTGCGAAACGTTTCCTTCTCGTATGACAGAAGCCGCAAAGTTCTCGAAAGCCTAAGCATCGGGTTTGAGCCCAATAAGGTAACTGCACTGGTGGGCCCATCGGGCGCTGGAAAATCCACCGTCATGTCGCTCCTGCTCCGACTGTTCGACCCTGACGAAGGTGCCATCGAAATTGATGGGACAGATATCCGTAGCGTCAAGTTAAGCAGTTTGCGCGCCGCCACTGCTTACGTTGGACAGGACGTGTTCCTGTTCGCTGGAACGGTCAGGGAAAATCTGCGTGTCGGCAAGCCAGGGGCCAGTAACGATGAAATCATCGAGGCTGCAAAACTAGCGCACGCGCACGAGTTCATTTCCGCTCTGCCTGATGGATACGACACTCAGGTTGGTGAGAATGGTGTCTTCTTCTCTGGAGGTCAGAAGCAACGACTGTCGCTTGCTCGCGCAATCCTGAAGCAAGCCAAGATAATCCTGCTCGATGAAGCTACCAGTGCACTCGACACAGAGTCCGAGCAACACATCCAGTTCGCAGTTCGCACGCTTTCCCAAGGGCGCACCATTGTGATGATTGCCCATCGGCCAGAGACGATAGCGGCGGCTGATGTCGTGGTCAATTTGGGCGCACATGATCATTCTGCGAGCCAACGTTGAAAAATGCACTTCTGAGCCATCGGGGCACTGAAAAATGACCGGAACAATCGAAGAGAAGAAACCTGGCTTTCCAGCAAAAATAATTCGAGCACGCGGAGAAGATTTGCGTGGAAAAGACGTCTGCCTGTTTGTCGCATACTGCCCTGAAGGCGAAACAGGACCAGGTATGGAGTACTTTCTGAACTGCTTCGTAGAGCAAGACATTCATGTCGTCCTGTGCATGATTGTGGAAACCGAAAATTTCGAACTGCCGACGAACAGACTGGCAATGTGCTCGGCGATAATGTCGCGTGCAAACATCGGCTACGACTTCGGAGCTTGGGCAGGCATCCTTCGCGCGATGCCAGAGCTATGGGAGGCAAAGCGTCTGTTGTTCGTGAACGACAGCATCGTCGGACCGAATGAAAATTTCGCCAAGTTAATTGAGAGTATCCGTAAATCTGACGAAGATTTTATTGGCCTTACAGCAAACTGGATCGATGTATACCATGTGCAGAGCTACTTCTTTGTGTATCAGGATAAGGCTTTGAGCTCGAAAGTCTTAAAGCGTTTTTGGTCAAATCTTCCGGATCATGCATCAAAAGTTGATGTGATCAGGAAATGCGAGCAAGTTCAACTTAGCCTTTTTCAAAATGAACATATGTCATATCGACTTATGTACGGTCTGGAAAAAGTTCTTCGGTCCATGAGTCAGGATAAATTGAAAAAATTCAAT
>CALRMS020000070.1:0-18134 GCA_943369275.1 Rhodobacter maris | reverse complement strand
CGATTGCCCCGGCAAGACGGAACTGCACCGCGATATCCTCGCACGGTCCTCCATTTTCGTCGAATACCCGCCACAGACAAGGATCGAAGGCGAAATCCAGCAACTCGCCCCCGATCACCCCGTCACCGAACTTTGGCAGGTGATCGCGGGCCAAACGCAGGGCCGCACCCATGCAACCCAGGTCACCCTGTTCGACTCTGTCGGCTTCGCGATCGAGGATTTCTCGGCCCTGAACTACATCCGCTCCAAACTGGCAGAGACGGGCCTTTACGAAGACCTCGACATGATCGCCGACCCCGACGATCCGCGCGATCTGTTCGGCATGCTCCTACGCGCCGCCTGATCTGCAGGCTACCAGAACGCCAAGCCGCTTCATCTTGGCGCAAATACCCTGGGGTCCGGGGCAAAGCCCCGGGGCTTCCCGCAGGCGCTGCGTTGCAAAATCACAAGGCCACCGTCCGGCGCGTGCATACGGCCGTCTGCACCGCCATCTGCACCACGCACTGCACGCCGATTTCAATGCAACCGGAACTCGCCCACCACGTTTCGCCACTCCCCGGGGCTGATCAGCTTGCGATGGGTAAACCGCACCGAATGAAGCGGCCCCTCGATCTGCTCATGCCAGAACTCGATGAACCGGAACAGTTCCGGGTAATCCGGGGCCAGATCGTAATTCTGCCAGACGAAGGTATTGAGAACATTACGATAATCCGGCATGCGGTAGAATAATTCCGCCGTCGTCAGGCCATAGCCTTTCAGCATCAACTCGGTCTCGCTCCGGTCGCGGTGCAGGGTCATGCGCGCCTCCTTGTTTGCCCCCCTTGCAAAGCGTGCCGCGATTCGGATTTTCTGGCAACGATTTCAATATGTTGTCACTCTTGCGCGGTGGCTGCCAAAAGCCGGGCCCTTCCTGCATTGCACCCCAGATACGGGATGGTGTAAGGTCCAACCCAACAAGATGTAGCATGCCCACAGGAAGGCCAAGGTCAACGTGAACGACACGCCCGAAACCCCTGAAAACACCGAAGATTCCGCGCCAAAGTCCACCTGGACGGGCCAACAGCGGTCCATCACCGAAGAGATGAAGACCGCCTATCTCGATTACGCCATGAGCGTGATCGTAAGCCGCGCGATCCCCGATCTGCGCGACGGTCTGAAACCGGTTCACCGCCGCATCCTGTTTGCGATGCAGGAATCCGGCAACACCCATGACAAATCCTATCGCAAATCCGCCCGCCCCGTGGGCGACACGATGGGGAAATACCACCCCCACGGCGACTCGGCCATTTATGACGCGCTGGTTCGGATGGCGCAGCCCTTCTCCATGTCGCTCAAGCTATTGGACGGGCAAGGAAATTTTGGCTCCATGGACGGCGATTCCGCCGCCGCCATGCGCTATACCGAAGTGCGGATGGACAAACCCGCAGCCTTTCTCATGGCCGATATCGACAAGGACACGGTCGATTTTCAGGACAATTATGATGGCAAGGACCGCGAACCCACCGTCCTTCCCGCCCGTTTCCCCAACATGCTGGTCAACGGCGCGGGCGGCATCGCCGTCGGCATGGCCACCAACATCCCGCCCCACAATCTGGGCGAGGTGATCGATGGCACGCTGGCGCTGATCGACAATCCCGACCTGTCGACCGAGGCGCTGATGGAAATCATCCCCGCCCCCGATTTCCCGACAGGCGCGGTGATCCTTGGCCGCTCCGGCGCGCGCAAGGCCTATCTCGAAGGCCGCGGCAGCGTGATTATCCGTGCAAAAACAAGGGTCGAGGAAATCCGCAAGGACCGCTTTGCCATCATCATCGACGAAGTTCCCTATCAGGTGAACAAGGCGCGGATGATCGAAATCATCGCAGAAATGGTCCGCGACAAGAAAATCGAAGGCATCTCCAACGTCGCCGATGAATCCGACCGGATTGGTGTGCGCGTGGTGATCGAACTGAAGCGCGACGCCACGCCCGATGTCGTGCTGAACCAGCTTTACCGCTTCACGCCGATGCAAACCTCTTTCGGCTGCAACATGCTGGCGCTGAATGGGGGCCGCCCCGAACAACTCACCTTGCGTGATTTCCTCACGCATTTCATCACCTTCCGCGAAGACGTTGTCGCCCGCCGCACAGCGTTCGAACTGCGCAAGGCCCGCGAACGCAGCCATATCCTCTGCGGTTTGGCCGTTGCTGTCTCCAACGTCGATGAGGTGGTTCGCACCATCCGCGCCAGCGCCGACGCCGCCGAGGCGCGCGAAAAACTGATGACGCGCCGCTGGCCTGCCCAGGACATCGCCGATTACATCCGCCTGATCGACGATCCTTCGCACACCATCAACGACGACGGCACCTATAACCTGTCCGAGGCACAGGCCCGCGCCATCCTGGAACTGCGCCTGCAGCGCCTGACCGCGCTGGGTGTGAAGGAAGTCACGGACGAGCTGGAAGAACTGGCCGCCAAGATCAAGGATTACCTTGATATTCTGTCCTCTCGCGACCGGATCATGGGCATCATCTCCGATGAACTGCGCGAGGTGAAAGCCCTCTTCGCCGTCCCCCGCCGGACCGAAATTCAGGACTGGTCAGGCGATATGGAAGACGAAGACCTTATCGAGCGCGAAGACATGGTCGTCACCATCACCTCGGGCGGCTATATCAAGCGCACGCCTCTGGTGGAATTCCGGTCACAGAACCGGGGCGGCAAGGGCCTGTCCTCCATGCAGACGAAAGAGGATGACGTCGTCACCACCCTCTTCGTCGCCAATACCCACACGCCGCTGCTGTTCTTCACCACCGATGGCATGGTCTACAAGATGAAGACATGGCGCCTGCCGCTTGCAGGTCGCACCGCCAAGGGCAAGGCCATCGTCAACATCCTGCCCATCGTCACGGGTGTTTCCATCGCGGCCCTGATGCCCGTCGATGTGCCCGAGGAAGAATGGGAAAACCTGCAGATCGTCTTTGCCACCTCCGATGGCGATGTGCGCCAGAACGATCTGTCCGATTTCACCAATGTCATGCGCAACGGCAAGATCGCGATGAAACTGCCCGAAGGCGTGTTCCTGGTGAACGCGGCCATTGCCGATGAAAACGATGATGTCATGCTGGTTACCGCAGGTGGCCGCGCCATCCGCTTCCCCACCACCGATATCCGCGTGTTCAAGTCGCGCGGCTCCACCGGGGTGCGCGGCATCCGTCTGGGCGAAGGCGATACCGTGGTCTCCATGGCCATCATTCGCCATTTCGACGCCACGCCTGAGGAACGCGAAGCCTATCTGAAACAACGCCGCCTGATGGCCGGCGCGGTCGAGGATGAGGCAGAGGCCGATGAAGACGAAGAATCCGTCGCTGCAGGCCAGTTGTCCCCCGAACGCTATGCCGAAATGTCCGCCGCCGAAGACCTGATCCTGACGATCACCTCGGGCGGGTCGGGCAAGTTGTCCTCGTCCCACGGCTATCCGATCCGGGGCCGCGGCGGCATGGGTGTCAAGGCGATGGATGGCGCGATGCGCGGCGGCAAGCTGGTGGCCTCCTTCCCGGTCGACATGTCGGATCAGATCATGCTCGCCACTTCCACAGGCCAGTCGATCCGCGTGCCGGTCGATCAGATCAGCTTCCGCTCGCGCAGCGCGGGCGGGGTAAAGGTGTTCAACGTCGGCGCGGATGAGGAAGTCGTGTCTGTCGCCCGCGTTGCCGAACAGGGCGATGACGAGGCTTGAGGAGCGGCTGGCAGCTCTGGCTGCCAGCGGCAACACCATCACCTACGGCGCGCTGGCCCGCGAACTTGGCTGGCGCGTTTCCGATCTGACCGATGCACTGGAACGGTTGATGGAGGTTGACGCCGCCACCGGCGACCCCCAACGCGCCGCGCTGCTGGAAGCCCGCCTTGGCAACGGCATGCCCGCCCCCGGCTTCTTCCTGAAACTTGCCGAACTGGGCCTGAACCCCGACGATCCCGCCACCTTCGTCGCAGAGACCCGCGCCCGGCTGCACCCCTGATCCGTGCATCAGCGCACAGCATGCTTGCGTTTCGTCCCCTATGGCGCGCTACAGACATGGGCTATGCCTGCGCCAATCGGTCGCCCCTTTGATGGGTCGCGCACCGGGATATTCGGCACACAGGGACAGGAACCCAAACAATGCAAGCACTTAACACTTTTGGCCCGCTGGTGGGCCGCGTTCTGATCGGTCTTCTTTTCCTGCTCGCAGGTCTGGGCAAGTTGGGCGATGTCGCGGGCTTCTCCGGCTATCTCGCCTCGGGTGGGCTGCCCGCCTTTCTCGCCTGGCCTGCGGTGATCTTTGAACTCGCTGTCGGTGCGTTGCTGATTGTTGGCTATCAGACCCGCATCACTGCACTGGCCACCGCCGCCTTCTGCGTTGTCGCGGGCCTACTCTACCACTTCGCCCCGGCTGACCAGATGCAAATGGCCATGTTCCTCAAGAACCTTGCCATCGCTGGCGGCCTGCTGATGTTCGCCATCCATGGCCCTGGCCGCTTCGCGCTCGACAAGGCATAAACGGCCCTCTTCCCGGCACCTGCGCCGGGAATACGACACCCTTCCCTCTTCCCCACTTGCGGGGGGAGAGGGTCAGGGAAAGGGGGCGCAGCACCGACACCCTTTCCAACGCAGCCATTTGCGCCTAAATCCACCTGATGATCGAAACACTCCATATCATCGGCGGTGGCATGGCCGGGGCCGAAGCCGCCTGGCAGGCCGCCCAACAGGGCATCCGCGTGGTCATCCACGAAATGCGCCCGCATGTCGGCACTTTCGCCCATCGCACCGGCAGCCTGGCCGAGATGGTCTGTTCCAACTCCTTCCGCTCGGATGATGACGAACGCAATGCCGTGGGCCTGCTTCACTGGGAAATGGGCGCGGCGGGTGGCATCATCATGGAAACCGCCCGCGCCCACCGCCTGCCCGCTGGCGGCGCGTTGGCCGTGGACCGCGATCCCTTTGCGGAGGCTGTCACCGCACGCCTGCACGCCCATCCGCTGATTACGGTCGAGCCGGGCGAAATCACCGAATTGCCCACGACCGGCCATTGGATCATCGCCACCGGCCCCCTCACCTCCACCGCCCTGGCGGAAAGCATTCGTGCGACGACCGGCGCAGACAGCCTTGCCTTCTTCGATGCCATCGCCCCCATCGTCTATGCAGAGTCGGTCGACATGTCGGTCGCCTGGATGCAATCGCGCTATGACAAGGGCGAGACGGAGGAGGAACAGACCGCCTATATGAACTGCCCGATGGACCGCGCGCAGTATGACGCCTTCATCGATGCGCTGCTGGCAGCCGACAAGACCGAATTCCACGAAGGCGAAACCGCAGGTTACTTTGACGGCTGCCTGCCGATCGAGGTGATGGCCGAACGCGGCCGCGAAACCCTGCGTTTCGGCCCGATGAAGCCCGTGGGCCTGACCAACCCGCACCGCCCCGATGTCAAACCCTATGCCGTGGTGCAGCTGCGCCGCGACAACAAGCTGGGCACGCTTTACAATATCGTGGGCTTCCAGACCAAGATGAAATACGGCGCGCAAACCGCTGTTTTCAAGATGATTCCCGGCTTGCATGAGGCATCTTTCGCGCGCCTTGGCGGCATCCATCGCAACACTTTCATCAACTCGCCCACCCTGCTGGATGATCAGATGCGCCTGAAATCCCGCCCCAACCTGCGCTTTGCGGGGCAGGTGACGGGCGTGGAAGGCTATGTCGAATCCGCCGCCATGGGCCTGCTTGCCGGCCGCATGGCCGCCGCCGAACTGCAGGGCCGCCACCTTCCCCCGCCCCCGCCCGATACGGCCATGGGCGCGCTGATCACGCACATCACCGGCGGGGCCGATGCGAAAACCTTCCAGCCGATGAACGTCAACTTCGGCCTCTTCCCCCCGATCGACGCCAAAGGGGGCCGCAAGGGCCGCAAAGACCGCTACAAGGCCTATACTGACCGCGCCAAGGACAGCTTCACCCGCTGGCTGGCGGATCAGACGGCCCGTCCCAGCATCATGGAACACCAACCCGCCGCCGAATGATGTTCCGCACCCGCTTTGCCCCTTCGCCGACCGGGCCGCTGCATCTGGGCCATGCCTATTCCGCCTTACTCGCGCATGACATGGCCCGCGCCGCGGGCGGCGCCTTCCTGTTGCGGATGGAGGATACCGATCTGGACCGCTGCCGCCCGGAATGGGAGGCGCAGATCGTGGATGATCTCAACTGGCTCGGCCTCAGCTGGGATGGCCCCATCCAGCGCCAATCCGACAAGATCGCGCAATACAACGCCCGCCTTGAACCGCTTGCGGGCCGGGGCCTCCTCTACCCCTGCTCCTGCACCCGTTCCGACATTCGCGCCGCACTGTCCGCCCCTCAGGAGGGCGTAGCCTTCCCCGTCTATCCCGGCACTTGCCGCCACTGCAGCATGGAAAGCCGCCAGCCGGGCGACGCGCTGCGCCTGAACCTCGCCGCGGCGTTTGGCGCGCTGGCAGGCGACACGCTCACCTTCACGGAGTCAGGCCCCGCCCATAGCGGCCTTCACCGGATCGACCAGACAACCGCCCTCGCCCAGATTGGCGACGTCGTCCTCTCCCGCAAGGGCGAAGACATCGTCGCCTATTTCCTCGCTTCGGCCTTTGATGACGGCGATCAAGGCATCACCCATGTGATCCGGGGCGAAGATCTGTTCGAGTTCACCCCGATCCAGGTGATCCTGCAGCATCTGCTGGGCCTGCCCACCCCCATCTACCACCACCACCGCCTGATCCGCGACGAGACCGGCAAGCGTCTGGCAAAACGCGACGACGCCCGCGCCATCGCGAAATACAGGGCCGATGGTGCCACCCGGCAGGACATCCGCCGCATGGTCGGCCTCTAAATGCACCTCGGCTATCTTCTCTGTTGAAATATCCTCAGGGGGTGAATTGGCGCAAAGCGCCAAGAGGGGGCGCGAGCGCCCCCTGCCTCAGGCCCCGCCCTCCACCATGGGATCAGAGATCACCACCTCTCCCCCCTCACGCACCGCCGAGTAAAAGCACGATCGCCGGTTCGTGTGGCAGGCCGGCCCCGTCTGATCCACCAGCACCAGCAGACAATCCCGGTCGCAGTCCACCCGCAACTCCATCAGCCGCTGCACATGGCCCGAAGTTTCACCCTTCACCCAGAATGCCGCCCGCGACCGGCTCCAATACGTCACCCGCCCCGTCTCCAGCGTCAGCTTCACCGCATCGCCATTCATCCATGCCATCATCAGCACCTCACCCGTGGCATGATCCTGTGCAATGCAGGGGATCAGGCCGTTGGCATCATACTTTAGGCTTGCGGCATCAAAGCTCACGGGCCTTCTCCTTGGCAGGGGCGGTGGACGGGTCTATCTAAGGGATGCAACGCCGGAGGAAAAGGCATGAGCGACAGCGATCTGGTCAAGCTCTATTCGGGCCGCATCCTCGAACTGGCCGCGGATATCCCCCATCATGGCCGCCTCACCGCGCCCGATGGCACAGCGCGCAAACGCTCACCGCTCTGCGGATCGACCGTGACGGTGGACCTGACGCTGCAGGGCGACCGCATCGCGAGCTATGGCCAGGACGTAAAGGCCTGCGCACTGGGCCAGGCTTCCGCCTCGGTCACGGGCAGTGTTCTGATCGGCTGCACCCGCGATCAGGTGGCGCAAGCCCGCGCCGAGCTTGAAACGATGCTCAAACGCGGCGGCCCCGTGCCACAAGCCCCGTTCGACGGGCTGGAGGTGCTGCTGCCCGCCCGCGACTATGCCAATCGCCATGCCTCGATCCTGCTGGCGCTGGATGCCACGCTGGATGCAATGGATCAGGCCACAAAGGCCCGCGCAGCGGGCTGACCCCTCTCTCCAAGCAAGAAAAAACCGCCGCACGTCTTGCGACGGCGGCGGCAGTGGCGTTTCGTTCCGATGGCGGATGGCAGGGCTGTCATCCGCGTGCCGCTTGGGGACAGGCACGGTCTGGAAACGGAGCGCAGGCAGAAAACTCAGGCCGTGCCGAACAGATGCAGGCATGCAAAAAGCAGGGTGAACAGCGACACGACACCGATCGTGTCTTCCACCAGAGTGGCGCGCGAACGGGCCAGGATATCCTTGATTTCGGTCAGCATCGTCACCTCCATGCCTTGTTGCTGCTTTGTTCTCACATTCCGATATCCCTGTAAAGAACTTTTTAAGAACATTTGGGATCATATAGAGAACAACGCCGCGCCCAGCATGGGCGAGGGTCGGGGAAGATGCAGGGTCTGATGGGGTAAATTCTCGTCCGCAAGGCCCAGCCGCGCCCGCGCGCTCAGCGTTATCCTACGGAAATCAACCGGATCGCCCGATCCTGATCCAGCAGCCACAGCAACATCCGCGCCGCCTTGCCGCGCGGGGTGCTCAGGTCCGGATCATCGGCCAGCAACCGCCGCGCATCCGTCTGCGCAATTGCCATCAGCGCGCCCTGCCGCTCCAGATCGGCAACCCGAAACCGGGGCAGCCCCGATTGCGCGGTCCCGATCAAATCGCCTGCCCCCCGCATCGCCAGATCCTCCTCGGCGATGCGGAAGCCGTCCTCGGTGTCGCGCAGCACTTTCAGCCGCCGCTCGCCACCCTCGCTCAAAGGCGCCTGATACATCAGCAGGCACGTCGACGCCGCCGCCCCACGCCCGACTCGACCCCGCAACTGATGCAGCTGCGCCAGACCGAAACTCTCTGCCCGCTCGATCACCATGATGCTGGCATTGGGCACATTCACCCCCACCTCGATCACCGTGGTCGCCACCAGCACCTTGGTCACCCCCGACACGAAGCGCGCCATTGCGGCATCCTTGTCGGCGGGGGGCATCTGCCCATGCACCATGCCCACCACATCCCCCAAAGCGGCGCGCAGATGCTGAAACCGCGCCTCGGCGCTGGCATAATCCAGCACCTCGGAATCCTCAACCAGCGGGCACACCCAATAGGCCTGCCGCCCCTCGGCCACGGCCTGCGCCAGATGGGCCACCACCTCATCCATCCGCGCCGTACTCACCAGCGCGGTGCGTATGGGCTTTCGCCCCGGCGGCTTTTCATCCAGCACCGACACATCCATGTCGCCATAACTCGCCAGCGCCAGCGATCGCGGGATCGGCGTCGCCGTCATCACCAGCGTGTCGGTGGCCACGCCCTTGGCCCCCAATTCCATCCGCTGCGCCACGCCAAAGCGGTGCTGTTCGTCCACAATCGCCAGCCGCAGGTCATGAAAGGCCACATCCTTTTGAAACACCGCATGGGTGCCCACCAGAATACCGATCCGCCCCTCGGCCAGATCGCGCAGCTTGGCGGCCCGATCCGCCCCCTTGTCGCGCCCGGTCAGCAATTCCAACCGCACCCCTGCCGCCGCCGCCAGTGGCGCCAGCCCCTCATGGTGCTGCCGCGCCAGAATCTCTGTCGGCGCCATCAGCGCGCCCTGCCCGCCCGCCTCGACCGCGATCAAGAGCGCCATGAAAGCCACCAGTGTCTTTCCCGCCCCCACATCGCCCTGCAACAGCCGGTTCATACGCAGCGGCAGTTCCATGTCCTGCGCGATCTCGCGCAGCGCGCGGGTCTGCGCCCCCGTCGGCGCATAGGGCAGGCTCGCCAGCACCTGCGCCTGCAACACCCCCGTTCCCACCGTGGGCAATCCTTTCTGCTTGCGCAGCGTCGCCCGCGCCAAGGCCAGCGTCAGCTGATGCGCCAGCAATTCATCATAGGCCAGCCTTTGCCGCGCCGGATGGGTGGGGGCCAGATCCGCCGCCCCCTGCGGCCCATGCGCCGCCAACAGCGCCGCGCGCCAGCCGGGCCAGCCCTCGCGGGCCAGCAAAGGCCCGTCGATCCATTCCCCAAGATCAGGCGCACGCGCCACCGCCCCCGCCACCGCTTTGGCCACCAGCTTCTGCGTCACCCCCGCCGTCAGCGGATAGACCGGCTCAAAGCTGGGCAACTCCCCCGCCTCCTCAGGGCGCAGCACATGGTCGGGATGCACCATCTGGGCGATCCCGTCGAACAGTTCCAACTTGCCCGAAATCAACCGCCTTTGCCCCGTGGGCAGCAGCTTGGTCAGGTAATCCCCGCGCGCGTGAAAGAAGATCAGCATGAATTCCAGCGCCGCATCGCGCACCATCACGCGATAAGGTTTGCCCTTGGTCCGCGGCGGAAAATGCGCGCCGACCTCCACCTCTACCGTCACGGTGCAGGGGGCCACCACATCGCGCACGCTGGCCTTGCGCGCCCGGTCCACCCCGGAATGGGGCAGCAGATAGAGCAGGTCCTTGGGCCGCTGCACCCCCAGCCCATCAAAGGCGCGGGCGGTCTTTTCGCCGACCCCTTCCAGCGTCTCCAACCCCGCAAACAGAGGAAAAAGTTCGGGCGGGCGGCTCATGCGTCCCCGATCAGGGCAAGCCACCCATCCTCGTCGATCATCTTCACACCCAGCCGCTCAGCCTCCTTGGCCTTTGACCCCGCCCCCGGCCCCGCCACCAGCAGATCGGTCTTGGCGCTGACCGATCCCGCCACCTTGGCCCCCAACGCCTCGGCCCGCGCCTTTGCCTCGGCCCGTGTCATCTTTTCCAGCGATCCGGTGAACACCACCGTCAGCCCCGCCACGGGCGAGGCCGTCGCCCGCGCCTCGGGCGGCAGCACGTCCAGATGTGCCACCAGCCGCTCGATGGATGCGCGTTCCTCGGGGTTGGCCAGCGTGTCCGACAGCGACAGCGCCAGCACCGGCCCGATCCCATCGCCGGTGATCAGCTCCTGCCAGGCAGCCTGTGCCTCTTCAGGCACGGCCAGCGCAGCGACGGCACGGTCCCGCGCCTCCTTGGCGCGCACGCGCCGACCTTCCGTCATGGCGGCCTGCCGTTCCACCGCCTCGGCCTCATCCGCCGCGCGATGGGCCAGCGCGGCGGGGCGTGCCAGATCAACCGCCGCCGCCAGCGCATCCCAGCTTTGGTAATGCCGCGCCAGATCCTGCGCCGCCACCTCGCCGACATGGCGCATCCCCAGCGCAAAGATCAGCCGCGCCAGCGGAATGCGCCGCCGCTCCTCAATCGCGGCCCAAAGATTGGTCACGGACCTGTCGCCAAACCCATCGCGATTCTTCAGCTTCTGCAACGGGTTGGCGGCATCTCTTGCGGCAAGGCTAAAGATGTCGGCAGGCTCGCGGACCGGCAGGATGTCATCGGCAAAGAACATCTCGATCTGCTTGCGCCCGAGCCCTTCGATATCGAACGCCGACCGCCCCACGAAATGAACCAGCCGCTCTACCGCCTGCGCCGGGCAGATCAGGCCCCCGGTGCAACGGCGCACGGAATCCCCCTCTTCCCGCACCGCGGGCGACCCGCAATCGGGGCAGACCGTGGGGAACTCATAGGCCACCGCCCCCACAGGCCGCTGCGCCAGATCGACATCGGCAATCTTGGGGATCACATCCCCCGCACGGTAGACCTGTACCCAATCGCCCACCCGGATATCCTTGCCACCCCGGATCACCTCGCCCCGCGAATCCCGCCCGACGATGTAATCCTCGTTGTGCAGCGTGGCGTTGGACACGACCACGCCCCCCACCGTGACGGGCGTCAGACGCGCAACAGGCGACAGCGCCCCGGTCCGGCCAACCTGAATGTCGATCGCCTCCAGCCGCGTCCAGGCCAGCTCAGCCGGGAACTTGTGCGCAATGGCCCAGCGTGGCGTGGTCGACCGGAACCCCAACCGCGCCTGCAACGCCAGATCGTCCACCTTGTAGACCACCCCGTCGATGTCATAGCCCAAAGTCGCGCGCTGCGCCTCGACCCTGCGATAATGGGCCAGCATCTCTTCCGGCCCGGCGCAAAGAACGGTCAGGGGATTTGTCTGAAACCCCAATGCCTTGAGCCGCGCAATTGCACCGAATTGCGAACTGGCCAAGGGTGCCGACAGCGCCCCCCAGGCATAGGCGAAGAACCGCAAGGGCCGTGCTGCGGTGATCGTGGAATCCAGCTGCCGCAGCGACCCTGCCGCCGCATTGCGCGGATTGGCAAAGATCTTGTCCCCCTTTTCCGCCTGCCTTGCGTTGAGGGCGGCAAAGTCGGCATGCGACATGTAAACCTCGCCCCGCACCTCAAGCACATCCGGCGCATCGGTCAGCATCCGGGGGATATCGGCAATCGTGCGGGCATTTTCGGTGACATTCTCGCCCACCTCGCCATCGCCGCGCGTCGCCGCCTGCACCAGCCGCCCGCCTTCATAGCGCAGGCTCAGCGACAGGCCGTCGATCTTGGGCTCGGCCGTATAGGCGATAAGGTTCGGGCCGCCCAGTCCAGCACCCGCTTCGCCACCCTGTCCAGCGTCGAGACGCAAGACATCCGCAGGCGCCACCTGCTCCCGTCCGCCAAGCCCCAGAAAGCTGCGCACCCGCGTGTCAAATTCGGCCACATCCTCCGGTTCGAACGCGTTCTCCAGCGACAGCATCCGCACCTCATGGCGGATCTTGCCGAACCCTTCCGCGACCGTCGCACCCACCTGATCCGATGGGCTGTCGCCACGCTTCAGATGGGGAAAGCGGGCCTCGATTTCAGCATTGCGCCGCTTTAATGCATCATAGTCCGCATCCGAAATCTCGGGCGCGTCCAGCCTGTGATAGGCCTCATTCGCCGCAGCAATGACCTCCGCCAGACGCGCCAGTTCCTGCCGCGCTTCGGCCTCGCTCAATTGCCCGACTTCCATTTCCGCCGCCATGACAGCCCCCATGATCGCCCCCAAAGGTTTAGGGGGCGACCACGGGACAGTCCAGCCTCAGCCGATCAGCTTGCAGCCGCGATCGACACGCGGCGATGGGCCACTTCCGGCACCGGGTCGCGCATCACATAGCCGCGCCCCCAGACGGTTTCGATGTAATTGTCACCGCCCGTCGCCTCGGCCAGCTTCTTGCGCAGCTTGCAGATGAAGACGTCGATGATTTTCAGTTCCGGCTCATCCATCCCGCCGTACAGATGGTTGAGGAACATCTCCTTGGTCAACGTCGTGCCCTTGCGCAGGGAAAGGAGTTCCAGAATCTGATACTCCTTCCCTGTCAGATGCACGCTCTTGCCGCCGACATCGACCGATTTCGCATCCAGATTCACGTTCACTTGGCCCGTACGGATGATCGATTGCGAATGTCCCTTCGATCGGCGGATGATCGCGTGAATTCGCGCAATCAATTCCTCACGATGGAAGGGTTTGGTCAAATAGTCATCGGCCCCAAAGCCGAAACCCCGGATCTTGTTGTCCGTGTCGTCAGACCCGGACAGGATCAGGATCGGCGTCTCGATCTTGGCGAGGCGCAACTGGCGCAGAACCTCATGCCCGCTCATGTCGGGAAGGTTCAAATCCAGCAGGATCAGATCGTAATCATAGAGTTTCGCCAGATCGATCCCGTCTTCGCCCAGATCGGTGCAATACACGTTCAGATTGGCATGTGTCAGCATCAGTTCGATGCTCCGCGACGTCGCGGGGTCATCTTCTACCAGAAGTACTCGCATTTTACACTCCGTAAGGTCGCTCTAGGACGACTTTGCAGACCACTCGTTAAACATTTGTTACTATGACAGCATTTGCGCGAAAGACAACTTAAAATTGACGGTACTGCTGGATCTTGGTCACACGCAGCGCAGCCTCACCATAACTGGCGATGGCGGCTTCCCACAGACCAAACTCCTCATCCGTAAGGGCATAGCGTTCCAGCGCTTCATCCCGCGCGAGCAATCCATGGGCGACTGCCTGCACCACAACCGCCTTGCGCCGCGCCACCCAGCGGCGGGTATCGGCGGGCGGCAGATCTGCCCGCGTCAGGATGGTTCCATCCGGCAGCGTCACATGGCGCGGGCCGGAAACACGCTTGATATACATGACAAGCCTCCTTCGCTTTGCCTGCACTATCGCGCCAGTTTCTTAACCCTTGCTGAACGCCCGCTCCGGCGCGGCCTCTTGTGGCACCCCTACCTTTTCCTGTAATGCAACGGCCTGCCGCCCACGAAAGCCAATCCGATGCCGCTTGACCAACCGCTCAATTCCCTGGGCCTGCCAAAAGCCCCCGCCGACACCCGCGTGGTTGTCGCCATGTCGGGCGGCGTCGACTCCTCTGTCGTGGCCGCCATGCTGGCGGAACAGGGCTATGATGTGGTGGGTGTCACCCTGCAGCTTTATGATCACGGTGCCGCACTGGCCAAAAAAGGGGCCTGCTGCGCGGGCCGCGATATTCACGATGCCCGCCGCGTTGCCGAAACCATGGGCTTTCCCCATTACGTTCTCGACTATGAGAATACCTTCCGCGAAGCAGTGATCGAGGAATTCGCCGATGCCTATCTGGCAGGCGCCACCCCAGTTCCCTGCATCCGCTGCAACGAACGGGTGAAATTCAAGGATCTTCTGGCCACCGCCAAGGATCTTGAGGCCGACTGCATGGCAACAGGCCATTACATCCAGCGCATGATGGGCGCGCGGGGGCCGGAACTGCACATGGCCAGCGATCCGAACCGCGATCAAAGCTATTTCCTCTTCTCCACAACGTCCGAGCAACTCTCCTATCTGCGCTTTCCCCTGGGACATCTGGCCTCCAAAGCCGAAACGCGCGCGCTTGCCGCCCGCTACGGCCTTCCCGTGGCCGACAAACCCGATAGCCAGGACATCTGCTTTGTCCCCAACGGCAATTACGCTGCCGTGATCGAAAAGCTGCGCCCCGGCGCGGCCGACCCAGGCGAGATCGTGGATCTCGCGGGTAACGTCCTGGGCCAGCATCGCGGTGTGATCCATTACACCATCGGTCAGCGCAAGGGGCTGGGCATCGGCGGGCTGGAAGATCCGCTTTACGTGGTCCGACTGGACCCGATCAGCCGGCGCGTGATCGTAGGGCCGAAAGAGGCGCTCTCGACCCGCACCATTCCGCTGCGTGAAATCAACTGGCTGGGCGACGCGCCGCTCACCAGCCGCGCCGAATGGCACCTGAACGTCAAGGTCCGCTCTACACGCCCGCCGCGCCCGGCAGTGATACGGCCCCTGTCAGAGACAGAGGCCGAGGTGGAGCTGCTGGCCCCCGAAGATGGCGTCAGCCCGGGCCAGGCCTGCGTCTTCTACGCCCCCGAAGGCACCCGCGTCTTTGGCGGCGGCTGGATCTGGAAAGGTCGTCCGGTCTGAAATTTTTCACCGAAAAATTTCAGACCTGTTCCTACAAAAATTCTTCATGAAGAATTTTTGTCCCGGTACGCCAAGATTTTTTCATAAAAATCTTGGCTCTCCGCAGCGCAGATTACAAGACACCCAACACTGACCGCGCCGCCCGCAAGCCGGGCGGCTCGCCCCCTTTGCCCAACCGCTCCATCGTGACCCGCATCGCCGCATCCTGCGCCGCAGGATCGGCCAATACGGCCTCCACCGCCGGCACAATCAGCTCCGCCCGGCAGCGGTCACCGATGAATTCCGGCACCACCCGCGTCTCGGATACCAGATTGACCAGCGTCACCGTATCCACCAGCGCCGCCCGCCGCATCAACCACAGCGTCAGCGGATGCATGTCATAGGCGATCACCATCGGGCAGCCATTGGCCGCCAGTTCCAGCGACACCGTCCCCGATGCCGCAATCGCCACATCTGCCATGGCAAAGGCCCCGCGCTTCAGGCCCGCCTCTTCGATGATCTGCGGCCTGACCTTCCAGCCCGCCGTCACCGCGCGCACCAGCCCGGCCACCCCCGGCACCGTGGGAAGCGCCACGCGCAGGCCCGGATGCCGTGCAGCCAACCGCGCCACCACCTCGTCCAGCACAGGCGCCAGCCGTGCCACCTCGCCCCGCCGCGATCCGGGCAGGGCCAGCACCAAAGGCCCTTCACCTTCAAATGCGGCGCACTCGGCTTCTGTCGCCAAGTCCTCGGACACCACGGGATGCCCCACAAAATCGCAGGTCATCCCGGCCGCCGTCATATAGGGCGGCTCGAACGGCAACAGCGCCAGCACATGGTCGACATGCCGCGCCATCTTGGCCGCCCGCCCCGGCCGCCAAGCCCATACGGACGGCGCCACGTAATGGATCGTCCGCAGTCCCGGCTTTGCCGCCTTCACCAATGCTGCCACGCGCAGTCCGAAATCAGGTGAGTCAATAGTGACAAGCGCCACCGCATCGCTGGCAATCACCGCCTCAGCCACCTCACGGATGCGGCGCTTCAGATGCAGGTATTTGGGCAGCACCTCGGCAATGCCCATGACGGATAACTCATCCATCGGGAACAGCGACACCATCCCCTGCGCCTGCATCGCCGGCCCCGCCACGCCCGCAAAGACCACCCCCGGCGACAACTGCCGCAGGCCTGCCATCAGCGCCGCGCCCAGACGGTCACCCGAAGGCTCGCCCGCGACGAGGAAGATCTTCATGGCTCCCGCGCCCAAAGAAACAGCCCGCGCGCCGTGGCCTCGGCCACCATCGCGGGCAGATCAAGGCAGATCACGCCACCGGCCTCGAACGCGATGCCGCCCAGCCCCGCATCGGCCACGCGGCGCACCGTCTCAACCCCCAGCGCGGGCAGGTCAATGCGGCGGTCCTGCCCCGGCTTTGGCGCCTTGTAGAACAGCCCCCGCGTCCCCGCGGGCCGCAGCGCAGGTGGCACCGCCGCCACCCCCGCCAGCATTGCATCTGTCCCGGGCAATGCTTCGACCGCAAGGCACAGCCCCTGCTGCACCACCGCGCCTTGCCCCACGTCCACCGCACCCAGCGCCGCCACAATGGCCGCCGCCCGCCGGGCATCCGCCTGATCCCGCTCTGTCACCTGCCCGGCCAGAACACCCGGCCCCGGCACCAGTCCCGGCGCGATCTCCGGCACGCCCACAAGGGCAAACCCGGCCTCTTCAAAGATCGCCAGCACTTCGCGCAGCGTAGCGTCATCCCCTTGCGCCATCGCCTGCAACAGGCGCGGCACCATGGTCGCGGTATCGGGGTCGAACAGCGCAGGGTCCAGCTTCGGCCGCTCCACCGCCCCCGCAAAGCAGACGCGCGCCACCCCTTCATCCTCCAGCCGCCGCAAGAAGGGCACCAACCGCTCCACCCGGAACGCCAGATCAGGCGCAACACCGGCAGGCGCGAACCCCTCCAAGGCCGCCACAAAAGGTTGCTCGGGCAATGCAGCCACCAGCGCCGCAGGCAGCGCCCCGCGCCCCGCGATGATCGCCGTTCGCGTCATTTCGGCGTCAGGAATGACCGGTCCGAGGCCGACAGGATGAAATCCGTCACCTCGCGCACATGCACGCTGTCCGTTTCCTCGCCCAGCCTGCGCGCCCGGTCCAGAAACGTGCCCTCGCCCTGTGCCAGCATCTGATAGGCGGCGCGCAACGCGGTGATCTCACCGCGCTCCACGCCCCGGCGCTTCAACCCCACAAGGTTCAGCCCGTCCAACTCGCCCCTCGGGGCCTGCACAAGGCCGTAGGGGATCACGTCATTCGTCACCATCGTCACCGCGCCGATGATCGCGCCCTGCCCGATCCGCACGAATTGATGCACGCCCGACAGTCCGCCCACGATCACATCATCGCCCAGCACGCAATGCCCGGCGATGGCCACCTGATTCACCAGAATGACCCGGTTGCCGATCTGCGCGTCATGGCCCACATGCGCGCCGGTCATAATCAGGACATCATCGCCCACCCGCGTGACGCCGCCGCCGCCCTCGGTTCCCAGGTTCAGCGTCGCACCCTCGCGGATGCGGCAGCGCTGGCCCACCACAAGACGCGACTTCTCACCCTTGTATTTCAGGTCCTGCGGCACCTCGCCCACGGTGGCGAACGGAAAGATCACCGTCTCCGACCCGATCTCCGTGCGCCCCGTCACAACGGCATGGCTCTTCACCACCACGCGATCATGCAGCACGACCTCGGCCCCGATCACGCAGAACGGCCCGATCTCGCAGCCCGCGCCAATAACCGCGCCGGGTTCGATCACGCTGGAAGGGTGAACACGCGCCTCGGGGTGAATGGTCATGTCCGTCACGCTTTCGGCACGTCGAACATGGCCATGAACGTCGCCTCGCAGGCCAGTTC
This sequence comes from Rhodobacter maris, assembly GCA_943369275.1. Classification (GTDB taxonomy): domain Bacteria; phylum Pseudomonadota; class Alphaproteobacteria; order Rhodobacterales; family Rhodobacteraceae; genus Paragemmobacter; species Paragemmobacter maris_A. Next base: position 98 of record CALRMS020000070.1, on the reverse strand, counting down.
CCCGTCAACCATCGCGCGACCTTCGAATTTCCACACGCGGCCCCCGCCGCGAAGCGCCTTGACATGCAGTTCCAGCACATCTCCCGGCACCACCTTGC
>CALRMS020000069.1:0-18966 GCA_943369275.1 Rhodobacter maris | reverse complement strand
CGCCAGTGCAGCCAGCGCGGCGGCAAGGTGGTGCATACCCCCCTGAACCGCCCAGACCCCCCGCGCCTCGGCCCGCCAGATGAGCGACAGGACAGCAGGCGCATGGGCGGGGCGGCCACCCACGTAAGTGGCATAGCGCGCGAAAAGCTGGATCAGGCGCGGGTCGCGGAAATGGCGTTTCAGCAGTCCTTCAACCGTCAGGCCGGGGCGCAAGGCGGGCCACAGGCGCGGCTGGCTCAGCGCGGCGCGAGCGATGGCGGGCAGGTCGGGCCGGGCGGCCTGCATGACGGGGGCGTCAAAGGCGCGGTAGAGGGATTCGGTCAGCGCATCAAAACGGAGGAAGGCCGCCGCCTCATCCGGGCCGGCGAAGGCGCGGATCGCTTCGGCATTGGCGTCGCGGTCGGGCGTCAGGTCAAGCGGGCCGGACCCCGGCCACCAGTGCCGCGCCAGGATGGGTTGGGGGATCAGCGTCAGGTGATCGTCCAGCCGTTCACCGTTCAGGGCAAAGAGCGCGTCAAACACATGCCGCATCGTCAGGACGGTCGGTCCCGTATCCACAGGCCCGGCAGCCGATGGCAGCGCGCGGGCCTTGCCGCCCGGTGCACCCGCGCGCTCCAGCACCGTGACCGACAGCCCTGCCGCCGCCAGCCGGATGGCCGAGGCAAGGCCGCCCATTCCGGCGCCGATGACGATGACGCGGTCCCGCGCGTCTTTGGCCTGCGGCTTTTCCATGAGCGAAGTTTTAGACGGGCCCGGCGATATGTCCACCCGGAATTACATCAATGTGTAAGATTTAGTTTACACTTTGGGCTGTCAGTGCAAGACTGATCGAAATCAGGATGCGAAAGGGGCCATCATGGGTCTGAATGCCGGGATGGACATGCGGATCGAGGCGGCTGTCACGGCGGCCCTTTCGCTGGGTATGGGGCCTGCCTCACATGGCGAGGCTCCGGCCAGGCTGCGCGGGGCGCTGGATCATGCCGTGCTGCCGGGCGGCGCGCGGATCCGGCCCACCATCCTTGTATCCGTGGCGCGGGCCTGCGGCGATGATCGCCCGCAGATCACCGATGCGGCGGCGGCAGCGCTGGAGTTGATCCATTGCGCCAGCCTTGTGCATGACGATCTGCCTTGCTTTGACGATGCCGATACGCGGCGCGGCAAGCCCACGGTGCATCGCGCCTATGGAGAGCCGTTGGCGGTGCTGGCGGGGGATTCGCTCATCGTGCTGGCCTTCGAGGTGCTGGCGCGGGCGGCGGGCGATCATCCGCGCCGGGCGGTGGACCTGATCCGCGTTCTGGCGCAGCGCACCGGGATGCCCGGTGGCATCTGCGCGGGGCAGGGCTGGGAGAGCGAGCCGGTGGTGAACCTGTCGGCCTATCACCGCGCCAAGACCGGGGCGCTGTTCATTGCGGCCACGCAGATGGGGGCCATCGCGGCAGGGCAGGAGGCTGAGCCGTGGGAAGAGCTGGGCGCGCGCATTGGCGAGGCGTTTCAGGTGGCCGATGACCTGAAGGACGCCCTGCTGACCGAGGCCGAGATGGGCAAGCCTGCCGGGCAGGATGCGGCCCATGCGCGGCCCTCGGCCGTTCAGGAGCTGGGCGTCGCGGGTGCGGTGCGGCATCTGAAGGATATTCTGGGCGGGGCGATTGCATCGATTCCCGCCTGTCCGGGCGAGGCGATGCTGGCCGCGATGGTGCGCGCCTATGCCGAAAAGATGACACCGGTCGATCTGCACCCGGTGCGGGGATGACCGACGCCGCCAGCGGGCCGGGCCTGCGCCCTGCGCGGGCCAAGCGGCAGCCGCTTGCCGTGCGGCTGGGCCTTTCCGCACGGTTTCATGCCCTTTGCGCCCGCGTGCCGGGCCTGCGCCTGATCGCGCGGCGCGAGGGTGAGGCGTTGTTCGATGTCGTCTCCGGTTTCGTGCAATCACAGGCGCTGCTGGCGCTGGTGGAATTGCGGGTGCTGCACCGACTGGCCGAAGGGCCTGCGCCATTGGCCGCTCTGGCAGGTCCGGCGGGCGTGCCGCCGGCACGGATGGCGGTGCTGCTTCAGGCGGGGGCGGGGCTTGGCCTTCTGGCGCAGCGGCGCGGGATCTGGCGGCTGACCGTGCGCGGCGCGGCGTTTCTCACGGTGCCGGGGCTGGAGGCGATGGTGCGCCACCATCCGGTTCTGTATCGCGATCTGGCCGATCCGGTGGCCTTCTTTCGGGGCGAAACGCAGCCGGAACTGGCGCTATTCTGGCCCTATGTCTTTGGTGCGGGGGGGGCTGCCGATCCGGCGCTGGCGCAACGCTATTCCGATCTGATGGCCGACAGTCAGGGTCTCGTGGCGGCAGATACGCTGCGGCTGGTGGATTTCCGTGGCGTCGGGCATCTGATGGATGTGGGTGGCGGGACGGGGGCCTTTCTGGCCACCGTGGGGGCCGCGCATCCGACCTTGCGGATGACGCTGTTTGATCTGCCCGCCGTCGTGCCGGGTGCGGTGGCGCGCTTTGCGTCGGCCGGGCTGTCGGGCCGGGTAGGCATTGTGCCGGGATCGTTCCGTGATGACCCGTTGCCCCAAGGGGCTGACGCGATCTCGTTGGTGCGCGTGCTCTACGATCATGCCGATGAAACGGTCACGGCGCTTTTGCGCGCGGTGCATGACGCGCTGCCGCCGGGCGGGCGAGTCGTGGTGTCCGAGCCGATGTCCGGGGGGGATTCTCCGGACCGGGCAACCGATGTGTACTTTTCAGTTTACACTTTGGCCATGCAAACGGGACGCACCCGGTCCGCTGCCGAAATCGCACGTATGCTGGGGAATGCAGGCTTTTCCGATGTGCAAAACTACAAGGGATACAGGCCTTTTGTCACCTCTGTGGTGACAGCGACGCGGCCAGTTGTGGAAGAAGTTCAAAAAAGTGTCTAATTAAATTGACACTACGCGCTGTAAGTCTACACTTACACATGGCCGTGATGACCCCAATGGCGGGGCCGGACGGCGCAGGGAGAGACCACGTTGCAAACCACCGCCGTCATCCTGTCCGGGCCGAGGGAGCTTTCCCTTGAGACTCTGGGACTGACAGCCCCCGGCGACGGGGATCTGGTGGTTGAGATCGCGCATTCCGGCATCTCCACTGGCACCGAAAAGCTGTTTTATTCCGGCACCATGCCGCCCTTTCCTGGCATGGGTTACCCGCTTGTCCCCGGCTATGAGGCCGCGGGTGAGGTGGTCGAGGCCGGTGCCGGCAGCGGCTTCAAGGTCGGCGATCATGTCTTTGTGCCGGGGGCGAATTGCTTTGCCGGTGATGTGAAGGGCCTGTTCGGCGGCGCGTCGCGCCATCTGGTGACGCCCGCCCATCGCGTGGCGAGAATCGACCGCGGCATGGGGGCCGAAGGCGCGCTTCTTGCGCTGGCGGCAACGGCGCGTCACGCGCTGGTGGGGTTCAACACCGCGCTGCCCGATCTGATCGTGGGGCATGGCACGCTTGGCCGCCTGCTGGCCCGCCTGACGGTGGCTGCGGGCGCACCTGCACCGACCGTATGGGAAACCAATGCGGCGCGGCGCGACGGCGCGGCAGGCTATGCCTGCATCGCGCCGGAAGACGACCCGCGCCGCGACTATCGCGCCATTTATGATGCCAGCGGTGCCAAGGGCCTGCTGGACCAGCTGATCATGCGGCTCGCCAAGGGCGGCGAGGTCGTGCTGGCGGGGTTCTATACCGAACCTGTCTCTTTCGTCTTTCCTCCGGCTTTCATGAAAGAGGCGCGCATCCGCATCGCGTCGGAATGGAATGCCGAAGACCTGACCGCCACCCGCGCGCTGATCGAAAGCGGCGCGCTGTCGCTGGCCGGTCTGATTACCCACACCCGGCCCGCCTCGGCCGCGCCGGAAGCCTATGCAACCGCGTTTGACGATGCGGCTTGTCTGAAAATGATTCTCGACTGGGAGGGCCACGCATGAACGACGTTCCGAACCTGAAGGACTTCGACACCCGCTTGCGTGACGAAGCCCATGAAGAACCCACACTCGAAGTGCCGAGCGCACCGCCCAGCAAAAAGACCCAGATCATCGCGATCTACGGCAAGGGTGGCATCGGCAAATCCTTCACCCTGGCCAACCTGAGCCACATGATGGCCGAAAACGGCAAGCGCGTGCTGCTGATCGGCTGTGACCCGAAATCGGATACCACCAGCCTGCTGTTCGGCGGCAAGGCTTGCCCGACAATCATCGAAACCTCCACCCGCAAGAAACTCGCGGGCGAAGAGGTCAAGATCGGCGATGTCTGCTTCAAGCGCGGCGGTGTTTTCGCGATGGAACTGGGCGGGCCGGAAGTGGGCCGCGGTTGCGGCGGGCGCGGGATCATCCATGGCTTTGAACTTCTGGAAAAGCTGGGCTTCCACGACTGGGACTTTGACTACGTCCTGCTGGATTTCCTTGGCGACGTGGTCTGCGGCGGCTTTGGTCTGCCCATCGCCCGCGACATGGCGCAGAAGGTGATCGTGGTTGCCTCGAACGACCTGCAATCGCTCTATGTTGCCAACAATGTCTGCTCGGCGGTGGAGTATTTCCGCAAGCTGGGCGGCAATGTGGGCGTGGCCGGCATGGTCATCAACAAGGATGATGGCACGGGCGAGGCTGCGGCATTCGCCGAAGTGGTCGGCATCCCGATTCTGGCGTCAATCCCCGCCGATGACGACCTGCGCCGCAAGTCGGCCAACTACCAGATCGTCGGCACCCATGCCACGCAATGGGGCGGGCTGTTCACCGAGCTGGCCGAAAACGTCGCCGAAGCCCCGCCGCTGCGGCCCAAGCCGCTGACGCAGGACGGCCTGCTTGGCCTGTTCGATGCCGAAACCACGGGTGCGGATTTCGTGCTGGTGCCTGCAACCGATGTCGACATGCGCGGCAAATACTCGGCCGAGGTGAAGTCGCTGGAAGTGGTTTACGACAATGTTTGACCTGCATCTTCTTGAAAAGCTTGAAGAAGCCCTGCGCGCCATCGCTCGGAAAGGCACAAAATAATGACCTCTGAAACCCACTATGACATGGCAGGCCAGACCCCGGTGACCGAAGGGATCCGGGATGCGGTTGCGCCTGCCATGGCGGGTGCGCCGGTTGATGGCATGGGGTGTCATGCTGGCGCCGCCGAGATGGAGGCCGCCGCGCGGGCGGCGGGCAATTCCGAAATTCTGGATCGCTATGCCGCTGATTACCCGCAAGGCCCGCATGACAAACCGCAAAGCATGTGCCCCGCTTTTGGATCGCTGCGTGTCGGTCTGCGGATGCGGCGGGTGGCTACGGTTCTGTCCGGCTCGGCTTGCTGCGTTTATGGCCTGACCTTTGTGTCGCATTTCTACGGCGCGCGGCGGTCGGTGGGCTATGTGCCGTTCAATTCGGAAACGCTGGTCACCGGCAAGCTGTTCGAAGATATCCGCGATGCGGTGCATGAACTGGCCGATCCTGACCGTTATGATGCCGTCGTCATCACAAACCTTTGCGTGCCCACCGCCAGCGGTGTGCCGCTGAAGCTGCTGCCCAACGAGATCAACGGTGTGCGCATCGTGGGGATCGACGTGCCGGGCTTTGGCGTGCCGACCCATGCCGAGGCCAAGGATGTGCTGGCGGGCGCGATGCTGAAATACGCCCGCGCCGAGATCGAGGCAGGCCCCGTGGCCGCGCCCGAACGCGGGCGTTCAGACCGGCCGACCGTTGCGCTGCTGGGCGAAATGTTCCCCGCCGATCCGATGATGATCGGCGCGATGCTGGCTCCGCTTGGGCTGGCTGCCGGGCCTGTCGTTCCCTGCCGCGAATGGCGCGAGCTGTATGCCGCGCTGGATTGCGGCGTGGTGGCGGCGATCCATCCTTTCTACACCGCCTCGATCCGCGAGTTTCAGGCAGCCGGGCGCATGGTCGTGGGGTCTGCCCCCGTGGGCCATGATGGCACGATGGATTGGCTGGCGGCCATTGGTGCGGCCTATGGTGTGGCGTCTGAACGCGTCGCTACGGCACAGAACGCCTTTGGCGCTGCCATCAAGGCGGCCTTGGCTGACAACCCGGTCAAGGGCCGGGTCACGCTGTCGGGCTATGAAGGTTCGGAACTGCTGGTCGCGCGCCTGCTGATCGAAAGCGGGGCCGAGGTGCCGTATGTCGGCACAGCCTGCGCCCGCAACGAATGGAGTGCGACCGACCGTGACTGGCTGGAAGCACGCGGCACCGTGGTGAAATACCGCGCGAGCCTGGAAGATGACTGCGCCGCGATGGAGGCCTTCCGCCCCGATCTGGCCATCGGCACGACGCCCGTGGTGCAAAAGGCCAAGGAACTTGCGATTCCGTCGCTGTATTTCACCAACCTGATTTCCGCGCGCCCGCTGATGGGGCCGGCCGGGGCAGGGAGCCTTGCCCAGGTCGTCAATGCCGCCATGGCCAATAAAGGGCGCATGGAAGGGATGAAGGAATTCTTCGAAGGTGTCGGCAACGGCGATACCGCAGGCATCTGGGAGGGCGCCCCGAACCTGCGCCCCGATTTCCGCGCCACGCATCAGAAGAAACTCGACAAGATGGCCAAAGCCGCCAAGGCCGAGGAGATGATCTGATGCTTGTGCAGGATCATGATCGGGCAGGCGGCTATTGGGGGGCGATCTATGCCTTTTGCGCCGTCAAGGGACTGCAGGTCGTCATCGACGGCCCGGTCGGGTGTGAAAACCTGCCGGTGACATCGGTGCTGCATTACACCGACGCGCTGCCTCCGCATGAATTGCCCATCGTCGTTACGGGGCTTGGCGAGGATGAAATGACCTCGGGGACCGAGGCGTCGATGGCGCGGGCGTGGAAGACGCTCGATCCTGCGCTGCCGGCGGTTGTGGTCACGGGGTCCATCTCGGAAATGATCGGTGGCGGCGTCACGCCGCAGGGCACCAACATCCAGCGATTCCTGCCGCGCACCATCGACGAGGATCAATGGCAATGCGCCGATCGCGCGATGACCTGGATCTTCACCGAATTTGGCCAGACCAAAGGCCGTATGCCGGTCGAGAAGAAGCGTGAACCGGGCGACAAGCCGCGGGTCAACATCCTGGGGCCCATGTATGGCGTCTTCAACATGGCCTCGGACCTGCACGAGATTCGCCGCCTTGTCGAAGGCATCGGTGGCGCGGTCAACATGGTCATGCCCTTGGGCGCCCATCTGGCCGAGATGCGCAATCTGGTGAATGCCGATGTGAACATCGTCATGTACCGCGAATTCGGGCGCGGTCTGGCCGAGGTTCTGGGCAAACCCTATCTGCAGGCCCCCGTCGGGCTGGAAAGCACAACGAAATTCCTGCGCAAGCTTGGGGAATTGCTGGGTCTGGACCCGGAACCGTTCATCGCCCAGGAAAAACATTCCACGCTGAAACCCGTCTGGGATCTGTGGCGGTCGGTGACCCAGGATTTCTTTGGCACGGCGAATTTCGCCATTGTTGCCAATGAAACCTACGCCCGTGGCATCCGCAACTATCTGGAAACCGATCTGGGCCTGCCCTGCGCCTTTGCTGTGGCGCGCACGGCGGGAACCAAGACGAACAACGAACAGGTGCGCGCCCTGATCCGCCAACACCGCCCGCTGGTGGTGATGGGGTCGATTAATGAGAAGATGTACCTGGCCGAGCTGAAGGCAGGGCACGGACCGCAACCGCATTTCATTGCGGCCTCGTTCCCCGGTGCCGCCATCCGCCGCCATACCGGCACGCCCTTCATGGGCTATGCCGGCTGTGTCTGGCTGCTGCAGGAAGTCTGCAACGGCCTGTTCGAAGCGCTGTTCCACATCCTGCCCCTTGGCACGGACATGGACAGCGCCGCTGCCACCCCCACGACCCTGCGCCGTGACTTCCCTTGGGATGTCGATGCTCAGGCAGAACTGGACCGGATCGTTTCCGAACATCCGATCCTGACCCGCATTTCTGCGGCACGTTCTCTGCGCGATGCGGCCGAAAAGGCCGCGCTCGACCAAGGGGACGAACGGGTGGTCAAGGAAACCGTCGAGGCGCTGCGTGGCGCGTTCGGCACAATCACCAAGGGAGGAACTGCATGAGCGATCATTCCGCAGACGGACAGGGACACCATGCCCACCGTGCGCCGCGCGTCGAGTTTTACGCATACTTCGCCGTCATCTTCCTGGTGGTGATCCCTTTCGCAGCTGTCGCCTGGATCGTGCAGACGATCACCGAGCGGCGGTTGCCCGTGAACGGCCCCCTTGCCCGCGCCTGGCGCGAGGCGGGGTCGATCACACCGAATATCTTCCGCCCGTAATCCGGCGGAACGATCAAAACCCGGGTTGCGCCCAGCCCGTCACCGCTTCGCCGCCCCGCAGACCATCGCGGGACGGTGAAAAAAACGGAAAGGCATTCCGCCCGACCGTAACCCCGCCGCAGGGATTGCGGCTCAGCTAATCCATCCGGAGGATTGTTATGGCTGATAAGAGCGACCTGAGTTTCACAGGTCTTACCGACGAGCAGGCGCAGGAACTGCACTCGGTGTATATGAGCGGGCTTTGGCTGTTCACGGCCATCGCCGTTGTCGCGCATATCGCCACGTTCATCTGGCGCCCCTGGTTCTGAGGAGGATCACACCATGTCGAAATTCTACAAAATCTGGCTGATCTTCGACCCCCGCCGCGTGTTCGTGGCTCAGGGTGTCTTCCTGTTCCTTCTCGCCGCGATGATCCACCTGGTGGTTCTGAGCAATGGGGTGAACTGGTTCCAAACCGCAGCAGCCGCCGGTGGCGCACCTGTGGTTGCGACCGAGTAACGATGCCGCAAGGCACTGGCTGCGGGCGGAGGCAATACACCTTCGCCCGCGGCGACCCTGAACGGGTTTTCCCGATGGCACCAGCGACGATCGCCGGGCGCAACACAGCGGAGAGGGAAGCATGGCACTGCTCAGCTTCGAACGAAAATACCGCGTGCCAGGTGGCACGCTGATCGGCGGGAACTTGTTCGACTTCTGGGTCGGGCCTTTCTACGTCGGTTTCTTTGGCGTCACGACATTCTTCTTCGCGGCGCTGGGCACGATCCTGATTTTCTACGGCACTGCCATGGAAGGCGTCTGGAACCCGTGGCTCATTTCAATTGATCCGCCGCCCATCGAATACGGGCTGGGATTTGCACCCCTGATGGACGGGGGCCTGTGGCAGCTAATCACGATCTGCGCTCTGGGTGCCTTCATATCCTGGGCGCTGCGCGAAGTAGAGATTTGCCGCAAGCTGGGGATGGGCTTTCATGTGCCCTTCGCCTTTGCAGTGGCCATCTTTGCCTATGTCACACTGGTTGTCTTTCGTCCGCTGATGATGGGTGCCTGGGGTTATGGTTTCCCCTATGGCATCTGGACGCACCTCGATTGGGTGTCGAACACGGGCTATCAATACGGCAACTTCCACTACAACCCTGCCCACATGATCGCCGTGTCGTTCTTCTTCACGACCGCCCTCGCGCTTTCCCTGCACGGCGCCTTGATCCTGTCCGCCGCCAACCCCGAAAAGGGCAAGGAAATGCGGACGCCGGACCATGAAGACACCTATTTCCGCGATCTGATCGGCTATTCCGTTGGCACCCTCGGGATCCACCGCGTTGGCCTGCTGCTGGCGCTGAATGCCGGTTTCTGGAGCGCGGTCTGTATCATCATCTCCGGCACCATCTGGTTCGACCAGTGGGTTGTCTGGTGGGATTGGTGGCTGCAGCTGCCGTGGTGGGCTGATATCGCAGGAGGCGTAAATGGCTGAGTATCAGAACATCTTCACGCAAGTGCAGGTTCAGGCGTCCCCTGAAATGGGGATGGTCGAAGCGGTCGAACTGTCCAACCGGACCAAGGGTGCGAGCTTCTCGAACTTGGCAGGCTGGATGGGCAATGCCCAACTCGGACCCGTCTATCTGGGCACGATGGGGGTGATCTCGCTGATGTCCGGCGCGGTCTGGTTCATGATGGTGGGGGCCTGGTACTGGTATCAGGCCGGCTTCAACCCGGCAGTCTTCATGCGGGATCTGTTCTGGTTCTCGCTGGAACCGCCGTCGTCCGAATATGGCCTGGGCTTCGCGCCCATCGCCGAAGGCGGGCTGTGGCTGATCGCGTCCTTCTTCCTGCTGGTGTCGGTTCTGTCCTGGTGGGTGCGCACCTATCTGCGTGCCGAAGCGCTGGGCATGGGCAAACATGTGAGCTGGGCCTTTGCCAGCGCCATCTGGTTGTTCCTGGTGCTGGGCCTGTTCCGCCCGATCCTGATGGGATCGTGGTCAGAGGCGGTGCCTTACGGCATCTTCACCCACCTCGACTGGACCAACAACTTCTCGCTGACCTACGGCAACCTGTTCTACAACCCCTTCCACGCACTCTCGATCGTCTTCCTTTACGGGTCGGCCCTCTTGTTTGCGATGCACGGGGCTACCATTCTTGCGGTGTCGCGCTTCGGTGGCGACCGTGAACTGGAACAGATCGCCGACCGTGGCACGGCGTCCGAACGTGCAGCGCTCTTCTGGCGCTGGACCATGGGCTTCAACGCCACGATGGAAGGCATTCACCGTTGGGCCTGGTGGTTTGCGGTGCTGGTCACGCTGACAGGCGGTATCGGTATCCTTCTGACCGGAACCGTCGTCGACAACTGGTACGTGTGGGCGCAAGACCACGGCTACGCGCCGCTGGATTGAGGGGATAACCATGTCAGACAACTTCTTTGAACAGAAACCCGGCACTGCCCTTCGTTCCTGGGCGCTCTATCAGATGCTGGCGGGTGCGGGATGGGCGGCTTTGTTCGTCCTCTCGGTGGGCGCGATCCTTCTGGCGGTCTGGGGCATCGGTCTCCTGCTGCCCGAGGAAAGCAAGCAAGCCCCCGATCCCAACGCCTTTCTGATCACGGCCCCGGCGGAAACGCAGACGGCCTGACACATTCGACACCCGGGCGGGACCAATGCCCCGCCCGGGCCATTCCATTCGGGCCATACGCCGGCCCGGATCCGGGGCGCAACCACTTGCCCGGTTCCCTTCCTGTTGGCGACAGGGACCTGGTGCCGTGTGGGTTTCCCCACACGGCATCTTTTTTTCAAGCGCAACGGAGCATCACGATGACCGACACCCCACTTCTCGACCGTGTCTCCGGCCCCGCCGACATGAAGGCGCTTGGCGATGCCGACCTGGCCCGACTGGCCCATGAAGTGCGGCGCGAGGTGGTCAACACCGTCTCGCAGACCGGCGGGCATCTGGGGTCATCGCTGGGTGTGGTGGAACTGACGGTGGCCATCCATGCCGTCTTCGACACCCCGCGCGACAAGCTGATCTGGGATGTGGGCCATCAATGTTATCCGCACAAGATTCTGACCGGGCGGCGCGAACGCATGTCCACCCTGCGCCAAAGCGGGGGGCTTTCGGGCTTTACCAAGCGCAGCGAGTCGGAATTCGATCCTTTTGGGGCAGCGCACAGCTCTACCTCCATCTCTGCCGCACTGGGATATGCCATGGGGCGCGAAATGGGCATGCCCGTGGGTGACACCATCGCCGTGATCGGCGACGGGGCCATCACGGCAGGCATGGCCTATGAGGCGATGAACCACGCAGGCCATCTGGGCAAGCGGCTCTTCGTGATCCTAAATGACAATGACATGAGCATCGCGCCACCCGTGGGCGCCTTGTCAAAATACCTGAATGAAATCGCGGCCAAGGGGCCGCTTGCTCTGTTCAAGGCGGCGGCAGAGGAATTCGAATCCCATCTGCCCGGCCCCATGCGCGACGGAGCGCGCCGCGCGCGGCAGCTGGTCACCGGGATGCCCGGCGGCGGCACGCTGTTCGAGGAACTGGGGTTTTCCTATATCGGCCCGATCGACGGGCATGACATGGGCCAGGTCCTGCAGACCCTGCGCGCCGCACGCGCACGGGCGACCGGGCCCGTGCTGATCCATGCCGTCACGGTCAAGGGAAAGGGCTTTGCCCCGGCCGAAAGCGCCGCCGACAAATACCATGGCGTGTCGAAATTCGACCGGGTGACCGGCGAACAGGCCAAGGCCAAATCCAACGCCCCCGCCTATACCACCGTCTTCGGCAACGCCCTGACCGATGAGGCCGCGCGCGACCCGAAGGTGGTGGCGATCACGGCGGCCATGCCTTCGGGCACGGGGCTGGACATCATGGCGAAGCGCTTTGCCAGCAGGGTTTTCGATGTGGGCATCGCCGAACAGCATGGCGTGACCTTCGCCGCTGGCATGGCGGCGGCCGGTTTGAAACCCGTCTGCGCGATCTATTCCACCTTCCTGCAACGCGGCTATGACCAGATCGTTCATGACGTGGCGCTGCAAGGCCTGCCCGTGCGCTTTGCCATCGACCGGGCCGGTCTGGTGGGGCAGGACGGGGCCACCCATGCCGGGGCCTTTGACATCGGCTTCCTTGCCAACCTGCCGGGCTTCACCGTCATGGCCGCAGGCGATGAGGCGGAGCTGGTCCACATGGTCGCCACCGCCATGGCGCATGACGAAGGCCCCATCGCCTTCCGCTATCCGCGCGGCGAAGGGATGGGCGTGGACATGCCCGCCCGCGGCGTGCCGCTGGCCATCGGCAAGGGGCGGGTGATGAAGGTAGGGTCGGAAGCGGCCATCCTGTCCTACGGCGCACATCTGGCCGAGGCGCTGGCTGCGGCGGAACTGCTGGAGGCCGAGGGGATTTCCATCACCGTGGCCGATGCCCGCTTTGCCAAGCCACTGGATACCCGGCTGATCGACATGCTGGTCGAAGATCACCGCGCACTGATCACGCTGGAAACGGGGGCCACAGGCGGCTTCGGTGCCTTGGTCCTGCACCATCTGGCCAATTCGGGTGGGCTGGAAAAAGGCCGCGCAATCCGCACCATGACCTTGCCGGACCGCTTTATCGATCAGGCCAGCCCTGCGCAAATGTATCAATGGGCCGGGTTGTCGGCGGCGGATATTGCAATGACGGTGCGCGCAGCCCTTGGTCGCGCGGAAACTGTCGCAAGGCCAGGTCTGCGGATCGTCTGATCCCGCCCCAACGAATTTCCTGCGAAAATTCAGGGGCGCGCGGCGCCTGATTTTTCGCAGAAAAATCGTTGGCGGCGCCCTATGCCTGCCCCACGCGCTGGGTCTGCACGCCCAAGCCCTCGATCCCCAGACGGATCACCTCGCCGCCCTTCAGATAGACCGGGGCCGGTTTCTGCCCCATGCCCACGCCGGGGGGCGTGCCGGTCGAAATCACGTCACCGGGATGCAAGGTCATGAACTGGCTCACATAATGCACCAGATGGCGTACGCCAAAGACCATCGTCCGGGTCGATCCGTTCTGATAGCGGTGCCCGTCGACCTCCAGCCACATGCCCAGATCCTGCGGATCGGCCACCTCATCCGCCGTCACCAGCCAGGGGCCGATCGGGCCAAAGGTATCGCAGCCCTTGCCCTTGTCCCAGGTGCCGCCGCGCTCGATCTGAAACTCGCGCTCGGAGACGTCATTGATCACGCAATAGCCCGCGACATGATCCATCGCCTCGGCTTCGCTGACATAAGAGGCGCGCTTGCCGATCACGACGCCAAGCTCCACCTCCCAATCCGTCTTGACCGAACCGCGCGGGATCAGCACCTCGTCATTCGGGCCGACGATGGCAGAATTGGCCTTGAGAAAGATCACCGGTTCCTTCGGCACGGGCAGGCCCGATTCCGCCGCGTGATCGGCATAGTTCAGGCCGATGCAGATGAACTTTCCCACTTGCCCCACACAGGGGCCGATGCGCGACGCGGCGTCCAGAACGGGCAGGGTGGCCGGATCAATGGCGCGGATGCGGGCCAGACCTTCGGGTGTCAGCACATCGCCCGCTATATCAGAAACGATCCCGGCCAGACTGCGGATCGCGCCGCCAGCATCGACCATCGCCGGAACCTCGGCCCCCGTATTCCCCACCCGCAACAGTTTCATGGCATCCTCCCGTTTCAGCCGGGGCAGGGAACCCCGAAGCTGGGGTATTTGCAACCCCCCACAACTGCATCACCGCCACCTCGGAAATCCGTTGCAAAGCGTTGCATGGCAACGACAAGGGACCTTCACTTTCGGGCCCGCCTGCCCATGGGCCGTTGCCCCCCCGCGGGAAGTGTGGCAGAGAGTTATTGAACGCGACCATACAGATGAGTTCGGATGATGAGCGACTTCGCAACCCGGCGGGTGATGATGGTAGACACGCAGGTGCGTCCATCTGATGTGACCAAGTTCCCGATCATCGAAGCCATGCTTGCCGTCCCGCGTGAGGTGTTCGTCCCCTCGTCCCGCCGCGAGGCGGCCTATGTCGGCGAAAACCTCGACATCGCGCCGGGCCGCGTGGTGCTTGAACCCCGCACGCTGGCCAAACTGCTTGATGCGCTGGATGTGCAGCCGGGGGAGCTGGTGCTCGATCTGGGCTGCGGGCTGGGCTATTCGACCGCCGTCATCGCACGTCTGGCCGATGCCGTGGTCGCCGTTGAGGAAGACGAGTCGATGGCCGCCGAGGCGCAGCGCACGCTGTCAGCCGAAGGTGTGGACAATGCCGCGGTCGTTGTCGGCCCGCTGGCCGCGGGCGATGCCCGCCATGCGCCCTTTGACGTGATCACGATCCAGGGCGGGGTCGAAGTGGTGCCGGAGGCACTGCTGGCGCAGTTGAAGGAAGGCGGGCGCATTGGCGCGGTCTTCATGGAAGGTGCGCTGGGAACGGCCCGGATCGGCTACAAGATTGATGGTGTGGTGTCCTGGCGACAGGTTTTCAACGCGGCGGCACCTGTGCTGCCGGGATTTTCGGCCGCGCGCGGTTTCGTGCTCTGACATGACGGATGGGATCTGCGCTGGCCCTGCTATGGCGCGCGCGGATACAAGGCAAAAAGGGCGGCCGGATCGCCCAAGGCGGATAGGCAGGTTCATGATGCGTGGTTTCCTTGCAGCGATTGCGGTATCCGTTCTGGGCATGTTCGCCCCGGCTGCGCAGGCCGAAACGCTCGCCGATGCGCTGGCCTCGGCCTACAAGAACTCAAAACTCCTCGATCAGAACGAGGCCTTGCTGCGCGCCGCCGATGAAGACGTGGCGGATGCCGTGGCAAAGCTGCGGCCTGTGGTCAATTTCGTGGCGCAGTCGCAGAACACCAACAACACCCCCGATGTCGCCGGCAATGACAGCCTGCAATCCACCCTTTCGCTGGCCGCGCAATGGACGGTCTTCGATTTTGGGCGCGGGCGGCTGGGGGTGGAAATCGCCAAGGAAACCGTCCTCGCAACGCGCGAGGCGCTGAAGGACCTAGAGGCGCAGGTTCTGCTTTCCGCCGTCAGCGCCTATGTCGATGTGCGCCTGCAGGCCGAGATCGTGGCCCTGCGCCAGTCCAACACCCGCCTGATCACGCAGGAACTGCGCGCCGCGCAGGACCGGTTCGAAGTGGGTGAGGTGACGCGCACCGATGTGGCCATCGCCGAGGCGCGGCAGGCTGCCGCCCGGTCAGGCCTTGCGGCCGCGCAGGGTGATTTTCAGGTGGCGCGCGAACGCTATCGTGCCGTGACCGGGGCCTATCCGGGCAATCTGGCCGGGCTGCCGCCGCTGCCCAAGACCGCGCGGTCGATGGAAGAGGCGCGGATGATCGGCCTGCGCAGCAACCCCGATATCCTTCAGGCCCAGCGTCAGGTCACCGTGGCCCAGCTTGGGGTAGAGGCGGCAGAGGCAGGGATGCGCCCGTCGATCGACCTGAATGCGAGTATCGCGCAAGGCCTTGATCAGGACGTCCGCCGCGACACCCTGTCATTGTCGTTCAACCAGACGCTTTATGCCGGGGGGCGCCTGTCCTCGGCCCATCGCGCGGCGCTGGCCAACAAAGAGGCATTCGAGGCCAACCTGCTGCAGACCACCATCACGGTGGGCGAAAATGTGGGCAACGCCTGGACCGCGCTCGAGGTTGCGGCGGCCTCCATTCAGGCGGGATCGCTGCAGGTGCAGGCCGCGCAAACCGCCTTTGACGGTGTCCGCGAAGAGGCAACCTTGGGCGCGCGCACCACGCTGGATGTGCTGAATGCCGAACAGGAACTGCTGGACGCCCGCGCCACAAAGCTGCAGGCCGAGGCGCAGCGCTATATCGGCGTCTACAATCTGCTGGCGGCCATGGGGCTGTTGTCGGTCGAACACCTGAACCTTGGTGTGCCGACCTATGACCCCGCGCTGTATTACAACGCGGTGAAGAATGCCCCGGCCACCAGCCCGCAGGGCAAGAAGCTGCAACGCATCCTTGACCGCATCGACGAATGATCCGAAGTGCAGCCGGGCAACGGCGGGCTGCGAAGCGCTGGGTGACGGTTCGAGTTCCTTGATCTCGCCTTGGTTGTGGGCAATAGATTCGTCTGGAAACGGCCCATAGCCGAGGAGGTTCGACCCGAAATGTCCGAGCGGTTGAATTCCGTCGATATCGAAGACGTGCTGTCATCCATTCGCCGGCTGGTGTCAGATGATCTGCGCCCTGCACCAAGGGGCACAGTGCCGCGTGCCGCACCGGTGGAACCACCGCAGGCGGACAAGCTGATCCTGACCCCTGCCTTGCGCATCGCGCCCGAGCTGGAAGAAGCCGCGCCCGAAGAATTTGCGCCCGAAGAATTTGCGCCGGACTCGCCCGCGCCATTGGCCGAGCGCGAAGCTCCGCTGGCCCCTATGCAGCACCCTGCGCCGTCAGAACCGGTGATGTCCTTCCATTCCGTGCGCCCGGAACGCGGTGCGGCGCGGCTGGATGCCGTGATGGGGCAGGTGGCGCGCGGACTGGAATCTGGTTCGGGCGATTGGGAAACGGCGGCGGAGCCGCCCGCACGCTTTGAATCCGGATGGGCAGAGCCAGAACCCGCACAAGCGCCCGTCTTTGATGATGTGCTTGCCGATGCACAGGAACTGATGACGCCGCGCGACCCGCAGCAGGGCGATGACGTCTGGACCGCGTCCGAAAGCGAAGCGCCCTTTGTCGACCTCGACCTCGACCTCGACCTCGACCTCGACAGCGATTTCGGCGCTGATCGGGCAGGAGATGCGGCTCTGTATGACGCGGACCCCGTCCCCGCGATGGATGTGCTGCCCGGCGTGGACGCGCTGGATCAGGTGATGAACGACCCCCGTGATGTAACCAGTGACATGACAGCCGATGCCCTTGCCGATCCGTGGCCCGTTGAGGATTGGGCCGCACCGGGTGAGCCGGACCTCCTGCTGGATGCGGCCGCGCTTGATGCGCCCCAAGATGCAGGCTGGACCGAACCCGAGACCGCAGGCATCGAAAGTCAGCCCGTCGCCATGGCCGAGGAGCCCGCGATGACAGACAAGGACGATCCTGCCGATCTGCCGCACTCCGATATGCCAGACCCCGATCTGCCGGATTGGGCGCGCATGGAGACAGAGCCGGTCGATCCCGCCCCTGTCGATATCGATCCTCCCGTCACACCTGCCGCCGCCACCCATCACGGCAGCACTGATCCCCGCTGGGCCGACGCGGCCGAAGCCGAAATCCGGCGCGAGCTTGAGGATGGGGTGACAGCCTTCGCCTTTGCCCGCTTTGCCGATGATGATCTTGATGACCGCTCCTTCGATGAGGACATGCTCCGCGATCTGGTGCGCGACATCATCCGCGAAGAGTTGCAGGGTGCCCTGGGTGAGCGGATCACCCGCAATGTGCGCAAGCTTGTGCGCGCCGAAATCGCCCGCGCACTGGCCGTGCGTGATTTCGAATAAGCGCAGTATCCGGGGCCCTTGCGCCCCGAACTTCACGCCATGTCGCAACGAAAAACGCGCCCCTTGGGGCGCGTTTTCAATTCTGCCGACAGGGCGGTAATCAGGCGGCTTCGGCCTGATCCGCTTCCAGCGCGTGGCGGCGTTCGGATTCTTCGCGCGACAGCGCGACCGAAGTGCGCACGCCTTTGGCGACGAAATCCATCAGGCCCTTCACCACCCGCTCATTCGGGTCGATCCCGGCACAAGACAGCACTTCACGGCCGTCACGCGACCGCGCCCAGCGGGCGATCTGTTCCGGCCCGTTGCCATACTTCTTGTCATCTGCAATCGCATCATCGAGCGCAGCAAGGACCACGGCAGCGAAAAGCTTGCGCGCCCGCTGGCCTTGTTCGTAATTGAAGGCGGTGCCATCAACGAAATCGAGCATCTCGTCGTTTCCTGTTCTTGTCTTGTCTTTTCTGGCGTCCGGCGAATATGACCATTTGGTCACGATTCGGTATTGTTCTTTTAACAGGACTGCCATGCATTTGCCGCATGTCTTTCCTGTATCGGTACAATATATCGTCGGCTTGCCTTGGATATGCCTGCAAGATATAGGCCAAGTTCAGAATTCTTCAACCATTTCCGCCATAATCCGGACACCCACCGACATGCCCAAGATCAACGGTAACGAAATCAAACCCGGCATGGTGCTGGAACATGACGGCGGCCTTTGGGCGGCGGTCAAGGCAAACCATGTGAAACCCGGCAAGGGCGGGGCTTTCGCGCAGGTGGAACTGAAGAATCTGCGCGACGGGCGCAAGCTGAACGAACGCTTCCGGTCTGAAGACAAGGTCGAAGAGGTAAAGCTGGAAAACAAGGACCAGCAGTTTCTTTATGAAACCGATGGCCGCCTCGTGTTCATGGACTCGGAAACCTATGAACAGATCGAACTGGATGCCGAGCTTCTGGGCGACCGCCGCCCCTTTCTGCAGGACGGCATGACCGCGACCATCCGCTATTACGGGGATGAGGCGCTGGCCGTGACCCTGCCGCAAAAAGTGCGTTGCCGGATCGTGGAAACCGAACCGGTGGTCAAGGGGCAGACGGCGGCCAACAGCTTCAAGCCCGCGATCCTTGATAACGGCGTGCGCATCATGATCCCACCCTTCATCGGGCAGGATGAAGAAATCATCGTCCATACCGAATTGATGGAATATTCCGAACGCGCCTGAACGGGTGACGTTTCTGCGAAAGGGCCGGTTCTCGTGACCGGCCTTTTCCTTTGG
>CALRMS020000068.1:0-19980 GCA_943369275.1 Rhodobacter maris | reverse complement strand
GCCCCAGAATGCCGATCATCGACAATGCCGCCCCGCCCCAGATCACATTATCCATCGTCTTTGCCCCGCTGATCCCTTGCCGGGGTGGTATCGCGCGCGGGCACGGCAGGCAAGCCATGGCTGGCCGGTCAGCATCGGCTTGAACCCGGGGGGAAAGGCGGGGTAGGGAGAAGGCCACAGTTTCCTTTTGCATCACGAGGCCAGGATGAGCGACCCGACCGACGCCTACAACGTCACCGCCGATGAATTGCGGCAGTTCATCGAACGCTTTGAACAGCTTGAGTCGGAAAAGAAGGACGTTGCCGAGCAGCAGAAGGAGTTGATGGCCGAGGCCAAGGGGCGCGGCTATGACACCAAGGTGCTGCGCAAGGTGGTGGCCCTGCGCAAGCGCAAGCCGGACGAGATCGCCGAGGAAGAGGCTGTGCTGGAAATGTACAAGGCCGCATTGGGCATGAGCTGACCCTTGCCGCGCGCCCGCCTTAGTGGCGGGTGCGCGCTTTGCGCCGGTCGCGGCGCAGTTCAGGGCCAGAGGTCAGGGGTCCAGAAACGTCACGCCGGGAATCGCGCGGATGCGGGCGATGTCGTGGCTATAGTTTTCCGTCAGCGTGTCGATCAGGTCTTCGTCCCAGCCGGGCAGGTCAAGCTCCATGTCGATCTGTTCGGACAGGGCGAATTTGTCGAGGAAGGCCGAAACGATGCGGCGGCGCTGCGTCACGTTGGAGGGGGGATTGGCCGTCAAGTAGGCGCGCATCCGTTCCATCCCGTCTGTCGACATCAGGTCTGACAGCAGATCTTCGCAATCGGTCAGGGTCGTGCCGGGTGCATGGCCGGAGACGGCCTGAAGCACCTCGGGCCAGATCATCGGTGTGTCTTCATCACACCAGATTGTCAGGCTGGCATCGGGGTTTAGCGTGCGCACCTCTTCCACCAGCCGGAACCAGCTGAGTTCGCGCGGGTCGGCGCCGCCCATCACCTCATCCATCGGTTTGCCGTTCATCTTGTGATAGAGTGCGGGCAGAAAGCTGGCGGGACTGCGGATCGCCATGTGAAATTCGGCTTCGATTTCCGGGAAGATCTGGGTGAAGGCGCGGATGCGTTCGGCGGCCGCAGGATACAGGCGGTGGGACCGGATGGCCCATTGCGGATAGCTGAGGAAGTTGTCCCACGAGAGCACAAGGCGTTCGGCGCGTTCCTCTTCCATGATCTGGTCCAGAACCACGGCCTGGGTATCACGGCTGGCGGCGCGGCCTTTCAACGTGACGGCCGTATCGCGCAGGAGTGAGCGGTAGCGGGTGGGTGCCGGAACGATGATGCCCTGTTCGGACAGGGTTTCGCGGTTCTTCCAGAGGCACCGGATCAGCCGCTCGTCATCTGTGCAATGAGCGCCGAGATGGTAAACGATACGCATGGGGACTGTACTGCTCTCTGCCGTCTTTTCATGCTGACTATACGGGCTTTTCTGGACAGGGGAACCGCTTTCGATTATCCGCCATGGAATGATGACCAAGCAAAACAGTCGGATTCCGATGCGGCGGGGCGGGCTGCGGCCTGATATCTGGTCGATCGGGGCAGTTCTGATCGCGGGGGTGGTGCTGGCGCCAATGCTGGCCGTGGTCTGGATCGCCTTTCACCCGACCGAGAACATCTGGCCGCATCTTCTTTCCACCGTGTTGCCGCGATATTTCGGCACGACGCTGTACCTGATGGCGGGGGTCGGGCTGCTGACGGCGCTGATGGGCACCGGGGCGGCGTGGTTGGTGGCGATGTACCGGTTTCCGGGGTCGCGCTGGCTGGATTATGCGCTGCTGTTTCCGTTGGCGATACCGGCCTATGTCGGGGCCTATGCGCTTGTGGATTTCCTGCAATATTCCGGGCCGGTGCAGGGCGGGTTGCGGGCGATGATGGGCTGGGAAAGCGCGCGGGACTATTGGTTTCCCGAGGTTCGGTCGCGCGAGATGGCGGTGCTGGTGCTGTCTACGGCCTTGTATCCATATGTTTATCTGCTGGCGCGGGCGGCGTTTCGGGAAACGTCGGGCTGCGCCTATGAGGTGGCGCGGGCCTTGGGGGTGGGGCCTTGGGGCCTGTTCCTGCGGGTCGGCCTGCCGCTGGCGCGGCCTGCGATTGCGACGGGTGTCGCGCTGGCGTTGATGGAGACGGTCGCGGATTACGGGACGGTGGCGCATTTCGGGGTGCAGACGCTGACCACGGGGGTGTTTTCCACCTGGTTGAGCGGGAACAATGCCGGGGGTGCGGCGCAGATTGCCGGGGTGATCCTGATGCTGATCCTGCTGCTGGTGGCGTTGGAGCGGATCGGGCGGCGCAATGCGCGGTTTCACCAGATGGGCCGGTCTGGCCGCCCGGTGACGCGGGAAAGACTAAGCGGAGCAAAGGGTTGGGTGGCGACGGGGCTGTGCCTTGTGCCGTTTGGCATGGGCTTTGTGCTGCCGGTGGCGGTGATGCTGGATCATTCGCTGGCCAATCCCGAGGTGTGGGTCGCGCCGGGACTGCTGGCGGCGCTGGCCAATACGCTGGTGGTCGGCGGCGTTGCTGCGGCGGTAACGGTGGGGGCGGCGCTGTTTCTGGTCTATGCCGTGCGGATGGCGGGGGGAAGCTTGGCGCGGGTGGTATTGCCGCTGACGACGCTGGGCTATGCCGCGCCGGGGGCGGTGCTGGCGCTGGGGCTGCTTATCCCGTTGGCTGCATTGGACAATCGGGTTGCGGATGCCGTGCTTGCGGTGACAGGGCATGACCCGGGGCTGATCATGACGGGGACATCGGCGGCGATCATTCTGGCCTATGTGGTGCGGTTCTTTGGCATCGCGCAGGGCGCGGCGGATGCGGCCTTGGGGCGGGTGTCGCCGAACCTGCCGATGGCGGCGCGATCCTTGGGCCGGACGGCGGGCGGCACGCTGGGGGCGGTCTATCTGCCGATGATGCGGGGATCGGTGGCGACGGCGCTTTTGGTGGTGTTCGTGGATTGCGTGAAGGAGTTGCCCGCGACGCTGCTGTTAAGACCGTTCAATTTCAACACCTTGTCGACGCGGGTTTATGAACTGGCAAGCCTGGAGCGGCTGGGCGAAGCTGCCCCTGCGGCACTGGTGGTGATGGCGGTGGGCCTGCTGGCAGTGGGCCTGCTGGCGCGGGCAAACCGGGTTTGACACCCTTTGGCACAGCCTTGCACGGGGCAACAAAACGCGGTAATCGGGCGACGGTGTGCCTCTATAGCTCAGCTGGTAGAGCACCTGATTTGTAATCAGGGGGTCGGGGGTTCGAGTCCCTCTGGGGGCACCACGGCACCTTGCGTAGGGCCAAGAAATCAACGAAAACAGGACGTTATCCGCTTCCGAGGTCCACATCTTGGTCCACAGGAGGTCCACAACATGGGCGTGTCGTTGACGTTGAAGCACATCAAGGAACTGGGCGCTGGGCGCTACGAATACAGGCGGCGAGTGCCTGAGTCTGCCAAGGCGGCGTTGGGCAAGTCCGAGTTCAAGCGGGTCTTCGCCGCATCCTCCCCGGCTGCCTTGGCGAAGGAACATGCCCGCATCACGGCGGAGTTCGACAAGGCCGTGGCCGAGACCCAGCGCAAACCTCAGGACCCCTCGAAGCTGACCCCGAGGGAACTTTGGGATGCAGCCCGCAAGGAAGCCATGGGCCTGACTGCTGGTGCCGTCGGTCTCGACGAAGAAGAGGCGGGCGTCATCGTAGCGGACATGCTGGAGGAAAGCGGTAAGTCATCGCCATTACTGGCCATGGCATTGAGAGACCCGCACAATCTTGCCGAGGAGAACCCGCTCCCCAGCCACACCCTCGAAGATGCCCGAAAGCTGTATCTGAAGGAGAAGCTAGGAGGGGGTGAGGGTCCAGAGAACCGGGAGGCTTCGGCGCGCGTCGAGCGGGTATTTGCGCGGGCAGCCGAGGCCTTGGGCGATGCCGTCCGTTCACGTCCTCTGGACAGCTTGAAGCGCGAGGATGCCCGCAAGGTTCGGGACCACATGCTTCAGTCTCCCCGGAATGGGGGCGGCACGTTATCCCCTGCCACGGTGCGTCGGGAGTTGAAGACCCTTGCAGCCGTGGTGAACTTCGGGCTGAAGGAGTTCGACCTCGGGAATGTCGTCAACCCGTTTGACGGCCTGCCTATCGAAGGGGTCGGTCGTGGCGTGGTCGCCGCGCAGCCCGATGCTGCCCTCAGGGACCCCCTCCCGAAGCCCATGGTGGAGGCCATGAAGTCCAGACTGACGGGGGACCTTCTGCTGATCTGGAGGCTTCTGGCAGGGACGGGTTGCCGTCTGTCAGAGGTGCGGGGTCTGCGGGTCGAGGACGTGGCCACCTGCGCGGCGACCACCAATCGGATTGGAGGTGCGACCATCCCCCACATCCGGGTCACGTGGCATGAAGGGCGGCGGCTGAAGACCAAGGCCTCGGTGCGGGTCGTGCCGCTTGTGGGTGATGCACTGGACGCAGCCAAGGACGCCCTGAAGGCAGCCGAGGGGCAAGCCGTCCTGTTCCCCCGTTTTGCCAAGCCGAGAGGGACAGACAATTGCTCCACCCAGTTGATGAAGCACCTTCGCGCGATCACGGCGGACCCCAAGCACGTTGTCCATTCCCTCCGCCATTCCATGAAGGACGCCCTCAGGCTGGCCGGGGTGGAGAAGACAGTGCAGGACCTCATCCTCGGTCATGCCTCGCCGTCCATAGGGGAGACCTACGGGGGCGAGGAGGTGCGCCTTCAGGTGGCCCACCGGGCTTTGCTGAAGGTGGCCGGGGTCAGCGGTTCCGCGACAGCTTGATGGGGCTATGGCGGACAGACTGATGGAACGGGTTGTGCCCGTGGCCGATGCTTGTCAGCGGGGCGGCTGGGGATGTAACAGTCCGTCCCTCAATCTGCCGCGTATGGGACGCATGTATTGCGGTTATTCAGGCCAATGCGTCCGCGCATGAAGGCTTCGGTCTCGGGATAGCCTGACGCTGCAGGGTCACTAGCCGCCCACTGCAGCCATTCGTTGAAGGCGTCGGCTGTCTCTTGACGGACTTGGTCCTCAGCCGCGAGGCAGTCTTTCAGCGTCGGGTAGGTGAGGCCTGTCTCTACTACTTCGCCCCCCATGACGGCCACGACCAGCATCCATTCCATCAGCTTCCCCCCTCAGCACCTTTCCCATCGTAGCCAGCACAATGGTCTCATGTCACCACACGCTTCGCGGAGAGGCGTTCCAGCCGCCCCCGAGATAAGATGCGCCGGATGCCTTGAGCGGCAGCTACCTCCAGCCTCATGGGGCCAAAGCTATCGTAGGCTTTTCCCGAGTGGCGCAGTGTTACCTTGGCGCTGGGCAGGGCGTGTCCGTTCAACAGAAGAGCGGCGGCACCATCGGCCAAGGGGTGGGTGGTGTCAGAAACCAGCAAGACCCCTTCCTCTGTGAAACACCGCCACCGCAGGCGCAAAGAGGCGCGGTTCGGTTGCTCCTTTAGGCTGGGCCAAGGGACAGGCACGGCGATGATGCGGACAATCGGGGCCTCCGTCGCTGCTGTGTTGATGCTGTCCGGGGTGGCGGCGCGGCTGAGGTTGTGCGTGATAGCGTTCATGGTGAGTGGGCTTTCTTGGGTTTGGAATGTGCGGGGCCGTCGCATGGCCGGGGGGCCTGCGGGGCGGGTGGTCGTGGCTGGAAAAACGAGAGGGGTGAGGCCTCAGATATTCTGCGGGTCGGGTGGTTGTTGAGGTGGTGGGTGGGTGGTGTCAGACCGTCGAAAACACGCAAATGCGCGCTTCTATGGGTTCAGTGGTGGCAGGGTCAGAAGTCCGCCCCAGATGCCTTGTCCAACTGCGGTTGCATCTCGGCGGAGAAGTATTCGCTGGAGGTGTCGAACTCATCCGAGCCAAGGAGATACTCGGCCATGGACCGAAGTTTGTAGGTGCCCAGTGCCCTCTCAAGTGCCTCAGCGGCGAGGGCCTCATCTTTCCAAGGCATCTTCTTGAAGGCCGTCTTGATACCCTCGGCCAGTGCCTCCACGGCTGCCTGTCTCTCTTCATCGGTCATCTCGGGGCGGTCCTCCATCTCCGGGGGGTCATCTTGGCGGTCCCTCCACCACTGCCCCGAGGCTTCCCTTCCGGCTGCCCCCATGGCTGCCCATCGCTTCCGCATATAGTCCACTGAGCGCGGGGCAATCCCGGCTGCTGCTGCAACGGTGGGCACGGTTAGGCGCTTCCCCGGCAGGCGGACCAGCCGCCATGCAGCATCCATCTTCTCCTGCTTGGTGAGGGACAGGCTTTCGCGGGAGTTCGCCTGAACGGCTGCCACCATGGCCTCCTCGCGGTCCCCGTTGAGGACCCGTGCAGGAATGCCTTCTCGGTGGCCCTTGGCGGTGTTGTAGGCGTCGAGGCGGTGCCCTCCGTCGAGGAGAACCAGACGGCCTGTGGCCTTCCCGGTATCGTCCTGCTCTGCCCAGACCAAGATGGGGTCGAGGCTGCCCGTGGAGCGGAGGGTCTGGGCGAGGCCTCGGACGTGAGCCTTATCGTTGCCCATGTGGCGGAACTGGAAGGTGGGGTCGATGGTGATCTCTCGGGGCAAGAGGTGGCGGCGTTCAATCTTGAGGTTCATCTTCATGAGGTTCTGTCCTCGGGTTTGTGTGAGTCGGGTCGGCTGGAGACGCCGAAAACACGCAAATGCGTGCTTCTATGGGTTGCGTGGTGGTTGCCCCCTCAGTCCTCCCGAAAGGGCACCTGCTGGGCCACCTGAGGCAGTCCGGCGATGATCAGGGCGGCGAGGGCTTCAGAGATGGTAAGTTCCGCGTTGCCGAGGCGCTTGCGGCTGCGGGCGAGGAGGGCATCCAGCACGGCCATAACCTCGGGGCGGATGCGGACGGTGCGCCAATCGCGGGCCTTTGAGGGCAACATCGGGGCAGCCGTGGTGACACTCTCGGGGAGGTGGCGGCGCTGGGCGGCGGCGAGGGCCGGGACGAAGCGGAGGCCGCGTTCCTGACCTGTGTCCTTGCGGCGGGCGTAGTTGTTCATGAGGGGGTGTCCTATGTGACCAAGCGAAAAGGGTCCCCAACGGTGAACCCGAGGGGAGGCTTGAAGGTGTGACTGAGGGTGGCTGGAATTGATCGGCACCCCGCCTGAGACAGGCGAGATGGTTCTTCTGTGCTAGGTTGAGGGAAATTGCAGGCTGCCGGGGTGGCGGCTGCCTTGTGCTAGGGTGTGGGTCAATTGGTTGCCACGGAAGGCGTTGGTTCAGGGCGCGACAGGCTCGTTGTCTTCAAGAGGTGGGGGTCATTCATAACCCCCTGATTTTGCTTAGGCGGCCTCCAGCCGCTCCAGCGTCCTCATCACCTGCGCTGCGGACCACTTGCCACCCCGCGAGGTCTGGACCCCCGAGGCGTTCAGACAGTCCGCAATCTCCCTCAGGGTCTTCCCGGCTTGCCGCATGGGTTGCACCATCCCGGCCACCTTCTGGGCGTAGCCCTCGGCCTGCTCCTTCACGGCCACGTTTCGCGCCTCGGTCTTCGGACGGATGCCCCCCAGCTTCTTCCCCTTGGCCTTGGCCTCGGCCAGTGCTGCCTTGGTTCGCCGCGAGATGAACTCCCGCTCCTGTTCCGCGAGGGCAGCGTAGATGTGCAGTTGGAAGTTGTCCGCATGGGGCATGGAGGCGACCCGAAAGCGGATGCGGCGGTCCTCCATCAGGGTGGCGATCTGGGAGACCCGACGGGACAGGCGGTCCAGCTTCGCGACCAAGAGGGTGGCACCCAGCTTGCGGCAGAGGTCCAAGGCCTTGGCGAGTTCTGGGCGGTCGCTGTCCTTGCCAGACTGCACCTCGGTGAACTCGGCCACTACCTCGAAGGGCGTCTCGGCATAGTGGGTCAGGAACATGTCAATGTCGCGGGTCTGGGCGTCGAGGCCGAGGCCGGACTTGCCTTGCTCTTCGGTGCTAACGCGGCGGTAGAGGACAAACTGTTGCATGATGGTGATGCCCTGCCTTGGGTGGGTTGTTTCACCTTCTAGGCAGGGCTTGTTGCAAATGTCAACGGACGTTGTGATTGCAACGGTGCATCACGAAGCCCAAGAGATGGACAGACCGGGGAGGTCGAGGATGCCCGCCCCCTTGCCCTCGCGGGTGATGCCATAGCGGGCGGCGGGCGCGGTCTCGCGCTGGGCGAAGACCTCGAAGCGACCAAGGCGGATGGACAGGAAGGACTGGGAGGCGGCGAAGCTGATCATCATAGGTTGAACTCCTGAGGGTGAACCGAGGGGACCCCCCGGCTGCACCGTGATGAGTCCCCGTGGATTCCCTGTCAATCCATATAAAACATACACTTACGGGACATTCCTGTGGGTGGACATGAGGTGGTCTGGACCCACCCCCACCGGGGGTAGCGCGGTGGCCGTAGATACTATCTCTGAGTCTCGCGCTTGTGTGCTGGAATATTCCGGGAATACCGTTGGCAATACCCTCTATAGGGACGAGTAGTGACAACCCACGGTGTGCGCACTATATGTAGCGAGAGGTAGGCAAGCGGTTCCTAATGATTGATGACTCTTTGATCGCACCCGTTAGACCGGCACTGGGCTGGCTTGAAGAGACGCGACCTGTTCGCGGGTGCAAGCTCAGTATGACCGACATCCAAATCGTCTACCGCGAACTCAGCAAGATAAATCAAAAGTTCGGGCAGGAGGCGGTGGCGTCCGTTGAACAGTTTGAAGGGGAAACAGAAGCCCAATTTGAGCAGCGGAAGAAGTACCTCCTGCAGGACGCTTTCCGTCTTACGGTCTCGATAAGAGGCGAAAGAGATCAGCAGTTGTACGGCGAAGATGAGAACATCTTCACCAGCCAAGAGCTTCCGAACCCAATCAGTGCCATTTATTTCACAAACCTAACGGCCTTCCGTCGGAACGCAAATAACACGGACCCCGTCAACAGGCTTGAAGTCTACCTCGATTTCAGCAAACCCGGCCTGTTCGATCCGCACCCCTTGGTATCGGAGCCTACACCCAACGACAGCAAAGTGACCGTCACAGCGCACGATATAACGTACTTCCGCGCCGTTCAAAAGGTAATTGAGAGCAAGCTTCTCACCAAGCGAAACTGGTATAGCGCCATCCACCGCTCCTTCGCCTACGATATTGGCCTATGGTCGGTCGTTTTGCCGGTCGGTCTTATCCTAGCCACCTACTACATGGAAGAATTGCTCCCGGTTGGGAGTCGGTTCGAGGCGTACCGTTGGGCGTTCTTCATCTACGGAGTGGGCTTATCTGCCCTCACTTACCGCTTCTTGACCAGTTATATGAAGTGGGCTTTCCCGGTGAACGTCCTCGTCGATAATGAGGATACTGCTCTGCGTCATCGGCTTGCGCTTGCTGCAATTCTTGGAGCGATTGGCTGGAAAGTATTTGATGCAATCTACAGCCTAATAGTGCCGTTTGGTCAGTGAGCTTTTTCGATTCTTCACCACCTGTAGTCCGATCAGACAATCGGAGAGCTTAGCTTGGCCTTGATCCACACGTTAGGCCGCGCCAAATCCATCGCCTTTGGGACAAGCTCATCCTCGCTCATGTCCCCGGTGGCCACCTTCTCTTCGCCCTTGATGTAGCCCCCGTTCTTGCGGATTGCAGGCAGCACCGTCCCGGTGACCCAATCGCGGAAGGCTTTGGCCTCAGGCTTGCGGCTTTGTAGGACCAGCCCGTAGAGGCCCGCCTCGGTGACCAGATTGTTGGAGCGGGCGCGTCCCTTCTGGAGGACTGCGCGACTAACCTCGTTTGAAGCGATGTTGGTCAGGGCATGGGACTAATTGGCGATACCCAAGGCAGCGCATACGTCAGCCGCGATGAACCACGGGGCGTCTTCGATGGTGACCACGCGGATGTTGTGGCCGTTGAAGGCGTACTGCAGTGTGCCTTCGGGTTGGACCGTGGGGGGCATTGGCAACAAAGGGTGAAACGGGCTAGAGGACCGTCTGCCAAACCATATCCAGATAATGCGTCACGAACTCCGGGACGGTGGAAAGTATTGAGCCAAGCCCAAACAGGACTACCCCCATCGCTTCCAAATGAAAGGCTCGGAGGGCTGTTTTCTGAAGATCGCCCTTCAGGCCGAAGACAGCGGACTCCACCCTCGCGAGACCCTGCTGCCCTTCCTCTTTGACTGCTAGCGTAGCTGTATGGACTTCCCGTCGCACACGTTCAATGTCCGCCAGAATTTCCAGTTGGACCTTCTCAATGTGGCTCACGCGCGCTTCTATTGGCGAGTCGGGTGAAACGCCTCCATGTGCCTTTGCCGAAGCCGAGGCCTCTATCTTGAAACTGGCTTCAGCAAACACTGGCTTTGGTGGTCGCTTTGGCAAGAACCCCGCCAACCAATCCCTGAAGCCGGGGTGTCCCATTTCTTTTGCGATTAGCCTGAGGTCCCACGACACCAGCCCGAAACCCCAGACTTGAAGAGCAAGGGCTGTCCACCGTGCGACGGTTTCCCCATCACCGAACCATCGTGCCCAGAGAGGCAGGGTTACCACAACCAATCCCACCACGATGTATGTCGGGTATCTAACGTTCCGCCTGTCGCTCATGGATTACCGTTTCCTCGCTGACACGGTGGCCAAGGTATCAAGCCTAGCAGCCACTGCCAACGGCACCTAGACAGGCTTGACCTAGGTCCACAAATGGGGCCACATCAGGTCCACACCTCGGGAGCGACCATGTCCTAACCCGTTGATTTCATAGGGGTATGTCGGGTTCGATTTCCCTAGGCCTCTCCCTCTGGGGGCACCACGGCACCTTGTATTGGTCCAAGAAATCAACGAACACACGGCGATAGCTGCTTCCGGGGCCACAATCGGGTCAACGGAAGATCCACATTATGGGTATGTCGTCAGAACTGAAACATCCCCATGATCGGGGGCTGGGCTTAATGAGCATAGGCGCCCGGGCCCGAAGGCTGTCTTGCACGTCGTCGGCAGAGGCGAGGTGAGTCGCTGCATAAGGGCGTGCATACCCGCTGCCGCCGTGCCCGAGTATCCCCGCGTTCCCGCCGAGATCGAGCGGTTGTTCGCGGACGCGAGGCCAAACTTCAGGACCCCTCTAAACTGACCCCGAAGGAGGCGGTCGGGTGTGGCCCGGATCATGCCCTTTGACCCTGCGATGTGGGCTAGAGTTTTCCAGCCTGCAGTCGTTAACCAACATTACTACCTCGCAGATGCGGATGAGGCGGTGGCCCTCTGGCCGTGCCCTTGCCGTTTCGGAATGGGGCAGGAAGCGAACGGCGCGGAGGATTTGTCCGCGATTCTTGGCAAGCAGGAACGATCGATCATGCCAACGACGTACGAGGTCATTTTCCTTGGCACGCTGTCCAATATCGACACTCTCGAAGGCAACGAAGTCGCCGAGAACGCGGCGGGCATCCTGGGCACCTATGGCACAAGCACGACGCCCCTGAGCGGACAGGTCCGCACGTTGTCGTCCAACAGCCTCAGCTTTGACGACAGCACCGCCTATGACGCGAACAACCTGTTCTTCGGCTATGACTCGTTCCGCATCAATGGCGGGGCGGCGCAGAATTTCGATTCCGTTACCACCTACAATGCGACAATCACCTATGCCGATGGCACCACCGCGGCGATTTCCGCGGTAGTGTTTCAAGATGTGAACGGCAACACTTACCTTGCGCCGGAACTTACGAACAATTCCGATCAGGTCGCGCTGACGGCCAAACCCATCATGTCGCTGACGCTGACCAGCGTGGTGTCGAATACAGGTGATCTGGGGGCGGATCGCGTTGCCGGGGATTTCGTTTCGCTGGTCGATGGCACATCAAACGCGGACACGATGAATGTCGGCTATGTCGATGCGCAGGGCGACCGGGTTTCAGACGGGAATGACTCCATCGTCGCGGGTGCGGGGAATGACACGGTCAATGCCGGGGGGGGCAATGATACCGTCCTTGGCGGCACCGGGGCCGACAGTGTTTTTGGCGGGGCCGGAGCAGACTCAATCGATGGTGGCGACGGCAATGACATCATCGGCAACTGGGGCAGCGATGACGGCAATGACACGATGCGTGGCGGGGCCGGAAATGACAGTATCATCGGTGGCACTGGCGATGATCTGATCTTCGGCGATAACGGAGATGACACGCTGTTCGGCGGGGCGGGGAACGATACGATCTTTGGCGGGACCGGCAATGACCAAGTCGGGATCACGGATGACCATAACGGGGACGTCTATGATCTGGGCGAAGGGGTTGGCGATCAGGACTCGGTCTGGTTCTCGAACTTCATCAGCACGAACGCGGTAAGCGTCACGTTCACTGGAAGTGATGCCGCCAGCTATGCGTTCAGCGGTGGATTGGCCAGTGGCAGTTTCTCTGGGGCGGAAATCGTTGGCGGGACGGCCTACAGCGATACGCTCAACGCGGCGGCCGATACGGATGGGCAGGTTCTGTTCGGTCAGAGCGGAGTGGACAGCATCACCGGCGGGTCAGGGAATGACACCCTCTATGGCGGGGCCGACGCGGATTGGATCAGTTCGGGTGCCGGCGCGGATTTGATCGATGGCGGGGACGGGAGCGATACGATCTTCTTCGGCACCGGGGGAGACATGGTCTTTGGCGGCGCCGGGGATGACCTGATCGACGACGTCAACTTTACGCAGGAAGGTGCGTTCAACGATTACATCGATGGCGGCGACGGCAATGACACGATCTATACCGGAGGCGGGAACGACACGATCCTTGGCGGCGCGGGGAATGACTTTGCTTATGGCGACGATGGGAATGACAGCATCGACGGCGGGGCGGGAAATGACTCGTTCTTCGGTGGGAACGGCAATGACACGCTGATCGGCGGGGCCGGGGCGGACACGATCCAGGGCGAGGCCGGGGATGATGTCATTGACCTGACGGCCAGCGATTTCACCGCGGATATTGCCTTTGGCGGGGATGGGAATGACCTCATCATCTCGCGCACTGATTTGGACGGGGGGAGTGACTCGCTTTATGGCGGGGATGGGCGGGATACGCTGGTTGGCGGGGCGGGGGACCTGATCGACGGCGGATCGACGGGGGATGATGTCGATACGCTTGACCTGAGCAGCGCACCGGTCACCGCGACGACGACCTTCACCTTTTCCGGCACTGGTGCGGGCATTGTCATCAACAGTGGCCAGACTGTGACCTTCACCGAGATCGAGGTCATCCGCGCGACCGAGGGGGCGGACAGTATCAACGCCACGGTCGACAGCGGCGGGATGGTGATTGATGCCGGGGCGGGGAATGACTCGGTCTTCGGTGGATCGGGGCGTGACAGTTTCGCGGGTGGTCTTGGCAATGACTCGATGCTGGGCGGTGCCGGGAATGACACGCTGGATGGTGGCGCGGGGGATGACCGGCTGTTCGGGGGGGACGGAGCGGATGTCCTGATCGGTGGTGCCGGGGCAGACAGCCTGTTGGGTGGCAATGACGCGGATACGATCTTCGGGGCGGCAGGCGATACGGTTTCGGGCGGCGAAAGCGGTGTGGACAGTGACAAGCTTGTCCTGAACTGGGCAAATGTGCAATCCGTCGCCTATGCGGGCGGTGGCGAAGCCGGAACGGTGACCTTTACCGCAGCCTCTGGTGGCGGAACCCTGACCTTCAGCGAAATCGAGACGATCGGCTACACTGGCGCAATCGAAGGCGGCGCCGGGAATGACCTGGTCGGGGCAGGTTTCGGCGATGCCGAGGGCGACCAGATCGACGGGGTGGATGGCCTGAATGACACGGTCCTTGCCGGTGCCGGAAATGATACGGTCATGGCTGGCGCGGGGAATGATCTCGTCTTTGGTGGGACGGGGAACGACGCATTATTCGGTGGTGACGGGGCCGACACGTTGGATGGCGGTGATGGCAACGACACGCTGAGCGGCGGGGCGGGGTCGGATACGGCGGTCTTTACCGGGGCGGTGACCGATTACAGCTTTGCCTTTGGGGCGGGCAACGGTCTGTTCGTGACCGACAGCGTGGCGGGCCGTGATGGGGTGGACCTGCTGGATGGGGTGGAATTCGCCAGCTTCAACGGTGTCACCTACCGGGTGATCGCGGGGGATGACGGGGCCAACACCACGCTGCAGGGGCCGAATGATGGCACGCCCAGTCTGATCATCGCCCATGCGGGCAATGATTGGGGCGGCGGGCATGCCACCAGCGATGTGGTCTTTGGCGGGGCGGGGAATGACACGCTTGACGGCGGGGACGGCAATGACACGCTGGTGGGTGAGGCCGACGATGACCTGCTGCGCGGCGATGGCGGCAATGACGCGCTGTTCGGCGGCACCGGCAACGATACGCTGCAGGGGGGCGCGGGCAACGACACGCTGACGAGCGGTGATGGTGCGGATGTCATCGAACTGAGCAACGGCGGTGGAACGGACCTCTTGGCCGATTTCGACATGACGTTGGTCGATGGGCGGACCGTGGACCGGCTGGATGTGACGGATTTGCTGAACGCGCAAGACGATCCAATCACGTGGCGGGATATCGCGATCTCTGACACGGCAGGTGATGGCAGTGGGGATGCCGTGCTGACCTTCCCCGGTGGCGAGCAGGTGATCCTTGAAGGCGTCACGGTTCAGCAGGCCATGGGGAAAGCCGGCCTCTATGCGATGGGAATTCCCTGCTATGTCGCAGGCACGCCCATCCTGACGGCAGAAGGCTGGTGCCCGGTCGAGCGGTTGGTGGCGGGGCAGCGGGTGATGACAGAGCAGGGGCTGCGGCGCATCATCTGGGCCGGGAAGCGCGTTCTGTCGGATGAGGATCTGGACCTGCGGCCGGATTGGAAGCCAGTGCATTTCCCCGTGGGGGCGATCGGCAACACCAGGGCGATACGTCTGTCGCCGCAGCATGCGGTGCGGATGCGGGATGCCGAGGGGCGTGCCGTTCTGGTGCGGGCACGGCATCTTGCGGAAAGCGGATTTGGCGGGTCGCGCGTGGCGTGCGGGGTGCGACATGTATCCTATCATCATGTGTTGCTGGAGCGGCATGGGGTCATGAATGCGGCCGGGGCTGCGACCGAAAGCTTCTATCCCGGGCGGTTGGCGCTGGAGATGCTGGACTGGCCGTCGCGGTTGCAGGTTGTGGCGGCGATCATGGCGGGATCGGGCCTGGAGGTTGCTGGAACCGAGGCGGCGGCCGCGCTGATATATGGGGCGCGGGTGCATCC
The DNA here is from genome assembly GCA_943369275.1 of Rhodobacter maris. Classification (GTDB taxonomy): domain Bacteria; phylum Pseudomonadota; class Alphaproteobacteria; order Rhodobacterales; family Rhodobacteraceae; genus Paragemmobacter; species Paragemmobacter maris_A. The sequence goes on along the minus strand of CALRMS020000068.1, from coordinate 4,806 downwards.
TCTGATTGGGCGGTGGGCACAGGTGGGAATGACCTGCCCGCCCTTTGGCGTGCCGCGACTGGAGGCGATCGGGGATGACCGGGAACTGGTCGCCTTGATGGGCCGGCTTTAAGGCGGTGTGTGAGGTTTTTCGCGCAAGCCATTGCGAACGATGGGTTAAATATTGTCTTCTAGTCCGAATGGCCGTGCCGCTGGTGGTGCAGTGCGTGGTGCAGACGGCTGTGCATACGCGCGGTGCTGCCATAGGGCGTTAACCATAGCCTGAGTCGGGGTGCGGAAAGCGAAAAGGCCGCCCTTGGGGCGGCCTTTTCTTCACATTGGAGGGTAGATCACTGGGCCGCTTAGGGGCGCTTGCCGACGATCAGGTGATCGGGTCCATAGGGGAAGCCCGTGATGTTGCGGTTGCCCTTGTTGTTGTCGTCGGTGATGACAAGGATGTCATGTTCGCGGTAGCCGCCTGCACCCGGAAGGTGGTTGGGGATGGTGATCATCGGTTCCATCGACACGACCATGCCGGGCTCCAGCACGGTGTCGCAATCTTCGCGCAGTTCCAGCCCGGCCTCGCGGCCGTAGTAATGGCAGAGCACGCCGAAGCTGTGGCCGTAGCCGAAGCTGCGATATTGCAGCAGGTTTTCCGCAGCATACATCTCGTTCAACTCTTTGGCGATGTCGGAGCATCTGTTGCCCGGCACCAGCAATTCCTTGCCGCGATCATGGACTTTGCAGTTGATTTCCCAGAGCCGCAGGTGTTCGTCCGTGGCGGTTTCGGCAAAAAGCGTGCGTTCGAGGGCGACATAATAGCCCGCAACCATCGGGAAGCAGTTGAGCGAGAGGATATCGCCGCGTTCGATGCGGCGGGAGGTGACGGGGTTATGCGCGCCGTCGGTGTTGATGCCGGACTGGAACCATGTCCAGGTGTCGAGAAGCTCTCCCTCGGGCCAGATCTTGGCGATTTCGCGGATCATGGTTGCGGTGGAATGCAGTGCCACCTCATGTTCCGGGGTGCCGACCTGCGCGGCCTCGACGCAAGCTGCGCCGCCGAGATCGGCGATGCGGGTCATCTCTTCGATATGGGCGATTTCCTCGGCTGATTTGATCATGCGCAGGCGCATGGCGGGGGCGGCGATATCGACGAATTCCATCTGGGGGAATTCGTGCTTTAGCAGCGCCAGCGTGTCGATGGTGATGTGATCGTATTCGATGCCGAGGCGTTTTACGCCGCCCGTCAGTTGGCGTATGGCATGGAAGTAGTTGTCCTTTTGCCAGTCGGTATAGGTGACGTTCTTGCCGCCGAAGGTGCGCCGCCACGGCTGGCCACCATCAATGCCCGCCGAGATGGAGGTGGAGATCGTGTGATCGACCAGAAGGCCGTAGCGGCGGCCGAAGTAGCAGAACATGAAATCGGCGTAGTAGTTGATGTTGTGGTAGCTGGTGAACAGCGCGGCGTCGATGCCGTGGTCGGCCATGACGGCGCGGACGGTATCCAGACGACGCTGCATTTCCGCATCCGAGAAGGTGGGGGTCGGGCGGGCGCCGTTGCCGGTGTAATCCTGAAGTCTTTCGCGCTGCATGGGCTGTCCTTTTCGTATCTGGTTGCGGCGCAGGGTCGGGGGAAAGGGGGCGATTGTCAAAAGAGGCTTTCTCATGCGATGTGTGAGAAATTCTCATTCGACCGAAGGGTGCCTTTCATGCAGATTCCGCTGAATTCCTTGCGTGCGTTTGAAGCGGTGGCGCGGACGGGATCGTTCAAGGCGGCGGCGGAGTTACTTTTTGTCACGCAATCGGCGGTGAGCCATCAGGTGCGGCATCTGGAAGAGTGGCTGGGCGGGCCGCTGTTTGACCGCGAGGGTGGGCGGCCACGCCTGCGGCCCGAGGGGGCGGAGCTGGCGCGGGCGGTGAGCCTGTCGCTGGCCGAGATGGAGGCGGCCTGCAACCGGGTGCGGGACGGGCGGCGTGTGGGGCCGTTGGTGATTGCGGCGATCCCGTCGGTGGCGGTGTGCTGGCTGATCCCGCGGCTGGCGGGGTTTCGGGCCGCACATCCGGAGGTGGAGATACGGGTGGTCTATGCCATGCACGGGCGGGATATGGATTTTCGGGATGTGCATCTGGCCTTTGTCTTTGGGAAAGGCCAGCCGGAGGGGCAGGCGGAGGCGTTTCTGCCGGGGGTGAGCGTTCCGGTGTGCAGCCCGGCCCTGCTGGGCGGGGCGCGGGCGGGGCGGGCGGCGGGGTATCTGCCATCGGAGATATTGGCGCTGGGGCTGCTTCATGACACCGACCTGAGCGGTTGGGCGGCGTGGTTCCGGCGGGCAGGGGTGCCGTTGCCGATGACGGATTCAAGCCGGAAGGGCGCGGCGGTGTTTGAGGATTTCAACCTGCTGCGTGCGGCGGCGCTATCGGGGCAGGGCGTGGCGCTGTGCCCGCTGGCGATGATCCGCCCTGATCTTGCGGCAGGGCGGTTGGTGCAATTGTCGGACGTGTCGGTGCTGGAGGATCATGGCTATCATCTGGTGACGGGGGCGATGGGGGCGGATGGGCGCAGCCGGGCCTTTCGCGATTGGGCCTTTGCAGCGCGGGACGGGATGACGGGATAGAGTGATGGAGAGCAGCGTGACCGCGAATTTCATACCCAAGGGCGTGGCCCATGTGGCGGTGGCAAAGGCGGGAGAGCCGCTGCGGATGACCTTTGTGCTGCTGCCCAACTTTTCGCTCATCGCGTTTTCATCCGCCATCGAGCCGCTGAGGATTGCCAATCAACTGGCGGGGCAGGTGCTGTTTGAATGGGAGGTGGTGTCTGAAACGGGCGTGCCGGTGGCCTGTTCCAACGGTGTGAAGTTGCAGGTGGATGGGGCGCTGGGGGAGACGAAGCCCAAGTCGATGGTGTTTGTCTGTGCCGGGGTGGAGCCGGAGAAATCGGCCAGCCGCAAGGTGGCGGACTGGCTGCGCGGGCAATGGCGGCAGGGCCGGACGGTGGGGGGGCTTTGCACAGGGGCCTATGCTTTGGCCAAGGCCGGGATATTGGAGGGGCGCAGTTTCACCCTGCATTGGGAGAACCTGCCGCCGTTCATGGAGACATTTGGCCATCTGCGGCCCTTGGAGCAGTTGTACTGCATTGACGGGCGGATCCTGACGAGTGCCGGGGGCGCGGCGGCGACGGATCTGTTCATCGAGATCGTGGCGAAGAATTACGGGGACAAGCTGGCGGATGCGGTGCTGAAGATGTGCCTGCATGGGCAGCAGCGGCCTGCGGATCTGCGGCAGCGTATGTCGTTGTCGTCGACTTTGGGTATCCGCAACCCGGTGCTGGTGGAGGTGATCCGGCAGTTCGAGGAGAACCTTGAGCAGGGGGTGGAGATTGAGGCGCTGGCGGCATCGCTGGGCGTGTCGCGGCGGCAGGTGGAGCGGTTGTTCCAGCGCTATGTCGGGATGTCGCCCAAGCAATACCTGAACGGTTTGCGGCTGGAGCGGGCGCGGGCCTTGCTGACGGAGACGGATATGCCGGTGGCGGAAGTGGCCTATGGCTGTGGGTTCAATGCGACAAACACCTTCACCAAGGCGTTCCGGCAACGCTATGGCGTGTCGCCAAGGCGGCTGTCGAGCCGGCATGGCGGGGCTGTTGCCTAAAAAGCGCTTTCAGGTCGACGTGGGCGGGGTGTGCGCCTCGAACCAGTTGCAGGTGGCCTCAAGCTCGACATCGCGGAAGTCGATGCCGGGCAGGACCAGCACAGTGGAGGGATCATCGGTGATCTGACCCGCGACGAAGACCGAGGCTTCGGGGCGGGCATCGGTGACCGAGACGACAAGGCGGCCAAGCTGTTCCAGCGATTGCGAAGAGCCGGCAGCGAAGCCGAAGATCCGGTCGGTGGAGCCCCTGAAATGGGCGCAGAGCTCTTCGTTCGTGTAGCCGATCAGCAGGGTGATATCCCAGCCGCGCGCGCGAAACACGTCGGCGGCGGCAGAGATGGCCAGCGTGTGCATGTCGCCCGGAACGAGGGCGAAAGTGGCCGATTTGCGCAGGCCATGATCGGGCATGGCTGTGGGGCGGCGGCGGTAGCGCAGGAAGGAATAGATGCGCGACGCCCCGGTGGTGGCGGCCTGATAGGTAACGCTGCCCGCGTTCCAGAGCGCCCCGATTTCGCGGGCGATGGGGCCGAGCCGTTCGGACAGGAACCAGTCAAGTTCGCGCAGCGGATCATCCAGCGCCTCGAGCGCGGAAAAGGCGTCGGCCTCGGTGCCGGAGGTGAGGACGCGGGCGGCGGATTTAACGGCCTCAAGCTCGCGCGCTTCGCGCAGGTCGGCGGCGCGGCGGGCCACGCGTTGCAGCACCTCGGCCGCCAGTGAGGTGACGTGACCGCGCGAGTCGCCGTGCCGTTTCCTGCCAGAAGCTTGTTCTGTCAGTGTCCTGGCCAGGTTCTGATCATCGTATTCAGATGGCATTTTGATTATCGGGGGCTGTAAGTCGCCCCTCTCCGGTTCCCTGCGATATTGGGCACACAGGCGGGGTTGGAAGTCAATCCGGGAATACCCGCCGGGGCTGTGCAGGCCGCCTTGCGGGGGGCGGCATTTGGACCCAGAAAGGGGGGCACAGATGCGGCGCGAAGGGGCGAAAATGCAGGAGAGTTCGGGGCAACGTCTGGCGCTGATTGACGTTGCGCGGACGGTGGCGCTGCTGGGCATGGCGGTGTTTCATTTTGCCTTTGATCTGGAACTGTTCGGCTGGCTGGAGCCGGGGACCACGGTCAGTGGCGGCTGGGCAGTGTTTGCAAGGCTGGTGGCGGGGTCTTTCCTGTTCTTGTCGGGGGTGAGTCT
>CALRMS020000067.1:0-20005 GCA_943369275.1 Rhodobacter maris | reverse complement strand
CGGTGCGCACACCGCGCTTTGCCTGGCCCATTTATCGCCGCCCACCGGAACTGCGCGACGGGCAGGTGTTTCACACACGGGCCGAGATCGAGCGGGGCATCCTGCGCGGGCGCGGGCTGGAACTGGCCTGGCTGGATGATCCGGTGGATGTGTATTTCCTGCAAGTGCAGGGATCCGGGCGCATCCGCATGCCGGATGGCGCGGTGATGCGGGTGGGCTATGCCGGGCGTAACGGGCATGCCTATCGGTCGGTTGGGCAGGAAATGGTGCGACGTGGCACGCATAGCATGGATCAGGTATCCGCGCAGGAGATTGCGGCCCATGTCCGCGATCAGGCCGGGGCGGAACTGCTGAACATCAACCCGTCTTACGTGTTCTTCCGCACGGTGAATGAGGTTCCGGCGGAAAAGGGGCCGATCGGCGCGATGGGGCGATCGATCAAGGCGTTCCGGTCGGTGGCGATTGATCCGGCCTATACGCCCTTGGGCGCGCCGGTCTGGGTGGAAAAGGATGGGGCCAAGCCGATCCGCAGCCTGATGGTGGCGCAGGATACCGGGGGCGCGATCAAGGGGCCGCAGCGGGCCGATATCTTTTACGGCACCGGCCCCGCGGCGGGGGATGCCGCGGGCACGATCAAGGATGGCGGGCGGATGGTCGTGCTGCTGCCCATCGACCGGGCCTATGCGATGTTGCCGGACGGCATGTGATGAGCCGCCGCCGCACGTTGCGCCCCGAGGAAGAGGAACTGTGGCAGGCCGTGGCGCGGACGGCGCGACCGATGCATCCCCGGGCCAAGGCCGCCGTGAACCGGATCGAGGGCGCGGTTCATCCGCACCCGTTGACCGAAGCGAAACCCGTGCGCGAGGCAGAGATCCCGAAAAGCTGGCTGGAGCCGTTCCGGCTTGGCCAGAAGGCGCGGGCGGCCAAGACGCATGATCTGGCCCCGTCGCTGGGCGAGGCGCTGCGGGATGCGCCCTTGCAGATGGATGCCAAACAGCATGGGCGCATGGTGCGCGGAAAGCTGGCGCCAGAGGCGCGGATCGATCTGCATGGGATGACATTGGCCGAGGCACATCCGGAACTGATCCGCTTCATCCTGAACGCACAATTGGCGGGCTTGCGGCTGGTGCTGGTGATTACCGGCAAGGGCAAGCGGGGCGAGGATTGGGGGCCGATCCCCCAACGCATGGGCGCGCTGCGCCATCAGGTGCCGCAATGGCTGCGGATGCCGCCCTTGGGGCCCGCGGTGTTGCAGGTGACAGAGGCGCATCTGAAACATGGCGGGTCTGGCGCCTATTACGTTTATCTGCGCCGCCGCTAGGCGCGGGCGGGCAGTGCGGACCGGTCGCTGCGGATCCGCCAGAACAGAAGCGCCGAGGCAAGCATGAACCAAGCGGCGTAAAGCGGCATCTGCGCGGGGAGTGGATAGCCCCTGTCGATCAGCAGGCCAGAAAGCGCGGGGCCGATGGCCGTGGCCAGCACCATTGCGGATGCCACAGTGGCGCGGATCGCGCCAAGGTGGCGGGTGCCGTAGAATTCCGCCCAGAAGGCCATGGAGACTGTCAGTTGTGCGCCCGACGTCAGGCCCATGATCGCCATGGCGAGTGTCGCAAAAGGCAGGGTGTCGATCAGCGGGAAGATCGCAAAGAACAATCCCAGCGGCAGGATATAGACCGGCATCAGCCGCGCGGTGCCCCAGCGATCCAGCGCCCAGCCGCCCGCGAACATGGCAGCAACAGAGGCGGCAGTGTAAGCCGGGAAGGTGGCGACGAGGCCCAGATGGGACCAGCCCTTCACCTCGGCCAGATGGACCTGCTGAAAGAAGAAGGCGGTGATGAAACAGGGCGGCCCGATCAGCGCGGGCAGCACACACCAGAACAGCGGATGGCGCAGCATATCGCCGCGTGTCCAGTGGCGGTTGCCCATGCCGGGCGCATCATTTTCAGCGGCGATGGATTGCGGCGTGCGTTCCAGCCGCAAGAGCCGCCAGATCACCGGTAGGCTGAGGGCGATGACCAGCGCCGCCACCAGCCACAGGCTTTGCCAGTGCAGGAATGATTTCAGCCAGACAAAGCCCAGCGGCATCACCACCTCGCCCACCGAAAAACCAAGGGCGGCCACGGCCAGCGCCCGCCCGCGCGAGGCGACGAACCAGCGCGACATGGCGACGCCTGCGGTTTGTACCACCATGCCTTGCCCGAACAGGCGCAGGGCGAAGATGGCGACGGGTAGAAGCCAGCCGGTAGGCCCGGTGGCCATAAGGAGACAGGCCAGGGTGAGAAGGGCAAGAACGGCGGTGCCAAGATGGCGGACGCGGAACCTGTCGGTCAGCGCGCCTGACCAGAGCATGACAAAGGCCGATGCCATGGTGCAGGCGGCATAGAGCGCGCCCCATTCGCCATGGCCAAGCCCGTTTGTTTCGCGGATTTCGGCGGCAAAGACCGAGATGAAATAGGTCTGTCCAAAGCCCGACAGGAAGGACAGCAGGAATCCCGCGAAGAGGAAGGGCGCGTTGGCGCGCAGAAAAGGGAGAAAGCGCATGCCCCTTTCATCGCACCCCCTGCCGGGAAAACCCATCCTGTTTGCGACAGGCTCAGTTCAGCGCGTCACCGGTGATTTCTGCCACCGGGGCCAGAATGATGCGCGTCGCGCTGCGTGCTGTCAGGATCACACCGGGCAAAAGGCCGGGGCGGCCTGCAGCATCGTTGCCAAAGGCGCGATCCACATCATCGATGCGGCCCAGAAGCTGGATCAGGGCGGGCGAGGTTCCGGGGACGAAGTGACCGGACCCTTGGGAGAAGGCGCCGACGTCGAGATAGGTCACCTCAAGATCGGAAAGTTGCTCGACCGAGTCGAGCGAACCAAGACGCCCGCGTTGCCCGGTAATCAGCGCCGACAGGCGGAGCACGCGGTCGCGGTCAGAGCCGAAGATCAGAAAGGGTTGGGGCAGCGTGCCGATTTCCTTGGCCTGCATGCGGAACACTTCGACATCAATGTCGGGCGAAATCAGCACCACGCCCCGTATCTGTGGCATGACGCGCCCATCGCGCAGGGCGATGTCGCGCAACGCCTCCATCAACAGGAAGCTGCCCATGGAATGTGCGACAAGGGTGATGCGGGTTGCCCCTGCGGCGACGGTTTCGCGGATCAGCTTTTCCAGCCCGTCGCGGGCGAAAACGACGGAATCGCGATCATAGACATAGCCCAGCGGCTCGGCCGCCGAGGGCCAGGAGTAGTGCAGCGCAACACCCGGAATTTGCAGATCATGGCGCAACTGGGCGATGCGATAGAGCCCTTCGGTGAAGGTGTTGTTGAAGCCGTGAACGAAGATGATTGCTTCGCGCCCGTTGGCGGCAAGCGCTGTGTTCAGATCGGATTCGAAATCCGCGTCTGCGGCATAAATGCGCTGATCGGTCGTCAGGAAATCGGTGGACACATTGGCGTTGCGGGGTTTGGCATATTTGATTTCGCCTACTGCGCGCTGGGGTGGGATGGCCACGTCATAGCGGGCAAAGCGCAGCTCTTCCGACCGGCCACTGCCGAATACGCCGGTGCCTTCCAGCCCGCGCGTGGTTCCGACAAAGACGGTGGAAATCGGCCCCTCGGCCGTTTCTGGCGGAACCACGACCATGGTTCCGCGCGGCGTGCAGGCGGTGATCGCCAGCACCAGACAGAGCAAAGCGATGGGGCGCAACGGATTGGTCCTTTAAATCGTTGCAGCAGTGATCGGGTCAGACGACGTGCCGGTCAAGCCCGCGCGTAGTGTCACAGGACGTAGCGGGAGATATCCGCCGAACGTGCCAGCGCCCCCACGTTGGTTTCGACAAAGCCCGCATCCACCGTCACCTGATCACCCGATCTGTCGGGGGCGGTGAAGGAAAGTTCTTCGAACACGCGTTCCATGATGGTGTAGAGCCGCCGCGCGCCGATGTTTTCGACACTGCCGTTCACTTCGGCTGCGATACGGGCGAGGGCGGCGATGCCGTCTTCGGTAAAGGTGACGGTCACCTCCTCCGTGGCCATCAGGGCGGAATACTGCCGCGTCAGGGCGTTGTCGGTTTCTGTGAGGATGCGGACGAAATCGCCTTCGGTCAGGGGCTGCAACTCTACGCGGATGGGCAGGCGGCCCTGCAATTCCGGGAGCAGGTCGGACGGTTTGGCGATGTGGAACGCACCAGAAGCGATGAACAGGATATGGTCGGTTTTCACTGGGCCGTATTTGGTGGAAACGGTGGTGCCTTCGATCAGGGGCAGCAGATCGCGCTGCACGCCTTCGCGGCTGACATCGGCGCCGCGCGCATCGGAACGGGCGCAGATCTTGTCGATCTCATCCAGAAAGACGATGCCGTTTTCCTGCACGGCTTCCAGGGCGGCTGCTTTCACCGCCTCATCATCCAGAAGTTTGTCGGCCTCTTGCCCGATGAGGATGTCATAGCTTTCGGCCACGGTCATCTTCTTGCGGGTGGCGCGGCCACCGAAGGCCTTGAAAAGGTCTTGCAGGCCCTGCATCTGCACCTCCATCCCGTTGCCGCCGGGGAACATGCCCATTGGTTGGGCGGTGTCCTGGATTTCCAGTTCGATCACCGTCTGATCCAGTTCGCCGCGTTTCAGCTTGCCACGGAACATCTCGCGCGTTTGTTCGCGGGCGTCCTTGCCGGCCAGCGCCTCGATCACGCGTTCCTCGGCGGCTTTCTGGGCGCGGGCCTTCACGTCATCGCGCATGCGGGTGCGGGTATCGACCATCGCGGTATCCACCAGATCGCGGATGATGCTGTCGACATCGCGGCCGACATAGCCGACTTCGGTGAACTTTGTCGCCTCGACCTTGAGGAATGGCGCGCGGGCGAGTTTGGCAAGGCGGCGGCTGATCTCGGTCTTGCCCACGCCGGTTGGGCCGATCATCAGGATGTTCTTGGGATATACCTCATCGCGCAGGTCATCGCCCAACTGCTTGCGCCGCCAGCGGTTGCGCAGGGCGACGGCAACGGCGCGTTTGGCATCGCGCTGGCCGATGATGAAACGATCAAGTTCCGAGACGATCTCGCGCGGGGTGAGGTTGGTCATGTGTCTGCCTCAGACTTTGATCGTTTCGACGGTCAGGTTGCCATTGGTGTAGACGCAGATATCCGCCGCAATGGCCATCGCCTTGCGGGCGATATCCTCGGCGGGCAGATCGGCGTGCATCAGCCCGCGCGCGGCGGCGAGGGCGAAGTTGCCGCCCGATCCGATGGCGGCGACATCATGTTCGGGCTCCAGCACATCGCCAGCGCCGGTGATGACAAACAGATCGCGCCCGTCGGTGACGATCAGCATGGCTTCGAGATTGCGGAGGTATTTGTCCATCCGCCAATCCTTGGCCAGATCGACGCAGGCGCGGGCGAGTTGGCCGGGGGCGGATTCAAGCTTTTTCTCAAGCCGTTCCAGCAGGGTGAAGGCGTCGGCGGTGGATCCTGCAAACCCGCAAACAACATCGCGACCGCCGGGAGAAAGGCGGCGCACCTTGCGCGCGGTGCCCTTTATCACGGTATTCCCGAGGCTGACCTGACCATCGCCTGCGACGACCACTTCGCCACCCTTGCGCACCGCAAGAATGGTGGTGCCGTGCCAACCGGGGAATTTGTCGTCGGACATCGGGGCCTCCTGTCGTTTGCCCGTATATGGGCATGGGAGCGGGAAAAGGAAAAGGGCGGCCGCGAGGGGCCGCCCTTTTGATGCATAACGCGAAAGGATCAGATCGCCGACTGAATCCAGGTCGCCAGCGCGGCCTTGGGCGCGGCACCGACCTTGTTGGAGACAACCTGCCCGTCCTTGAACAGGAACAGGGCCGGGATGCCGCGCACGCCAAGCTGGGCCGGGCTGTCGGGGTTTTCGTCGACGTTGACCTTCACGATCTTGACCTTGCCCGCATATTCCACGGCAAGCTCCTCAAGCGCGGGGCCGATCTGGCGGCAGGGGCCGCACCATTCGGCCCAGAAATCGACAACGACGGGGACGTCCGATTTGCGGACCTCGGCGTCGAAGGTTGCATCGGTGACGGCGACGGTCGCAGCGCCCATCTGTCATATCTCCTGATTGGAATGTCGGCTGCCGAAGCTATGGAGCCTTGGGGGAATCGTCAAGGGATCGTGGTGCGGGCCAGCGCCGCACTCACGATATCGGGATCAAGTGGCATCAGTTGGGCGTGGCGTGTCCAGAGGATTGCCGTTTCAATCCGCCGATCCGGGTAGATTTGCGCCAATGCGGCGGCATAGGCCCCCATCTGGCGCAGGATGCCGTCAGGCGTCTGATCCGGGGTGGCGGGCGTGGTGCGGTTGGATTTGTAATCGATGGCGAGGATGCGGGCCGGTTCCACGATCAGCCGGTCCACTGTGCCCAGCATCGGTTTGCCGAGAAGGGTTGCGGTGATCTCTACCTCTGTCAACGCGGTGGCGGTGAACAGCGCGGGGTGGGCGGCGATGACGGTTTGCGCTTCGGCCAGCAGTTCGGCGCGGAGGGCGGTGTCGGGGATCAGCGCGGCGGCGAGGGCCGGATGATCGGCGGGATCGGTGCCGGGCAGGTGTTGCAAGAGCAGATGCAGCGCGGTGCCGCGCGCTTTGGCGGCTTCATCATCCAGCCCTTCGCCGGGCAGCGCCTTTGCCCCGCCGAGGTTGGAGGGGGACAGGGGTTGCGCGGGCCGTTCCACAGTGGCCGCCGGGACGGTTGCCCAGGCAGGCAGGGCGGGCAGCGGTGTCGTCACCGACGTTTGTGGGCGCGGATCGGGCCACGCGCCGAAAGCATGGCGGAGGCGGCCACCGGGCAGGGTTTCCGCCCCGGCGGCCTGCATCCCGTTGGCCACCATGCGATACCAGGCCTGATCCTGTTTCGCCTCACCCGCGCCGCAGACGATAAGCCATGACCGCGCGCGGGTAAGCGCAACATAAAGCAGGCGCAGGCGTTCTTCGGCATCGCGGTCCTTGCGGCGGGTGCGGGCGATGGCGATGGCGGGGGGGCTTTCATCTGCGGGGGTGCGCCAGACAGGGATGCGCAGGTCGGGGGTGGCGTCGACCTCGACCACCTCATCCCGTTCGCGGGGGGTGATGTCGCAGGTATCGGGCAGGATCACGATGGGGGCTTCCAGCCCCTTTGCGCCATGCACGGTCATCACCCGGATGCGATGACCTTCGCTGTCCATCTGGCGTTTCACCTCGACCTCGTCGGTGGAAAGCCAGACGAGGAAGCCTGTCAGGCTGGGAACATCGGTGCGTTCATAGGCCAGTGCCTGCGAAAGAAGTTCGTCGATGCCATCCTCGGCCTCTGGCCCCAGCCGTTGCAGCAGGCGACGACGGCCATCGTGGCGGGTGAGAAGGCGTTCGATCAGATCGTAGGGACGCAGGAAATCGGCCTGATCGCGGAGGTCTTTCAAAAGCGAATGAGTGTTCGCAAATTCGGCCTCACGGTCGCGCAGGGTTTCCCAGAGATAGCCCTTGCGCGGTTGGGCGAGGGCGTAAAGCTCTGCCTCTGTCCAGCCGCAGAGGGGGGAGCGGAGCACGGCGGCAAGCGACAGGTCATCTTCGGGTGTGGCGAGGAAGGCCAGCAAGGCCGAGATATCCTTGACTGCCAGTTCTGCGCCAAGCTTGAGCCTGTCTGCCCCCGCGATGGGCAGGTTGCGCGCCTTGCAGGCACGGATGATTTCGGCAAACAGGTCAGAACGCCGTTGCACGAGGATCAGGAAATCGCCCGCGTGAACGGGGCGCGACGATCCATTTTCCGGGATGGCAACGCCGTTGCCGATCATCAGGGCGATTTCATCGGCAATCTGCGCGGCAAGCCGGGCGGAGTGATGTTCTTCGGTGATGAGATCGACGGGATTGCGCCAGTCATCCTCATCCTTGCCATCGGCCTTTTCGATCAGCGGCCACAGGTCCACACGACCGGGCATCGCATCCCAAAAGGCGATGTGGCTGGACCGCCCGCCCAGCGCGGCGGGGAAGCGGTCACCGAAAGTGTCATCCACCACGCGCAGGATGGCGGGAGAGGAGCGGAAGGAATGTTGCAGTTCCAACGATTGAAAGCAGCGTTCCACTGCACGGAAGCGTGTGCGGAAGCTGTGCTGTTTTTCATCAAAGGCGGCGACATCGGCCCCTTGGAAGGAGTAGATTGACTGCTTCTTGTCGCCCACGACGAACAGGGTGCGATCCACATCACGCGCGCCGGAGCCTGCGGTGAATTCGGCGGCAAGGCTTTCGATCACGCGCCATTGTTCGGGGCTGGTGTCCTGTGCTTCGTCTACGAGTATGTGGTCGATCCCGCCGTCGAGGCGGAACAGAACCCAGGCGGCGACGGCTTGATCGGTGAGAAGGTTTGAAGCGCGGGTGATGAGGTCATCAAAATCCAGCCAGCCGCGCTGGGCCTTCCGCTGTTCGTAAAGCGGCAGGAAGGCTCCGGCGAAACGGTGCAGCGTCAGGGCGCGATCCATTGCATGCAGGGCGATGCGGGTGGCGCGGGCGGATTCGACGCGGCGCATGAGGTTTTCAAGGCGGTCGAGCAGCGGGCCAAGGGCGGTGCGGGTGTCCTTGGTTGGAAAGGAGCCGATCTTGGCGGTAAAGGGTTCCTTGGCCTTGGCCCCTGTGAGGAAAACATCTTCAAGCATCGAAAGGGTGGAAAGGCCGGGTTGTGACAGATTGAGCGGTTCCAGCTTTGCGGCGGCTTTGGCATCCATGCCGCCCTTTGCATGCAGGGCGGTGATGACATCCGGCATCCAGGCCGCCTCATCCCCAAGAAATACATCGGCCAAGAGCGTTTGGGCGCTTTCGCCCTGTTTCAGGCCGAACAGGCGGCGGGCAGTGTCAGGGGTGAGCGGGGTGGCGAATTTGGCGCGGTGGCCGGTGATTTGCTGGATAAGCGTAGCGAAATCCTCGCCCGTCCAGGCGCGGGCGACATCGGCGATCACATCGGGGGCGAGGGTTTCTGCCAGTTCTTCGATGATATCGTCGCGCAAGAGGCGGGCGGTGCGATCATCGAGTTCCACGAATTGTGGCGATACCCCGGCCTCGAGCGGGAAGCGGCGCAGGAGGCTGGCGCAGAAAGAGTGGATGGTCTGGATGCGCAATCCGCCGGGCGTTTCGATGGCGCGGGCGAACAGGCGGCGGGCCTGTGCCAACGTATCGGCATCCAGCCGCGCACCTTCGCCCAGCTTGGCCAATTCGTCGCGCAGGGTTGCGTCCGGCTTCATTGCCCATTCGCCAAGGCGGCGGAACAGGCGGTTCTGCATCTCTGTCGCGGCGGCCTTGGTGTAGGTGAGGCAGAGGATGTGCTGCGGTTCCACCCCGCCCAACAGCAGGCGGGCGACGCGGTCTGTCAGCACACGGGTCTTGCCCGATCCGGCATTGGCGGACAGCCAGGTTGACGCGGCCGGGCTGGCGGCCTGCACCTGCCGTTCAGAGGCGGCATTTGTCATGGCGTATCCCCCACGGTTTCAGGATCGGGTGGGGCGGTGGTGTCCCATTCGCCATGGCGCGAGAGGTGGTCATAATCACCTTCGAACCGTTCCTTCTGTACCGCGCGGCGCGCGGTATAGCCTGCGCCATGGTGGCAATAATGGGCGATCAGGGCGTGCAGGCCTTCCCACACCTCGGCGGTGATCTGGGGGGTGATCTCAGTTTCCTCGACCTTGGGGCTGGTGCCCAGGCCGACATAGGTGATCTTTGCGACCTCTGATCCCTCTAGCCCCTTGAACGCATCGCGTTCGGCCATTGCAGCGGCGAGGAGGAGTTGCTTGTCAAACGCCTTTTGCATGGCCTGCGTAGGAGGATTTCCTGTCTTGTAATCGATGATATGCAGCCGCCCGTCGGGCAGGCGGTCGATCCGGTCCGGCGTGCCGAAGAGGCGGAAGTCGAGCGGGGCGAGGTCAACCCCGCCCACGCCTTCCAACGCGACAGGGATGCCGCCATCGCGGCTGTCAACGGTCAGGAAAAAATCTGCGGCGCGGGCAAGACGGGCAAGCCAGAGCGCGCGGGCGGCGGGCCATGGCACCTGATCAGCAAGAATACGGGTGGCGGTGCCCATCAGCCGGGCCTTGGCTTCGTCGGGCGACTCGGACGGAGGGCGGTCCTTGACGAAAGATTCAAGGATCAGGTGCAGGATCTGTCCGCGCAGGGCGGCATCGGGTTCATGCCGCAGCGGATCAAGCCGTCGCAGGCGCAGGATGTACTGGCAATAGATGGCATAGGGGTCGCGGATCAGCAGACCGATGCGGGTGAGGGACAGTTCCTTTGGCCGGGCCGCGACGGGCGGCCGTGGCGAGGGGCGGCGCGCGGGCTTCAGGCGCGGATCGGTTTGCATTTCGGCGGGCGGTTGTTCCAGCGCGGCGGTGTGGGCAAGCCAGTGGCGGCCCCGGTCGCGCATGGCGGCAAGCGCCTGCGGGCCGTGCTTGTGGGGCAGGCCTTCCATCAGGTTCATGAGCCGGTTGATCCAACGGGACGGAACGGTTTCCGCCTCGGCATCCCTGAGGGCGCGGGTCAGCACCACGCGGGGGGCGGCCATCGCGATCTGGTAGTCATGGGCGGAAAGACCCACCTGCCGTTCGGGCAGCAACAGGCCCGCCTCCTTGCGCATCTTGCGGTTCAGCCATGGGTCGGGTTCAGGCAGGCGGGGCCATGCGCCATCGTTCAGCCCGCCAAGGATGACAAGGTCGGCGCCCTGCTCACGTGCCTCACGCGGGCCGAGGATCAGGATACCGGGATGGGCGGTGACGGTTTCGCGCACCTCACCCCGCGCGATGACGGCATCAAACAGATCGCGGTATTCGGCGGGTGACAGGGTGCCGCCTGCATCGGCCTCTGTCGCGAGGGTGGCCATCAGCTTTAGCGCCTCGGCCCCGGCTTCCTTGTCCCACAGGGTGCCGGTGCCATCCGGGGCGGTTCCACGGGCGAAGGCCTCGGTCAGGGCGCGGTGGGTGGCGACAAGGTCGACAAGGGGGGCTTCTGTGACGATTGCCGCCGCATCGATGATGCGGACGAGAACTTGGGTCCACGGGAGGAGGCCGTCGTTTTCCAAACCTTTTTCGGCGCGCTTTTTCGCATGTCTCTCGGCCCAGGCAAGAAGGTCAGCACCGGTAGGGAAAGCGGGGCCTTTGCGGCGGAGTTTCATCTCCAGAAGCTCACGCGTGCGCTTCAGATGCGGACCGCGATCTTCACCCGAAAACGACAAAGGGTGTTTTAGTAAGACAAGAAGCATGTCCGATGTCAGCTTGCGCCCTATCAACCCCGCCACATGGCGCAGCAGGCGACCGGGGGCCGACAGCGCGAGCGGGCGACCGGCGCTGTCATCGGGGGTGATGCCCCAGCGATCCAGCGCGGCGGTGACCTGACGGGTGAGCATCCTGTCAGGCGTGATCAGGGCGGCGGCGGTCCCATTCTCGGCGGCTTGCCGCAGGATCAGCGCGATAGCGAGCGCCTCGGCGCGGGGGGTTTGCGCTTCGATCAGGGTGATGTCTTCGGTGGCACCGGGCAGATCGGGTAGGGCAGCGCCTTCTGTCAGCCACTGATCGGTCACGGGCGCGGGGCGAAGCGACAAGGAAATCAGCCGGTTCCTTGCCGGGGCCGGGGCTGGGGTTTCCGTCCAGGGTTGGATGGCGGTGGGCGGGATATCCAGCCGTTCCATCAGGCGGCGAAAGCGGAATTGCGGGTGATCTTCGCCCGTCATCGCGTCGGTAAGGCGATCCCAGACCCAAGACGGCATATCGGCATCAAACCCCGGCAGCACCAGCGCCCCTTGCGGCAAGGCGGCCACGGCCTGCATCAGCGCCGCCGTGGTGCCGCGCGACCCGGTGGAGCCTGCCACGATCACAGGGCCTTGCGGCGGCGCGGCCTGCCAGAGTGCGGTGATGCGGTCCACGGCCACGCGTTGGCGGGTTTCCGTATCCGGCGCCGCGGCCCCCGAAAAGAAAGGCGCGACGATGGACAGGAAGGCGCGGGTACGCGCCCAATGGGCGGAGTGGTCGGACACATCCAGCGCGGCGATGGTTTCGGGGGTGACGGCTTCGCCCTGCATTTCATCCATCAGGGTGGCAAGGCTGTCTGCCAGATCATAGAGCGCAGCGCGGGGCGCAAGGTCGGGCTGGGCATCCAGAAGCCGCGCGATCAGTTGCGACAGTTCCAGACGTCGGCGCAGGGGTGACACGGCAGCGGCGATACCGGATAGGGCCAGGCCTTCGGTCAGGTCTGTCAGCACATGCAGGCGGGGCAGGAAGCCGGGGCCGGCGGCGACGAACGCCTCGCGCACGCGGCGGCGCATGCGGTTGGTGTTGAGGTAAAGGGTGACGTTTGCCATCGCCTCGGGTGGTGCGGCGGCAAGACGGGCGCGCAGACCGGCGACAAGGGCCGGGGCGAAATCGACGCCGGGGGGAAGGTGAAAGACGCGGGGGCCCGAATTGGGGAACATCATGGCGTGAACCCCAGCAGTGCTTCGGCTTGCGCTATGCCTTCGGGGCGGCCTACGTCGCACCATCCGCCGTCATGGATCAGGCCGAAGAGGCGGCCGTCAGAGATCATCCTGTCCCAAAGCAGGTTGAGCGAGAACACCTCGGCCGTGATATCGGCGAGGCCATCGGTCCGCAGCATCTGTGCGCCCAGATAAACCGCGCCCGCAGCGCCCTTGGCGCGGGTCAGGCGGCCATCGGCATCTATCAGGAAATCCCCCGTGCCGCTGTGGCCCGTGGCGCGGGCGGCGGGCAAGAGGAGGAGAAGGCCGTCCATTCGTGCACCATCCCATCCAGAGATGAGTTGTGTCAGCGGGTTGGCACCTGTCCATACCGCATCCGTGTTCAAGGTGAGCACAGGATTGCCACCCAGCAGGGGCAGCGCGGCCTTAAGGCCGCCCCCGGTTTCAAGAATCGCAGCGGTTTCGTGCGACAGGGCAATGTCACGTGGGGCGAGATGGGTTTTGATCTGATCGGGCAGGTAATGGATATTGGCGACGATGCGGGTGACGTCCGCATCATCGGCCAGTGCCAATGCATGATCGATCAGCGGTCTGCCCGCGACCGGAATCAGTGGTTTTGGGCGGTCAGCGGTCAGCGCGCCCATGCGCGTGCCGAAGCCCGCGGCAAACAGCATCAGCGGTGGGGGTACAGGCCGCATTGCGCGCTGATCCTTTCCAGCATGTCGGGGGTGGGTTCGGGGAGAAGATCGTGGCAGATCGCGGCCAGCGGGGCCAGCGCGGGATGGGCGAGGTTGCGCCAAAGCTGTTCCCAGACGCGGGGGATGAGGGGCAGATAGCCCGGTTTGCCTCCCTTAAGGCAGAGGCGCGCAAAGATACCGATGATCCGCAAGGCGCGCTGGGCGCCAAGCGTTGCATAGGATGGCGCGAATTCCGCAGGGTTAGTGCCGTTTGCGGCGCAGAAGCGGGCGATCATCGCGGCCTCCGTTTCCGCGGCCACATCGCGTCGGGCGTCTTGCAGCAGTGAAACAAGATCATAGCCGGGCTGGCCCATCTGGGCGAGTTGGAAATCCAGCAGCCCGACCTGTGCGACGCCAACCCTATGCGGCAGCCAGAGCAGGTTTTCGGCGTGGTAATCGCGCAGGATCATCACGCGGTGGCCATCGGCATGGCTGCGCAACAGATCGGCAATAACCGTCACGAACATGGCCGGATCAGGGGAATGGCCTGTCGCGGCAAAGGCGTACCAGTCCAGTGCAAAGGATGCGGCTGCGGCCCAGTCCTGCGCCGAAAGATCGGGCAAGTGGGGCGGCGCGGCATGCTGGTGCAGGTGGATCAGAACGTCGGTCGCAGCAGTGTAGAGCGGGGTTTCCAGCGTGGGATCAGTTGCGATGAGGCGGGCGAAAAGACCGTCGCCCAGATCTTCGATCAGCAGGAAGCCGTGTTCATAATCCTCGGCCAGGATCGCGGGGGGTGACAGGCCGATACCAGCGAGGTGGCGGGCGATGGCGGTGAAGGTGGCAGGATCATCACCCTTGCCGGGCGGGGCATCCATCAGGACAGCGGTTTGGCCGGACAGCGCCAGCCTGTCATAACTGCGGTCTGACGCATCCCCCGCCAGAAAGCGCCGGTCTGCCGCGCCCCATCCCGTGTGGGCTAGAAAACTCCGGGACAAGGCCAGGCGATCTGTCATGGGTTTTGTGCCAGCAGGGCTGCAAGCAGACCGGGGCGACCGCCGGACAGATGGGCCATCCTGCCATCCCCCTCTGCCGTCAGGCGCAGGTGCAGCGCATCGGGGGGAAGGTGAGAGCCCAGCCTGTCCGGCCATTCGACAAGGCAAATGGCGGTTGCGAAGGCGTCTTCAAGGCCAAGCTCCAGCACCTCATCCGGGTGGGAGAGGCGATACAGATCGGCATGCCAGATTTCCACCCCATCGGCATCATAGGTTTGCACCAGTGTGAAACTGGGCGAGGGGACATCCTCCATCCGCCCCAGCAGGGCGCGGATCAGGGCGCGGGCGAGGTGGGATTTTCCCGCCCCGATCGGACCTTCGAGCAAGACGGTATCGCCCGCACGGAGCAACCCGGCCAGCCGTTCGCCCAATGCCGCGGTGGCATCCTCATCAGCAAGGAAGAGCGTTTGTTTGGCTGGGGGCGCGGCGGTCATGCGGGCAGTTTTACCGCCCTGCCCGACCACCGCAAGCAGAACACTCATGCTCCGGCGCGGGTGGACGTCAGTGCGCGGGGGGCCGTCTCTGACAAGACGGGGCGAAAGCCTGCAAGCATGGCCCCATCCGACAGGGGCGCAAAGCGGCACGCGACCAGCCGCCCGTCCAGCAAACGCGCCTCGGCCTCCCACGGGGTGCGGTCATCGAGGCGGGCGGAAAATTCCTCGGCCTCGGCCCAGAGGGTTGAGGGGGCCGAAAGGGCGCGCCATCGCGCGGCCATCTGGGCAAATCCCATCGGGGAAAGCTGTTCCCCGGGATCGTGGCCCCAGAGCGCGGCATAGGCGGTGTTCGACATCACAAGCTGGCCGGTCGAGGCAAAGACGGCGATGCCGTCCTCCAGCGTATCGACGACGCGTTGGCACAGCTCCAGATCGGCACGATAGCGGCGGCTGCGGATGATCTCGGTCGAGATGTCATCGATCATCAGGGCCAGCCCGCCATTCGGGTGCCGCCGCCCGGTGATGCGGTAGGTTTGTCCGCCGGGCAGGGCCCAGGTATCCTCAAACTGGCCACTGGCGGCGGCGCGTTCCATATCGGCCACCTGGTGGCGCCACCCTTTCCAATCCTTGGGTTCCGGGATCATGTTGCGGTCGCGCATCCCATCAAGCATGGCGATCAGTGATGGCCGACGGGACAGGAATTCCGGGGAAAGACCCGTCAGGTCGGCCAAGGCCGGGTTGAAGCTTTGAAGATGCCGGCTGTGATCAAAGACAGCCAACCCGGTGGGAAGCTGGGCAAAGGTCTTGGCCATCGCCTGAACCATATCGCGAAGATTGGATTCTGCGCGGACCAGATCATCGACAGGCCGAGCATGGCCGATATCTGACCGGATCACGATATCGAACCATTGCGTTTCGTCACCGGTATTGAGGTTGACGCGCCCTTCGACCAACGCAAGCGCCCTGCGGGCGTCACCCTTTAGCAGCGCCTTGTAGGCGGTGTTGGACCACAGGACATGGCCTGCGGCATTTGTGTGCCATAGCGGTAACGGCACATGTTCGGCGGCCCGGACGGCGCAGTGCAATGCGCTGTCATCCGCCCGCTGCAGAGTGCGGGGCAGGATGGACAGAACCACAACGCTCAGCGCCGCGCCCAGCACCGCAAGCGCCAGGAATTCCAGCCAGATCAAGGGTATCACGTGGTGTCCGCCAGATTGATGCGACTCAACCCTTGCGTGAGCAACCTTAACAAATGGTTAATGCGGCGGGGGATCACCAAGCAGGCAAACCGCCCCCTCCCGTTTCAGATTTCAGGCTTCAAACCGGCGATTATCGCCCAGTTGGGCGGTTTCAGGGGCCACCAGATCGGTGGCTTTCCAGACAAGTTCAACAATCGCGCCGCAGCGTTCGGGGCGCTCATCCGGAGCCAGAAACGGATCCGAGGCATTGGCAAAGGACAGTTCCGCCCCTGTCCGTTCCAGCAAGGTCTTGGCGATGAACAGGCCAAGACCCATGCCTTCATACTCTGGCCGACGGTGAAGATCTTGGGCCGAACGACGCGACCGGACAAAGGGATCGCCGATCCGGCCGATGACCTGCGACGGATAGCCTTCGCCATCATCGACGATCCGGATGGTGACGCTGCGATCTGTCCATTCGCCATCTACCCACACCGTGCTGCGGGCAAAATCCACAGCGTTCTGGATCAGGTTGCGCAGGCCGTGGATCACTTCGGGGCGGCGCAGGATGGTGGGTTGGCGTTCGTTCCCGCCATCACCGGGCGCAAGGGTAAATTCCACATGCTTGCCACGCCCGATATGCGGCTCTGCCGCTTCGCGCAGGACCGAGCCGAGCGGGGCTTGGCGCAGATGCAGATCGTCCTTTCCGGCGCGGCCCATTCCGCGCAGGATATCGCGGCAGCGGTCGGCCTGATCGCGGATCAGCTTTGCATCTTCCAGAAGCTGGGGGTGATCCTTCAGTTCCTCCATCATCTCGGTGCTGACCAGCTTGATCGTGGCCAGTGGCGTGCCCAATTCATGCGCAGCCGCCGCCACCACGCCGCCTAGATCGGTCAGCTTTTGTTCGCGGGCCAGCGCCATCTGCGTGGCCAGCAGCGCATCCGACATGGAGCGGATTTCCGTTGCGATGCGCCGGGAATAAAGGCCCAGGAAAACGATGCCGATGACGATGGCCAGCCAGTAGCCGAATTCAAAGACCAGCGGCACAGCCAGCCTTTGCCCGTCGGCAAAGAACAGGGGCACGTTGACGAAGGCGATGACAGAGGTGAACAGGATCGCCAGCGCACCCAAAAGAATTGTGGTCCGCAGTTCCAGCGCCGATGCGGAAATGGTGACGGGCGCCAGGATCAGCAAGGCGAAGGGGTTGGTCAGCCCGCCCGTCAGATACAGCAGGAACGAAAGCTGCGACAAATCGAACAGCAGGGTCAGCATCGCCTCGAATTCCGAAAGACGTTTGTTTTCCGGATAGACAAAGCTGGAAATCAGGTTGGCGATGATCGACGCACCGACCGCCATGTAGCAAAGGCCCAGCGGCAGCTGGATGCCGTAGACCCGGTCGGCCACGGTGATGGCGGCAAGCTGCCCCGTGATCGCCATCCAGCGCAGCAGGATCAGCGTCCGCAGGCGGACCCAATCGCTGCGCGTGTCGCGCGAAAGAAGGCCGAAGCCCGAATCCATCATCTTGGGAAAAGCGTCCTGCGTGACCAAGTTTCGCATTGTTAAGCGCCGATCCATCCGCGATCAATGACGCCGCGAACGAAAGGGTTTTCGACATGAGCAAACTTTATGCAGGTCTGGCCGCTGCCGCGGTTGTCGGCATGGTGGGTGGGCTGTTTGCCTATGGGCAGTTGGCAAAACCGGACGATGTTTTCGCCCAATGCCGCGGGGGTGTTGTGGGCGGTGATATTGGCGGGCCGTTCACCCTGCAAAATGCGGCCGGGGCCACGGTGACTGAAAAAGATGTGATCACAAAGCCTAGCCTTGTCTATTTCGGTTATACCTTTTGCCCCGATGTCTGCCCGCTGGACAATGCGCGCAATGCCGAAGCGATCGATATTCTGGAAGAGCGCGGTTTTGACGTGAACCCGGTTTTCATTACCGTCGATCCAGCCCGCGATACGCCCGAGGTTGTTGGAGATTTCGCCGCGAACCTGCACCCGAAGATGATCGGGCTGACGGGGACGGAAGAACAGATCAAGGCGGCGTCACAGGCCTATAAGACCTATTATCGCAAGCAGGATGGCGATGATCCGGACTATTATCTGGTGGACCATTCCACCTTTACCTATCTGGTCCTGCCAGACACGGGGTTTGTCGATTTCTTCAAGCGGGATGAAACGGCGGAACAGATCGCCGATCGCACAGCCTGTTTTCTGTCGCAGTGAAGCCTGATGAATTTGACCACACCCCTAAAGCCGCCTACTTCTTTGGCAAGAACATAACGAAGGGGAACCCGATGGCTGACGACCTGATTGCCGATCTTGGCGCGGACCGGACGCTGCTGCTTGTCGATGATGACGAACCCTTTGTGAAGCGATTGGCAAAGGCGATGGAAAAACGCGGGTTTCTTCCGGAAACCGCGGAAAGCGTGGCCGAAGGGCGCGCAATCGCCATCGCGCGGCCCCCGGCCTATGCCGTGGTGGATCTGCGGCTGGAGGATGGAAACGGGTTGGACGTGGTGGAAACCCTGCGCGAGCGTCGGCCTGATTGCCGGATCGTGGTGCTGACGGGATATGGTGCCATTGCCACGGCGGTGGCCGCGGTGAAGATCGGGGCGACGGATTACCTGTCAAAACCCGCGGATGCCAATGATGTGATGAACGCCCTTTTGTCGCGGACGGAAACGCTGCCGGGGCCGCCGGAAAACCCGATGTCGGCGGATCGCGTGCGCTGGGAACATATCCAGCGGGTCTATGAAATGTGCGATCGCAACGTTTCCGAAACCGCGCGCCGATTGAGCATGCATCGCCGCACCTTGCAGCGAATTCTTGCCAAGCGGAGCCCAAAATAATCGGGTTATTGAATTAGTGCGACTTATTCCGTAAAAGAGATGCAATCCCGCCTAATGGAGCATGCAGGAATGAGCGTCGATCTTAATTCAATGTCGCTGAAAGAACTGAAAGACCTTCAGGGTCAGGTGTCAAAGGCGATTGCAAACTTTGAAGATCGCAAGAAGAAGGCTGCACTTGCCGAGCTTGAAGAAAAGGCCCGCGAGATGGGATTTTCGCTGGCGGAATTGACCGGGACAGCCGCACCGCGCAAACGCGCACCGGCCACCGCGAAATATGCCAACCCGGCCAATGCATCGGATACGTGGTCGGGCCGTGGCCGCAAACCGCGCTGGTTTGCCGAAGCTTTGACCAAGGGCAAAAAGCCCGAAGATCTGGCCATTTGATCAGGCAGCTGATTCGAGCCATTTGACAAAGGCCCGGGTGGCCGCGCGTTGCGGCCCGGGGGCCGTGACGATGAAATAGGCGGGAAGCTGATCTTGGCTGTCATGCAGCAGGATCAGCCGCCCCTCCTCCAGATCGTCTTCCATCAGCGCGAGGCTTTCCACCACCAGCCCCAACCCCTGCCGGGCAGCGGCGAGGGAAAGTTCTTCGTTACCGAATTCCGTGCGGCTGAGCGTTTCAGGATCAAGGCCCAAGCTTTTGATGTAATTTTCCTGCTCTGGCCAATCGCGGGCGAGGATCCATTCCATATCCTGCATTTCCGCGATGCTGAGCGAGGTCCGGCCATCCAGAACATCGGGGGCGGCGGCGACCGCCATGCGTGCTGGCGCAAGAAAACGGGACGAAACGCCGGGCCAATCCCCAGTGCCGTAGCGGATGCCCAGATCCATGCCATCGCGCCTTAAATCCAGCACGCGCGGATCAGGATGCAGCGACAGGGCGATGTCCGGGTGGTGATCCCAGAAGTCCTTGAGCCGGGGCATCAGCCATTGGGTTGCAAAGCTGGCGGTCAGGGTGATGCGGACCGGGCGATCCGACCCGCCCGCCTTGAGCGCTGCCACACCGGTGGAGATGGTGCCAAACCCATCCGCCAGCGCCTGTGCAAGCTGCTGCCCTTCGGCGGTCAGTGCCATGCCGCGCCCGTCGCGGGCGACGAGGGGGATATCGAGCAAGCCTTCCAGTGCGCGCACCTGCTGGGCTACGGCGGCATGGGTCACGTTCAGGGCGCGGGCGGCCTGCGAAAACCCGCCAAGCTCTGCCACCGCAGCAAAGGCGCGGAGCGACGAGAGCGGGGGAAGGATGCGCCAATCGATTGTCATATGATAGCCAAGCTTACACGTTTGAAAGTTTTCTGACTCGGAAACTGCAGCAGAAATGGCTAGAAAAGCCAAGTCCAAGCATAGGAAAGGTTCAGAAAATGTTACAGATATTCGCCGAAGCATTGCTTCTTGC
>CALRMS020000066.1:0-20007 GCA_943369275.1 Rhodobacter maris | reverse complement strand
CGCTCTTCCGGCGCACCGTCGATCTGGTCATAGGCGCGGAATTCACCAAAATACTTGGTGATCGCTGCCGTCAGAGTGGTCTTGCCGTGGTCAACGTGGCCAATCGTGCCAATGTTGACGTGCGGTTTGTTCCGTTCAAACTTTGCCTTGCCCATCAGGGTCACTCCTCATTCGTGTGTCGGTGGCGCCGGGGTGATCCCCGGCCTACGGGGTGGTAGGGCGGGGTTGACCCCGCCACACCGGTTAAGCGTATTTCTTCTGGATCTCGTCCGAGATGTTCTGCGGCACGGCCTCGTAATGGTCGAACTCCATCGAGAACACAGCGCGGCCCGAGGTCATCGAACGGAGCTGGTTGATGTAGCCGAACATGTTGGCCAGCGGAACCATCGAGGCGATGACGTTCGCGTTGCCGCGGCTGTCCTGCCCGTTGATCATGCCCCGACGCGAGGTAAGGTCGCCGATGACGCCACCGGTATATTCCTCGGGCGTCACAACCTCGACCTTCATGATCGGTTCCAGCAGCTTGGCGCCGGCCTTCTTCAGACCTTCGCGCATCGCGGCACGTGCCGCGATCTCAAAGGCCAGAACAGACGAGTCAACATCGTGGAACGCGCCGTCGATCAGCTGCACCTTGAAGTCGATCACCGGGAAGCCAGCCAGCGGGCCCGAATCCATCACCGACTTGATGCCCTTTTCGACACCGGGGATGTATTCCTTCGGCACCGCACCACCAACGATCTTCGACTCGAAGGAATAACCTTCGCCCGGTTCCGTCGGCTGGATGATCAGCTTCACGCGCGCGAACTGGCCGGTACCACCGGTCTGTTTCTTGTGCGTGTAGTCGATCTCATGCTCGCGCGAGATCGTCTCGCGATAAGCCACCTGCGGCGCACCGATATTCGCCTCGACCTTGAATTCGCGACGCATACGGTCGACGAGGATGTCGAGGTGAAGTTCCCCCATGCCCTTCATGATGGTCTGACCGGATTCGATGTCGGTCTCCACCCGGAAGGACGGGTCTTCGGCGGCCAGACGGGCCAGCGCGATGCCCATCTTTTCCTGGTCGGCCTTGGTCTTGGGTTCCACCGCAATCTCGATCACCGGGACCGGGAAGGTCATGGTTTCCAGAACAACGGGTGCCGCCGGATCACAAAGCGTGTCCCCGGTGGTTGTTTCCTTCAGACCGCCCAGCGCGATGATGTCACCGGCGAAAGCCTCGGTGATTTCCTCACGGTCGATGGCGTGCATCATCATCATGCGGCCAACGCGCTCTTTGCGCTGCTTGGTCGCGTTCATCATCGCATCGCCCTTGGCCAGCTTGCCCGAATAGATCCGGGTGAAGGTCAGCGAACCGACGAAGGGGTCGTTCATGATCTTGAACGCCAGGCCCGAGAAGGGCTGGTCGTCATCGGCCGATCGGGCAATGTCGCGCGTTTCCGTCTCGTCGCCCGGCGCAAAGCCCATATAGGGCGGCACGTCCAGCGGCGAAGGCAGATAGTCGATAACGGCGTTCAGCAGCGGCTGCACACCCTTGTTCTTGAAGGCAGAGCCAGCAAAAACCGGGATGAAGTCAATCGCCAGCGTTCCCTTGCGGATCAGCGCGCGCAGCTCTTCCGGGGTCGGCTCGTTGCCTTCCAGATAGGCTTCCATCGCCGCGTCGTCCTGACCGACTGCCGTTTCCAGCAAGTTCAGGCGCCATTCATCAGCAACGTCCTTCAGGTCGGCGCGGATCGGCTGACGGATCCAAGAAGCGCCGAGATCTTCGCCCTGATAGACCCACTCTTCCATGGTCACCAGATCGATGATGCCTTCCAGCTTGTCCTCGGCGCCGATCGGCAGGGCCACCGGCATCGCATTTGCGCCGGTCCGGTCCTTGATCATGCGAACGCAGTTGAAATAGTCGGCACCGGTCTTGTCCATCTTGTTGACGAACACGATCCGCGGAACCTTGTACCGGTCGGCCTGACGCCACACGGTTTCGGTCTGCGGCTCCACACCGGCGTTACCGTCCAGCAGAACGACAGCACCATCCAGCACCGCCAGCGAACGCTCGACTTCAATGGTGAAGTCGACGTGGCCGGGGGTGTCGATGATGTTGAAACGGTACTTGTCCGAACGGGCATGTTCTAGGCCCGGATCGATGGTGCGTTCCCAGAACGTGGTGGTCGCAGCCGAGGTGATCGTGATGCCACGCTCCTGCTCCTGCTCCATCCAGTCCATGGTGGCCGCGCCATCATGCACTTCACCAATCTTGTGCGACTTGCCTGTGTAATACAGGATCCGCTCGGATGTGGTGGTCTTGCCGGCATCGATATGCGCGATGATGCCAAAGTTGCGGTAGCGCGTCAGCGGAAATTCGCGTGCCATGATGACCCCTTACCAGCGGTAATGGCTGAATGCTTTGTTCGCATCCGCCATCTTGTGGGTGTCTTCCCGCTTTTTCACGGCGGTGCCACGGTTGTTCACGGCATCCGAAAGCTCGGCAGCCAGACGTTCTTCCATGGTGTTTTCGTTGCGCTTGCGGGCTGCGATGATCAGCCAGCGGATCGCCAGCGCTTCGCGGCGCTCGGTGCGCACTTCGACCGGAACCTGATAGGTCGCACCACCGACGCGGCGCGAACGCACTTCGACGGACGGCTTCACATTTTCCAGGGCTTCATGGAAGCACTGGATCGGTTCGCGCTTCAGACGCGTCTGAACGCGCTCAAGCGCGCCATAGACGATGGATTCTGCAACGGATTTCTTTCCGTCCAGCATCAGGTTGTTCATGAACTTGGTCAGAACCCGGTCGCCATACTTGGCATCGGGCAGGATCTCGCGCTTCTCGGCGGCGTGACGACGTGACATGCTCTATCTCCTCACTTCGGACGCTTGGCGCCGTATTTCGAACGACGCTGACGACGATCTTTCACGCCCTGGGTATCCAGAACGCCGCGGAGGATGTGGTAACGCACACCGGGAAGGTCTTTCACCCGGCCGCCACGGATCAGAACCACAGAGTGTTCCTGAAGGTTGTGCTTTTCACCCGGGATGTAGCTAATCACTTCAAAGCCATTGGTCAGACGCACTTTGGCGACTTTCCGCATGGCCGAGTTCGGCTTCTTCGGCGTCGTGGTGTACACGCGGGTACACACGCCACGCTTCTGCGGGCAGGATTCCAAGTGCTGCGACTTGGACCTTCTTACTTTCGCTTCCCGCGGCTTGCGGATCAGCTGTTGGATCGTCGGCATTCAAGTACCCCGATTTGCCCTTACGGGCGTTGTCAATACTCGCGCCAATCTCCCGGCGCGCTGCTTCTCGACTGACGTCTGCGCGGATCGCAAAACGCCAAAACCGCATGCGCCCCCTTCGTGGGGACGACGCGGTGGAATTTCAGAGGATCGGGGCCTGCGCCCGGATCATGACCACTCACTTTTCGATATCCTTGGGCCGACTCCCATAGGGGGCCAGCACTCAGGTAGCGGGCGTATAGGGGGAGTCGCAGGCGATGTCAACAACTGCCCCGGCGCGGCATCAGCCCTGCGCGGCCGGGCCTTCGGCAGCCTTCACCTTGCGCTCACGCCACAGAGTGAAGATGCCTGATCCCACCACCAGCCCCGCTCCCATCAGCGTCAGCCCATCGGGCAGCGTGCCAAAGATCACCCAGCCCAGAAAGATCGCCCAAAGCAGTGCCGTATAGCGGAACGGCGCGACAAAGCCGATATCGCCCACCCGCATCACCATGATCACAAAATTATAACCCACCACCAGCGCTGCCGCCGCCGCCCCGATCAGCAGCCCTTCGCGCAGGCTCACCGCTTGCCATCCCGCAGGCAACGACAGGGCCAGCGCGGTGATCGTCACCGCCAGCGACGCCAGCACAGCCACGGTCGATGACGGCACCGCCCTTGATAACTGCCGGGTGGAAAGATCCCGCACCACCACAAAGGCGACCGATGCCAACCCCATCAGCGACCAGTGGTCAAACCCCTGCGGTCCGGGCCGGATGATGATCAGCACCCCCACGAACCCCACGAGAATGGCCGTGATCCGCCGCCAACCGATCTTGTCGCCAAACACGGCCCAAGCCGCCAACGCCACCGCAAGCGGCAGCGATTGCAGGATCGCCGACAGGTTCGCCAGGGGCATATGGACCAACGCCGCCAGAAACAGCAGCGTTGACGCCACCTCTGCCACCGACCGGATCGCCACGATCCCCGCATCCCGCCGCGCCATCCGGAACCGCAATCCCCCCGTCGCCATCCCGATCATCGCCAGCGGCCCCAGCGTCAGCAATCCCCGCATCGCAATCGCCTGCCACAACGGCAGGGTCTGCGTCGCAGCCTTCATCGCGCTGTCATTCAGGGTAAAGGCGGCCATCGCGATCATCATGTAGATCGCACCGCGCAGGTTGTCGGATATCGGCATCATGTCCTCTTGCCCGCATCGCTATCAGCGCGGCCGGCAAAGGAAAAGGGCCGCCGCATCGCTGCGACGGCCCCTGTCCAGTCTGTGTCAAAGATCAATCGCGGCTGTCGATCGCATCCGACATACCCAGATCCATGTCGCTGACCTTCATGTCGACCGGCGCTGCCAGCGCCGCGGCCGTTTCGGCCTCGGACCGGCGGGCCTCGATCACGTTCTGGTCGCGATCCGCGGCGATCTTCTTCACGCGGCTCGTCGCCCCGCCCGTCCCTGCCGGGATCAGACGGCCCACGATCACGTTCTCCTTCAGACCCACCAGCTTGTCGCGCTTGCCCTGAACCGAAGCCTCGGTCAGCACGCGGGTGGTTTCCTGGAAGGACGCGGCCGAGATGAAGGACCGTGTCTGCAAGCTCGCCTTGGTGATCCCCAACAGAACCGGCTCGGCCTTCGCCTCGCGCAGCCCGCGGTTGCGTGCCTTGGCGTTCTCTTCGTCCAGTTCGATCTTCTCGACCTGTTCACCCTTCAGCAGCGTGGTATCGCCACCATCCAGGATCTCAAGTTTCTGAAGCATCTGACGCACGATCACTTCGATATGCTTGTCGTTGATCTTCACGCCCTGCAGTCGGTACACGTCCTGCACTTCGTCGATCATGTAGTTGGCAAGCGCCTCGACACCCATGATCCGCAAAATGTCATGCGGAGCAGGGTTGCCGTCCATGATGTAATCACCCTTCTGGACGAAATCACCTTCCTGAACCGGAATGTGCTTGCCCTTGGGGATCATGTACTCAACCGCCTGCAGCGTCTCATCCACGGGTTCAACCGTGATGCGGCGCTTGTTCTTGTAGTCCTTGCCGAACCGGACATAGCCATCGGTTTCCGCGATGATCGCGTGGTCTTTGGGGCGACGTGCCTCGAACAGTTCCGCCACGCGGGGAAGACCCCCGGTGATGTCCTTGGTCTTGGCACCTTCGCGCGGGATACGCGCCACCACATCGCCCGGACGCACATCCTGCTGGTCTTCGACCGAAAGGATCGCGTCCACCGACATCGGATAGGTGATCGGGTTGCCATTGTCGGCACGCACCGGCTCACCCGTCGCCGGGTCCATGATGATGATCTCGGGCTTCAGGTCATTGCCCTTGGGCGCCGACCGCCAGTCCGACACGATCTTCTGCGTCATACCCGTCGCGTCATCCGTGTCCTCGCGCACCGAAATGCCCGAAACAAGGTCCACGAACTTCGCCACACCGCCCTTTTCGGCGATGATCGGCAGGGTATAGGGGTCCCATTCGAACAGCTTGGTGCCGCGCTTCACCGCCATGCCGTCCTTGGCATGGATCTTGGCACCATAGCTCACCTTGTGAACCGCCCGGTCCTGACCGGCCTCATCCACGATGGCGATCGACATGTTCCGCCCGACCACGATCTGTTCGCCATTGGCGTTGGACAGAAGGTTGGCATTGCGGAACTCGATCCGGCCTTCCTGGCTGGCTTCAAGGAACGACTGCTGGCCACCCTGCGCGATACCACCGATGTGGAACGTCCGCATCGTCAGCTGCGTGCCGGGTTCCCCGATGGACTGCGCGGCGATGATGCCGACAGCTTCCCCCTGGTTCACCAGCGTGCCGCGTGCAAGGTCACGGCCATAGCACATGGCGCAGACGCCCTCTTCGGCCTCACAGGTCAGCGGGCTGCGGATACGCATGACCGCCACCCCGGCCTGATCGATCAGATCAGCCCGACGCTCGTCGATCAGCTCGCCCGCCGCCACCAGAACCTCATCCGTTCCCGGCACCAGCACGTCATCCGCCGACACCCGGCCCAGCACACGATCGGCCAGCGTCTGCACCACTTCACCGTCATTCACGGCGGCTTCGGCAGTGATCGCCCGGTCGGTGCCGCAATCATGGCTGCGCACGATGCAATCCTGTGCCACGTCCACCAGACGCCGCGTCAGATAGCCCGAGTTCGCGGTCTTCAGCGCCGTATCGGCCAGACCTTTCCGCGCGCCGTGGGTCGAGTTGAAGTATTCAAGAACGGTCAGACCTTCCTTGAAGTTCGAGATGATCGGCGTCTCGATGATCTCGCCCGAAGGCTTGGCCATCAGACCGCGCATCCCGCCCAACTGCTTCATCTGCGCAGGCGAACCACGCGCCCCGGAGTGGGACATCATGTAGACCGAGTTCGGTTCCTTTTCGGCACCGGCATCGTCGAAACGAACGGCGGAAATTTCCGCCATCATCTCGCCGGCCACCTTGTCGGAACACTTCGACCAGGCGTCGACAACCTTGTTGTACTTTTCGCCCTGGGTGATCAGGCCGTCCATGTACTGCTGTTCGAATTCCTTAACCTGATCGCGCACTTCGTTCACGATGGTCCACTTGGAATCCGGGATCAGCATGTCGTCCTTGCCGAAGGAAATCCCGGCACGGAACGCCTCACGGAAGCCCAGCGTCATGATCTGGTCACAGAAAATGACCGACTCTTTCTGCCCGCAATAGCGGTAGACGGTGTCGATGACGTTCTGCACGTCCTTCTTGCGCAGCAGACGGTTGGCAAGCTCGAACGGCGCCTTGGCGTTCAACGGCAGCAGGTTGCCCAGCCGCAGACGGCCCGGCGTGGTCTTGAACCGCTTCCAGACCTCGTTGCCTTCTTCGTCGATCTGCTTGATCCGCGCGGTGATCGAGGCATGCAGATGCACGGCACCAGCGGCCAGCGCATGCTCCACTTCCTCGATATCGGCGAATGCCATGCCTTCGCCGACCATGCCCTTGCGTTCCATGGTGACGTAGTACAGCCCCAGCACCATGTCCTGCGACGGAACGATGATGGGCGCGCCGTTTGCGGGCGACAGCACGTTGTTGGTCGACATCATCAGGACGCGCGCTTCCAGCTGCGCTTCCAGCGACAGCGGAACGTGAACGGCCATCTGGTCGCCGTCAAAGTCGGCGTTGAACGCCGAACAGACCAGCGGGTGCAGCTGGATCGCCTTGCCTTCGATCAGGATCGGTTCAAACGCCTGAATCCCCAAACGGTGCAGCGTCGGCGCACGGTTCAGCAGAACCGGGTGTTCGCGGATGACCTCATCCAGAATATCCCAAACCTCGGGACGTTCCTTTTCCACCAGCTTCTTCGCCTGCTTGACGGTGGACGACAGCCCCTTCGCTTCAAGCCGCGAATAGATGAACGGCTTGAACAGCTCGAGCGCCATCTTCTTCGGCAGACCGCACTGGTGCAGTTTCAGTTCCGGCCCGGTCACGATGACCGAACGGCCCGAAAAGTCCACGCGCTTGCCCAGCAGGTTCTGGCGGAACCGGCCCTGCTTGCCCTTCAGCATGTCCGACAGCGATTTCAGCGGGCGCTTGTTGGTGCCCGTGATCACGCGGCCACGACGGCCGTTGTCAAACAGCGCATCCACAGCTTCCTGCAGCATCCGCTTTTCGTTCCGCACGATGATATCGGGCGCGCGCAACTCGATCAGCCGCTTCAGGCGGTTGTTGCGGTTGATCACGCGGCGATACAGGTCGTTCAGGTCGGACGTCGCGAACCGGCCACCATCCAGCGGCACCAGCGGGCGCAGTTCCGGCGGAATGACCGGCAGCACCGTCAGAACCATCCACTCCGGCCGGTTGCCCGACTCAAGGAACGATTCAACGATCTTCAGCCGCTTGATGATCTTCTTCGGCTTCAGTTCGCCCGTCGCCTCTTTCAGGTCTTCGCGCAGCTGGTCCGCCGTCGATTCCAGATCGATCGCCGCCAGCATTTCCCGGATCGCTTCCGCGCCGATATTGGCGGTGAAGGCGTCCGCGCCATACTGATCCTGCGCGTCCAGGAATTCTTCCTCGGTCATCAGCTGACCATAGGTCAGGTCCGTCAGGCCCGGTTCAATGACAACGTAGTTTTCAAAATACAGGATCCGTTCCAGATCCCGCAGCGTCATGTCGAGCATCAGCCCGATCCGCGACGGCAGGGATTTCAGGAACCAGATATGCGCCACGGGTGCGGCCAGCTCGATATGGCCCATCCGCTCGCGCCGCACCTTCTGCAGCGTGACTTCCACACCGCATTTCTCGCAGACAACGCCGCGATACTTCATGCGCTTGTACTTGCCGCAAAGGCATTCGTAATCCTTGATCGGCCCGAAGATACGGGCGCAGAACAGGCCGTCACGCTCCGGCTTGAACGTGCGATAGTTGATGGTTTCCGGCTTCTTGATCTCGCCGAACGACCACGAAAGGATACGCTCCGGCGACGCGAGCGAGATCTTGATCTCGTCGAACGTCTTGATCGGGGCAACCGGGTTGAACGGGTTGTTGGTCAGTTCCTGGTTCATTTCCAAATCCTTGAAAGGGGGCGGGGGCGCAGGGCGGGCATCAGCCCGCCCCACGAGGGGCCAAAGGGCGGTTCACACCGCCTTTCGGTCACTCCTCCTCCGCATCCAGGAGTTCCATATTCAGGCCGAGGCCGCGCACTTCCTTGACGAGAACGTTAAAGCTCTCCGGAACGCCCGCTTCGAAATTGTCCTCGCCCTTGACGATCGATTCATAGACCTTGGTCCGGCCTGCCACGTCGTCCGACTTCACGGTCAGCATTTCCTGCAGGGTATAGGCGGCACCATAGGCTTCCAGAGCCCAGACCTCCATTTCCCCCAGACGCTGACCACCGAACTGCGCCTTACCACCCAGCGGCTGCTGCGTGACGAGCGAGTACGGCCCCGTCGAACGGGCGTGCAGCTTGTCGTCGACAAGGTGGTGCAGCTTGAGCATGTACTTCACGCCCACGGTGACCTTCCGCGCGAATTGCTCGCCCGAACGGCCATCGAACACCACCGACTGACCCGAGGTATCGAACCCGGCGCGCGTCAGCGCGTCGTTCACGTCCGCTTCCTTGGCCCCGTCGAACACCGGCGACGCAATCGGAACACCGCGCGTCACATTGCCTGCCAGTTCAAGGAATTCATCCTCGCTCCGGTCGGCCAGCACCTCGTCATAGGTCTCATCGCCATAGGCAATGCGCATCGCTTCACGCACCGGGGTCATGTCACCCGACCGGCGATACTCTTTCAGGGCATCATCGATCTTCAGGCCCAAACCGCGCGCGGCCCAGCCCATGTGGGTTTCCAGAATCTGCCCGACGTTCATACGCGACGGCACACCCAGCGGGTTCAGCACCAGATCAACCGGCGTGCCATCCGCAAGGAAGGGCATGTCTTCGATCGGCACAACCTTGGAGATAACGCCCTTGTTCCCGTGACGACCGGCCATCTTGTCGCCCGGCTGCAGCTTGCGCTTCACCGCGACGAACACCTTGACCATCTTCATCACGCCCGGGGGCAGATCGTCACCACGGCGCACCTTTTCGACCTTGTCGTCGAACCGGTGATCCAGGGCGCGCTTCTGCGCCTCGAACTGGTCATGCAGCGCCTCGACATCCTTTGCCTCGGCCTCTTCGGCCAGCGCAAGCTGCCACCACTGACCGCGCGACAGCGTGCCCAGCAACTCGTCGTCAATGGTCGAACCGGAACGAATTCCCTTCGGCCCCTTCACGGCGGTCTTGCCCATGATCAGCGTCTTCAGGCGCGAATAGATGTTGCGCTCAAGGATCGCCAATTCGTCGTCGCGGTCCCGCGCCAGACGTTCCACTTCTTCCCGCTCGATCTGCAGGGCACGTTCGTCCTTGTCCACACCGTGGCGGTTGAACACGCGCACTTCCACGATGGTGCCATAGGCCCCCGGCGGCAGGCGCAGCGACGTGTCGCGCACATCCGATGCCTTTTCGCCAAAGATGGCGCGCAGCAGCTTTTCTTCCGGCGTCATCGGGCTTTCGCCCTTGGGCGTGATCTTGCCCACCAGAATATCGCCCGGCTGCACTTCGGCACCGATATAGACGATCCCGGCTTCGTCAAGGTTGCGCAGGGCTTCCTCGCCGACGTTCGGGATATCGCGGGTAATCTCTTCCGGCCCCAGTTTCGTGTCGCGCGCCGCAACTTCGTATTCCTCGATATGGATCGACGTGAACACGTCATCGCGCAGGATGCGCTCGGAAATCAGGATCGAGTCTTCATAGTTATAGCCATTCCACGGCATGAACGCGACGACCACGTTCCGCCCCAGGGCCAGTTCGCCCAGATCGGTACAGGGACCATCCGCAATCACTTCGGCCCGGCCGACCGTATCGCCCACCTTCACCAGCGGGCGCTGGTTGATGCAGGACGACTGGTTGGAACGCTTGAACTTGCGCAGGCGATAGATGTCCACGCCCGGCTCGCCGGGTTCCAGCATTTCCGTGGCGCGCACAACGATACGGGTCGCATCGACCTGGTCGATGACACCCGCCCGCCGCGCCATGATCGCAGCCCCGGAATCGCGCGCCACAACGGCCTCGATCCCCGTGCCCACGAAAGGCGCATCCGATTGCAGCAGCGGCACAGCCTGACGCTGCATGTTCGAACCCATCAGCGCGCGGTTCGCGTCGTCGTTCTCAAGGAACGGGATCAGCGACGCGGCGACAGACACCAACTGCTTGGGCGACACGTCGATCAGGTCGATCGCATCCGGCGGGTTCAGCATGAATTCCCCCGATTTCCGGCTGGAAATCAGATCATCCGTGAACTTGCCGTTCTCGTCCTGCGCGGCGTTGGCCTGCGCCACGGTGTGGCGCATTTCCTCGGTTGCCGACATGTAGACGACCTCGTCGGTCACCTTGTTGTCGATCACCTTGC
The DNA here is from genome assembly GCA_943369275.1 of Rhodobacter maris. Taxonomy (GTDB): domain Bacteria; phylum Pseudomonadota; class Alphaproteobacteria; order Rhodobacterales; family Rhodobacteraceae; genus Paragemmobacter; species Paragemmobacter maris_A. The sequence goes on along the minus strand of CALRMS020000066.1, from coordinate 8,879 downwards.
GATACGGTGTCTCGATGAAGCCATACTTGTTCACGCGGGCGAAGGTCGCCAACGAGTTGATCAGGCCGATGTTCTGGCCTTCCGGCGTTTCAATCGGGCACATCCGGCCATAGTGGGTCGGGTGAACGTCGCGGACTTCAAAGCCCGCACGTTCCCGCGTCAGACCGCCCGGCCCAAGGGCCGACAGGCGGCGCTTGTGGGTAACCTCCGACAGCGGGTTGGTCTGGTCCATGAACTGCGACAGCTGGCTGGAACCAAAGAATTCACGCACCGCAGCGGCAGCAGGCTTCGCGTTGATCAGGTCTTGCGGCATGATCGTGTCGATTTCCACCGACGACATCCGCTCCTTGATCGCACGCTCCATCCGCAGCAGGCCGACGCGGTACTGGTTTTCCATCAACTCGCCGACAGACCGCACACGCCGGTTGCCCAGGTGGTCGATATCGTCGATCTCGCCCTTGCCATCGCGCAATTCCGTCAGCGCCTTGATGCAGGCGATGATGTCTTCACGGTCCAGCGTGCGCTGGGTATCCGGCTTGCCCAGATCCAGACGCATGTTCATCTTGACCCGGCCCACGGCCGACAGGTCATAGCGCTCGGAATCAAAGAACAGCGTGTCGAACAGCTGGCTTGCCGCTTCAACGGTCGGCGGTTCGCCCGGGCGCATGACGCGGTAGATGTCCATAAGCGCGGTGTCCCGGCCCATGTTCTTGTCCGCCGCCATCGTGTTGCGGATATAGGGGCCGACATTGATGTTATCGATGTCCAGCACCGGAATATCGGTGATGCCCTGATCCAGCAGAACCTTCAGGCTGCCACCCTTCACACCGCCATCGCGGTCGTATTCCATCGTCAACTCGTCGCCGGCTTCGACCCAGATCTCGCCGGTTTCTTCGTTGATGATGTCCTTGGCGACATAGCGGCCCAGGATGTGGTCGAACGGAACCAGCAGTTCCGTGATCGCGCCGTCATCCTTCCACTTCTTCACCATCCGCGGCGTGGCCTTTTCGCCCGCCTTCAGGATCACCTCGCCCGTCGCCGCATCGACCAGATCATAGGTCGGGCGCGTGCCGGAAACGCGGTTCGGGAAGAACTTGGTGACCCAGCCCTTGTTCTTGACATGCTTGAACGACAGGGTGTCGTAATAGGCATCCATGATGCCTTCCTGATCCATGCCCAGCGCATAAAGCAGCGTCGTCACCGGCAGTTTCCGGCGGCGGTCAATGCGCGCGAACACGATGTCTTTGGCGTCGAATTCGAAATCCAGCCACGACCCGCGATAGGGAATGATCCGGCAGGTGAACAACAGCTTGCCCGACGAATGGGTCTTGCCCTTGTCGTGGTCAAAGAACACGCCGGGGCTCCGGTGCATCTGCGAAACGATCACCCGCTCGGTGCCATTCACGATGAACGTGCCGTTCGATGTCATCAAGGGCATATCGCCCATGTAGACATCCTGTTCCTTGATGTCCTTTACCGACCGCGCGCCGGTGGTTTCGTCGACATCAAACACGATCAGGCGCAGCGTCACCTTCAGCGGCGCGGCAAAGGTCATGTCGCGCGACTGGCACTCGTCCACGTCATACTTCGGCTTTTCCAGCTCGTATTTCACGAACTCCAGAACCGCGGTCTCGTTGAAATCCTTGATCGGGAACACCGACTGGAAGGTTCCCTGAATCCCCTCTCCATCGGCCGGCTTGTCGCCGTCGCCCGATTTCAGGAACAGGTCATAAGAAGATTTCTGAACCTCGATGAGGTTCGGCATCTCCAGGACTTCGCGGATCTTGCCGTAATAGCGGCGGATGCGTTTCTGGCCAACGTAAGCTTGCGCCATGTGCGTCGTCACCTTTTTCTCGTGTCGCTGGCGCAGGTCCGTCGGGGCCACGGACGCGCGCCTATTGCGATAAGGGGGGTGGTTCCATTCATGCCCCGCCTCCCACCGGAGGGGCTCCCGAACCATTAACCGCGCCTTGAGAGGGGCACCCGTTTCGGGGCCAAAGGGCAAAGATGCCCCTTTCAAGACAGGTTCGGCTGGGCCGGGGAAATCCCCGACCCAGCCTCAAAACCAGTGTCAGAATGCGAAACGCATCCTGCCCGATTACTTCAGTTCGGCCTTGGCGCCAGCCTCTTCGAACTTCTTCTTCATCGCTTCGGCGTCAGCCTTCGAGATGCCTTCCTTGACCTTGCCACCGGCTTCGGTCAGGTCCTTGGCTTCCTTCAGGCCCAGACCGGTGATTTCGCGCACGACTTTGATCACGTTGATCTTGTTCGGGCCGGCATCGGTCAGGACGACGTCGAATTCGGTCTGCTCTTCCACCGGGGCAGCAGCAGCAGCCGGGCCAGCAGCCATCATGACGGCGCCACCGGCGGCCGGCTCGATGCCATACTTGTCCTTCAGGATGGTTTTCAGTTCCTGAGCCTGCAGCAGGGTCAGGCCGACGATGTCTTCGGCGAGTTTGTTCAGATCAGCCATTTTGCTCATTCCGTTCTATTAAGATGGGGTCCAACGCTGTGGGGTCAACCACGCGGGTATTCTCGGATCAGGCCGCGGCCTTTTCCTCGATGGTGGACAGGATGCTTGCGATGTTCGAAGCAGGCGCGCCAATTGCACCAGCGATGTTCGAAGCGGGTGCCCCGATGCACGACGCGATCTGAGCGATAAGCTCTTCGCGCGACGGCATGGAAGCCACAGCCTTGACACCGGCCTGGTCCAGAATCGAGCCGCCCATAGACCCGCCAAGAATGACGAACTTGTCATTCGTCTTGGCATAGGCCTCGGTGACCTTCGCCGCAGCGACAGGGTCTTCCGAATAGGCTAGCACGGTCATGCCCGTAAGCAGGTCACCCATCTGTGCGCCGGGTTTCCCTTCAAGGGCGATCTTGGCGAGCTTGTTCTTGGCAACGCGTACGGACCCGCCAACTTCGCGCATTTTCGCGCGCAGGTCCTGCATCTGTGCAACCGTCATACCCGTGTAGTGGGCAACCACCACAACGCCAGAGCTTTCGAAGATCTGGCCGAGTTCATCGACCACTTTCTCTTTCTGGGCTCTATCCACAGTTTCACTCCAAGTGTGGGGGTCTCCCCCCGGCTCATTTAAGCCCCTGCAAGCAGGGGCATTCGGGTCCGAATGATATCCCGAGTTATGATCGCCCGAGGAAAACCCCCGGTAATCCGTCTCGTTCACTCATCTCAGGAGGGACATTAAGTCTGGCTTCCGCCTCGCACCCACCGTCTCGGACGAATGCGCACCCGCCCGACGAATCGGGCGATGCACGCAGACTGTGGCTATAGAGACTTCTTCAATGCTTTCCAAGCCTTCCTTGCGCAGGAAAGCACAACAGCCCGACGCGACCGTTTCCCCGCGCCTTGGCCGGGGTTTTAAGATACGATCTAGCTATCACCTTGCACCCGCGTCATCAGTTGGTCAACAAAATCGATCAACCCTGACAGAAGCGGATCCTTCGCCATCCCGCCATAGCGCAGGGTGAAAGGGTCCGGCGTGACCAACGGGTCCGCCATCAGCCGCATGGGGCGATCGGCGGCATAGCTCGCCCCAAGCCGTTGCAGATCCGCGGCCGATGGCAGCCCCCCCGCACGGATCTTTTCGGCCAGCTCGAACCATTGCAACGCCTCCTGTCTGCCGCGCCCACGCAGTTGGATGTTCCACGCGCCAAGCAACGCCTTGCAGGCAATCTGCTGCACCGAACGAACAGGAAAATGCGCCAATCGGATCACCGGATGCGGCACAAGCTTCATCCCGCGCAGGCCATGGCTGCCTGCCCGAACCGAAACCGGGCCTTCGTCTGCAGGCGAAAGAACCGCCTTGGCATAGGCGAAACCCGGCGGTTCGCGGCGGCGCGCATGGATGATCCGGGTGACGACATTGGGATCACGCCGCTGGTCCTTTGGCGTCGGCACATAGGTTTTCCACGCCATCGCAAAACTTGCCGGGCGCGTCGCCAGAACGCCACGGAACGCCTCGCGATCACAGGACAGGAATTCGTCGCCATCCAGAAAGAAAACAAAGCCCGTCCTGTCGCAATCCGGGCCGTTCACGAATTGGTTGATGATCGTGGTCTGCATATGGCCAAGCGACGGGTCCACGCGCAGATCGATGGGCAACCCCTCTTCACGCAGCGCAGTCAGGATCTGCAACGTCCCATCCGTGCTGCCGTTGTCGATGATCGTCATGTGATCCAAATACTGCGCGTTGTGGCGCACCATGGCTTCAATGACATCCGCCTCGTTCTTGACCACGCTCACCGAAACACAGCGCATCTGACGCCAACCCAATCATTGCCAAGCCCGGCAGCCCGCCGCCACCCGGCAAGATCGTGTCGTGGCGCGCGAAAATTGTCCACAGGCCGCCGCCGCGCACAGACAGGAAATCCACATGAAAAAGGCCGCCCTCTCGGGCGGCCAATCACAGGTTCTAAACGGTTACCCGCCGATCAGTTGGCCGTGGCCGACGCCAGATCGACCGAAACGCCCGGCCCCATCGTCGAAGACAGCGACACCTTCTTCAGGTAGGCGCCCTTCGCCCCGGCCGGCTTGGCCTTGCTCACGGCATCGACAAAGGCCCGCACGTTCTGCGCCAGTTGCTCGGCGCCGAACGACACCTTGCCAACGCCTGCATGCACCACACCGGCCTTTTCGACCTTGAACTGCACTTCGCCGCCCTTCGCCGCTTCGACAGCCGTTTTCACGTCCATCGTCACGGTGCCGACCTTCGGGTTCGGCATCAGGTTGCGCGGGCCCAGGATCTTGCCCAGACGGCCGACCAGCGGCATCAGGTCCGGCGTCGCGATGCAACGGTCGAACTCGATCTTGCCACCCATGATGGTTTCCATCAGGTCTTCCGCGCCCACGATATCTGCACCGGCGGCCTTGGCTTCGTCAGCCTTGGCACCACGGGCGAACACCGCCACGCGCACGGTCTTGCCCGTGCCGTTCGGCAGTTGCACCACGCCACGCACCATCTGGTCCGCATGGCGGGGGTCAACACCCAGGTTCATCGCGATTTCAACCGTCTCGTCGAACTTGGCCGAGGCCGCCTTCTTGATCAGGGCGACAGCATCCTCGACCGAAATATTGGTCGCGGTGCCGAAAACGTCTTGTGCTGCGCGTGCGCGCTTACCAAGTTTTGCCATGATCTCAGCCCTTCACTTCGATGCCGCAGGACTTCGCCGAGCCGAGGATGATCTGCATCGCAGCTTCCACGGAATTGGCGTTCAGGTCCTTCATCTTCGTTTCGGCGATCTGGCGCACCTGCGCCACGGTCACCGTGCCAGCCACTTCACGGCCCGGCTTCGCCGAACCCTTTGCGCGGTTGCGCTTGCCCACCTGCGGCAGACCGGCAGCGGTCTTGAGCAGATAGGAAGCCGGCGCCGTCTTCAGCTCAAGGCTGAACGACTTGTCCTGATAATAGGTGATCACGACCGGCGTCGGGGTACCCGGCGGAATTTCAGCGGTCTTCGCGTTGAATTCCTTCACGAAGGCCATGATGTTCAGCCCGCGCTGACCCAGCGCCGGACCAACTGGCGGCGACGGGTTGGCTTGCTGCGCCTTGACCTGCAGCTTCAAGCTGCCGATTACTTTCTTGGCCATGGGGCCATCTCCTCTGTCACTGCGTCGCCCGGGATTGGGCCGCCCGGAATTGGGCAAGACGCGGTTTAGTGGTACGGTCCGTCACCCCAAGGGGCGCTCGCCTCCCACGCGATACACTCAGGCCCCTTTGGTGACCTGCGTGAATTCCAGCTCGACCGGGGTCGCCCGGCCAAAGATCGACACCGAAACCTTCAGGCGGCTGTGGTCCTCGTCGACCTCTTCCACCATCCCGTCAAAGCCCTCGAACGGGCCGTCGGTGACCTTCACCTTCTCGCCGATCTCGAAACGGATCAGGTTGCGCGGCGCAACCTCGCCCTCTTCGACACGGTTCAGGATCGCGTTCACTTCCGCATCCCGCATCGGCATCGGCTTGCCCTGCGGGCCCAGGAACCCGGTCACCCGGTTGATCGACGAAATCAGGTGATAGCCCTTGTTCGACATCTCCATCCGCACCAGCACATAGCCGGGCATGAAGCGCCGCTCGCTCGTCACCTTCTTGCCGCGCCGCACCTCGAGAACTTCTTCCGTCGGCACCAGCACTTCGTCGATTTCTTCCTGCAGCCCGGCTTCAATCACGGCCGTCCGGATCTGCTCGGCAACCTTCTTCTCGAAATTCGAGAGAACGCTCACCGAATACCAGCGCTTCGCCATGCCTCATCCACCTTACGTCAGCGGGGGCGAACCCCCTGAAATTTCAATACTTTCAGGAACACAACAAAGCGCGCAACTCGAATCGCTGCGCGCCCGTGTTCCTTGATCTGGGGCGCAGATACAATCGCACCCCAATGAATTCAAGGTAAATCCGGGCAACCGCCCGTGATCACCCAAGGATCGCGCGCAGCCCCGTGCGGATCCCCAGATCGACAAGGCTGAAGAACGTGGCCGTCAGCGCCGCCATGATGAACACCATGATCGTGGTCAATACCACCTCGCGCCGGGTCGGCCAGACAACCTTGCCGACTTCGGTTCGCACCTGCTGAAGAAAGGTGATGGGGTTCGTCTTGGCCATGGTCACGGGTCCACGCATTAGGGTTGGTGGGCAAATACGCCGGATGGGCAGGGATTTCAAGGGAAAGCCAAACCCGCGCGGCCTGCTACTGCAACCGGTCCGATATCCGCGTCCATGGATCGCCCAGCGTCGCCGCCGCACGCCGTCGCGACCGCCGCGCCAAGGCCAGCCCGATGGTGGCAAGGACCGACGCAAGCGCCAACAGAACCGCAATTCCTGCAGGCCCCTTCCACAGGCCGCCCCCCATCACCGAGGCAGAGACTTCCGCCGGATCCATCCCGCCCCAGCCTTGCGGAACAAGGTCGCGCAATTGCTCCACCAGACCGGCTTGCGCCGCAGGCTGGTCCTTGCCTGTGCTGAGGAAAACCGGCCCCGATGGCCCCGTCTCATCCGGAAACTCCGCCGCAATCGCTCTGCGCACCGCCTCCGCAGGCGTCATGCCCGCCGCAATATCCTCACTCACCTGATTCTTGGGCGATGGGGGCGTGTCATCCACCTGCGGCAAGGTCCGCTGCGCCCCACCATTGCCCTGCGGCAAGGTCGCTGCGCCCTCTTCGCCCTCGGCCTCAGCCGGGGCAAACCCGAACAACCCCTCCATCACCTTCGCCACCATACCGCCCTCCGGTACGGAATTCATGGTGGTGGGCGGCGTCAAATGCCCAAAGGCAAGATAGACGGCGAAGTAAAACACCAGCGCGCCCACGACCTTGGTCGGCGCCCGAAACACGCGCCGCAGCCCCACCCCGGCCCCATCGCGCTTGGACAGGGATTGATCCGCGCCCATCCCAGATGGCGCACCTGCGGCCAGCCCTGACGAAAGCCCATAGCCGCCACTGCGCGTCGCCCCCACCGTCGCCGCCTGCTTCGCCATCACCGCCTCAAGCGGTGACCACGCCGCAGGAGGGGGCGTCGGCACGGTCGCATAGCGCTGCCCGCTCGCGGCAACCGGCGCAGCGTTCGTCGGCTCAGAGTTCGTCGGCAATGGGGCCACCACCGGGCGCGTCGCAGTCGCCATCATGACAGCCCGTTCCAGTTCCGCATTCGCCCGATCTTCCCGGCGCTTCTTTCGCCCGCGGCCCGTCAGCAACTTCCCCAGGGCCAGCAACGCCGCCAGCGCGCCCAGCCCGCCAAACACCGTGGCCACCCGCATCGGTGCGTCCGGGTCCGGGGCCAGCGCCGCTTCGCGGCCCTCCAGAAACGGCTCGATCACGACAAAATCCTCGGCTTTTGTCAGGCCCTGCTCTGCAAAAGCATCAGCGACCATGTCCGAAAGCTCGGGGCTCGTATCCACAGCCCCATTCAAATGAAACGGCATCCGCGCATCCAGCGGATCATACATCCGGCTCAACAAATGCCCGATAAAGCCATCCACCTGACCGGGCGACAACAGCACGATCCCGCGCGCCACCTTGCTCGTCTCTGCATCTCCGGGGCCAAACAGGACGTACATGCGCCGCACCGTATCGGTGCCCTTACGCTGCTTGGTCAATTCGTAATTGTAATCCGTGCCAAGCCAGGCCGCGACATGCACCTCATCCGCCGCATGGATATCCGCTTCGGTGAACGCGTCGAACGCAACCGGTTCCGGCGCGCCCGCCTGCAAGGCCTGCGCCTTCTCGGCCTCGAAGGCAGTCACCCTTTGATGCGAATCCTGCGCCAGCCAGAACAGGCCCGCCGATATCAGGGCCATCACCGGCCAAGGCAAAGCCAGCAGCATCGCGAACAGTCGGAACATAGGCCCACTCCACAGGACAACCTGCGCGTGATCCTTGTCCCGCATCATGCCCGCGCCGGGGCCATGTCACGTCGGGTTCAGGGAAAAATCGGGGCTTTTCTGGGGCCGTTCGCCCGCGGATCGCATCCGGCAGGCTTGGCAGGAGTTGGGGGACTCGAACCCACGACCCTCGGTTTTGGAGACCGATGCTCTACCAACTGAGCTAAACTCCTAGGCCTGCGCCGGGGGTTACGGCATGGGCGGCGGGAAATCAAGGGGGCGTCAACGCCGAAAACCCTGCCTCGCCGGTTTTTCGCAATCCCACCCAACTGCGCCCGACGTGCAACGAAAAACGCGCGGGGTCACCCCCGCGCGCCTCTCAACCCGATTCCAGACCGGATTACAGAATGATTTTCGACACGACGCCTGCGCCGACGGTGCGGCCGCCTTCACGGATGGCGAAGCGCAGCTTCTCTTCCATCGCGATCGGGGCGATCAGCGTCACGTTGAACTTCAGGTTGTCGCCCGGCATCACCATTTCGGTGCCT
>CALRMS020000065.1:0-21324 GCA_943369275.1 Rhodobacter maris | reverse complement strand
ACCCCGCGCGTGACCATCAGGCGGCAATGGGCATCAGAGACCATGCCATTGGCCTTTTGTGTGTCTAACACGGCAGAAATCATCTGATCTGGTGTCATCCCGATATCAAGATCGATGGCCTTTGCAGCCTCATACAACCTGTCCATATGTTCGGTGATGAAGGCCCATTTCCCATCATAAAGGCGGATGCCTTCCCAGACGCCATCGCCCAGCATGAAGCCCGAGTCGTAAACCGAGATGAGCGCATCCTTTTTGGGAACGATGCGACCGTTGACGTAGATCAGGATGGACTCATTACGGATATCTTCTTCGGCGGCGTGGGTAGAAACGTGGTCTGTCATGGGTGGCCCCTGTTCTTTGCGGCAAAGGCTAATCGGCGCGGGAAAGAAGGGGAAGGGGCGGCGTTACATGGGGGGCCGTCACCTTGCCGTGACATCACGGCAGGGTGAGTTGCCCGGCGCGGACGGGTGGGTGAGGGTTTTCGCAAAAGGGAGACCACCCATGCATCGTTTGTTCACCACCACCGCCATTGCCGTAACCTTGTGCCTATCCGCCGTGCTGGGCAGCGCCAGCCATGCCGCCACCGAAAAGGCCGTGGTCGCGGGGGGCTGCTTCTGGTGCGTGGAAGCGGATTTTGAAAAGGTGCCGGGCGTGCGGTCGGTGGTTTCCGGCTATACTGGGGGAACGGTGGCGGACCCGACCTACAAGCAGGTGACAGCGGGCGGGACCGGGCATTATGAGGCGGTCGAGATCACCTTTGACAACACGCAGATCAGCTATGACGAGGTGATGCGCCTGTTCCTGCGATCCATCGATCCGCTGGATGCCGGGGGGCAGTTCTGTGACCGGGGGGATAGCTATCGGTCTGCGATTTTCGTCTCTGACAATGCCCAAAAGGCCGCAGCCGAGGCGGCAGTCGCCGAGGCATCGGCTGCGCTTGGGCAACGGGTGGTGACGCCCGTTCTTGCGGCAGGGCAGTTTTATGAGGCGGAAGAGTATCATCAGGATTACTACAAGAGCCGGGATATCGTGATCACCCGCGCCGGGCCAAAACAGAAACGCAACGCCTATGCCTTTTACCGTGAAGGATGCGGGCGGGATGCAAAAGTGAAGGCGGTTTGGGGCGATCAGGCGGCCTTTGCCAAGTAGGCCGGCCGATCACACCCTTTTCGCCGGGATGGCACCAAGCTAGGGTCGGCCCCGTATAGGGGGACCGATGACCGAAGACACCGTCACGCCGATGATGGCGCAGTATCTGGAGATCAAGGCGCAGAATTCCGGCGCGCTGTTGTTCTATCGGATGGGCGACTTTTACGAGATGTTTTTCGAGGACGCCGTCGCAGCGGCAGAAGCGTTGGATATTGCGCTGACGAAGCGTGGGTTTCATCTGGGCGAGCCCATCGCGATGTGCGGGGTGCCGGTGCATGCGGCGGAAGGGTATTTGCTGACGCTGATCCGCAAGGGGTTTCGCGTGGCGATTGCCGAGCAGCTGGAAGACCCGGCCGAGGCGAAGAAACGCGGATCGAAATCGGTGGTGCGGCGCGATGTGGTGCGGCTGGTGACACCCGGCACGCTGACCGAGGACGCGCTGCTGGAGGCGCGGCGCCACAATTTCCTGTGTGCCTTTGCCGAAGTGCGGGATGAGGCGGCGCTGGCCTGGGCAGATATTTCCACCGGTGAGTTCCGGGTGATGCCCTGCCCCCCTGCCCGGCTTGGCCCGGAACTGGCGCGGCTGGCCCCGCGCGAGGTATTGCTGAGCGAAGCGCGGGATGGCGATCTGGGCGGGTTAGTGACGGAAACCGGGGCTGCGCTGACGCGGATGGCGCGGGGATCGTTCGATTCTGTTTCCGCCGAGAAGCGGCTTTGCACGTTGTTCGATGTGGGCACGTTGGAGGGGTTCGGGCGGTTTGACCGGGCGGAATTGTCAGCCATGGGCGCGCTGGTCGATTACCTGGATCTGACGCAAAGGGGGAAGTTGCCCCTGCTGCGGCCCCCGGTGAAAGAGGCGGCAGGGGGCGCGATGCAGATCGACGCTGCCACGCGGCGGAACCTTGAGTTGACGCAGGCGCTGAGCGGCGGGCGGGATGGATCGCTGCTGGCGGCGGTTGACCGGACGGTGACGGCACCGGGGGCGCGGCTTCTGGAACGGCGAATATCGTCCCCATCGCGCGACCTTTCGGTGATCCATGCGCGGCTGGAAGCAGTGCGGTTTCTGCGTGAACAGAGCCTTTTGCGCGCGGAATTGCGCGATGCGCTGCGCCGTGTGGCGGATATGGATCGTGCGCTGTCGCGGCTGGCATTGGAACGAGGCGGACCGCGCGACATGACGGCGATCCGGGCGGGGCTGACGCAGGCCGTGACGGTGGCCGCGCGGCTGGAGGGGGCGCCGGTGCTGCTGGCAAATGCCGCGCGGGCGCTGCTGGGACATGAGGCGTTGGTGGATCTACTGGAGCAGGCGCTGGTGGCGGAACCGCCGTTGCTGGCGCGGGATGGCGGGTTCATCGCGCCGGGGTTTGATGCGGAACTGGATCAGGCGCGGCGCTTGCGTGATGAGGGGCGCGGCGTGATTGCCGGGATGCAGGCGGATTTCATCGCGAATACCGGCATTCAGAGCCTGAAGATCAAGCATAACAATGTGCTGGGCTATTTCATTGAGACAACGTCGACCCATGCCGAGCGGATGCTGTCACCGCCCCTGTCGGAGCGGTTCATCCATCGGCAGACCACGGCGGGCCAGGTGCGGTTTACCACGGTGGAATTGTCCGAGCTGGAAACACGCATCCTGAATGCGGGGAACCACGCGCTGGAGATCGAGAAGCGGCATTTCGAGGCGCTGCGGCAGGCGGTGCTGGCGCAGGCAGGCCCGGTGGGCGCAGCGGCGCGGGCTTTGGCCGAGGTGGATCTGACGGCGGCCTGGGCCGATTTGGCGGTGGAAGAGAACTGGGCCGAGCCGGTGGTGGATGAAAGCCGTGCCTTCGTGGTGGAAGGCGGGCGGCACCCGGTGGTGGAGCGCGCGCTGCGGCGTCAGGGCGCGGGGCCGTTCGTCGCCAATGACTGCGCGCTGACCGAGGGCGAGACGCCCGCAATCTGGCTGCTGACGGGGCCGAACATGGCGGGGAAATCCACCTTTCTGCGGCAGAACGCGCTGATTGCGCTGCTAGCACAGGCGGGGAGTTTCGTACCCGCGTCGCGCGCGCATATCGGGGTGGTCAGTCAGTTGTTCAGCCGGGTCGGCGCGGCGGATGATCTGGCGCGGGGGCGGTCGACCTTCATGGTGGAGATGGTGGAGACGGCAGCGATCCTGAATCAGGCGGATGACCGGGCGCTTGTGATATTGGATGAAATCGGGCGCGGGACGGCCACCTATGACGGGTTGTCGATTGCCTGGGCTACGATGGAACATCTGCACGGTGTGAACCACTGCCGGGCGCTTTTTGCCACGCATTACCACGAGATGACGGCGCTGGCGGGCAAACTGCCGGGCGTGGAAAACGCCACGGTGCGCGTAAAGGAGTGGGAAGGCGATGTGATCTTCCTGCATGAGGTGCAGAAAGGCGCGGCGGATCGGTCCTATGGCGTGCAGGTGGCGCGGCTGGCGGGCCTGCCTGCGGCGGTGGTGGACCGCGCCAAGGTGGTGCTGGAGGCGCTGGAATCCGGCGAAAGGCAGGGCGGCGCGCGGCCAAAGGCATTGATCGACGATCTGCCGTTGTTCAGCGTGGCGCAATCGGCACCCCCTGCCCCGCGTGTAGTGGCAAAGGAGTCAAAGGTAGAGGAACGGCTGAAAGAAGCACATCCGGATGAGATGACGCCGATGGAGGCGCTGCGGTTGGTTTATGAGCTTCGCGAGTTGTTGAAACCCTAAGCTGCTTCAGCTTGGCAAAAATACCCTCGGGGGGTCCGGGGGGCAGACGGCCCCCCGGTCCCGCACCATCCATCAAGCGCCGGTGTTCGAGGATACGCCCACCTGTGCGGGGCGCAGCAGGCGGTCATGCAGCATGAAGCCTTCGGTCATCACCTGGATGATCTGACCGGCCTTGGTTCCGGGAAGGGCTGCCTCGAACATCGCCTCGTGGTTTTGCGGATCGAACATGTCGCCAACCTTTGGGGTGATCGGCTTCATCCCGTGGCGGGTCATCACGTTGGTCAGTTCGCGCAGGGTCAGCTGCACGCCGTCAAACAGCGCGGCGGCGGCGGCCTTTTGTTCGTCGGTCGCCGCGGCAAGTGCGCGATTGAGGTTGTCGAACACAGGCAGCAGATCACGCGCCAGTCGGGTGCTGCCATATTGTTCAGCCTCACGCCGGTCGCGTTCGCCGCGCTTGCGGGTGTTTTCGGCATCGGCGAGCGCGCGCATGAAGCGGTCGCGGAAATCGTCCCGCTCTGCGCGGAGGGCCTCGATCTCTGACTCGGTGGTCAGATCATCCAGCCCTTCTTCAATGGCGAATTCTTCGGATACCGTCTTTTCGTCAGCCATCATTCAAAGCCTTTTCACTTGCCCCGTTCGGACATCAACCGCCCGACGAGTTGCGCCGTGTAATCCACGATCGGCACGATCCGCCCATAATTGAGCCGCGTCGGTCCGATCACGCCCACGGCGCCGATAATCTTTCGGTCCGCGTTCATATAGGGAGAAACGACGAGACTTGAACCGGAAAGTGAAAAGAGCTTGTTCTCTGACCCGATAAAAATGCGGACACCTTCGCCGGTTTCCGCAAGTTCGAGGAAATCGGCGATGTCACGCTTGCGTTCGAGGTCATCGAACAGGGTTCGGACGCGGTCGATATCGGTGGATTCCTGTTCGAGCAGGTTGGCCCGGCCCCGCACGATGAGCCGTTCCGAGGTTTCGCCGGGGTTTTCCCAGACGGCGAGGCCGGATTCCACCAGATCACGGGCAAGCGAATCGATTTCCTGTCGGCGTTTGGAGATTTCCGAGGTCATGGTGCGGCGTAGTTCTGTGAGCGTCTTGCCTTCGGCAAGCGCGTTCAGGAAGTTGGCCGCTTCGCGCATGGAAGACGGGGTTTGCCCCGGCGGCGGGGTGAAGATGCGGTTTTCGACCTGGCCATTGCCAAAGACTAGCACGACGAGGGCGCGGTCTTGCGAAAGCGAGACGAATTCGATGTGACGGATCGGCGCCTCGACCTTGGGCGCCAATACAAGGCTGGCACCGCGGGTGATGCCGGAAAGCGCCGCGCCAATATGATCGAGGAGCGAGGTCACGTCCTGATCGTTCTGGCCGAGGGTGGCGTCGATCCTTTCGCGATCTTCTTCCGCCACGGTGCCCACTTCCAGCAAGCTGTCGACGAACATGCGCAGGCCCATTTGCGTGGGGATGCGCCCGGCAGAGATATGCGGGCTATCGAGCAGGCCCAGAAATTCCAGATCCTGCATGACGTTGCGGATGGTGGCGGCAGACAGTTTTTCCGACATGGATCGTGTCAGCGTGCGCGACCCGACGGGATCGCCGGATTCGAGGTAGCCTTCGACGACGCGGCGAAACACTTCGCGCGAGCGGTCGTTCATTTCGGAAAGGATCTTGGAACCGTCTGTCATCGTTCTGAAACCCCTGTGTCATGGCCATTATCGAGGCCACGGGCGAGGCGTCAATCGGGGTTGCATCCGGGGGGCTGGGTTGCATATCTGGCCCATACCCAAAAAGCCCATACCCTGTAAGGATGATCCGATGCGCCCCTCTGGCAGACAATTGAACGAAATGCGGCCGGTTACAATCGAAACCGGCGTGATGAAGCATGCCGAAGGGTCGTGCCTGATCAAGATGGGCGAAACCCATGTCCTGTGTTCAGCCACGATCGAGGACAAGGCGCCACCGTTTCTGAAGAATACGGGGCTGGGCTGGGTGACGGCGGAATACGGGATGTTGCCGCGCGCCACCAATAGCCGGACGCGGCGCGAAGCGGCGGCGGGCAAGCAATCGGGGCGGACGCAGGAAATTCAGCGCCTGATCGGGCGGGCCTTGCGGGCGGGCGTGGACCGGTCGGCGCTGGGGGAACGGCAGATCGTGATCGACTGCGACGTGATCCAGGCGGATGGCGGGACGCGCTGCGCCTCCATCACCGGGGGTTGGGTTGCGTTGAAGATGGCGGTGAACAAGCTGCTGAAGGCGGGGGTCATCGTGAGCGATCCGATGATCGACCATGTCGCCGCCGTATCCTGCGGGATTTATGCCGGGCAAGCCGTGCTGGATCTGGATTACGCCGAGGATTCGACGGCCGGGACGGATGGCAATTTCATCTTGACCGGGCGCGGGCGGCTGATCGAGGTGCAGATGAGCGCCGAGGGCGCGACGTTCAGCCGGGCCGAGATGGGCGAGTTGCTGGATCTGTCCGAGGCGGGTTGCGCGCAGCTGGTGGCGGCGCAGAAGGCCGCGCTGGGGCTGTGACGGTGCGGAAATTCACCGGGGAAAAGCTGGTTGTCGCCACGCATAACAAGGGCAAGCTGGAAGAGATTTCAGCCTTGTTAGAGCCGTTTTCCGTGGCGGTAACCAGCGCCGGGGAATTGGGGCTGACCGAGCCGGAGGAGACCGAGACGACGTTCATCGGCAATGCGCGGATCAAGGCGCATTTCGCGGCGCAGGCAAGTGGCCTGCCTGCGTTGGCCGATGACAGCGGGATCAGCATTGATGGGCTGGGTGGCGCGCCGGGGGTTTACACGGCGGATTGGGCGGAAACGCCAAAGGGCCGAGACTTCGTGATGGCGATGACGCGGGCCTGGGCGGAACTGGAAGCGGCACGGGCCCCCTACCCCCGGACTGCGCAGTTTCGCTGCACGCTGGTGATGGCCTGGCCGGATGGGCATGATGAGGTGTTCGAGGGTGTAATGCCCGGGCAGGTGGTGTGGCCGATGCGGGGGGATCAGGGGCATGGCTATGACCCGATCTTTCAGCCCGACGGGTTTGACGTGACCTTTGGCGAGATGGATCGCTGGAAAAAGAACGAGATCAGCCATCGCGCGGATGCGTTCCGCAAACTGGTGAAAGGGTGTTTCACATGAAGCGTATTTCGACCGGATCGCCGTTTGAGGCGACGATGGGCTATAGCCGGGCCGTGGTGAAGGGGGGGTGGTGCTTTGTTTCGGGCGTGACGGGCTATGATTACGCCACCATGACAATGCCAGACGATGTGGCGGAGCAGGCGCGGAACTGTTTCCGCACCATCCGGGGCGTTCTGGAGCAGGGCGGGTTCACGATGGAGGATATCGTGCGCGTGCAATACACGGTGACAGATGTGGCGCTGGTGGATGCGCTGATCCCGGCGCTGGGTGAGGCGATGAGCGAGATACGCCCGGCGGCAACGATGGTGATTGCGGGACTGATCCGGCCGGAGATGAAGGTTGAGATCGAGGTGACGGCCTTCAGGGGGTAGCGGATGGACGACTGGCGGGCCGGGGGCTTTGGGCTGTACATACATTGGCCCTTTTGCCAGTCGAAATGCCCCTATTGCGATTTCAACAGCCATGTTGCGGCCAGTATCGACCAGCGACGCTGGCGCGATGCGTATTTGCGTGAGATCGCGCGGGTGGGCGCGGAAACGCCAGGGCGTGTGTTGCAGACGGTTTTCTTTGGCGGCGGCACACCGTCGCTTATGGAGCCGGAGATCGTGGCCGATGTGTTAGCGGCGGTGCGGGCGACCTGGCCCATGGTGAATGACCCCGAGATCACGCTGGAGGCGAACCCCGGATCGGTGGAGGCGGGGCGGTTTCGCGGGTTCCGTGACGCCGGGGTAAACAGGATTTCGATGGGTGTGCAGGCGCTGAACGATGCCGATCTACGGCGATTGGGGCGGTTGCATTCCGTGGCCGAGGCAAGGCAAGCCTTTGATATCGCGAGAAACTGTTTTGATCGGGTGAGTTTTGACCTGATCTACGCGCGGCAGGATCAGACGCTGGAACAGTGGCGGGCGGAGCTGACAGAAGCGCTGTCAATGGCGGTGGATCACCTGTCAATGTATCAGCTGACGATCGAGGATGGCACCGCCTTTGGCGACCGTTTTGCGCGGGGCGGGTTGAAGGGCCTGCCGGATGAGGATGTGCAGGCGGATATGTATGCGGTGACGCAGGAGGTTTGCGCCGCGCATGGGATGCCCGCCTATGAGGTTTCCAACCACGCACGGCCAGGGGCCGAAAGCCGGCACAATCTGGTGTATTGGCGGATGGGGGATTACGTCGGCATCGGCCCGGGCGCGCATGGGCGTGTAACGCTGGATGGGCAGCGCTGGGCGACTGTGGCGCCGAAGGCACCAGGAGCTTGGTTGGCGATGGTGGAGGCCGGGCGGGCCGGGGAAGACGCGCGCGAGCCGGTGCTGCGAGAGGAGCAGGCGACGGAATACCTGCTGATGAGCCTGCGGTTGAGCGAGGGGACCGACATCGCGCGTCATGAGGCGCTGGCGGGGAAGGCGCTGGATTCTGCAAGGCTGGCAGATCTGGGGGCGCTGGGCCTGATTGTGGTGGAGGGTGGCCGACTGCGCGCCACGCCCGCTGGGCGGGCGGTGCTGAACGGGGTATTGCGGGAGTTACTGGTTTAAGGGGGCGCTTGGCGCGCCCTTGGATCAGTTCGGCACGTCGCGGGGGATCAGCGACAGAACGCTGCAGAGAAGATCAAGATCATCAAGCGTGCGGTAGCGAATGGAAAGCGTTCCGCCATCCCCAGCGGCACCGTGATCGATCGTGACCCGCATGTTGAGATTGGCAGACAGGTCATTTTCCAGGGCCCGGGTATCGGCGTCCTTGTCTGACTTTCCGCGCGGACCACTGGCCTTGCCCGTGCCTTTTTTCGCCGGGTTGCGGGCGAGATCTTCGGTTTCGCGGACCGAAAGACTGCGGGTGATGACTTGGCGCGCGAGTTCCGAGGCATTGGGGGCCGTGATCAGGGCGCGGGCATGACCTGCGGTGATTTTCCCTTCACGAACAAAGACCTGCACATCTTCGGGCAAGTTCAGAAGGCGCAGGAGATTGGCGATGTGGCTGCGGCTTTTCGACAGCGCTTCGGCCAGTTTTTCCTGCGTATGGCCGAAACGATCCATCAGTTGGCGGAAAGCGAGCGCCTCTTCGATGGCGTTCAGATCAGCGCGCTGGATGTTTTCAATGATGGCGACTTCGATTACTTCGGAATCGGTAAACTCGCGGATGATGGCGGGCAGTTCGTGCAGTTGTGCCAATTGCGCCGCGCGCCACCGGCGTTCACCTGCGACGATTTCAAATCGGCCATCCTGCATGGCGCGCACGATCAGGGGCTGAATCACGCCCTTGGCGCGGATCGAGGCGGCGAGTTCCTGAAGCGCCTCTGGCTGAAAATCGCGGCGAGGCTGATTGGGGTTGGGAACCAGCTTTTCAACCGGGATCAGCAGATCGGCCCGGCGGGGACGATCCGGGATTTGCGGATCGGATTCCACGCTGACATCGGCCATCAGGGCCGAAAGTCCGCGACCAAGGCTGCGGCGTTCGGGTTTCTTCTCCATCAGGCGTGCTCCTCGGTGCGGTCGAGCGGGTGTCGGGCGGTGAGTTCGGCGGCAAGGGCGCGGTAAGCCTCGCTTCCTTTGGAGGCCGAGTCGTAGGCTAGGACGGGAAGGGCGAAACTTGGTGCCTCGGACACGCGGACATTGCGGGGGATGATGGTCTTGAAGACCAGTTCGCCCAGGTTTTCGCGCGCGTCGGTTTCTACCTGCTGGCTCAACCTATTGCGGCCGTCATACATGGTAAGCACTACACCTTCGATGCGGAGGTTGGGATTTGCGGTCTGACGCACCTCGCGCACCGTGAGCATCAATTGGGACAGGCCTTCGAGAGCGAAGAATTCCGATTGCAGCGGCACCAGCACCGAATGACAGGCGATCATGGCGTTGACGGTGAGCAGGCTGAGCGACGGAGGGCAATCGATCAGGATGAAATCGAGCGCATATTGATCAATCGCGGGCTGACGGAGGGCGTCATGCAGGAGGAAGCTGCGCTTTTCATTGGCGACGAGTTCGATATCCGCCGAGGACAGATCGGCATTTGCAGGGCAGATCAGCAGACCGGGGACGATGGTCTTCTGGATCACCGAATCGAGCGGGGCATCATCGAGAAGGAGATCGTAGGTGGTGACCTTGCGTTGTGCGGCGTCCACCCCGAGGCCCGTTGAGGCGTTTCCCTGCGGATCGAGATCGACCAGCAGTACCCGCGCGCCGATTTCTGCCAGTGCAGCGGCAAGGTTGATGGCCGTGGTCGTCTTACCTACGCCGCCTTTCTGATTGGCGATGGCTATGATGCGAGGCTGTTTCGGGCGGCTGGGGTCAGACATGGGTGATTTCTCTCACGGCAAGTATGGCACCGTGGGGATCGGTGGCGCTGGGATGGGGCGTGATGTCGAAGTGCCAGTCTTTGCGGGCCGCTGCAACCTCATCCCGCCAGCTTGCGCCTTTTGGGAACAGCGCAATGCCCCCTGCCCCGAGGTGTCGCTGCGCGAAATCGAGGAGGGCCGGAAATGCCGCCAGTGCCCGGGCTGACAAGACATCCGCATTCTGCGGGGGTGCTGTTTCGATACGACTCGCCAGAATGGTTGGGTTGAGGCCGAGGTCACGGCTGGCCTGGCGGAGGAAGGTGGCCTTGCGCTGATCAGCCTCGATCATGGTGATGGACAGGTCGGGGCGCAGATCGGCGGCCAGACTGGCGATGACAAGGCCGGGGAAGCCACCGCCGCTTCCCATATCCACCCAGTTCTGGGAAGTTGCCGGAGCGAGGTTGAAAAGCTGAGCCGAGTCAAGGATGTGACGGTCCCACGTCTTTTCAACGGTGGATTTTGCCACGAGGTTGATTGCCGGATTCCACTTGGCCAGGAGCGTTTCAAGTTGTGCGAGCCGATCCAGCGTTTCACGTGAAACACCGTCGGGCAGTGCCTTGACCATCATGCGCTTGCCTTGTTGCGCTGCGCCTTGCGCAGATGGGCAAGGATCAGCGTCAGGGCGGCGGGCGTCATCCCTTCAATCCGTCCGGCATGGGCCAGAGTGGGCGGACGCTGACGTGCGAGCTTTGTCCCAAGCTCGTGAGATAGCCCGGGCATGGCCGCATAATCGAGATCTTCAGGCAGGACTGTCTCTTCCTCGCGCTGCAGGAGCCGGGCGTCTTGTTCCTGTCTGTGCAGGTATTGCGCATAAAGCGCATCAATCGCGGTTTGGTCGCGGATCGGTGCAGGCATCGCTGCAAAGTCTGGAAAAAGAAGCTCTACGGCGGGGCGCGCCTCTTCGCCAAAGGCGAGAAGATCGTAGCCGCTGCGCCGTGCGCCATCCTGGCTTACATTAATCCTCGATCCGGCAAGGTCTTTGGACGAGAGGCGCCGCGAGTCGAGAATCAAGCGGGCTTGCGCGAGAAGGTCCATCTTTTGCGCAAATGCACGGATCCTAGGATCACGCACGCAGCCGAGCGCGATGCCCATCGCCGTGAGTCGTTGATCGGCATTGTCCGCACGCAAGGCAAGCCGGAATTCAGCGCGTGAGGTGAACATACGATAGGGTTCGGTCACGCCCCGGCTGAGAAGATCGTCGATCATCACACCGATGTAGCTATCGGTGCGTGACAGAATGATGGGCTCACGCCCCAAAGCCCGCGCCGCCGCGTTCAGACCCGCAACGAGACCCTGTGCAGCAGCCTCTTCATACCCAGTTGTTCCGTTGATTTGACCAGCAAAGTAGAGGCCGGGGCAATCGCGCAGTTCCAGCGTGTGGCGCAGACAGCGGGGATCGAAGTAATCGTATTCGATCGCATAGCCGGGCTGAAGAATTGTAACGTTTTCAAGCCCTTGAATGGAACGGACATAGTCATGCTGCACCTCTGCCGGAAGAGAGGTGGATATCCCATTGGGATAGACCGTGTCATCATCCAGCCCCTCCGGTTCAAGAAAGACCTGATGTGAGGCTTTATCCGAAAATCGAACGACCTTGTCCTCGATCGAAGGGCAATAGCGGGGACCCACGCCTTCGATGTGACCCCCATACATCGCCGACCGACCAAGATTGGCGCGGACGATATCATGCGTCTTTTCGTTGGTGTGTGTGATCCCGCAGCTGATCTGGCGGGCTTCGGGGGCACTGCTGAGGAAAGAAAACAGAACCGGATCTTCATCGCCAGGCTGCATTTCCAGCCTATCCCAGTCGATAGTCTTGCCAGAAAGTCGTGGTGGCGTCCCAGTCTTCAGCCGCCCGCGCGGCAGATCCATCTCTGCCAGCCGGATCGCAAGCGGAACTGCGGGGCGATCACCCATCCGGCCACCCGGGTGTTGCTGGTCACCAATATGGATCAGGCCGTTCAGAAATGTGCCCGCCGTGAGCACCACCGCCGCCGCGTCAATCCGGCTGCCATCCTGCAGGATCACGCCGGATACCTGTCCGCCGCTGCGCAGCAGGTCAATCACTTCGCCTTCGATGACCTGCAGCAAGGGCTCTGCCGACAAAAGGCGCTGCATGGACTTTCGATAGAGTTTGCGATCAGCCTGCGTACGCGGGCCCTGCACTGCGGGGCCTTTCCTGCGGTTCAGCAGACGGAACTGGATGCCAGCACTATCTGCGGCGCGCGCCATGACGCCATCCAGCGCATCAATCTCTCGCACCAGGTGGCCTTTGCCCAGACCACCGATCGCCGGGTTGCAAGACATCACCCCGATCGCATCCGCGCGCAGCGTGACAAGCGCCGTCCGTGCACCCATGCGTGCCGAAGCGGCTGCCGCTTCTGATCCGGCATGCCCGCCGCCGATGACGATGACATCAAACTGTTTCACGTGAAACGCCCTTACTTTCCGATACAGAAGCTGGAGAAAATCTCATCCAGCAGATTTTCCACATCCACCCGGCCAACCAGCGCTTCGAGGGCGCGGATCGCGATGCGCAGTTCCGCGGCGGCAAGCTCTGCCCGCGCTGCGCCCCTCTCTATCTCAACCCGCGCCGATTCCATAGCCCCGATCGCCCGCTCGATCGCCAGACGATGACGCTCACGCGTTACAAGCCCGGCATTGGCGCTGCGAACCAGCAACCGTTCGCCGATCGCGGCGATCAGTTCCGGAACACCCTGCCCCGTCTTTCCGGAAACACCTTTACCGGTCACATCTGCCTTGCCGGATATGTTGATGTCGCCCTGCATGGGCATTATTCCGGGAACGTCTTCACCGCTGTCCAGAAACACCCGAAGATCCGCCGCCTTGGCCCGATCAAGCGCGCGTTCGATTCCAATTCTTTCAACCGGATCCGTCGTTTCGCGTAATCCGGCTGTGTCCAGAAGCGTGACCGCCAACCCGCCGATATCCATGCGCACTTCGATCACGTCGCGTGTCGTTCCGGCAAATTCTGATGTGATCGCCGCATCACGGCCAGCCAAAGCATTCAACAGGGTAGATTTCCCGGCATTCGGCGCGCCCACAATTGCAACTTCGAACCCGTCACGAATGCGCTCTGCCGCAAATGACCCGGTCACTTCGCGCCGCAACTCCACCAGAACATCAGAAGTCAGTTCCATGACTTCGGGTGTGACGTCCACGGGCACATCTTCATCAACGAAATCAATTGTCGCTTCGATCAGCGCCGCAGCGCGGATCAGCTTTCGGCGCCATTCCTCTGCCCGCCGGCCAATCGCGCCCGACAGAACACGCAGCGCTTGCCGGCGCTGTGCCTCTGTCTCGGCGTCGATGAGGTCTGCCAGACCCTCAACCTGCGCGAGGTCCAGTTGCCCGTTTTCCAGCGCCCGGCGGGTGAACTCACCCGGTTCAGCCAGCCGCAACCCCGCTATTTCGGACAGGGCCCGCATGACCGATTGCACAACAGCAAGGGAGCCGTGCAGGTGCAGCTCGACAGATGGCTCACCAGTAAAGCTTTGCCCATCGGGAAAGATCAAGACCAGTGCCTGATCCAGTTCTACGCCATTCCATGAAAGACGCCGCAAAGAGGCACGCCGCGCTGCGGGAAGATCACCACACAGGATAACGGCCGCGTCATGCGCCATTGGACCGGACAATCGCAGTATCGCCACCCCGGCCTTGCCGCGGGCACTGGCCAAGGCATAGATCGTGTCCATCAGGATATAAACCTTTGATTCAGAACACTTATGTGTTCATGGAATCGAAGAACTCCGAATTTGACTTTGTCTGTTTCAGCTTTGTCAGAAGGAACTCGATCGCGTCGGTCGTGCCCATCGGGTTCAGGATGCGGCGCAGGACATAGGTCTTTTGCAGATCGACCTTGTCGACCAGAAGATCCTCTTTCCGCGTGCCGGATTTCAGAATGTCGATGGCCGGGAACACGCGCTTGTCTGCGACCTTGCGGTCAAGCACGATCTCCGAGTTGCCGGTGCCCTTGAATTCTTCGAAAATCACTTCGTCCATCCGGCTGCCGGTATCAATCAGCGCAGTGGCGATGATTGTCAGCGACCCGCCTTCTTCGATGTTCCGTGCTGCACCAAAGAACCGCTTGGGTCTTTGCAGGGCGTTCGCATCCACACCACCCGTCAACACCTTGCCCGAAGACGGCACCACAGTGTTGAAGGCACGGCCCAGACGGGTGATCGAGTCGAGGAGGATCACCACATCGCGCTTGTGTTCCACAAGCCGCTTGGCCTTTTCGATCACCATCTCGGCCACGGCGACGTGGCGTGTTGCCGGTTCATCAAATGTCGAAGATACGACTTCACCCTTCACCGACCTTTGCATGTCGGTCACTTCTTCCGGGCGTTCGTCGATCAGCAGAACGATCAGATAGATCTCGGGGTGGTTGGTCGCGATGCTGTGCGCGATGTTCTGCAGCAGCACCGTCTTGCCCGTGCGCGGCGGGGCCACGATCAGCGCGCGCTGGCCTTTGCCGATGGGGCATACCAGATCGATGATCCGGGCCGAGCGGTCCTTGATCGTGGGATCTTCGATTTCCATCTTCAGCCGCTCATCGGGATAGAGCGGGGTCAGGTTGTCGAAGTGCACCTTGTGCCGGGCGCGTTCGGGATCATCGAAGTTGATCTTGGTGGCCTTCACCAGGCTGAAATACCGTTCGTTTTCACGCGGTGCCTGAATGACACCTTCGATGGAATCGCCTGTCCGCAAGGAAAACTGGCGGATCATCTCGGGGCTGACATAGATATCATCCGGGCCGGGCAGATAGTTGGCCGACGGGCTGCGCAGGAAGCCAAAACCATCCTGCAGCACTTCCAGCACGCCATCGCCGCCGATCTCGAACCCTTCTTCGGCATGTTCCTTCAGGATCTGGAACATCATCTCGCCCTTCCGCATGGAGGGGGCGTTTTCGATCTCCCACTCTTCGGCCATGGCCAGAAGATCGGCAGGTGTCTTGGCTTTGAGATCGGAAAGGTTCAGGCGTTCGGTCGTCATGTGCGGATATGTCCTGAGGCGCCATGCAGATGCACGGGTTCGCCAGTATGGAGACGGGAAATGCGGTGGGCCGGACGGCCCTGCAGCGCCGGACTTAAGCGGCTATGGCCGGAAAGTCAATCTTGCCGCTCAATCGTCGCCAGAGCGCAGGTCAGAACTTCACGATGACCGAAAAGACGATCACCAGCATCAGAACCGTCGGAACCTCGTTCATCATGCGATACTGACGCCCGGTCACGGTGTTTCGGTCGGCGATGAAATCTTTTCGGCGCAGGCCCAGCCACATGTGAAACCACGTCATCCCAAGCACAGACGCTGCTTTCAACCATGGCCAGATTTCCGTCCACGGCACAATTCCGGGTGTGAAGACAAGCGCCAGCCCGAAAATCCAGGTCGCTATCATCGCAGGGTTCATGATGGCTTTCAGCAGCCTCCGTTCCATCGTCTGGAAAAGGGTATCCGTGGGATTTCCTGATCCTACAACCTCGACATGATAGACATAGAGGCGCGGCAGGTAGAACAACCCTGCCATCCAGGCGATCACGGAAACCACGTGCAACGATTTGGACCAAGGATACCAGTTCGCCAGAAAATCGCCCATCGTTCCACCTGTCTTCGCGCCATTCTTCTTCTTCTTATCAATAAGGATTCTAAGAGAGAATGATGATGCAGGCACTGTGGACAACGGAATACATCCTGTCATCCCCCCTTTCCTCCACAGGGCACAGGCTGTGGACAGATTGGGGAAAACGCAGCACCAAGACGCGTGCGATAAATTAAATCAAATACAAACAATGCGTTACTGAGGAATTACCGAGAAAGTTTTGCACAGAAGGTCAGCCGAACATCTGTCGTATTCGTGGCCATCCCCAGCCTTTGGAAATTCAAACCCACAGGTGGACAAATCGCCCCATCTGCCCGAACTATCCCCCGACGCGGCGCGCTGCGGTGGTGGGCGCGAAATGGGCCACAATCGCACAGCCGGAACAAAGAGAGATTGTCCACAGCTTCACCCCTAAAGGAGCGACCATCATGCCCCGCCTGATCCTGGCCTCCGCCTCGCCCATCCGCCGCCAGCTTCTGGCACAGGCAGGGGTGGAGGTAGAGGCGTTGCCTGCCCGGATCGATGAAGACCAGGTCCGTGCCGCGTTGGAGGCTGAGGGCGCCAAGCCGCGTGATGTGGCGGATACGTTGGCAGAGATGAAGGCGCGCAAGCTGGCCGAACGTCATCCCGAGGCGGTGGTGATCGGTTGCGATCAGGTGCTGGAGTTCGAAGGGCAGGTCTGGGGCAAAGCGGACACGCCTGATGCAGCGCGGGCACAGTTGGCGGCGCTGCGTGGCAAAAGTCACAGGTTGATCTCGGCGGTCGTGCTATATGATCAAGCAAAGCCCGTCTGGCGGCATGTGGGGGAGGTCAGGCTGACGATGCGTGCGTTTTCGGACGAGTATCTTGAGGGTTATCTGGCCCGGAATTGGGATGAGGTCCGCCATTCGGTGGGCTGCTATCAGTTGGAGGCAGAAGGTCTGCGCCTTTTCTCTGACGTGCAGGGGGATTACTTCACCGTTCTTGGCCTGCCGCTTCTTCCGCTCTTGAACCATCTGGGACAGCGGGGTTTCATCCCCGCATGACCGATCATCCCCGTATTCCGCTTGCTGCTGTCATCGGGTCGCCCATCGCGCATAGCCGGTCGCCCGCGCTGCATGGATATTGGCTGAAACGCTATGGCATCAAGGGGTTCTACATCCCGATGGACGTGGCGCAGGCTGATCTGGCCAATGTGCTGCGCATGCTGCCGAAGATGGGGTTTGTCGGGGCGAATGTGACGATCCCGCACAAGGAGGCGATCCTGCAGATTGCCGATGTGATTTCGGACCGCGCTGCGCTGATCGGCGCGGCCAACACGCTGATCTTTCGCAAGGACGGGAAGATTCAGGCCGATAATACAGATGGCGCGGGCTTCATCGCCAACCTGCGCCAGAACGCGCCGCATTGGGTGCCCAACAGCGGCCCGGCGGCTGTGTTTGGGGCGGGTGGGGCTGCGCGGGCGGTGATTGCGGCCCTGATCGAGGTGGGCGTGCCGGAAATCCGCCTTGCCAACCGGACACGTGCCCGGGCGGATGCGCTGCGGTCGGATTTCGGGGCCAAGGTGCATGTGCAGGAATGGGTGCAGGCCGATGCGATGATCGATGGCGCAGCCACGGTGGTGAACACCACATCGCTGGGCATGACGGGCAAGCCCGATCTGGTGCTGCCGCTGGGATCGTTGTCGCCGCAGGCGCTGGTGACGGATCTGGTCTATACCCCGCTGAAGACCCAGTTCCTGATCGAGGCAGAAGAGCGCGGCGCCACGGTGGTGGATGGTCTTGGGATGCTGTTGCATCAGGCTGCGCCCGGTTTTGAACGCTGGTTCGGCCAACGCCCCGAGGTAGATGAGGCGACGCGCGCCGCGGTGATGGCGGTATGAGGCCGTTTCGCCTTGGCCTGACGGGTTCCATCGGGATGGGGAAATCGACCACGGCAGCGATGTTCGCAGAGGAAGCGGTTCCCGTCTGGGATGCGGATGCGGCCGTGCATCGGCTTTATGCGCCCGGTGGGGCGGCGGTGGGGCCTTTGGCCGCGCTTTGCCCCGCGGCCTTGCGTGATGGCGGCATCGATCGTGGGGCCCTGAAAGACTGGATCGCTGTGGATTCAGCCGCGCTGGCCCGGATCGAGGCGGTGGTACATCCGCTGGTCGCGGCGGACCGGGGGGCGTTTCTGGAGGGGGCAACTTCGGATATCGTGGTGCTGGATATCCCCCTGCTGTTCGAAAAGGGATCCGAGGCCGAGATGGACGCAACGCTGCTGGTCACCGCCCCGCCCGATCTGCAGCGCGCCCGTGTGATGGCCCGCCCCGGTATGACCGAGGCGCAATTCGCCACCATCCTGTCCCGCCAGATGCCGGATGCTGACAAGCGGGCGCGGGCGACGCATATCATTGAAACCCTGAGCGAAGAGTCTGCCCGCGCCGCAGTGCGTGCGCTGATTGCCCATATACGGAAAACCCGCCATGCGTGAAATCGTTCTGGATACCGAAACCACCGGCTTTGAACCGACCGAAGGGCACCGAATCGTGGAAATCGGGGCGGTGGAGTTGTTCAATCACCTGCCCACGGGCCGGACCTATCACCAATACATCAACCCCGAACGCGGCATGCCGAAAGAGGCGTTCGAAGTGCACGGTCTGGGCGATGATTTCCTGCGCGACAAACCGGTGTTCAAGGCGGTGGGTCAGGCATTCCTTGATTTTATTGGCGATGCGAAGCTGGTCATCCACAACGCAGCTTTTGACATGAAGTTTCTGAACGCAGAGTTGGGATGGGCCGGCCTGCCCGGCCTGCCCAATGACCGGGCAGTGGACACGCTGATGATTGCGCGCAAGCGGTTTCCTGGATCGCCTGTCTCGCTCGATGCGCTGTGCCGTCGGTTCGGGGTGGACAACTCGGCACGGGAAAAACACGGGGCGCTGCTGGACAGCGAAATCCTGGCCGAGGTCTATCTGGAACTGGTGGGGGGGCGGCAGCCGGATTTTGGGCTTTCAGCGGCATCCAACACACAGCCATCCGGCCAGCAACGGACCGGCGGGGATGAGGTGTGGCGCCCCCGGCCCCGCCCTGCCCCGCTGCCATCACGGATCAGCGAAGATGAAGCCGCCCGCCATGCGGCCTTTGTCGCCAAGCTGGGTGATGGGGCAATATGGAAAAAGCGCGCCTAAGGGGCGCGCTTTTCCACAAAAATCAGAACGGAATCAGTTGATCGGTGTGGCCTGCGCCTGTGCGGCCTGTGCCCGACGAGCGAGTTCCTGACGGTAGAGCGTCACGAAATCGACCGTGTCGATGTTCAATGGCGGGAAGCCGCCATCACGCGTCACATCCGAGATGATCCGACGCACAAAGGGAAACACCAGACGCGGACATTCGATCAGCAGGAAGGGATGAAGCTGTTCTTCCGGTACGCCTTCGACATGAAAGATCGCGCCATACTCTACCTCAAGCAAAAACAGCGTTTCGCCGTTCGACTTGTTCTTTGAGGTGCAGCGGTATTTCGAGATGATGTCATACTGGTGGTCGGCCGGGCGCTTGCGGGCGTCAAGGCTGACGGCGACCTGGATATCGGGCTGCACGTCAGATCCGGAGATGCCCTTCTTGGCCACCATGTTTTCAAACGACATGTCACGGATGAATTGCGCCAGAACCTGCATGCGCACTTGCGGCTGTGCGGCCTCAGTTGCGGCTTCGGGTTTCGGGGCGGTGGTTTCGTCGGCCATTCCTGTCACTCCTCGTCAATCCTTGGGGCGGTCCTGGGGTTGGCCCCGGGGTTGACGGCGTTCCTAGCAGGAAGGTGGCGCTGCCTCAATGCCTCGTCCAGCCGGAAGGTTGGTTTGGCGGGCGGTTGGGATCGGGGTCGATCTCGACGAATTCGCCGTCGATCACGATGCCGTCACTGCGGCGGGCGGGCTGGTCTGATCGCATCGACGCCATGCCGAAACGTCGCGCCATCTGCGCGATCAGAAGACGACGAAACGGTGGGATCAGCAGGAGCGCGCCAAGGAAATCGGTCAGGAAACCGGGCAAGATCAACAGGATCGCCGCAAGGGCCAAAAGCGCCCCATCGCCCGCAGCCCGCAGCGGATCGCGCATCTGATCCATCTGCCGGCGCAGGCGCTCAGCGTTGCGGAGGCCCTGCCGTTGCAGCAAGGCAACCCCCAGAAAGCCGGTGCCGATCACCACCAGAAGCGTCAGCCAAAGCCCAATCGCGCCACCGATGGTGACGAAAAGCGCGATTTCGATCAGCGGCCAGGCCAGAAGAAGAGCGAAAACGGGCATCGGAGCGGTCCTTGAAGGCAAATCAGGGGGCATGCCGTAGACAGGGGCGGCCATGAACCCTACATAAGGGCACAGCATGGCAGATACCAACCCCTGCCGCCAAGACATGTTGAAACCCAGACCCTGCCACCGCATGGCATCGCATATCCGAGGTACCAATGAGCTCTTCCCTGATCCAGCTGCTTGTTCTGGCCGGGATCGCCGTTTTCCTGATTCTGAAACTGCGTTCCGTGTTGGGAACACGGGAAGGATTTGAAAAGCCGCCAATCCCGCTGGACGACGTTCGCCCCGCCGCAAAACCGCGCCGGGATTTCGAGGTGATCGAAGGCGGGCCGGACCGCGACATCACCGACCACGTCGCAGATGGGACGGATGCGGCCAAGGCGCTGGGGTCGATGAAACTGGCCGAGCCGGGCTTTAACGTTTCGGAATTCCTGTCCGGCGCACGCGGAGCCTATGAGATGATCCTGATGGCCTATGAGAAGGGCGAGGTGGACAAGGTCCGGTCGTTCCTGTCGCCGGAAGTGGCCGCCACCTTTGACGAGGCGATCCGCCTGCGCGAGGAACAGGGCCTGACCGTTGAGGCGACTTTTGTTGGCCTGCGGGAACTGGCACTGCACGACGCCACGTATGACCGCGACTCGCGCGAGGGTGAGGTTTCTGTGCGTTTCGTTGGCGAATTGACCTCTGTGGTCAAGGATGCGAACGGCACTGTGATCGAAGGCAGCCCGAACGAGATCAAGCGGCAGCGTGACGTCTGGACATTTGCCCGCAAGATGGGATCGAACGATCCCAACTGGCAACTTGTCGCCACCGGAGACTGATGCGTTCGGCCCTGGCAGCGGCTATAATGGCGGTCGCTATGATGACCGTGCCCAGCCATGCCGAAATCCTGCGTTTTGCCGATCTGGAGGGATGGGCGGCCGATGACCATCGGGCCGCTCTTTCCTCATTCCGGGAAACCTGCGGGTTGCTGGACGAATCTGACTGGGTGCCGCTGTGCCGGCTGGCCGAAGATGCGGGTGACAGCGCCGAAGGGGCGCGGCAGTTCTTTGAGCTGTTCTTTCGCCCTGTGGTGATCGGGGTGCCACCTGCCCTGTTCACCGGGTATTACGAGC
>CALRMS020000064.1:0-21436 GCA_943369275.1 Rhodobacter maris | reverse complement strand
CGCTCTTCCGGCGCACCGTCGATCTGGTCATAGGCGCGGAATTCACCAAAATACTTGGTGATCGCTGCCGTCAGAGTGGTCTTGCCGTGGTCAACGTGGCCAATCGTGCCAATGTTGACGTGCGGTTTGTTCCGTTCAAACTTTGCCTTTGCCATGTCTTCGGGCCTTCGGATTGGGGGGCCGAACCCGGCCCGTGCTACTCGCGCGGCGAATTAAGCCGCCGCTGGGGGAAAATCAAGCGGGAATGGCGGCCTTTGCTGGCCGACGGGTCACCGATTGCTGGAAGGGTCCGCCTCGGGCGCGGGCGGCTTCGGTGGCAGGCCGAACCATTCCGGGTTTTCCAGGAACCACTCTTCCACCCGCTTCACCGCGTTATAGGACAGCGCTTCCATCTGTTCCTTCTTGTTGCGCGTCAAACCGGTGCCGATCACCGTCTCGCCCGAAAGGCTTTCGAAGACGGTGATCCGGTGCCCTTCGGCGTTCAACTTCTGCTCGGCCGCATCGTCCCAGACATTGGCCGTGATCACCAGCACCGATTTCGGCGCCGCCACAACCGGAATGCCGGGCGGGGCCAGCGCATAGCCATCGATGGAAATCCCGATGTTATAAAGCTTGGCCCCCTCATAGCGACCAAAGCGGTTGGCGACGGCATCCTTCATCACCGCCTCCCACTCCTCGACAGAAGCATCGCGCGAAATCGGCACCTTCTGCACATTGTCGGCCACGACGATGTTCAGCCCAAGCGCGAAATCCCCCAACGGAACCGGCGGTTCCTTCAGGTCATTGCCAGCGCAGGCAGCCAGAACGGCAAATCCGGACAAAAGGGCCATTTGGCGAAGGATCAGCATTGCGACTCCGTCGGTCTCGGCCCGCAGGCCATTGCCCTTCCGATATCTGTTGCAAGGCCGCTGCGCAACGGTCGCCCTTTGCCCGATGCATCTCGTCGCCTATCTTTGATGTGTCCAGCAAGGCAAACCCCATGTCCCCCCGCGTCCAGATCACCGATCCCCAAGCCGGCCCGATGGCCACCACCTCGCAACCCTCGGCCCCGCCCGTGCCCGTGCCCGTGCACCTGCCCGTGCGCGTGCCGCTTGCGCCGGAGCCACTGGGTATCCTCGGCAGCCTGCGCGCCGGACGGCGCAATCTTCTGGAACTGATCCCCGAACAGGCCACCCGCGCGCCGATCGTGTCGAACACCAGCGGCAAACGCTGGCACATGATCATGGATCCCGAAGCCCTCCGCCACGTGCTGCGCGACCGGGTAGAGGATTACCCCAAATCCGATGTCACCAAACTGATCCTCGGCCCCGGCATCGGCGAGTCGATCTTCATCGCCGAGGGGCAGGAATGGCTCTGGCAACGCCGCACCGCCGCCCCGGTCTTTTCGCACCGCAACGTGGCCGCCCTCGCCCCGGTGATGACCGCCGCCGCCGAACGCGCCTCCGGCCGATTCAACGCCGCCACAGGCCGCGCGACGAATGCGTTCGAGGAAATGGTCACCGCCACCTTCGAAGTGATCTCCGACGTCACCTTCTCGGGCGGCGACGGGTTTGACCGCGACGCCGTCCACCGCGCCATTGACGCCTATATCTCGCAAACCGCCAAGGTCTCGCTGCTCGATATCCTCGGCGCCCCGCCCTGGGTCCCACGCCCCTCGCGCCTGATCGCGGGCTCTGGCCTGCGCGACATGAAAGCCGTGGCCGATGCCGCCATTTCGCGCCGCCGCGCCAGCGGCAGCCCCGGCATCCCCGACCTGCTCGATCTGCTGATGGCGGGCGAAGACCCGAAATCAGGCCGCAGGATGACAACAGCGGAATTGCGCGACAACCTTCTCACCTTCATCGTCGCGGGCCATGAAACCACAGCCCTTACCCTGTCATGGGCGCTCTATCTCTGTGCCTTCGATCCCGCCGTTCAGGCCCGCGCCCGGGCGGAGGCGCAGGCCCAACTCGGCCCCCGCGCCGCGACAGTGGCGGATGTGCCAAAGCTGCCCTTTATCCGGCAGGTGATCGACGAAACATTGCGCCTCTATCCGCCCGCCGCCTTTCTGTCCCGCACCGCACAAAAGCCCGATACGCTCAGCGGCCGCCCGGTCAAACCCGGCGATACGGTGATCCTGCCGATCTACGCCCTGCACCGCCATCACGCCCACTGGCCCGATCCCGACCGTTTCGATCCCGAACGTTTCGCCCCCGGCCACCAAACCGACCGCTTCACCTTCCTGCCCTTCGGCGATGGCCCCCGCATCTGCATCGGCGCAAACTTCGCCATTCAAGAGGCGGTCATCATCCTTGCCACCCTGCTCGCCCGCTTCCGCTTCACCCTGATCCCCGGCAAGTCACCAAAACCCGTGATGATCCTCACCCTCCGCCCCGAAGGCGGCATCTGGCTGGGTGTAGAACCGGCCTGAGCCACGGCTCACCACAACAGCAAATCCGTCATGCAAGGTTCTGCAACTTTAGGTTGCGATTCATGCATCCGCGGCTAAGCTGTGATTTGAATGGGTCTCCAGGCTTCCATTCATGTGCAGTAACGAGTGCGTCCGCGGCAGGTTTCCATGTCGCGGACAGTTCGCGCCGCCTCGCGCGCTAGCCGCAGATGGCCTTCAACGCCTGCCATTCCGCATCGCTCAGCACCGGCCGCTCCGCAGCCCCGCCCGCGCCCCGCGCCGCCTCCGCCCGGTTGCCGCTCGCCGGATGGGTGGACAATATCTCTGGCACATCCCCGCCCATCCCCTCGATCCGCTCAAAGAACGCAGCCAGCCCCTCAGTCCCGATCCCCGTGCGCTGCAGCAGCGCAAAGGCAAAGGCATCCGCCGCCGCCTCTGCCTCGCGGGTATAGGACGCGCTCAGCATGTGATCACCCAGCAGCCCGATCACCGTGCCCCCCGTCACATCCCCCAGCACCAGCGCCAATATCCCCGCCGATCCCGCCTGCCGGAACGCCAGCCGCGTGGGGTCGCGCGCCTCCACATGGCCAATCTCATGCGCCAGCACGCCCGCCACTTCCTCGGCCGTATCGGCCTCATCCAGCAGCCCCCGGATGATCACCACCTGCCCGCCGGGTGCTGCAAAGGCGTTCAGCATCTCATGGTCGAACACCCGCAACTCGATGTCATAGCGCAGGTCCTGCCCTTCGGTCAGCCGCCGCTCCATCTTCTCCAGCGCGGCAAGGCCCTCTGGCGCCGAACAGGCCAAAGGCTCATCTCCGCCCAGAAACCCCTCGATCTGCCCGACCACCGCCCGCCCAAAGGCCACCTCCTGCTCCAGCGGCAACTGATCGGCCAGCCGGTCGGAAATGCGCGGCAGGAACAGGAACAAAATCGCCGCCAGCGCCACCGCTGCCAGACCGACGCGCACCGCGATCTTCACGCCCGTGCCCTGCTTCAGGTCGCGCCGCGCCAGATGCGGCGCGGCCCCCCGCACCCATGCCGCCAGCGCCCCATCCGCCAGCACCAGCCGCGCCGGATCATGGGGCAACTCATCGCCCCCCTCCACCAGCAGCGCCAGAACCAGCCCCTCGCCCTCGATCTGCCGCAGCCTGTCCACTGGCCAGATCTGCCCGCCAAAGCGCAAGGCCCGCCCGTCCGGGGCCACCTCCACCACGACCGCCTGCCGCCGCGCGCTGTGTCCGTCGAACCAAACGGCGTCCTCCGACGCGGGCAGCATCAGAACGCGCCTCCCATATCCAGTGCATCCGCCAACCCTTCGGCATCGGCCCCGCCATCCGCCACCCGCTGCCGCACGGCATCCAGTGCCGCCACCCCGGTCACCGTCACGCTGTCCACGAACTGCGCCAGCACGGGCTGGCTGATGAACACCAGCGACAGCGCCCCGAACACCGTCAGCACCAGCAGGTAAAGCACCACCCCCAGCACCGCGAATTCAAGCTGCACGAATTCGCTCGCCTCCTCGATCCCCACCATCATCGCCCCCAAAGGCGCAAAGATCACGGCCGACGCAACGCCGCCCAGCAGACCCACGATCAACGCCCCTTTGAGATAGGTCCAGACCACAGCCCCGGCCCGCGGCTCTGCCCGAAAGCCAAGGCCCCCCTCCATCTCCTTGTGCGACATCAGGTATCCAAAGGCCCGGACGCGATACAGGATCAGCCCCACCAGCCCCCAGATCACACCCAGCACGCTCAAAAGCCCGGCCATCCAGCCCTCATCCAGCGCCCCGAAAACAACCGCCGCCAAGATCATCCCCATCCCGACGATCACATGGAAATAGGCCCGGTACAGCCCCGTCCACGCGCCCCCCTGCCGGAACCGCGCCCCGCCATACCATGTCCGGTCGGTCATGTAGGCTTCCAGCCGAAAGGTCATCAGCGGCCACAGCAGCCCCAGCGTCAGCACCGTCAGCACCAGATAGCCCAGCGCCCGGATCACATAGCCGCCCGCCGCATTGTCCATCGCAAAGCGGATGCCCCGCAGACGCGTCCGCGCCAGCTTGTACCGCCGCGACCGATAGGCAGCAAAGATCATCAGGGGCAGCACGGCCAGAAACGACAACGCAATCGAAATCCCCTGCGCGATCTCCTCCATCTCCGATTGCGGGTCGAACACGAACCGGATGCCCACGGAAAACAGGATCAACTGGACCACCGCCAGATAGACAGCCAGCACCACCACCGCCATCAGGAAGCCCAGAAACATCTCAAGGCCCGTCCCGGTGAACTCCAGCGCGTCATCGCCCACGCGCATCTTGCCCCAGACATGCCGCCTGATCCGCGCCTTGCCCCAGAACCGATAGATACCCAGCGTTACCAACCCCAGCACGCCCGTGCCCAGCGCCAGTGGAAACAGCTTCGCCGCATCCCCCCGATACTGCACCTTCAAATCCGAAACAGCGGGGTGATCCATCGCAACCGTCCTGAAAAAATCACTCAGTTAAATCTGTTATCCCTCGGGAATCCCCTCGGTGCCATCTTGCCAGCGCCCGCCCGTGGCCCGGCCCATTCCGCCAGATCCGCCTCGGTCCGCGTCCGGCCGGCCGGGTCTTTCCACGTCAGCCCTTCAGCCAAGGTAAAGGTCGTCGCATCCGACAAACCGCCATCCTTGTATTTCTGCAACCGCACGCCCTTGCCCTTGGCCATTTCGGGCAACTCGGCCAGCGGGAACACCAGCAGCTTGCGGTTATCCCCCACCACAGCGACCGTATCCCCGGCCACGCGGCGGCACAGCGCGGTTTTCACCCCGTCGCGCACCGTGAGCACCTGCTTGCCCGCCCGCGTCTGCGCCAGCACTTCCTCAGACGGCACCACGAACCCATCACCCGCCGTCGACGCCACCAGCAACTTCTCGCCCGCGCGATAGATCATCAATTCGATGATCTCCGCCTCATTCGGCAGATCGACCATCAGGCGCACAGGTTCCCCCATGCCCCGCCCACCGGGCAGGTTGGCCCCCAGCAGCGTGTAGAACCTCCCGTTCGATCCCACCAAAAGGATCTTGTCCGTCGTCTCGGCGTGGAACAGGAACCGCCCTTCATCGCCGTCCTTGAATTTCACGTCTGTGTCCAGCGCGACCTGCCCCTTCATCGCGCGGATCCAGCCCATCTTGGAACAGATCACCGTGATGGGTTCGCGTTCGATCATCGCCTCGAACGGCACATCCTCCACATCGCCCATCTCGGCGAATGCCGTGCGCCGCGCGCCGCCCTTGCTGTCCTTGCCGAACTGCTTGCGGATCGCCTCCAGCTCCACACCCACCTGCTTCCACTGCCGCCGGTCGCTTTCCAGAAGGTCCGCCAGATCGGCCCGCTCCTTCATCAGCGCGTCCCGCTCGCGGATCAGCTCCATCTCCTCCAGCCGCCGCAAAGACCGCAGCCGCATGTTCAGGATGGCTTCGGCCTGCACCTCGGTCAGCTCGCCCTCACCCTCCGGCGGGCCGACATAATCCTTCTCCGACATCGCGCGCTTGTGGTCTTTCGACCAATCCTCGGCCATCAAGGCGCGCTTCGGATCATCGTCATAGCGGATGATGTCGATCACCCGGTCCAGGTTCAAAAAGGCGATGATAAAGCCTTCCAGAACCTCAAGCCGGTGGTCGATCTTTTCCATCCGGTGCAGCGACCGGCGCTGCAACACATCGCGGCGGTGGTCCAGAAACGCCCGAAGCACCTCTTTCAACGAACAGACCTTGGGCACCTTGCCATCGATCAGCACGTTCATGTTCAGGCTGAACCGGATCTCCAGATCGCTGTTCTTGAACAGCATCCCCATCAGCATGTCGGGTTCCACCGTCCGCGTGCGCGGCTCCAGCACCAGCCGCACGTCATCGGCGCTTTCATCCCGCACATCGGCAAGGATCGGGATCTTCTTGGTCTGGATCAGTTCCGCCAGCTTTTCGATCAGCTTGGATTTTTGCACCTGATAGGGAATTTCCGTGACAATGATCTGCCACATCCCCCGCCCCAGATCCTCGACCTCCCATTTCGCGCGCAGCCGGAACGACCCCCGCCCCGTGCGATAGGCATCAAGGATATTGGCCTTCGGCTCCACCAGAACCCCGCCCGTCGGGAAATCCGGCCCCGGCACAAAGGCCACCAATTCATCATCGCTGATGCCCGGATTGCCCAGCATCGCATGGCAGGCCCCGATCAACTCATCGAGGTTATGCGGCGGGATGTTCGTGGCCATCCCCACGGCAATCCCGCTCGATCCATTCGCCAGCAGGTTGGGAAACGCCGCCGGCATCACCACCGGTTCTTCCAGCGTCCCGTCATAGTTCGGGCGGAAGTCCACGGCGTTTTCCGCCAGCCCTTCCATCAACGTCTCGGCAATCGCGGTCAGCCGCGCCTCGGTGTATCGGCTGGCGGCCGGGTTATCCCCGTCGATATTGCCGAAATTCCCCTGCCCATCCACCAGCGGATAGCGCACGTTGAAATCCTGCGCCAACCGCGCCATCGCGTCATAGATCGCGGCATCACCGTGCGGGTGATAGTTCCCCATCACATCGCCGCTGATCTTGGCCGATTTGCGGAATCCCCCCGTCGCCGTCAGCCGCAATTCCCGCATCGCGTAAAGGATTCGCCGATGCACCGGCTTCAACCCGTCGCGTGCATCGGGCAGCGCGCGGTGCATGATGGTGGAAAGCGCATAGGTCAGATACCGCTCGCCAATCGCACGGCTCAGCGGCTCAGACACCTCGACGGGCTCGATCTTGGGGTTCACAGGCGTGTCAGACATGGATGTTGTGTAATTCGCCGCGCGCCATCGGTCCAGCCGAAACCACCATGCGCCGCACCCGGTTCAGACATTGGTCGAACGTGCAGATTTTCACAGCGACTCAACTTCAAGCCATGCTATGGCAAGCATCATTCCAGCGCATGAGTCGGGCCTTAACCATGTTTCGTTACCTCGTTTTCTTCGGCGCCGCCTTTTACCTGACCCTTCTGATCGGCGGCGAAGACCGCGGCCAGCAGCGCATGGGCCTGACAGGCGCCTATGACATGGCCCTTGCCCCGGCCCTGCCCGCCCCGGAACCGGAAACCCAACCGGAAACCGAAACGCAAACCGCCTCCGCCCCCTCGGCCCCGTCCGACACGCTGCGCATCCTGCCCGCGCCGGAACAGGCCACGATCCAACGCGCAAGCCTGACCAGCACGGCAGCGGAACCCGCC
This sequence comes from Rhodobacter maris, assembly GCA_943369275.1. Lineage (GTDB taxonomy): Bacteria > Pseudomonadota > Alphaproteobacteria > Rhodobacterales > Rhodobacteraceae > Paragemmobacter > Paragemmobacter maris_A. The sequence continues at coordinate 13,811 of CALRMS020000064.1, read as the reverse complement.
TTCAACGATTTCAACAACCCCACCGTCACCCTGCGCTTTATCACCGCCGAGGCCGCCAATGTCCGTGACGCCGCCAGCCGGACCGGATCGGTGATCGAAAGCGTCCAACGCGGCGAAATCGTTCAGGTGGTCGAAGAGGTCGGCGATTGGGTCCATATCCGCATCGAAGGTGACGGGCTTGATGGCTTCGTCCACCGCCGTCTGATCTCCACCGAAGCCCCCTCCCTCTCTACCCTGTCGCTCGGGCCCTCCGGCGACTGACCATCCCGCCATTGCCAAATCGCCCGGCCTGCCGCTAAATCCAGATCAAAGCAGCAGAACAAAAATCAGGCGGCAGGCACATGCGTTCCATCCTCATCACCGGATGCTCCTCGGGCATCGGCTACGATGCCGCACACGCACTCAAGGCGCGTGGCTGGCGCGTCTTTGCCACCTGCCGCCAACAGGGCGATTGCGACCGCCTGATCGGCGAGGGTCTGGAAAGCTTCCCCCTCGATCATGCCAGCGAATCCAGCCTTGAATCTGCCGTGACCGAAACACTCAACCGAACTGATGGGAAACTTGACGCCCTGTTCAACAACGGCGCTTTTGCCTGCCCCGGTGCGGTTGAAGATCTGCCGCGCGGCGCCCTGCGGGAAATCTTTGAAACCAACCTCTTCGGCTATCACGACCTGACCCGCCGCCTGATCCCCACCTTCCGCGCGCAAGGGCATGGCCGCATCGTCAACTGCTCCTCCGTCCTCGGCCTTGTGGGGGCGAAATGGCGCGGGGCCTATGTCTCCACCAAATTCGCGCTCGAAGGGCTGTCCGATGTCCTCCGTCTGGAAATGCAGGGCACCGGGATCGACGTCATCCTCATCGAACCCGGCCCCATCGCCACCCGCATCCGCCAGAACGCAATCCCGCATTTCGAAAAATGGATCGATTGGGAAAACTCCGCCCGGCGCGATGAATACGGCGCCTTGCTGGACCGTCTCTACAAACCCGACGCAAAGAAGGATCGCTGGGAACTTCCCGCCGCCGCTGTCACCGCCAAGCTGATCCACGCCGTCGAATCCCCCCGCCCCCGCGCCCGCTACTACGTCACCACCCCCACCCACCTCGCCGGGCTCCTCAAGCGCATCCTGCCCACCCGCCTGCTCGACCGCGCCATCGCCAAGGGTTGACGGGGCGGCAAATTCCTCCTCCCGGCAAATTGCCCTTTGGCTTTTCCGCCATTCACCCCTAGATCACCCGCAACGCATCAGGGGGAACCGCCATGTTGTCAGACCCGCTCTTCATCATCGCCGCCATTGCCGCCCTCGCGGTGCTGGCCATCCTGATGATCGGCATTGGCGGCTTCGCCAAGGGCGGCGATTTCAACCGCAAGCACGCCAACCGCATCATGCGCTACCGCATCATCGCGCAAGCCGTGGCCGTGGCCCTGATCGTCGCTTTCGCCTATCTGCAATCCACGAGGTAACCGATGGTCGTCCTGTCCAAGATCTACACCAAAACCGGCGACGCCGGCGAAACCGCGCTCGGCAACGGTGCCCGCGTGGCCAAACATGCCACCCGTGTCTCGGCCTATGGCACCGTGGATGAAACCAACGCCACCGTCGGCCTCGCCCGCCTCCACGCCAATCCCGACATGGACGCAGCCCTTGCCCGCATCTCGAACGACCTGTTCGATCTGGGTGCCGATCTCTGCACCCCCGACATGCACCTTGATGAAACCCTCCCCTACACGCCCCTTCGCATGCAAGAGGCGCAGGTCATCCGGCTTGAGCGTGAAATCGACGTGATGAACGCCAAACTCCAACCGCTGCGCTCCTTCATCCTGCCAGGCGGCTCGCCGCTGGCCACCTATCTCCACCTCTGCCGCACCGTCTGCCGCCGCGCCGAACGCCTCACCGTGGAACTCGCCACCATGGAATCGGTCAACCCCGAGTCGGTGAAATACCTCAACCGCCTGTCCGACTGGTTCTTCGTCGCAGGTCGCATCGCCAACAACGACGGCAAGGATGATGTCCTCTGGGTGCCCGGCCTGACCCGCGAAGGCTGACCCGCCGGGAAAACGCGACGTCCCGACGCGGTTTGCTGTCGTATTTGATCTGTTGCAAGGCGGGCGGACGGTCTAGTTACCTGACCGAGAGCTTGGGATAAGGTCCGCGCCGCCGGACCTGCAAAAGGAGATACGCGATGAAGGTGCTCGTGCCCGTCAAACGTGTGATCGACTACAACGTGAAAGTCCGCGTCAAGGCGGATGGATCGGGCGTCGATCTCGCCAACGTCAAGATGTCGATGAACCCCTTCGACGAAATCGCCGTCGAAGAGGCGATCCGGCTCAAGGAAAAGGGCATCGCCACGGAAATCATCGTCGTCTCCATCGGCGTGAAGCAGGCGCAGGAAACCCTGCGCACCGCCCTCGCCATGGGTGCCGACCGCGCCATCCTGATCGAGGCAACCGATAACGTTCACACCGATATCGAACCCCTCGCCGTCGCCAAACTGCTGGCAGGCGTCGTCAAGGAAGAAGGCCCCGGCCTCGTCATCTGCGGCAAGCAGGCCATCGACAATGACATGAATGCCACCGGCCAGATGCTTTCGGCCCTGCTGGGCTGGTCGCAGGCGACCTTCGCCTCCGAACTCGCCATCGACGGCGACACCGCCACCGTCACCCGCGAAGTCGATGGCGGCCTGCAGACCATCGCCGTCAAGATGCCCGCCATTGTGACTGTCGACCTGCGCCTGAACGAGCCGCGCTATGCCTCGCTGCCCAACATCATGAAGGCCAAGGCAAAGCCGCTCGCCGCCAAGACGCCCGCCGATTACGGCGTCGACGTTGCCCCGCGCCTGTCGGTCGTGAAAACCGTGGAACCCGCAGGCCGCAAGGCTGGCGTCAAGGTCGGCTCCATTCAGGAACTGATCGCGAAACTCAAAGACGAAGCAGGGGTGATCTGATGGCCGTTCTTCTTCTCGCCGATGTGAATGACGGGCAGCTTGCCACCGATGCCGTGGCGAAAACCCTCTCCGCCGTCGCCTCCCTTGGCGACGTGCATCTCCTGATCGCAGGCACCTCCGCAACTGCGGCGGCCGAGGCCGCCAAGCTTGCAGGCGTGGCCAAGGTGCTGCACGCCGATGACGCCGCCTTCGATCACGGCATGGCCGAATCCACCGCCGCCCTGATCGCCGGTCTGGCGGGCGGCTACAGCCACATCGCCGCAGCCGCCACCGCGTTTTCCAAGAACGTGCTGCCCCGCGTGGCCGCACTTCTCGACGTCATGGTGATCTCCGACGTCACCGCCGTCATCGACGCCGACACGTTCGAACGGCCCATCTACGCCGGCAACGCCATCCAGACCGTGAAATCGGCGGATGCGAAAAAGGTGTTCACCGTCCGCACGGCGTCCTTCGCTGCTGTGGGCAACACGGGCGCGGCTGCCGTCGAAAAGATCGCCGCCGCTGCCGATGCCTCGCTGTCGAAGTGGGTCGAAGACAAGGTCGCCGCCTCTGACCGCCCGGAACTCACCTCCGCAGGTATCGTCGTCTCGGGTGGGCGCGGCGTCGGCTCTCAGGCAGATTTCGCCCTGATCGAACAACTGGCCGACAAGCTGGGTGCCGCCGTCGGTGCCTCGCGCGCGGCGGTCGACTCGGGCTATGCCCCGAACGACTGGCAGGTCGGCCAGACCGGCAAGGTCGTCGCCCCAACGCTCTACGTCGCCGTGGGTATCTCCGGCGCGATCCAGCATCTGGCGGGGATGAAGGACAGCAAGGTCATCGTCGCCATCAACAAGGACGAAGAGGCCCCGATCTTCCAGGTCGCCGATTACGGCCTCGTGGCCGACCTCTTCACCGCCGTGCCGGAAATGATCGAAAAACTCTGATCCCGCCGCAGGCCGGGTCAAAGGGGCGCGGGTGCAAACCCGCGCCCCTTTTGCGTCACACCATCCCCCGCAGCACCGGCAGCAAGGCCGCCGCCACATCCTCATGCGCCATCACGCCCGGCAGGCCCCGCGCCGCAGGCTCGGCCATCGCCGGGAACACCATCCCCTCCAGCCCTTTCCACCGCGTCGGCGCAGCGGGCGTGACCGTCACCAGCACATCCGCCCGCTCCATCACCACCTCCAGCATCGCCGCATCCACCAGTACCGGCTCCCCCATCGGCGCATCACGGCGCGGGCCGGGGGCCTGATCGGCCATCCAGAGCAGCACCGCCTTTCCCCGTATCCCCGCCAGCAAGGCCCCCATCCGCGCGCGCCAGGCCGCCCGCAACTCATCCGCCACCAGCGCAAACCGCTCCGGCCCCACCTCGAACAGCGACCGCAGCAGATGGCGGGTAAAGCTGAAATCCGTGAAATCCACCCCGCGATACACCGCCTGCAGCACGGGCGACGCTCGCAGGAACCGGTCATTCCGCCGCTGATGCACCGAATACAGCCGATTGGTCAGGTCCGCCGCACCGGGCACCTGCACCACCGTCACCACCGCCCGCGAAACGATCTCCATCACCGCCGGATCGTTCAGCCAGGCATCCGGCCCCGCATTGGGGCATCCCAGATTGACCACTGGCAGATCCAACCCCGCCTGAACCAGCGCCGGATAAGGCTGCGGGATATAGCGGCCATAAGCCTCGATCCCGCCCAGAACCACCGCATAGCGCCCGCCCAGATCGCGCCGCGGCCCACGGAACAGCAACCGCGACCGCCCATAGCGGCACGGCAAATAATCCAGCGACCCGTCGCCGGGATAAACATAGGCCATTGCCCACACCCCCAAGTTTTCACAACACCCAAGGGAAAGCCTGCCGGGCAGAGATGAACAAAGGGCTAAAGTCGCAATTCGAACCAATCTTTCCGTAACTCCACCCGCCCACCGCATCTTGCGCCTGCAGCCCGCACACGCCTAATGTCCCCCGGACAGAAGGAGCACGCAAATGGCAGAGATCCGCACCGTCGGCATCGTGGGCGCAGGTCAGATGGGCAATGGCATCGCCCATGTCTTCTCCCTCGCCGGCTATGACGTGCTGCTTCATGACATCGCACAGGACAGCATCGACAAGGCGGTCGCCCTCATCGACCGCAACATCGAACGTCAGGTCAGCCGGGGCAAAGTCAGCGCCGAGGACAAGGCCGCCGCCATGTCGCGCATCCGGACCACGCTCAAACTCGCCGATCTCGGCCCCTGCGATCTCATCATCGAGGCTGCCACCGAACGCGAAACCGTAAAACAGGCGATCTTCGAGGATCTGCTCCCACATCTCAAACCCTCCACGATCCTCACTTCCAACACCTCCTCCATCTCCATCACCCGCCTCGCCAGCCGCACTGATCGGCCAGAAAAGTTCATGGGATTTCATTTCATGAACCCCGTCCCGGTGATGCAGCTGGTGGAACTCATCCGCGGCATCGCCACCGATCAGGAGACATGGGACACGCTCCACGCCGTCGTCCGCAAGCTGGGCAAGACCGCCGCCAGCGCCGAAGATTTCCCCGCCTTCATCGTCAACCGCATCCTGATGCCGATGATAAATGAGGCGGTCTACACGCTTTACGAAGGCGTGGGGTCGGTCAAATCCATCGATGAATCCCTCAAGCTTGGCGCCAACCACCCGATGGGCCCGCTGGAACTGGCCGATTTCATCGGTCTGGACACCTGCCTCGCCATCATGAACGTGCTGCATGACGGTCTGGCCGACACCAAATACCGCCCCTGCCCCCTGCTGACAAAGTATGTCGAGGCCGGCTGGCTCGGTCGCAAGACGCAGCGCGGGTTCTATGATTACCGGGGTGAGGTGCCAGTCCCCACCCGCTAAAAAGCGGAAACTGACGCAGTTTCCGCGCCGATTTCTGACGCAGAAATCAGTGCCAAACTTCGTGATCCCGGAATTTGCGCCAAATTCCGCAGCGATTTCTGCGCCAGAAATCGCCCCAAAGGCCCCTGATTTTTCGCAGAAAAATCGTTGGGGCCGGACATCGCCCCCCTCACAGGCCCCACGATTTTCCTGCGAAAAATCAGGGCCTGTGCCTCATATCTTCAAACTCAGCGTATGCTCGCGCAACCACGCCAGAAACCCCCGCGGGTTCCCTTCCCATTTCTTCAACTCCTCCGCCGGGATCGGCGCACCAATCACGGGCCGCGTCGGCTTGAACAGGCAGCGCTTGATCTCATAGAGCAGCAGCCCCTGCCGGACCGTATCGCTGATCTTGTTGGCAATCAGGAATGCGCGCGAATTCTGGCCGGGAAAGAACACCGGCAAGATCGTCGCGCCCGAGGATTTCACGATCTTATGCGTGAAAACGTTCCACTCGCTCTCCACCGCCGGGCCCCACCAGCCCTCGCTCATCGCCACCTTCCCGGCCGGGAACAGGATGATCACGCCCCCCGCCTTCAGATGCTTCATCGTTTCGTCCCGCATCTGCAGACCCAGCTCGCGCGCATTGTCCTCATGCGGGAATGGCACGGGAATCATGAACTGCTCGACCTCGGGAATCCCCGTCAGCAACGACCGCGTCAGGATCTTGAAATCCGACCGCACCCTTGTGACCAGCTCTGCCAGAACCATCCCATCGACCAATCCCGACGGATGGTTCGACACCACCACCAGCGGCCCGGTCTTGGGGATCAGCGCAATCTCCTCGGGCGGCGTCTGGATATTGATCCCCATCTGCCGTATCGCCTTGGGCCAGAACGGCGCGCCAACGGGCGCCCCCGTCCGCTCGAAATCTCGGATCAGCTTCAGCAGCGTGACCTTCGCCGTCAGCCATTCCAGAACCCGGATCGTGTTCGCCTTGACCGGGTTCTTGAACGTCCCGGCATAGGACAGACGGCGCATGTCATAGGGGCGTTCCGCCCGCTCCACCCTGCGGCGGGCAAGTTCCTCTTCGCTCACCTCAAGGCTGCGGAGATCTTCGCTCTGCGACGTCTCGGTCACGGCGGCTTTGCCTTTCGCGTCTGACGCGTCTCAGTAGTCCTCGCCGAAGCGGTTTGCAACCAGCGCCTCCAGCGCATCGGCAAGCTTCTCCGCTTCCGCCCCCTGCGTCGCCACCTCGATCGCCGTCCCGCGCGAAGCGGCCAGCATCAGCAGGCCCATGATCGAATCCCCCGAAACGGTCATCCCGTCCTTGGTTACCCGCGCCTGTGCCTCGTGGCTTTCCACCACTTCCACAAACTTGGCCGAGGCCCGCGCATGCAGGCCCTTTTCATTGATGATCCGCAATACCCGTCCGGTCATTTGCCCCAGCTCACGCCCCACCGCCCCGGCCTATGCGCCGCCGCCAAGGTCCAGACTGTTGATATACTTGCGACCCGCGTCAAGCGCCGCCGCAACCGCCTCGGTCACCGTCAACTCGCGCGATTTGGCCAGCTTGATCAGCATGGGCAGGTTCGCACCATAAACGATGCGCCGATCCTGCCCGCTGCAAGCCATCAGCGACAGATTGGAAGGCGATCCGCCGAACATGTCGGTCACCACCACCACGCCGCCGCCCGTATCCACCGAATCTGCCGCCGCGCAGATTTCCGCCTGCTTGGCGCTGCGGTCATGGTCATCCTCGATGGCGATGGCCCGCATCGCATCCTGTTTGCCCACGACATGCTCAACCGCCGACAGGTATTCCCGCGCCAGTCCGCCATGTGCAACAATCACGATACCGATCACGCGCCCGTCACCCCAGTAGCCGAGGGCGGCTGCGATGCTGCCCTGCGTTCCAGTTCCCGGTGACGTTTTGACACCGGCCAGCCTGCCTCTGCAAGCGCTTTGGCCAGAATTTCTGCAACTGCAACACTGCGATGTTGTCCGCCCGTGCAGCCAAAGCCGATGGCCAGATGCGCCTTGCCTTCCTCCACCATGGCCGGAAGCAGAAAGGTGATCAGATCGCTCAACCGTCCGTAGAATTCGGCAAAGCGCGCGTCGCCCCGGATATACGCCTCCACCGCCGGATCACGCCCGTCCAGATCACGCAATCCCTGCTCCCAATAGGGATTCCGCAGGAACCGGCAATCGAACACCATATCCACCCCGCGCGGCATCCCGCGCTTGTAGCTGAAGCTCTGCAGCGATACCGCCAGCCGCTCGCCCACCCCCGGATCGAACCACTGCGCCAGTTCCGCCTTCAGGTCATGCGGGCTCATCTCCGTCGTGTCGATCAGCTGATCCGCCCGCGCCCGGATCGGGGCCAGCAGGTCGATCTCGCGCGCCACGCCCTCGGCCGGCGTCTCGGCCGGGGCCAGCGGGTGCCGCCGCCGCGTCTGGCTATAGCGCTGGATAAGCACCGATGCCGCGCAATCCACATAGATCACTTCCAGCGCCACCCGCGGATCGGCCGTCAGCACATCGATCAACTCGATCAGCGCGGCCACATTGAAATCGCGGTTGCGCACATCCAGGCCCAGCGCGATGGGTCGCCCCAGCGGCGCCCCCTCGATCAGCCGCGGCACAAGGCTCAGCGGCAGATTGTCGATCACCTCGAACCCAAGGTCCTCCAGCGCGTCGATCGCCGTCGACCGCCCGGCCCCCGAAGGCCCGGTCACCAGCACCAACCGGTGCTCCTGCATCGGCACCGATCCTTGCATGTTTGGCAGATCCGTCACCGGCACGTCCGTCATTCCCTGCGTCCCGCCCTGACATAGAGCAGCAACGCAGCCGGGAAATGGGGCGTTTGGCTTCCCAGCACAAGGTCCACTGTCCGTCCGAGGTAGGAAACCTCACGTCGCGGCGGCAGTCGCATCGTTTCCGCCTGCCCCAGATCAACCGCCAGCACCACTTCGGCCCCCTCAACGGGATCGGCATTCAGCAGACCCACCCCCCGTGCCTCGATCATTCCCCGGATCGTTGGTGGGCACGCAGCCCAAAGCGCCCCATCGCGCCGCGAAAGCGCCACCTGGTCATCCGCGACCAGCCCCGCCCCCATCGCCATAAGCTGCAAGGCCAGCGCCGATTTGCCCGCCCCCGATGGCCCAGTGATCAGAATACCCCGCCCGTCGACCGCCACGCAGGTCGCGTGCAGCAGCAGGCCGTCGCCAGTCATACCGGCAGATGTCACACCGGCAGACCCACCACAAACCGCGCGCCCAGCGGATCAGAGGTTACATCCGCATGGGTCGGGCGGATGTTCTCGGCCCAGATCACCCCGCCATGCGCCTCGACGATCTGCTTGGAAATCGCCAGACCCAGCCCGGAATGCTCCCCGAACTGGCCTTGGGGCCGCTCGGAATAGAACCGCTTGAACACCTTGGTCAGCGCCTGTTCCGGAATCCCCGGCCCCGTATCCTCGACCACGATCAGAACCCGGTTCTCGCGCCGCCGCGCCCAGACGCGCACAGCATCGCCATCTTCGCAAAAGCTGATCGCATTGCTGATCAGGTTCACGAACACCTGCGCCAGCCGCGCCTCCAGCCCCCGGATCAGGATCGGGTCGGGCGGGAAATCGGTGATGAACTCCACACCCTTCTCATTCGCCTGCTGGCCCAGATATTCCGCGATATTGGTCAGGGTGCGGACAAGGTTGAACTCCTCCTCCTCCTCCTTGACCAATTCGCTGTCCAGCCGCGATGCGTTAGAGATGTCGCTCACCAGCCGGTCCAGCCGCCGCACGTCATGCTCGATCACATCCAGCAGCTTGTTCTTCTGATCGTCGCGCTTGGCCAGCCGCATCGTACCAACCGCCGACCGCAGGCTCGCCAGCGGGTTCTTGATCTCATGCGCCACATCCGCCGCGAACTGCTCATTCGCGTCAATCCGGTCATACAGCGCCGCCACCATGCCCCGCATGGCCACTGACAACCGCCCGATCTCATCAGGCCGCGCCGCCAGATCGGGGATCCGCACTCGCCCCGGCGCCATCTTGCGCGCATCCCGGTCGCGGCCCAGCTCCGCCGCCGCCGCCAGATCAGACAGCGGATTGGCAATGGTCGATGCCAGCACCAGGCTCAGCCCGAACGACACCATCAGCGACACGATGAAGATCAGCAGAACCTGCTCCCGCTCGCCGCGCACCAGCACATCAATGCCGGCCTGATCGCCGCTCAGCGCGACCACGGCCAGAACCTGCCCGTTCACCGTCACCGGCTGGGCCACAGCGAACACCCGCCCGCCATCCGGCGCGCGCGCGTCCGTCCGCACGCCTTCGCCCTTCAGCGCCGCAGGCAACAACGTCTGCACCATTGCAAACCCGTCCGCCGCCGCCGCCTCCGGTTCGGCACCCGACACCAGATTGCGAACCCCGTTCCATGCCCCGGTCAGCGTATCCACAATGGGTGTCGGCCGGGTCACGATCACCGGGCGATCCGCGCCCACGCGCCGCGCCGCCAGCGTGCCATCTGCCGCCACCACAAAGGCCTCAACCCCGGGCGGCACCTGCACATTCTCCAGCACCCGCGAAAGCCGCGCCGCATCCATCGGCCCCGGCGCCTCGGTGGCCACGGCCTCGAACACGTCTGACACCAGCGCCGCCTCATGCACCAGCGCCTCGCCCCGCAGGTCCACCAGCGTGTCGCGGAACGGGTTCAGGAACAGCACACCCCCTGCCAGCACCAAAAGCGCCAGCAGGTTGAACAGGATGATCTTCCGCGCCAGCGGCGACCGGTTCAACGACACCAGCCCCCGCCTGTCACGGCTTGCGCGCAAGGCAGGATCGACCAGCCCCTCACCCGAGGTCCAGTCTTCCCCAAGGACAACCTCGCCCGAACGGGCCGGGCGGCCATCCTTTCCAATGCGCGGCGCTGCGGTCATTTACTCTTCGTTATAGCGATAGCCGATTCCGTATAGCGTCTCGATGGCCGAAAAATTGTCGTCCACCGCCCTCATCTTCTTGCGCAGCCGCTTGATGTGGCTGTCGATCGTGCGGTCGTCCACATAGACCTGGTCATCATAGGCCACGTCCATCAGCTGATCCCGGCTCTTCACGAAACCGGGCCGCTGGGCCAGCGCCTGCAGCAGCATGAACTCCGTCACCGTCAGGGCCACATCATTGCCCTTCCAGGTCACCGAATGGCGCAGCGGGTCCATGCGCAGGTTGCCCCGCTCCATGATCTTGGTCTCTTCCGTCACCGCCACTTCGCCAGTGGCAATCGCATCCTGCCGGCGCAGCAGCGCCCGGATACGCTCCACCAGCAGGCGCTGGCTGAACGGCTTCTTGACATAGTCATCCGCGCCCATGCGCAGACCCAGAACCTCGTCGATCTCGTCATCCTTGGATGTCAGAAAGATCACCGGCATGCTGGTCTTCTGCCGCAGCCGCTGCAACAGGTCCATCCCGTCCATCCGCGGCATCTTGATATCCAGAACCGCCATGTCCGGCAGCCGACGGTTAAAGGCGTCCAGCGCCGATTGCCCGTCATTATATGTCTCTACTTCAAAGCCTTCGGCTTCCAAGGTCATTGCGACGGATGTCAGGATATTCCTGTCATCGTCGACAAGCGCGATCCTTGCCATATCGATTTCCCTACTCTGCCCGTGTGTCATTGATTTTTTGTTTTGTGGGGCATGATCGATTTTCCATCGCAGGGAATCAACCGATATGTGCGAATCGCGTCATCTGTGGGGCGCAACCGTCGCGGAAAACCCACAGAAATGGCCAAATTGCCGCACATTCCCGCTCTGCGGGCAGGATTGTATCCACTGGTTGCGCTAAACTCTCGATGGTTGCGCTAACTGTGCGAAAGCGTCCTGTTCCATGCGGCAAACGACGTGTTATAGCAATTTTATGTCGCGGCCGATTTGGCCCGGACGCTGACATCTGCCCCTTGGCCCGGGCAGGACTTCACTGGAATGGACATGACCGGTGCGATCCCGGTCGCAGGAGCTTGCAGGATGACGAACGGACGCGTGAACCCGGCGCAGGAATTGGCACATCAAGGCATCACCGGCCTCGGCAACGTCTATTACAACTTCCCCGAACCCGCCCTTGTCGAAGCTGCGGTCACCCGCGGCGAAGGCAAGCTGGGCATCGGCGGTGCCTTCCTCTGCTCCACCGGTCAATTCACCGGCCGCTCGCCCAAGGACAAGCACGTCGTCCGCACCCCGTCGGTGGAAAAGACGATCTGGTGGGAAAACAACGCCCCCATGCCACCCGAAGGCTTTGACCGCCTCCATGCCGACATGCTGGCCCATATGCAGGGCCGCGATTATTTCGTTCAGGATCTCTATGCCGGGGCCGACCCCGTGCATCGCCTTGATGTGCGCGTCGTCACCGAACTCGCCTGGCACGGCCTCTTCATCCGCCACGTCCTGCGCCGCCCCGCCCGGGCCGAGCTGGATACATTCGTCCCCGAATGGACCATCATCAACTGCCCCAGCTTCAAGGCCGACCCGGCCCGCCACGGCTGCCGCAGCGAAACCGTCATCGCCTTCCAATTCGACAAGAAGCTGATCCTGATCGCCAACACGGCCTATGCGGGCGAAAATAAGAAATCCGTCTTTACCCTGCTCAACTACCTGCTGCCCGAAAAGGGCGTGATGCCGATGCACTGCTCGGCCAACCACGCCATCGGCAACCCGGTCGACACGGCGGTGTTCTTCGGCCTCTCCGGCACCGGCAAGACCACCCTCTCCGCCTCGCCCGACCGCACCCTCATTGGCGATGATGAACACGGCTGGTCCGATCGCGGCTCCTTCAACTTCGAAGGCGGCTGCTACGCCAAGACCATCAACCTCGACCCCGAGGCAGAGCCCGAAATCTACGCCACCACCCACCGCTTCGCGACCGTGGTGGAAAACATGGTCTATGATCCCGAAACGCTTGAGCTTGACTTCAACGATGACAGCCTGACCGCCAACACCCGCTGCGCCTATCCGCTGGAATACATCTCCAACGCCTCCAGCACCGGCCTCGGCGGGCATCCCAAGAACATCATCATGCTCACCTGCGATGCCTTTGGTGTGCTGCCGCCGATCTCGCGGCTGACGCCCGCGCAGGCCATGTACCACTTCCTGTCCGGCTTCACCGCCAAGGTGGCCGGAACGGAACGCGGCGTGACCGAACCGCAACCCACCTTTTCCACCTGCTTCGGCGCGCCCTTCATGCCCCGCCGGCCTGAGGTTTATGGCAAGCTCCTGCAGGCCAAGATCGCCAAGCACGGCGCCACCTGCTGGCTGGTGAACACCGGCTGGACCGGCGGCGCCTTCGGCACGGGCAAGCGGATGCCGATCAAGGCCACCCGCGCCCTGCTTTCCGCAGCGCTTGATGGCTCGCTCGCCACCGCGGAATTCCGCCGCGATCCGAATTTCGGCTTCGAGGTTCCGGTCGCCGTGCCGGGCGTGGATGCCACGCTCCTGAACCCGCGCAACACCTGGGCCGATGCTACAGCCTATGATGCGCAGGCCGCGAAACTCGTGGACATGTTCTCCAAGAACTTCGCGCAATACGTGCCCTTCATCGACGATGACGTGAAGGCCGCTGCCATCGGCTGACAATACAAATGGGCCGGGACATTTCCTGCAAATGTCCCGGCCCTGATCCTTCACAGAAGGATCCCGAATTTTCACAGAAAATTCGCCCCCTCACATCACAGCCTGCCGCACCAGATTAAGCCCGGTCAGCACCAGCAACCCCTGCGTCCAGCGCCGGAACTGCGCCTGATCCAGCCTGTCCTGCACGCGATAGCCGATGAACATCCCCACCATCGCAGGCACAACCAGCGCGGCAGAAAAGCCAAGGCTCGCCGCATTGGCCACCCCCGTCCGCAGATGCGCCACCAGCAGGGCCACCGCCCCGATCAGGAACACCACCCCCTGCACCCGCACCGTCTCCTGCTTGCCCGCCCCCGTCGACAGCAGATAAACCAGCAACGGCGGCCCCCAGATCCCGGAAATCCCCCCGAACATCCCGCCC
>CALRMS020000063.1:0-23332 GCA_943369275.1 Rhodobacter maris | reverse complement strand
GCGGCCCGGTGGAACGCGGGCGCGGATTCGTGCTGCATTCGCCCGATTACACAGGTGGGCCGGCAACCATGCGGATCGGGTCGGATTACGGGATGACCGCAACGCTGGATATCCTTGAGGCGCTGGCGCGGGGTGATGGGCCTGCGCGCGCGCTGCTGGCGCTGGGCTATTCCGGTTGGGGGCCGGGGCAGCTGGAGGATGAGATCCGCGCCAATGGCTGGCTGATCACGGACGCGGCCGAGGATCTGGTATTTTCACCCGATGATGCAGGCAAATGGGTGAGGGCGCTGCGCGCCATGGGGATTGATCCGCTGATGCTGTCGGCAGCGGCGGGGCGGGCCTGAAAGGCGCAAATTTTTCATGAAAAATTTGCGGGTCAGGGCAAATTTTACACGTAAAATTTGCAGGCCTTCGCAGAAGGCCGGGGCGGGAAAAGTTTTCGGGGAAAACTTTTCCCCTCACTCGCCATAGGGCACCCAGACCGTCTTGATCGCCGTGGCGTGGCGCAGAAATTCACGGCCCTCGCCAGCCGCACCCGCCCAGTCGCGGGCGCGGGCGTTGTTCACCCATGTGCGCTTCAGGTTGGTGGCGGATTCGGCCTCGATCAAGGCCGACAGGTCGGTAGAGGAAAAGGACCAGAGCGCATCGATATCCATATGCCCGGCCATCGGTTTGGCAAGTTCGGCATGGCTTCCCGTCACTATGTTCACCACGCCGGGCGGCAGGTCCGAGGTTTCCAGCACCTGATACAAGTCGGTCGCAGCCAGCGGGAAGGGGTCCGACGGCACCAGCACGCAGGTGTTGCCCATGGCAATCGCGGGCGCCATGGCCGAGATCAGGCCGAGAAGCGGCGCCTCATCCGCGCAGAGCGCGCCGATCACCCCCACCGGTTCGTTCAGCGCCAGCGCGATGCCGCGCAAGGGAACGCATTTCGCCTGACCGTCGAACTTGTCGGACCATGCCGCATAGGTGAACAGCCGAGCGATGCTCGCCTCTACCTCGGCCCGGCCATCCTTGCCGGTCAGGTCGCGCAGGCGGGCGGCGAATTCGCCCGCCCGGGCCGACAGGTTTTCGGCGATGTAATACAGGATCTGCGCGCGGTTATGGCCTGTGGCCTTGCCCCAGCCCTTGGCGGCATGGGCAGCCTCGACCGCGTTGCGGATATCCTTGCGGTTGCCAAGGCCCACATGGCCCAGCAGCGCGCCCTTGGGCGAAAAGACCGCGCGGGAATAGCCACCATCCGGGCGGGCCTGTTTGCCGCCGATGAACAGTTTCGCCGTACGGTCCAGTTCGGGGGTCGCAAAGCTGGAGGGTTCTGCGACAGGGGTGACGGGTTTCAGCGGCTTTACGGTCGCGGCAGGTTTGAGATAGGCCAGCAGCCCTTCCCACCCGCCTTCACGGCCAAAGCCCGACTCGCGCACGCCGCCAAAGCCTGCGGCGGCATCGAAGAGGTTTGTCGCGTTGACCCAGACCACGCCCGCCTTGACCTTGGGCGCGATATCGAGGGCGAGGTTGACGTTTTCCGTCCAGATGCTGGCCGCAAGGCCAAAGCGGGTGTTGTTGGCCAGATCCACCGCCTCGGTCGGGGTGCGGAAGGTCATGGACACCAGGACGGGGCCGAACACCTCTTCCTGCATGAGGCGGGATGCGGTGCCGAGGCCGGTGACCAGGGTGGGTGGATAATAGCAGCCGCTTGCGGGCAGGGGCGTGTTGGCGTGATAGATCACGCCGTCCGACCCGTTCACCATATCGGTGATCGTGGCGAGTTGGATGGGATCGACCACCGCGCCCACGTCGATGCATTTGTCCAGCGGGTCGCCAATGCGCAGGCCGTCCATCCGGCGTTTCAGCTTGTCGTGGAACCGTTCGGCAATGCCTTCCTGCACCAGAAGCCGCGATCCGGCACAGCAGACCTGACCCTGATTGAACCAGATCGCATCGACAAGGCCTTCGATGGCGCTGTCGATATCGGCATCGTCGAACACGATATAGGGCGATTTCCCCCCCAACTCGAGCGTCAGCGCCTTGGCCGTGCCTGCGGTCGCGCGGCGGATGGCGCGGCCGACAGGGGTGGATCCGGTGAAGGCGATCTTGTCGACGCCCGGATGGGCGACCAGCGCCGCGCCCGTGTCACCGTCACCTGTGACGATGTTCAGCACGCCTTTGGGCAGCCCCGCCTCGCGCGTGATTTCGGCAAACAGGAGCGCGGTGAGGGGCGTGTATTCGGCGGGTTTCAGGACAATGGTGTTGCCTGCCGCAAGGGCGGGAGCGACCTTCCACGCCAGCATCAGAAGGGGAAAGTTCCACGGGATCACCGCGCCGCAGACGCCGTGGGGGGTGTTGCCGGGAAGTTCGCTGTCCATCAACTGCGCCAGCCCGGCGTGATAGTAGAAATGCCGCGCGACCAGCGGCACATCGATATCGCGGCTTTCGCGAATGGGTTTGCCGTTGTCCATGGTTTCCAGCACGGCCAGCAGGCGGGCATGTTTCTGGATCAGGCGGGCAAGGGCATAAAGGTATCTCGCCCGTGCGTGGCCCGGCAGGCGGGCCCATTTCGGCTGGGCGCGGCGGGCGGCCTTGACTGCGGCGTCGATGTCCTTGGCGGTGCCTTGCGTCACGCTGGCCAGCGTATCGCCGTTCGCCGGGTTCTTCGTGGCAAAGCCCGCTCCGGGTTTGGCAAAGCTGCCGTCGATGAAATGGCCGAAGCTGGCCTTGTGCTTGGCCAGCCATGCCTTCACCTCGGCATTGCCCTCTGGGGCGGGGCCGTACTCCATGCGGTCGAAGATTTCCTTGATCGTCATGGACTTATCCCATCGCGTGGCGGTTGGCGGCCGAATAGTGGCCGGTCAGGTAATGTTCCAGCTGGCGTTCGATATCACCCAGCAGGGAGGACGCGCCAAAGCGGAACAGGTCTGGTTGCAGCCAGGGAAGGCCCAACTCATCCTTCATCAGCGCCAGATAGAGCAGCGCATCCTTGGCCTTTGCGATGCCGCCCGCCGGTTTGTAGCCGACCTTCACCCCCGTGCGATCCTGATAGTCGCGGATGGCGCGGATCATTGTGAGCGTCACGGGCAGGGTGGCGTTGACCGGTTCCTTGCCGGTCGAGGTCTTGATGAAATCCGCCCCCGCCATCATGCAGACAAGGCTGGCGCGGGCCACATTCCGCAGGGTGGCCAACTCGCCCGTGGCGAGGATGGCCTTCACATGGGCATGTCCGCAGGCCGCGCGCATCTCGCGCATCTCGTCATACAGCGCCTGCCAATTGCCGGTCAGGACATGGCGGCGGGAAATGACGATGTCGATTTCCTGTGCGCCCGCCTTCACGCTTTCACCGATTTCGGCGATGCGCAGGTGATAGGGAGACAAACCGGCGGGAAAGCCGGTAGAGACGGCGGCAACCGGGATGCCCGATCCTTCAAGCGCGCGCACGGCGGTTTCGACCATGTCGTGATAGACGCAGACGGCGCCGGTCTTCAGCCCCTCCATCCCCAGCTTTTCCAGCATCCAGGGGGAAACCGGCTGGCGCGCCTTGGCGCAGAGGCGCTGTACCCGGCCGACAGTATCATCCCCCGACAGGGTGGTGAGGTCGATCAGGCTGACGGCTTTCAGCAGCCATGCCGCCTGAAATTCTTTCTTCACCGAGCGGCGGCCACCCAGGGTGGCAGCGCGGCGTTCGATGGCCGAGGTGTTGGCCTGCACGGCGGCGACCCAATCCAGATCAAGCGGCATGCCGGGATTGCGCGGATGGGCGACCTGCGGAAGCTGGGTCTGGCCAAGGCCAGTTTGGCCATGTTCCGTCTGGCTGGGGCTATGTGATTGCACGCGGTCCTCCCTTCGGGCCGGGGGAGGATGCAACGCCCTGCGCCCCCGCGCAAGGGCGGGGCGGCAGGGATGGACGGAATTTTGACCTTATGGTCAGGAATCGCGGCTGGGAAGCTGCGGTTCGGCGTCTTCGGGTGTCTGGTCGAAGGTGGCCCAATCGGTGCTGACGCCCGTCTGCGGGGTTTGCCCGTCATAGTGACGGGAATGGAGATGGACCTTGGACAGGTAATTCGCGGTGATCGGCGCGGTAACGAAGATGAAGATCAGAACCAGCACCTCTTGCCAGGAAAACCCGGTGCCGATCATCAGACCATGGAACATGGACACCAGAAGCGCGGTGCCAAGGCCAACGGTCGAGGCCTTCGTAGGCGCGTGAAGGCGCTGCATCCGGTCCTTCAGGCGGATCAGGCCATAGCTGCCCGTCAGACCGAACAGGCCACCGACGACAAGCAGGACGCTGAGAACGATTTCAAGGCCGAAGGTCATTCGATCACGCTCCCCCGCAGCAGGTACTTGCAGAAGGCGACGGTGCTGACAAAACCGGTCAGGGCAAAGAGCATGGCCGCCTCAAAGTTGATGCCTTGCCCGGTCACGATGCCGTTCAGCACGATGATGGCAATGACATTCACCACCATCGTGTCCAGCGCAAGGATGCGGTCGGCCACAGTGGGGCCGATGGCCAGCCGCCAAAGGTTCAGGATCAGGCCAAGGCCAAAGCAGACAAGGGCGAAGCCAAGGGCATAGGTGATCATTCGAAGATCCTCTTCAGCCGGGTTTCATAGCGCGACTTGATGTCGTCGCGGATGGCGTCGGGGTCGGGGGCGTGCAGGGAATGGATCAGCAGCACCCGCCCGCAGGCCGACATGTCGGCGGTGACCGTGCCGGGTGTCATGGTGATGGTCCCGGCCAGCATGGCGATTGCCTCGGGCGATTTCAGTTCGATCGGCACGCGCACCCAGGCGGACTGGATCTTGTCGCGCGGCATGAAAAGCACGATCTTCGCCACCTGAACATTGGCGATGATCACGTCCCAGACCACCAGCGCGAGATAGGACAGCAGGGCGGGCATGCTGTTCAGCCGGGGGCGATGGGGCCAATAGGGCACGGTGATCAGCGGGATGACAGTGGCAAGGAAGATCGCCATGACAAGGCTGCCCAGCTTCCACTGGTTGACCAGCAGGAACCAGGTCAGCACCAGAAACAGCGACAGATAGGGATGCGGATAGAGGCGGCGGAGCATGTCAGTTCACCTCTGGCAACTGGTTGGCCGCGATATAGGCATCGGGCGCATGCAGGGAGGCGGCGGTCAATTCAAGCCAGGCCATGACCGGGCCAGCAAAGACCGTAAGCAGTACCAGACCTGCCAGCAAACCGCCGACGGCGACAAAGGCCAGCGGCTCTGCCTCGTGATCGGCAACCTCGGCATCGCCGGTGGCATGGGATTTCCAGAACAGCACCGACCCCGCGCGGGCAAAGCCAACCACCATCAGGAAAGAGGAGACAAGGATCACCGTCCAGATCAGGGCAAGATTGTCGCGCAGCGCATCCATGACAAGCAGTTTGCCGATGAAGCCCGACAGGGGCGGCATCCCTGCCAGCGCGATGGCATTGGCAAAGAAGAAGGCCGCGATCAGCCCTTGCTGGGCAAAGCGGGGCTGGGCCGTCAGTGCCCCATTGCCGCGCCGGTCGCTGACCAGATCGGCGATCAGGAAGATGGCCGCCGTGGCAAGGGTGGAATGCAGCAGGTAATAAAGCCCGGCCGCCGTGGCCTGCGGGGTAAAGGCGGAAAACGCCGTGAACAGCGTGCCCATCGACGCGATCCCGGCAAAGGCGGCCAGACGCGGCAGGGTGGTGGCCCCCAGAATACCGATGGAACCCACGGCCAGCGTCACCAGCGCGGCGGGCAGCATCAGATCGGCCACCATACTGCCGGTCGCCGCCGTTTCCGGCGGGAAGATCAGCGTCGTGGTCCGCAGGATGGCATAGGCGCCGACCTTGGTCATGATGGCGAACAGTGCGGCCACCGGCCCCGGAGCATTGGCATAGGTGCCCGGCAGCCAGAACTGCAGCGGCACCAGCGCGCCCTTGATGGCAAAGACCGACAGCATCAGGATCGCGGCCACCCGGATCAGCCCCGCCTCGCCTTCGGGCAGGGCCGCGACCTTCACCGCGATATCGGCCATGTTCAGCGTGCCGGTCACCGCATAGATCGTGGCCAGCGCGAACAGGAACAGGGTCGAGGCGATCAGGTTGAAGGCGATGTATTGCACGCCCGCGCGCAGCCGGTCTTTGCCCGCGCCGTGGATCATCAGACCATAGGACGCGATCAGCAGCACTTCGAAGAACACGAACAGGTTGAACGCGTCGGCGGTCAGGAAGGCACCGTTTATGCCCATCATCTGAAACAGGAACAGAGCGTGGAAATGCCGCCCGCGCGCATCCCAGTTGGTTGCGATGACATAAAGCTGCACGGCGATGGCAAGAAGCGCCGTCAGCATCAGCATCATCGCGGAAAGCCTGTCCAACATCAGGACAATGCCGAAGGGTGCGGGCCAGTTGCCGAGCAGATAGATTTCGGGCGGGTTACGGCTGGCCGCGATCAGCAGGGCTGCGGCGATGGCCGCCAGCGCCAGCGTGGTTGCCAGGCCGAAGATGCGCTGCAAGGTCAGGTCGTTGCGCATCATCATCACGATAAGCGGCGCGATGATCGCCGGAAGGACGACCGGCGCGATGATCCAGTGCGACATCATGCGCGCGTCTCCTGTTCGTCTGTCTCGTCGTCCATGTCGACCTTGTCATGGCCTGATTCCAGCCAGGCCCCCAGCGACATCAGGACGATCACCGCTGTCATCCCGAAGGAGATGACGATCGCCGTCAGCACCAGTGCCTGCGGCAGCGGGTCGGTATAGCCCGCCGCATCCTTGGCGATAATGGCGGGCAGGCCGGGGACAAGGCGACCGGCGGCAAAGATGAAAACGTTGACGGCATAGGAAACCAGCGTCAGCCCGATGATTACGGGAAAGGTCCGCTGGCGCAGCATCAGGTAGATGCCGCTTGCGGTAAGGGTGCCGATAGCGATGGCGACCAGGGCTTCCATGTCAGTTCCCTCCTTCCGGGCGATCCACCGAATAGGGATCGGCGCTGACCGTTTCTCCCGCGCGGCGGGCCATCCGGCTGAGCGAATTCAGCGCCAGAAGCACCGCGCCCAGCACGCAGAGGAAGACGCCCAGATCAAAGATGGCGGCGGTGGCAAGCTCGAACTGCTCCAGCGGCCAGAGGTTCACATAGACGAAGCTGGACGCCAGGAAGGGCGCGCCGAACAGCCATGATCCGACGCCCGCCGCGGCCGCAACCAATGCGCCCATCGCGATCAGGGCGTGGTGATCGATCCTTTGCCGCGCCTCTGTCCATGCAAGCCCCGAGGCCATGTATTGCATCACCGTGGCAATCGCGACGACCAGACCCGCGACAAAGCCGCCGCCGGGCAGGTTATGGCCCCGCAGGAAGATGAAGACCCCGATGATCAGGGCAATCGGCAGCAAGAGGCGCGTCGCCATCACCATCAGCAGGGGATGACGGTCGCCTGCGAACCCGCTGCGGTTGGCGGCCATGGCGCGCAGCGCGTCATTGGCGCGGCCGGGCTTCAGAAGCGCCTCGACCAGCGCATAGATCAGCAGGGCCGCGATACCCAGCACGATGATCTCGCCATAGGTGTCATAGCCGCGGAAATCCACGATGATGGTGTTGACCGCATTGGTGCCGCCCGCGCCCGGTTTCGACTGTTCAAGGTGATAGGCCGAAATCGGGGGGAAGGCGGCGGTCCGCGTCATCAGCGCATAGGCCAGCGCGCCGATGCCCGTACCTGCGCCAATCGCGATGACGGCATCACGGGTGCGGCGGACCGGGCTGCTTTCGCGCGGGGTCTGCTTGGGCAGAAAGTTCAGCGCCAGCAGCATGAAGACGACAGTGACCACCTCGACCGTGATCTGCGTCAGCGCAAGATCAGGGGCCGACAGCCAGGCAAAGCCGAGCGAGATGATCAGGCCGATGATCCCGATGAGGATGAGCGACAGCAGACGGTTGCGATGCATCACCGCAGCCCCGATGGCGGCGAACATCAACAGACCCCAGGCAATGGCGCCAACGGGTGGGATGGTCAGCATCTCACGCGTGCCGGGCAGGTGAAGCCCCCCGCCAAAAGCCCAGAGCGCGGCGGCGCCGATGGATACGGTGCCGATGGCGATGGCGCGGGTCAGCGATCCGTTGTGCAGCGCCTGCGTCACAGTCCGCGCGGCAGCGACCAGCGGTTCCATGATCGCGTCGAAGATCACCTTCGCCTCAGGGCGCGGGGTGGCGTCCCACATGGCGCGCAGCGGCCGGAAGGCGGCCAGCAGCGCAAAGCCGCCACCAATTGCCGCCAGCGACATCCACAGCGCGGGCGACTTGAGGCCGTGCCAATGATAGATGGCCACTTCGGCCGGGGTGCCGATCACGGCACTGGCCGCGACATCCACCAGCCACCCGGCAGAGGTCATGGGGATCAGGCCGATCAGGATGACCAGCAGGCAAAGGAAGGCCGGCGCGGCCCAAAGGCCAAAGCCCGGATCATGCGGGGTATGGGGGTAATCGTCGCGCTTGGGGCCAAGGAAGGCATGGGCCAGGAAGCGGAAGCTGTAGGCGACCGAGAACAGCGCCCCGGCAGTGGCCAGCAAGGGCAGCAGCCATGCCGGGCCAAGGACGGTATGCGCCGCCTCTTCCAGCATCATTTCCTTGGACAGGAAGCCGTTGAAGGGGGGGATACCCGCCATCGACAGCGCGGCGATCCCCGCAATGGTGAATGTGATGGGCATCAGGTGGCGCAGACCGCCCAGACGCTTCAGGTCGCGGGTATGGGTTTCATGGTCCACGATCCCGGCGGTCATGAAGAGCGCGGCCTTGAAGGTGGCGTGGTTGATGATGTGGAACACCGCGACAGTGGCGGCCTTTGCTGTGCCCATGCCCAAGAGCATGGTGATCAGGCCAAGATGGCTGACGGTGGAAAAGGCCAGCAGCGATTTCAGGTCATCCTTGAAAAAGGCGATCTTGGCGCCGATCAGCATCGTGATCAGGCCCGCCGAGGTGACGATCCAGAACCATTCTGGCGTACCCGCCAGCACAGGCCAAAGCCGCGCCATCAGGAAGATGCCCGCCTTCACCATGGTGGCCGAATGAAGATAGGCCGAAACCGGCGTGGGCGCGGCCATCGCGTGCGGCAACCAGAAATGGAACGGGAATTGCGCGGATTTGGTAAAGCAGCCCAGCAGGATCAGGATCAGCGCGGGCAGATACCAGTCGGAGGCCTGAATAACCTCTTTCTGCGTCAGGATCACCGACAGGTCATAGCTGCCCGCGATATTGCCCAGAATCAGCATGCCCCCGATCAGCGCCAACCCGCCGCCGCCAGTCACGGCCAGCGCCATCCGCGCGCCCTGCCGCCCTTCGGGCAGGTGTTTCCAGAACCCGATCAGCAGGAATGACGACAGCGAGGTCAGTTCCCAGAAGATCAGCAACATCAGGATGTTGTCCGACAGCACGATCCCCACCATCGCGCCCTGAAACAGCATCAGATAGGTGTAGAACACCCCCATCGGATCGGATTTCGAAAGGTAGAAGCGGGCGTAAAGGATGATCAGCAGCCCGATGCCCAGGATCAGCCCCGCAAAGAGCAGGCCCAGACCATCGAGCATGAAATTCACGTTCAGGCCAAGCGACGGGATCCATTCGATCCGGGTCTGGACCACTTCGCCGCGCAGCACGGCAGGAGCCTGCATGGCCAGCAGCACCAGCGCAAGGGCCGTGACCGAACCGGTGACGGTGGCGCAGGCGGTGCGACCCGAACGGATCAGAAGGCCCGGCAACAGGGCGCCGAGAAAGGGCAGGGCGGCAATCAACGCAAGGGTCATCGAGAAATTTTACTCCCTTAGCGCCGTGTCCGCGACGCAGACTCCTCTTCGACAGGAACCGCGCAAAGATTAGGCCACCTTTAACGCGGACACCCCCGATCTGTGCAAAATGTTCGATCAGATCAAGACGCTGTTGCAGCAAAAACGCAGGTTTGGGGCCGAATTTCGCTGCGTGTTGCGGGAGACGGGCAAGGTGCGGGCCAGCGTGCGGCGGCCTGCAGGTCAGCCTTGCGCGGCGGCGGGGTCGATCAGATAGCGCTGGGCCAGTGGAATGGCGGCGGCGCCCAGTGCCCGCGCCTCGGCCCCGACAGTGCCTTCGCGGACCTGCGGCTGCTCCACCCCCGACAAATCCAGCCGCGACAGCGCGGCATGGGTGCGGCGGGTGATCTCGGCCCGCACGGTGGTGGGCATCCAGCCGTCGATCATCACCGCCTCCAGTTCCACCAGCGCTGCGGCGGACAGGGTGGCATAGGCCAGGCCTTCGGCGGCATGACCGATCCAGTCATCCAGTATGTCGGGCGATACGCGCCATTCCAGATGCTGTTCCCACAGGTGATCCGCGCTTTCGCCTGCGGCCTCCATCTTCTCGGCCAGACGCGACATCGACGCCACGTCGAACAGACGTTGCAGCGTGCCATCCGGGCCGGGCACGGGCATAGGGCCCACGCCGCCCGCATTGCCGGTGCGCCCGGTGAACAGCTGCCCGTTCAGGACCAGCCCTCCACCGATGAAGGTACCAAAGTAGAAATACAGAAAATCCTTGGGCTTTTCGCCCGTGCCAAAGACCAATTCCGCCCCGCAGGCGGCGGTGGCATCGTTCTGCACATGGACGGGCATCCCCGCGATGGCGGAAATCTCGGCAGTGATGTCGCGGTTGCGCCAACTGTCCATCTCGGCCTGTGGCGCGCCAAGGTAATGCACCCAGTTCCACAGCTGGAACGGCATGGCGATGCCCATGCCCCCCACCCTGTCGCGCTGCGCGCCGGGCAGGCTGTCCAGAACGGCAGGCAGGGCATCGGTGACAAAGGCCACCACAATATCCGGCGTCGGATAGCGATAGATGCGGCGGCGCGTCGCGCGCACCCGGCCCAGAAAATCGACCAGCATCAGATCGGCCGACCGCCGCCCGATCTTCAGCCCCAGAAAGAAGGCCCCTTCGGCATCCAGCAGCATCGGCACCGACGGCTGCCCGATCCGGCCCCGGATCGGTTCACCCCGCAGCAGCAGGCCATCCTGTTCCAGACTGCGCATGATGACGGACACGGTCTGCACCGACAGGCCGGTGATCCGCGCCAGATCGGACTTGGCCAACGGCCCCTGCTGACGCAGAATGGAAAGCACCAGCCGTTCGTTATGGGCGCGCATGCCGGACTGGTTCGACCCCCGAAAGCCAGCGGCTTCGGGGGCGTGACGATCCGGCATCGTCTCGGCCAATGGTCGCACGTCTCCTCCCGTTCCGGGCGTTTTTGCCCGGTTTTGAGGCAAGGATGCGCGGGGAATCGGCGGCCTGTCAATAATAATTCAGAGTGATTTAATTAACTTGACGTAAGCCGGGGAATCGGTTTTCTTGTCCCCGTCGCAAGAGGGGACTGCCCCTCACGGCACATCACATGAGGGGGCGCACCCCCTGATTTTCTTGGGAGGAAAATCAATGAAATTCAAAGCAAAAGCCCTTGCCGGGGCTGCCACGCTTGCGCTGCTTTCGGCTGCTCCGGTCATGGCGCAGGACGTTGCCGCTTGCCTGATCACCAAGACCGACACCAACCCCTTCTTCGTGAAGATGAAGGAAGGTGCTGAGGCGAAGGCCGCCGAGCTGGGCGTTTCGCTGAAGTCCTACGCGGGCAAGGTTGACGGCGACCATGACAGCCAGGTTGCTGCCATCGAAGCCTGCATCGCCGACGGCGCCAAGGGCATCCTGATCGCCGCTTCCGACACCAAGGCCATCGTGGACTCGGTCAAGAAGGCACAGGAAGCTGGCATGGTTGTCATCGCTCTCGACACCCCGCTGGATCCGGCTGACGCCGCTGACGCGACCTTCGCGACCGACAACCTCGAAGCCGGCAAGCTGATCGGTGCATGGGCTGCCGCGACGCTGGGCGCAGAAGCCGCCAACGCCAAGATCGGCTTCCTGAACCTGACCCCGTCGGAACCGACCGTGGACGTCCTGCGCAACCAGGGCTTCATGATGGGCTTCGGCATCGACGTGGCTGACCCGAACGACATCGGCGACGAAACCGATCCGCGCATCGTTGGCCATGACGTGACCAACGGTAACGAAGAAGGCGGCCGCAAGGCGATGGAAAACCTTCTGCAGATCAACCCGGACATCAACGTGATCCACACGATCAACGAACCGGCTGCTGTCGGCGCCTATCAGGCGCTGAAGGCGATCGGCAAGGAGAACGACGTGCTGATCGTATCGGTTGACGGCGGCTGCCCGGGCGTTGCCTCGGTCAAGGACGGCGTGATCGGTGCGACCTCGCAGCAGTACCCGCTGATGATGGCGGCGCTGGGCGTGGAAGCCATCAAGAAGTGGGCCGACACCGGCGAGAAGCCTGCACCGACCCCGGGCAAGGCCTTCTTCGATACCGGCGTGGCGCTGATCACCGACAAGCCCGCCGAAGGCGTGCCGTCGATCGACACCACCAAGGGCACGGAGCTGTGCTGGGGCTGATCTGACGCTTGTGCGGGGGGCCATCCCCCCGCATGATCCCGCAAGGGAGAAAACGGGGGCGGCTCTCGATCAGGGCCGCCCTTTGCACTGGCAGGGCCCGCTTGGTTTGGGCCGATGGGGGGACAGATGAGCCAGCCACAGGAATTCGAAAAGGTTCTTGATCAAAGCGCGGTCACCGTCGCGCATTTCGACGAACACAGGAGCGGCCTGCGCAAGCTGCAGCATTACCTGCATTCCAACCCGGCTGCGGTGCCGATGATCGTGCTTGTCGCGCTGATCATCTTCTTTGCCGCCGCGCGGGATGGGGCGGTTCTGATGGAATTCCGCTGGATCACGGGTGATTTCGAAGGTCTGCGCTTTTTCTCGGCCTATACGCTCACGCTGATCATGCAGCAGGTGGCCGTCGTCGGTATCCTTGCCGCGGCGCAAACGCTTGTGATCCTGACAGCGGGCATTGATCTGGCCATCGGGGTCGTGATGGTCTTTGCCTTCGTTCTGATGGGGCATGCCGTGCTGACCTATGGCCTGCCGTGGTATCTTGCCATTCTCGCAGGCTTCGGTCTTGCCGGGCTCTGCGGCTGGATCAACGGTTATCTGGTCGCCCGTCTGCGCCTGCCGCCGTTCATCGTGACCTTGGGCACATGGAACGTGTTCATGGCCGTCTGCCTGATCTATTCCGCCAATGAAACCATGCGCGAAGCCGATCTGACGGCCCTGACAACCGGTTTGCACTTCTTTGGCAACAGGTTCGAACTGGGCGGCGCGCAGGTCACTTATGGTGTGATCTGCATGGTCCTCGTCTATGTCGCGCTGTGGTACATGCTGAATTACACCGCATTCGGGCGCCACATCTATGCCGTCGGTGACGATCCCGATGCATCGGAACTGTCGGGCATCCGGGTCAGCCGCGTGCTGATCGGGGTCTATGCCCTTGCCGGCCTGATCGCCGCGCTGGCGGCCTGGGTGTCGATCGGGCGGAACGGGTCAATCTCGCCCTCGACCGTCACCACCGATTTCAACCTGCAGGCCATCACGGCGGCGGTGATCGGGGGGATATCGCTGTTCGGCGGGCGGGGGTCTATCCTTGGTGTGCTGTTCGGCACGTTGATCGTGGGCGTGATGAGCATGGGTCTGAACATGCTTGGCGCGGACCCGCAATGGAAGGTGCTGCTGACCGGTATCCTGATCATCGGCGCTGTCGCCATTGACCAGTGGATCCGCAAGGTTTCGGGCTGAGGGAGGGACAAGACATGGCTGAACCCATTCTGACGGCGCGCGGTCTGACCAAGCGTTATGGGCGCGTGACCGCGCTGGACCAATGCGACTTCGACCTCTATCCCGGCGAGATCCTTGCGGTGATCGGTGATAACGGGGCAGGGAAATCCACGCTGATCAAGGCGCTGTGCGGGGCAGTTATCCCGGATGAGGGCGTGATCAGCTTGGACGGCAAACCCGTCCAGTTCGCCAACCCGATGCAGGCACGCGATGCCGGGATCGAGACGGTGTATCAGAACCTTGCGCTTTCCCCGGCGCTGTCCATCGCCGACAACATGTTCATGGGGCGCGAGATACGCAAACCGGGCGTGATAGGGTCGGTGTTCCGGATGCTGGATCGCGGCGCGATGGAAAAGATCGCCCGCGACAAGCTGACGGAGCTGGGCCTGATGACGATCCAGAACATCGGGCAGGCTGTGGAAACACTGTCAGGCGGGCAGCGGCAGGGTGTGGCCGTGGCACGGGCAGCGGCCTTCGGGTCCAAGGTCGTGATCATGGACGAACCCACCGCCGCGCTGGGGGTAAAGGAAAGCCGCCGCGTTCTGGAGCTGATCCAGGACGTCAAAAAGCGCGGGCTGCCGATCATCCTGATCAGCCACAACATGCCGCATGTGTTCGAGGTGGCCGATCGCATCCACATCCACCGCCTCGGCAAGCGGCTGTGCGTGATCGACCCCAAGGAATACACGATGTCGGATGCCGTGGCCTTCATGACCGGGGCCAAGGTGCCAGAGCATGTGATCGCCTGAACAGGCATCTTGATCGCAGGGGAAAGGGGGCCGTGAGGCCCCCTTTTTCTTGTTCGGCAAGCGGCCTGCCGCGATGGATCAGCCTGGGCTTGGCTCCGCCGGATCGGGCGCCGCATCATGGGCGCGATGGGGTGGGCCGTTTACACCGCGTTAACCTTAACGCGCGGCAAAGACAGCGCGCGTCTGCACAGCCGTCTGCACCAGCGTCTGCACCGCCCGCTGCACCGGGTTTTCGCTGGGTTCCCGTTCGTAAACCCAGCGCCCGCAATGGCTTAGCGGTCCAGCCCCAGCGCCCGATCCACCGACACCCGCCCCGGCCCAGCCACGATCAGGGCAAGGAAACAGGCCGCCCACAGCCCATGCGTCTGCCACGCGCCGGGATAGACGAACACCTGAATCACCGCCGTCATCACCAGCAACCCCAGCGCCGAAAGCCGGGTGCATAGGCCCAATACCAGCAGGATGGGCAGCACATGTTCCGCCACCGTCGCCGCGACGGCGGCGATGTCGGACGGGATCAGCGGCAGGGCATATTCATGCTCGAACAGGAACCACGTGCTGTCGGCAATCCGCCAGCCATCCAGCTTGGTCTGGCCCGAGGCGAAAAAGACCGCCGCCGGAAAGATACGCAGCGCCAGCGCCGCCGCATCCCATGGCAGGCGGCCAAGCTTGCCGTTGATTTTCCTGATAAATACCGTCGTCTTGGCCATGATCTATCCTTGTTGTGCGATCCCTGTGATCGCCCCCGCCCGCATCAGAATTGCCAGCAGGCGCGCGGGATCTGCGCCTTCGGCCCGTGTTGCAGCCTCCAGCAGGGTTTCGCCGCGCATCAGCGCGGACTGAAACCCTGCCTCGCCCGGAGACAGGGCGATGACCGGCACCTGATCGGCGCGGTCGCGCAGGATCAGCGCATCCTCGGCCCGGTCGGCGCGCAGAGGCCCGGTTTGCACCGCACCCGGTTGATTGGCCTGCCAGATCGTCACCACGGCGTAGCGTGATCGGATCAGCCCGACCGACGGGTGCAGCGCCAGCCTGAACCGCGCCGGATCCGCCGCCGCCTGCGCCAGATCGGCGGCGGCCACAGATGGCACATCGGCGGCGTGATAGGCCAGACCGCGCTGCCATTCCAGCCGGGAAACATCGGGCAGATAGGGCAGGGACTGCACCGGGGGAAAGCCTTGCAGGAACCGCGCAAACCCCTCACCCCAAAGGAAAAGCTGGGGCGAGGCGGGGGGGTCTGCCTCGATATAGAGCCGCGCCATGGCGGTGAAGAATTCAAGCCCCACCAGACGCTCCACCACTGGAAAGCGGCGGGCCAGGGCGCGGGTCAGGCTGTGGGCCACGTTGTTGCGATAGACTGCAAAACGCTGGGCGGCCTCATCCGGGGACTGTGCGGTAACCCCTGGAGGAAGGGCACCGTTGAACAGGCCCGCGCGGAAGGCACGGGTGAATTCAGCATGCCTGAGCATGATGCACCTCGGCCCGGTCCAGGATTTCAGCGGCGCGGGCGGCCTCGGCCATTAACACGGGAAAGTCGGGAACGTCGTTGTCCCATTCAACCAGCGTGGGCAGGGCACCCGCACGGGCGATGGTCTGGCTGTAAAGCGCCCAGACCGGATCGGCGACCGGGCTGCCGTGATCATCGATCAGCAGGGGGCCGGAGGGCAGGTCTTCGCTGGTGTGGCCGCCAAGATGCACCTCGCCCACCGCACCCAGCGGGATGGCTGCCAGCCAATCCTGTGGATCGGTCCGATGGTTCGTGCAGGAGACGAAGACATTGTTCACGTCCAGCAGAAGGCCACACCCTGTGCGGCGGGCGATCGCGGCCAGAAATTCGGTCTCGGCCAGCGTGGACTGGGCAAAAAGCACATAGGTTGAAGGGTTTTCCAGCAGCAGCCTGCACCCCAGCGTGGCCTGCACCTCATCCACATGGTCGCAGACAAGTTGCAGCGTTTCGGGCGTATAGGGCAGGGGAAGAAGGTCGTTGAGGTAGTCCGATCCATGGCTGGACCACGCCAGATGTTCGGAAAAGCTGGCGGGTTCATAGCGGATGATCAGCTCGCGCAGGCGGCGCAGGTGATCCGCGTCGGGGCGGTCTGGGCCGCCGATGGATAGGCCCACGCCATGCAGCGAAAGCGCATAATCCTGCCGCAGCGCGGTGAGTTGCCGATGCGGCGGCCCACCCGCGCCCATGTAGTTTTCGGCATGCACCTCGAAAAACCCCAGCCGGGGCCGGGTGTCGCGGATGGCGGCAAAGTGTTCGGCCTTGAAGCCAAGGCCGGGGGCGGCGGGCAGGGGCATGGCGGGCAACCTTTAACCAGGGAAAAGGGCCGGGGTGGGGGAGCGCCACCCCGGCGCCGGGATCAGGATTCGATTGCTTCGAGCGAGCCGGTGCCGTTCGGTGTTTCCATCGTGACACAGGTGCCGGCCGGGACGAGTTTCCAGGCATTGCCCTGATAATCGGTGGTCGAGGTGCCGGCGCAGGTCGTGCCGGGGCCGGCGGCGCAGTCGTTTTCACCCGCAAGCGCCACGCCATAGCATTTCTCCATCCCTTCCTGGGCATGGGCGGTGGCGGCGGCCATGGTCAGGGCGGTCGCCAGCGTTGCGGTCAGGGTGAGGGTCTTGTCGAACATGGTCATGGGTCTCTCCGTCTGTGAACTTGGGTTTGAACCTTTGGCTGTGCTGCAGCCAAGGACCGTTGTGGTCCTCGGTCTGTCCATTCGCGGCAGAGGTGGCGGGCGTTACCGGTGATCACGCATCGGTGTTCAAATCGGCAAAATGGATGCGAAGGCTTTGCGTTTCCGAACGATTTGCAGAAGAAATTGCGTTGACGCTGTAACATCGGGCCAGCGCGCCGCGAAAGGACCGTCGGAATGACGATGCGTGAAGCCGAATGGTCAGCGCTGCTGCGGGCGGCGATGGAAGGGGACGGGCGCGCCTATGCCCGCTTCCTGGGCCTTGTCACGCCGATGTTGCGCGGGATCGTCCGGGCCCGCGGGCGGGCGCTGGGCCCCGAAGGGCAAGAAGACGTGGTGCAAGAGGTGTTGATCGCGATTCACACCAAGCGCCACACGTGGGACCAGTCGGCGGCGCTGTTGCCGTGGCTATATGCCGTGACGCGGCACAAGGTGGTGGATGCGTTCCGGCGCAGGGGGGCATCGGTCCACCTGCCAATTGACGATTTCGCCGATGTGCTGGAGGCAGAGGCGGTGCCCGATGCGCTGGCCGCGCGGGATAGTGCGGCCCTGATCGGGCAATTGGACGCGCGGTCGGCGGCGATCGTGCGGGCGGTCAGTCTGGACGGGCAAAGCACCGCCGAGGTGGGCGCAAGACTGGAGATGTCGGAGGGGGCAGTTCGGGTGGCTTTGCATCGCGCGATCCAGCGGATGGCGCGGCTGGCAAGAGGAATGGAATGATGAAGACGGAAGACCTGATTGGCATTCTGGCGGCGGATTCCGCCCCGCCCGCGCGGCTGCGTCCCAAACGGATTGCAGCGGTGGTGCTGGTCGTGATGGTTGTGTCGGTTACGCTTTTTCTGTGGCGTTTCGGTATTCGTGACTCTGTCGCGCAGGCGATGATGCAGCCACAGGTCGCGGCGAAGACGCTGCTGCCGCTGGCCCTGTGCGCCATCGCCCTGCCTTTCGCGCTGGTGCAGATGCGCCCGGGTGCGGCGCCGGTGGTGCGGTTGCGCTGGCTGGCCGTGCCGCTGGGCATGGCGGCGGGCCTGTGGCTCTGGGCTTTTGCGACACTGCCGCCGGAAGCCCGGTTTGCGGAGGTGTCGCCGTTTTCGCTGACCGAGTGTCTGGGCCTGATTTCCAGCCTGTCGCTGCTGCCCTTGGGGGTGCTGCTGCTAATGATGCGGCGGGGGGCGAGCGGTGCCCCGGTGCGGGCTGGGGCGATGGCGGGTCTGGGCGTGGCAGGCGGGGTTGCGGCGGGCTATTCGCTGTTCTGCGTGATGGACAATCCGCTGTTCTATGTCACCTGGTATGGGGTGGCGATTGCGGCTGTCACCGCATTGGGGGGGCTTGCAGGCGGGTGGCTGCTGCGCTGGTAATGCGCGGCGGTCAGATCGGGGTCAGATCGGGGTCAGAACCACTGCCCCGGTTCCATCAGGCCAAGGTCCATCAATTGCTGCGAATGCCACTGGAAGCCGGTGGAGTTGTGCCATTGGAAGGTCTTGATCTCCCACTTTGACCCGGGGTTGGCCTTGAGCGCCTTTGCCGTGCGGAAAGAACAGACGGCCGCGGTCAGGTTGTTGTGCCAGGGACAGGCATAGGTGTTGTATTCTTCATCGTTGAAGGTGAAGTCGGGGCGCAGGATCAGGCCCTTTTTTGCCTTGAACAATGAGATGCGGTCGATCTTGCGGCGGGTGAAGGGGACGTGTTCCTCGAACCGCCAGCGCAGGCCGCCAAAGAAATCCAGTTGCCGTTCCTTGGGATGCCAATGGTTGTCGGCATCCTGCCGGGCAAGTGCGTAATAGCCGGACCGGTCAAGATGGGCGTTTTCGAGGCTGACCGCTCCGGGAAACCGATCCAGGTCGCCCGCGTAGAGGTCGATGACATAGGTGAGCATCGCGTTGCGCCGTTCTTCGGCGTGAAAGGCGATCAGGTCGCGCACGGTGCGCGCTTCGCAGAACGGATAGAACAGGTATTCGGCGTTGAAGCAGTAATACATCCACAGGCCGGGGAAGGCCTCGATCAACGGGTTGACCGCCGCCATCAGGGAGTTTTCGGCATGGACGTCATGGGTGATGCGGTGGACCTTGTCCTCCATCCCCTTGGGCATGGCGATGGCGTCAGGAGCGAGCAGCAGGACGTCGTTAAAGCCTGCTTGCAGATGGTGGCGCAGGGTTGTGTCCACCTCGACCGGGTCTTCGGCCATTATGATCGCCATAGGGCCCTTGGGCGGCGGCTTGGCGGCCGCCGCATTGATGTAGGATGACACGTTGTCATATTGCATGGACCTGCCCCAAGTCCGAACCCGTAAACCTGCGCCCCGGTCGTTGCCGGGCCGCGACGGGGTGCAGAGTCCGGCAAGGGCCGGGGCAATGCAACCCCCCGCAGGCGTGGCGATCACGAAAATGCCGGATCATTGCAGAAGGGCGGCGTTTGCGTGTATGGGGCGGGTTGCGGAACAGGGGTGCGCCATGGCGGAACCGAAGAAGCTTTTCATCAAGACCTACGGCTGTCAGATGAACGTCTATGACAGTGAGCGCATGGTCGAGTCGCTGGCCGCCGAAGGTTATGTCACGACCGAGGTCGCCGAAGAGGCGGACATGGTGCTGCTGAACACCTGCCACATCCGCGAAAAGGCATCGGAAAAGCTCTATTCCGATCTGGGCCGGTTGAAACCGCTGAAGGCGGCGAAGCCGGGGATGAAGATTGGCGTGGCGGGCTGTGTGGCGCAGGCCGAGGGGGCCGAGATTCAGCGGCGGATGCCGTTGGTCGATCTGGTGGTGGGGCCGCAAAGCTATCACCGGCTGCCTTCGATGATGGGCGATCTGGCGCAGGGCAAGACCGCCATCGAGACGGATTTCCCGCCCGAGGACAAGTTCGACCACCTGCCCGAGCGCAAGGCCCTGCGTGGGCCGTCGGCCTTTCTGACGGTGCAGGAAGGCTGCGACAAGTTCTGCGCCTTTTGCGTGGTGCCCTATACGCGCGGGGCCGAAGTCAGCCGCCCGGTGGAACGGCTGCTGGCCGAGGCACGGGGTCTGGTGGAGAAGGGCGTGAAGGAGATCACGCTTCTGGGCCAGAACGTGAATGCCTATCATGGCACAGGCGAGGGCGGGGCATGGGGTCTGGCGCGGCTGGTGCGGTCCTTGGCGCGCATCGACGGGCTGGAACGCATCCGCTATACGACGTCCCACCCCAACGACATGGAAGATGACCTGATCGCCGCGCATGGGGATGAGGCCAAGCTGATGCCTTATCTGCACCTGCCGGTGCAATCTGGCAGCGACCGCATTCTGAAGGCCATGAACCGCAAGCACACGCGGGACCAGTATTTCCGCCTGATCGAACGCATCCGTGCCGCGCGTCCCGACATCCTGCTGAGCTCGGATTTCATCGTGGGCTTTCCCGGAGAGACGGATCAGGACTTTGCCGATACGATGGATCTGATCCGCACGGTTGGGTACGGGTCTTCGTTCAGCTTCAAGTATTCCGCCCGCCCCGGCACGCCAGCGGCCGAGAAAGAGCCGGTCGTGGCCGAGGTGGCTGATGCGCGTTTGCAGGAATTGCAGGCGCTGATCACCGCGCAGCAACGCGCTGCGCAAGAGGCGATGGTCGGGCGCGAGGTGGGTGTGATCTATGAAAAGCCGGGCCGTCTGCCGGGGCAGATGGTGGGGAAATCCGACCATCTGCATGCGGTCCATGTGGACGATCCGGACGGGCGGATCGGCGATGTGGTCCGGGTGCGGATCAAGGCGACTTCGACGAATTCGCTGGCAGGGGCGCGTCTGTAATCCAACGAAGGCCGGAGCAGAGGCCGCGCCGTTTGTTTCCTATATGCTGACAATGCTTTTGTCTGCGTCTGGTCGTTTCACAATGCTTCGCGACCTACGCTTTTTGGCGTTAGCAAAGGTGATGATTCCGCTTGCTTTGCAGGCGGAGCGGCGGCAATTCTGCGGGTGAGTATCTGTGTGTGTAAGTGGTGATTTGTTAACGAGGAGGGCTTCGGCTTGGTTCGATACTCGATGCGCGCGCTTTTGGGCGCGCTTGGTCTGTTGGTGGCCATTGGTACGCCGACGGAAGTTCTGACCCAATCTCAACCGGAAGTTAAAGGCCGCATCGACTGGGGTGCCTGGATCGATGATGACGGCTGCATGCATTGGTGGGCGGATGGCGGGGTTGAGGGCTATATGGTCCCGCGCCGTGATCCGAATACCGGAAAACCGGTCTGCCTGAAGCGCAACCTGTGCCTGGTGGAAAACACCGACACGCTGTTTGCCACCGACAGCGCCAAGTTGACGGCGCATGGGCGGGCGCGGCTGCAAAGCTTCTTCCAGTCTGCCGGGGCCTTTGGATATGCCATTTATGGCCATACCGACAGCCGTGCATCGGATGAACATAACATGCGTCTGTCGCAGCGCCGCGCTGCGGCCGTGGGCGATGTGGCGCGGTCGGTCGGGGCGCCGGTGGAACGGCAGCTTGGCTATGGCGAGCGGCAGCCGCGCGCCAGCAATACGACGGCGGATGGCATGCAGCAGAACCGCCGTGTGGAAGTTGTCTGCTACACGTGGGGTCGGTGATGGTGTGTGTGAAAATGTCCCGTGTTGGGATCTTTGTGGTTCTGGGGCTTATGGTTTCCGCCTGCGGGATTCAGCCCTATAGCGGGCCGAATAACGTGATCGCCACCGGCAATGACCGCGGCTTTCTGGATCGCGGCGCGCTGGTCAACGGTGAGGCGGCGATTGCCTATGATCCGGATGGTTGCCAGAACTGGATCATCGACGACGGGATCGAGGGCTATTCCAGCCCGCGCTATGACCCGGTATCGGGCCTTCCGATCTGCAACAACCGCTTTCCGCCGGGGACGGTGATCGGAAATTATGAAACGGGATCGGCCAACTTGGGCGACTGGGTTCCGCGCAAGTAAGCTGCTGATTATTGGATATGCTCTGGGGGCTGCGCCATAGGTGCGGCCCCTTTTGCTTTTGCCGTTGCGGCGTCATGATCGTTGCACAATCCTTGGGCAGACTGATGCCGTGGTGGTGAATGGTGCTTGCCTTGTGGCCAAACGCGCCACATCATCAACATATTGGCGAAGCCCCTACAGAAGGAGAACTCCTTGGGCATCAGCGCGCTGACCCCCCCGACCCGTCCTGAAGACGTTGTGGAAACGCTTCTCGAATTTCCGGACAACCGGTTGCTGATTGATCTGTGCGGTGAATTTGACCGCAACCTTGCGCAGATCGAACACCAGGTCGGGGTCCACATCCTCAGGCGCGGCAACAGGTTGGCCGTGATCGGTGAAAAAGGAGCACGGGATCAGGCCGCGGGGGTGTTAAGGTCGCTTTATGCCCGGCTGGAATCGGGGCGCGGTGTGGATGCCGGCGACATTGACGGCGCGATGCGGATGGGCCGTCCCATGCCCGACCGCCCGATGACCGAGGGTGAACAGATCGAGATGTTCTCTGCCGGCAGGGTTGAACTGCGCACCCGCAAGAAGCCCATCGAACCCCGGACCGAGGCGCAGAAGGCCTATGTCGCCAATCTTTTCGCCAATGAGTTGGGTTTTGGCATCGGGCCTGCGGGCACGGGCAAGACCTATCTGGCGGTCGCCGTGGGCGTGACCATGTTCATCAGCGGTGCAGTGGAGAAGATCATCCTTTCGCGCCCGGCGGTGGAAGCGGGCGAACGGTTGGGCTTTCTGCCGGGCGATATGAAGGAAAAGGTCGATCCCTACATGCAGCCGCTATACGACGCGCTGAATGATTTCCTGCCGCAAAAGCAGGTGCAGAAGCTGATCGAGGAAAAGCGGATCGAGATCGCGCCTCTTGCCTTCATGCGCGGGCGCACGCTGTCAAACGCCTTTGTGGTGTTGGACGAGGCGCAGAATGCCACGACCATGCAGATGAAGATGTTCCTGACCCGATTGGGCGAGGGCAGCCGGATGGTGATCACCGGGGACCGGACGCAGATCGACCTGCCGCGCGGCGTGCCATCAGGTTTGCAGGATGCGGAGCGGATCCTGAAAGGGGTGAAGGGGGTGACCTTCAACTACTTTACCGCCAAGGATGTGGTGCGTCACCCGCTGGTGGCGCGGATCATCGAGGCCTATGAGGCCGACGAGAGCCCGCAGGCCTGAGCCTGTAGCAGCGCGCGGCCATCCTTTGGCGCTGCGCGCTGCATCGGCCGGGGGGGGGGGGG
>CALRMS020000062.1:0-24368 GCA_943369275.1 Rhodobacter maris | reverse complement strand
TGCGTCTTTTGTGGGTGAAAACAATGTGTTCACGGGCGATCTTGGCACGGTGTCCGATAACATGGCCAGCCTGTCCACCCCGCATGGCAGCTTTCGCGCCCGGATCGGACAGGGCGTTTCAGGCAAGGGCGTAAAGCTGTATGTGCGCCCGGAACACACGATCATCAGCCAGTCCGCCCCACCCGAGAACGGGGTGCACGGAGTGGTTCACGAAGTATCCTTCGAAGGCAGCTTCATCGCTATTCATGCGGTGTCTGACAGCGGCATGAAAATGGTCGCCGAGTTGCGCAATGACGGGTCTGCCGCAATCCCCGAGATTGGCGATCAGGTCTGGATGGGTTTCGACGCCAACCGCGCCGCGATCCTGCCCGATGCCGACACGAAGAGGTAAGCCATGCAGGATCTGATCCGCCGCTATGGCATGGGGCTGACAGGGTTGATGTGCCTGATTGTGGCCTTTTGGTTGCTGATCCTTGTGATCATTCCCAACATCACGCTGTTCGAAAGTTCTTTCCGGCCCTACCTGCCCGTGACCGAGATCGGCGGGCCGCGGGATACTTATTCGGTCAACAATTACCTGAAGGTTTTCGATGGCATGATCGAAACCTCGGTCCTTGGTTTTCCGATCACGGTGCCGGTTCATGTGATGACCTTTTCGCTGACGATCTGGTATTCGGTCGTTGTCACCGTGCTGTGCTTCGCCTTTGCCTATCCGGTCGCCTATTACATGGCCAAGATCGTGAACCCCCGGTCGCTTCCGACCCTGATGCTGCTGCTGTTCGTGCCGTTGTGGGTGTCCGAAGTGCTGCGGGCCTTTGCCTGGTGGATCATTCTGGCCTTCAAGGGGCCGCTGAATTCGCTTTTGCTGTTCATCGGGGCCATCGACAAACCCGTGCGGTGGATCACGGATTATGACGCGGTGATCATCGGGCTGATCTACACCTACATCCTGTTCATGCTGTTCCCGCTCTACAATGCCATCTCGTCAC
Source organism: Rhodobacter maris (assembly GCA_943369275.1). GTDB lineage: Bacteria > Pseudomonadota > Alphaproteobacteria > Rhodobacterales > Rhodobacteraceae > Paragemmobacter > Paragemmobacter maris_A. The sequence continues at coordinate 23,379 of CALRMS020000062.1, read as the reverse complement.
TGGACACCAACCAGATCGAGGCGGCCGAGGATCTGGGGGCGCCGTGGTGGAAGATCCATTGGCGGATCGTGCTGCCCCATGCCAAACCGGGCGTCGCATCTGGCGCGGTGATGGTGTTCATGCTGTCGGCGGGGTCCTTGCTGGTGCCGTCGATCCTGGGATCGACAACGTCGCAATGGTTCACACAGACCATATTCCAATGGATGAACGATGCTCTGGATTGGAATACCGGGTCAGCATACGCCTTCCTGCTTCTGTTCCTCTGCACTGTCTTCGTCAGCGTGATGATGTGGATTTTCCGCGTAAAGCTGTCTGACATTGCAAAATAGGGGAGATCGAGATGCACAAGATCAGACAATCCCTTGCCCATATTTATATGGTGGTTTTTCTAATCTATCTTCTCATCCCTTTGCTTGTGATGGCGGGGGCAGCGTTCAATGACAGTCGGCTGCCATCCATCGTGCCTTGGAAAGGATTAACGGGACGGTGGTTCGTGGAACTGGCCGCAGATGAGCGGATGTGGGTCGCCTTTCGCAACACGCTGGCTGTTGCCTTTGCCGTGGCGGTGCTTTCGGTGATCGTGGGGACCGCAGCGGCCATCCTGATCAACTCTATTTCAGGGCGGATTCGGTCGGTCGTCTATGGTTTGATGATTTCCACCATCCTCATTCCCGGCGCGGTGATCGGGATTTCCACGCTTTTGATGTGGACCAAGGTGGGCGTGCCACCGGGGTTGCATCTGTCGGTTCTGGGTCAGGTCAGCTATATCGCGGCCATGGTGATGCTGCTGGTGCTGGCGCGACTGCAAAGTTTTGATGCGGCACTGGAAGAGGCGGCGCTGGACCTTGGGGCGAGCCATGGGCAGGTGATGAAGCGCATCCTGTTCCCGCATCTTTACCCCGCCATCGGGGCCGGGGCGGCGGTGGCCTTTTTCCAATCCATCGAGAATTTCAACGTGACGCAGTTCACGCGCGGCGGGGCGGATACGTTGACGGTCTATGTCTTCAATCAGGTGCGCGCCGGGATCACCCCAACGATCAACGCCTTGGCGGTGATCATGATCGGCGCGACGATCCTTGCGGCGATCCTGTATGAGGTGCGGCGGCGGCGGATCGAGCGGCGCATGGCGGCACTGGTCTCCGAGGAATAGGCGCACAGGGTGCTTTGCCCCTGTTCCCCAATGGCAAGGCCTGCACAGGCCTTGCCATTGATTAATTCAAATTGATAATTTTTGCCGTGCAGCACGCGGTGCAGACGCCTGTGCAGACAGCTGTGCATACGCGACGCACCCTGGATTGAGGTTCTGGTCACTTTCGCCATCCGGATTTGGATCTGGCTTGCTTGTCCGGCGGGAGGCACTGGTATAATGAGTTATCCAGTTGAGCAGCGTGCCGGAGAGGGATCGACAGGATGGATTTTCGCGGTGTTCTGATCGGCTGCGGGTTCTTTGCACGCAATCACATGGCGGCCTGGGGTGATCTGCCGGGGGCGGCGATCATCGGGGTTTGCGACCGTGATCCAGCCAAGGCCGAGGCCTATGCCCGCGATTTCGGCATCGCCCATTGGGGGACGGATGCGGCAGGTATGCTTGCGATGTTGCGCCCGGATTTCGTGGACATTGCCACAACCGTGGGGTCACACCGCGCGCTGGTGGAACTGGCGGCGCAGCATGCGCGGTTGGTGATCTGCCAGAAACCCTTTGCCGAGACGCTGGAGGATGCGGCTGCGATGGTCGCCGCCTGCCAGGCGCGGGGCGTGATGCTGGCGGTGCATGAGAATTTCCGTTGGCAGCGCCCGATCCGCGAGGTGAAGGCCCTGCTGGAGGCAGGGGCCATCGGGGCGCCGCGTTGGTTGCGGCTGTCGTTCCGGCATGGCTATGACATCTATGCCAATCAGCCCTATCTGGCCGAGGTGCGCGATCTGGCGCTGACGGATATTGGTTTGCATCTGTTCGATATGGTGCGCCACCTGATGGGAGATGCCACGCGCCTGTCCTGCGAGGTGCAGCGGCGCAATCCGCGCGTGACCGGGTTTGATGCGTTTCAGGCGATGATCCGGCACGGGTCGGGCGCGGTGAGCACGGTGGAATGCAGCTTTCATTCGGTGCTGTCGCCCGATCCTTTTCCGCAAAGCCTCTTGCAGGTTGAAGGGGATGACGGGTCGATCACGGTGGAGGACGGGTTTCGCCTGCGCCTGCACCGCGCGCATGGGGTGGAGGAACGGATAGTGGAGCCGCCCTGCCCCGTCTGGGGGGCAAAGCCGTGGCATTTGATTCAAGATTCGGTGGCGGCGTTTCAGGGGCAGTTGCCCGCTGCCCTGTCGGGCGGTGCGGCGATGGAGCCCAGCGGGGCGCATAACATCGGGACACTGGCGATGGTGCTGGCGGCGATCCGGGCCGCCGATACGGGCGAGACGGTCACGCTTTAGCACCAGCCTGCGGCTGTACGTGCCCATGTGGTGGCGGCATCGGGTTTGAAACTGCCGTCAGGGGTAGCGCGGTAATGGGTGATGGTGGCGCCATCATCCGTCAGGTCGATCATGGAGAAGGCGTTGCCGTCCTTGCGCGTACGGGTGGACAGGCAGGTGCCTGCCTGCACCGACAGGATGGTGGGGGCGGCCGTCAGCGGTGCGATATGGGTGAAATGCAGATGGCCCGACAGAAGCATGTCCACGCCCATCCGGGCGAAGGCCGCCACGGCCCAAGCCGCGCCGGACAGGGACGGGGCTTCACTGTTGGGCGGTTCGGGCGGGTGATGCAGGGCCACGATCCGGCGGCGGTCGCCCGCGCGGGCGAACAGGGCGGCAAGCCTGTCCATTTGTGCGGGGTGGATGCGGCCGTCCTTCCAGACGCGCGGATTGGCGGTGTTGATCCCGGCGATCAGGGCGCGGGGGGTGGTGATTTCGCCTTCGAGCGGAAGTTGCAGGCTGCGGGACCAGTTCCGCCAGGGGGCCAGCAGGCGCAGCGGCAGATTGAACAGGGGAATGTCGTGGTTGCCGGGAATGGCCAGCACTGGCGATGGGCAGGACGCGATGAAGCCGCGGGCGGCGGCGAATTGGGCGGGGCGTGCGCGCTGGGTCAGATCACCCGACAGGATCACCGCATCAGGGGCGAGGGTTGCCAGCGTGGCGGCCAATGCGCGGGGCAGATCCGGCGGGACCGTGCCGAAATGCGGATCGGACAGATGGATGATGCGCGTCATGAGGTGACGCGATCCTGAACGTCGGGGATGATGATCGACAGGGCGTGCGGGCGGATTTCAAAGGTAAGGGGTGCCAGCATCCGGCGCTTTTCCCCATCGAATGCCACGCGCGGGCGGCGGCGTGGGGTGCGGATCGTCAGGCGATGGGCGCTGAACAGTTCCACATCCGTGCCTGCGACAAGGCGTTTGCGGGCAAGGTGAAAGGCCAGTTTCATCAGGTGCCAGCGCGTGCCCGAGCGGGCGATGAAAACGGCAAAGCGATCATCGCTGATGATGTCGGCCCCGGACAGGCCGAACCGTTCCAGCTGATAGGACGAGCGGGCGATGAAGATCAGCGGCGTGCGCAGGGTGCGGCTGCCGTCTTCGGTTTCGATCATGAAAGAGGGTGTGCGTTGGGCGCGGATGAGGGTGGCGAGCACCGTCCAATAGGCGAGCACGCGGAAGCGGCCCCAGCGAGCATAGATCGCCTCACGCTCTGACAGAATGCGGGGATAGAGGCCGAGGCTGACATTGTTGAGGAAGAGCTGGTCGTTCACCATACCCACGGAAATGCGATGTGGGTGGCCCGCAAGGATGGCGCGGGCGGCGGCTTCGGGGTCTTCGGACAGGCCGAGGCCGCGTGAGACGAAGTTGAAGGTGCCGAGCGGCAGGATGGCGAGGCTGGCATCGGTGCCCATGAGCGCCTGCGCAATGCCGGTGACGGTGCCATCGCCCCCGGCGGCGACGATGGTGGTGAAGCCATCGGCAAGGGCCTGTTTGACGGCATCGGCGAATGTCTGGCCTTCGGTGAGGCGGCGCAGGGGGACATCGGGGCCGAACACGGCCATCGCCTTGGGTATCGCGGTGCCGTCACGGCTGGCGCGGCCCGATCCGGGGTTGGCGAGAACGCAGAGGGTGGCGGGATCGACGGGCATGCACGCAACATAGCGGGAATGCCCGTCGATGTAAGGGGTCAGCCCTTTGCGAGGGTTTCAAGAAGCCGTGCGACACCTTCGGCGCCGGGGTCGTTGTAACCGGCGAGTTTGTCGGCAGAGAGATAGGAGGCGCGGCCTGCCTTTGCGCGGGTCATGGCGGCGGTACTGTCGGCGCCCGCGCGGGCGGCAGTGGCGGCGGCGGGCAGACCTTGCGGCAGGGCGGCAAGGGCCGGGGCAAGCGCGTCGATCAGGGTGCGGTGCCCGGGCGCGGCACCGCCCACCTGCATGACGCGATCAAGCCCTGCCGAGAGCGCGCCGATCCAATCCTTCCCGGAGGCCGAAGCATCGCCTGCGGCAGCGAAAAAGATGGCCAACAGCACGCCGGACGATCCGCCCATGGTCTGCGATAATTCCATGCCGATGGCGCGGTAAAGCTGGGTGGGATCAGCCAGCGGCAGGCGATCCAGCGCAGATTGCAGCGCGCGGGCGGCCCCGGCGAGGGTGGAGCCGGTATCACCATCGCCCGACTTCGCATCCAGCGCGTTCAGATCCGTCTCGCAGGCGATGAGCGCATGGCAACAGCGGTCAAGCAGGGCGCGGCGGGCGGGGTGGGGGGATGGCACCGGCAGGATGGGGGCCAGCCCGTCGGGCAGCGGTCGGGTGGTGACGGGGGCAAGGGTGGCCAGAGGCGGCCAGGCCGGGGGAGCTACGGGGGCGGCAAGGTGGACAACCTCGGCCGCGGTGACGGGGAGCAGCGAGACGGAAAAGCCGTGCATGTCGAGCGAGGTCATCAGGGGGGCGGGGCCGACCATCCATTTCACCCGGTCGCCGATGGCGGAGCGGGCGAGTTCCTCGGCCAGAACCGACATTTCAAGCGGCGTGGTGGAGCCGAGGTTGTTCAAGAGCGCCACGTGATCGCCTGCGCTGAGACGGGGCATCAGCCTGTCGACCACCATGGCCATGGCCGCGCGGGCGCCGGAGAAATCGACCTGTTCCACCCCGGCCTCGCCATGGATACCAAGACCCAGTTCGGCCTTGCCCGCGCTGATGCGGTCTTCCTTGGGCGAACCCGGCACGGTGCAGGTGTCGAGCGACATGCCGATGGAGATGGCGCCTTCGATGATGCGGCGGGCCGCAGTTGTGATGGTGTCGAGGTCGGCCCCGGCTTCGGCCATGGCCCCGGTGATCTTGTGCACGAAAAGCGTGCCCGCCACGCCGCGTGCCTGCGGCAGATCGGGCAGCGCCACATCGTCATCGACAATGACCATCGAGACCTTGAGCCCGAAGGCGCGCGCGCGCTCGGCCGCGAGGCCGAAGTTGAGACGATCACCGGTGTAGTTCTTGACGATCAGCAAGCAGCCCGCCTTGCCCGTGACGGCGAGGATGCCCGCCAGCACGGCATCGACGGAGGGCGAGGCAAAGACATCGCCGCAGACGGCGGCAGTGAGCATCCCCTGCCCCACGAACCCCGCATGGCTGGGCTCATGGCCCGAGCCGCCACCCGAGACGAGGGCGACGCGGGACCGATCCCAATCGGTGCGGACGACCACCTTGATATGGGGATAGCCATCCAGCCGCGCCAATCGCCCGTTGGAGGTGCGGATCAGGCCATCCAGCGCCTCTGTCACCAAGGTTTCCTTGCTGTTCATGAACTGCTTCATGGCGGGCTCCTGTCAGATGCGGTTGCCGCTGGCGTCAAACCAGAGCGGGTTTTCGGGACGGATGGAAAGGGTGTCGCCGGGGGCAAGGGCGGTGTGGGGATCAGCCAGCGTGATGATGTCATGCCCGCCCATGGTCAGGTGCAGGCGGGTCTGGTCACCCAGATGTTCCACCCGGCGCACGGTGGCTGAAACAGTGGCATGTTGGCCTTCGCCCAGCGCCACATGTTCCGGGCGCAGACCGATCTGGGCCGCCCCGGCAGGCGCGGCACCAAAGGCATTGGCAGGCAGCAGGTTGATGCGCGGCTGGCCAAGGCGGCTGGCCACATAGGCGGAGACGGGGTTTTCATAAATCTCGCGCGGGGTACCGAATTGGACGAGGCGGCCCTGGTCCAGCACGCCCACATGGGTGGCCATGGTCATCGCCTCGATCTGGTCATGGGTGACATAAAGGAAGGTGGCCCCCAGTTCGGCATGGATGCGCTTGAGTTCGATGCGCAGATCGGCGCGCAGCTTGGCGTCGAGCGAGGAGAGCGGTTCATCCATCAGATAGATGCGCGGGTTGCGCACCAGCGCGCGCCCGATGGAGACGCGCTGCATCTCGCCGCCCGACAACTGGGTCGCCTTGTTATCGAGTTTATGCGCGATGCGAAGGACGGAGGCCACTTCGTTGACCTTGCTGGTGATTTCCGCCTCGGGCCAGTTCATCACCGGCGAGCGGAGGGGGAAGGCCAGATTGTCGCGCACGGTGAGGTGGGGGTAGAGCGAATATTGCTGAAACACCATCGCCACGTCGCGTTGGGCTGGCATGTCATCGCGGACAGAGCGGCCCGCAATGGCGATGTCGCCGGCATCGGGGCGGTCAAGGCCCGCGATCAGGCGCAGGGTGGTGGTCTTGCCTGCCCCGGTGGGGCCGAGGAGAACGACGAAGGCGCCGTCGGGAATGGTCATCGACACATCCGACAGGGCGCGGGTGGCCCCAAAGGATTTGGTAAGGCCGGACAGGACAACCTCAGCCATGATGCACCCCCGCATTGGCGGCCGTGCGCAGGGCGCGGCCTGATGTGGCATCGAACAGCGACAGGGTGCGCGGGTTCAACCGCAGGCCCACGGTTTCGCCCAGACGCGCCACCTCACCCGACGGGATGCGCGCCTTGACGGGGCCGTGGGCGGTGGAGAGCGTGACGATCTGGGTGGTGCCCAGATATTCCGACGCCTCGATCCGCCCGCGATAGGGGGCGTCATCGGCCAGCGCCACATGTTCGGGCCGCACGCCGAGGACGAGTGCGCCGGAGGCCGCCTCTTGCAGTTCCGGCAGGGCGATGGGGATGCCGCCAAGTGTGACGCTTTGATCGCCCGCCTGCGCGATGCCGTCAAAGCGCAGGAAGTTCATCGCGGGGCTGCCGATGAAATCGGCCACGAAGAGCGTCGCCGGGTGGTCATAGATATCCTGCGGGGTGCCGAATTGTTCGACGACGCCGTGGTTCATCACGACGATCTTGTCACCCATCTGCATCGCCTCCAGCTGGTCGTGGGTGACGTAGACGGTGGTGGCCCCCATCCTGTCATGCAGGGCGCGCAGTTCTTCGGCCATGTGTTCGCGGAATTCGGCATCGAGGGCGCCGAGCGGTTCATCCATCATGAAGGCCTTTGGATTGCGGACGATGGCGCGGCCCAGCGCCACGCGCTGACGGTCGCCACCGGCAAGGCCGCCCACCGGTTTATCGAGGATCGATTCAATGCCCAGGATCCGGGCGACCTCGGCCACCTTGGCGGCGATCTGCGCCTTGGGTACGCCTTGGGACACCAGCGGATAGCTGATGTTCTTGCGCACGTTCATATGCGGGTAGAGCGCGAACATCTGGAAGACCATGGCGATGTCGCGCTGCGAGGCGGGCTTCATGCTGACATCTTCACCGTCGATCAGGATCTGGCCGGAGGTAGGCAGTTCGAGGCCCGCGATCATGCGCAGTGTGGTGGTCTTGCCGCAGCCCGAGGGGCCGAGAAGCATGAAGAATTCGCCATCCTTGATGGTGAAGCTGGAGCCCTTGACGGCGGTGAAGGCGCCGAATTCCTTGCGCAGGTTGCGGATGACGATTTCGGCCAAGTCAGATCTCCTGCCCTGCGCGGATGAGGTTTCCGTTCAGGTCGATGAGGGCAAGTTCCGCCATGCCCCAGGGTTTTTCGGAAAGCGGGATGTAGCGGGGGATGCCTGTAGCGGGCAGGTTCAGCGCGGACCATTCAAGGTCCAGCGCGGCGATATCGGCAGGGCGCAGATAGGCGCCGTGGTCATTGGTGGCGGGGTTCTGATCGGGGTGGTGGAAGAAATGCACCTCGGCCCCGTCACGTTTCATCAGCAGGTATTCGTCATCGCGATACTCCGTCTCGAACCCGAGGCGGGACCAGAAGGACTCGGTTGCGGCCATGTCGCGGGCGGGGAGGATGGGGCAAAGCTTTTCCAGCATCGCGGCTATTCCGGGAAATGCGAGACGATGATGAACATCACCGTGCCCGCCAGAGTTACGAGGAAGCTCCAGGTGTAGAGCGCGAGGGCGAAGGGCTGCATCAGCATGAAGACGCCCAGACCGATGAGGATGGTGGCGAGCATCTCCCACGGACCGCGGCGCAGGCGGAGGAGGCCATTGAGGAAGGACATCATTTGCGGACGGCTCCGAAGGTGATCCCGCGCAGCAGGTGTTTGCGCAGAAGGATGGTGAAGATCATCACCGGCAGCAGGAAGATCGTGGCCCCTGCGGCGACGGCGGGCCAGTCCTGACCGCCCACGCCGATGATGGTGGGGATGAAGGGCGGCGCGGTCTGGGCGGTGCCGGAGGTGAGCAGCACCGCGAAGGCGTATTCGTTCCAGGCAAAGATCAGGCAGAAGATCGCGGTAGAGGCGATGCCGGTGGCGGCCTGGGGCAGCACCACTTTGCGGAAAGCCTGAAAACGCGTGTAGCCGTCGATCAGCGCCGCCTCTTCATATTCGCGGGGGATTTCGTCGATGAAGCCCTTCAGGAGCCAGACAGCGAGCGAGATATTCACCGCCGTGTAGAGCAGGATCATGCCCAGATGCGTGTCGGACAGGCCCAGTTCGCGGTACATCAGGTAGATCGGGATGGCCACGGCGATAGGCGGCATCATGCGGGTGGAGAGGATGAAGAACAGGATGTCATCCTTGAGCGGCACCTTGAAGCGCGAGAAGGCATAAGCCGCAAGCGTGCCGAGGAAGATCGACAGGAAGGTGGAGCCGAAACCAATGATGACGGAGTTGAGGAAACGTTCGCCAAAGCGCGAGGGGCCTGCGATGACCATACCCTGTTCGCGGACGATTTCATCATACCATGTCTCGGCCGGGGGAAGGTTCTGGAATTCCTCGGCCGCGACGCGGGTGCGGGTGGTGAAGAGGTTCACGTAGCCCTCAAGCGAGGGTTCGAACAGCACCTTGGGCGGGTAGCTGATGGAATCCGGCCCTGACTTGAAGCCGGTGGAGATGATCCAGACCAAGGGCAGCAGGGTCACGATGGCGTAGAGAACGACGAGCACACTGGCGACCAGTTTGGAGCGCGAGGTGGGTTCGGTGATGGAATAGGCGCTCATCTTTCTTTCACCTTGTTCAGGGCCTTCACGTAGATGGAAGCGAGGCCGAAGACCGTGACAAACAGGATGATGGCATAGGCGCTGGAATAACCGGTGCGCCATTTCTCGAAGGCTTCGCGCTTCAGGTCGATGGAGGCGAGCAGGGTTTCGTTGCCGGGACCGCCGCCGGTGAGCAGGACCACCATGTCGAACATCTTGAAATTCTCGATGCCCCGGAACAGCACCGCCAGCATGAGGAAGGGCAGCACCATGGGGATGGTGATCGTCCAGAACTGCCGCCATTTGGAGGCGCGGTCGATTTCGGCCGCCTCATATATGTAGTCGGGGATCGAGCGCAGGCCTGCGAGGCAGATGAGCATGACGAAGGGTGACCACATCCAGGTGTCGACGATGATGATGGACCATTTCGCATAGCCCCCCGCACCGAGCATGGAGAAGGAAGAGGCCGGGGTTCCGGTGACCAGTTCGACCATGTAATTTACAAGGCCGATCTGCGGCTGGTAGAGGAAGGTCCAGAAGTTGCCCACCACGGCGGGCGAGAGCATCATGGGCAGCACGATCAGCGTGGTGAGCAGATCATTGCCCTTGAATTTGCGGTTGATGAGCCAGGCTAGGGTGAAGCCGATCAGCACCTGAAAGAACAGTGTCCAGAACAGGAAATGGGCCGTGGTCTGCATGTTGGCCCAGATGCCATCATCGGTCAGGATGCGTTCGTAATTGCGCAGGCCGACCCATTCCACCTCTTCGTTCGGGCGGTTGGCGCGGTAATTGGTGAAGCTGAGCCGGATGGTCCAGATCAGCGGGAAGATGTTGATCGCCAGCAGCAAGAAGATCGTGGGGGCCACGAAGAGCCACGCGATGGCGCGATCGGACAGGCCGCGCACGCGGCGGGCGATGGGATCGGGCGTGGCGCGGGCGGCGGCGGTGATGGGATCGGGCATCGGCATGGTCCTTCGGGCGGCGGGGTTGCCCCTGCCCCTGCCCCGCTGATGGCGGGACGAGCGATCGGGAGGAGTGCCCCGCCCGCCTGATCCGGTACAGGATCGTGCGGGCGGGGCGGGAGGGAAGGCTTAGAGTTTGCCTTCGTCCTCGAACACTTCGTTCCAGTCGGCGATCAGGCCGTCCAGCGCCTCTTGTGCGGTGCCCTGATCGGCCACCACATAGTTGTGCAGACGTTCCTGCATCGCCAGCAGCAACGAGGCATAGGCCGGCTCCTGCCAGAAGTCCTGTACCGCTGCCATGGCATCGAGGAAGTCACCCGCGAAGGGGGCGGTGTCCTTGAAGCCCGGATCGTTCAACACGGCGTTGTGGACGGAATAGCCGCCCATCGACCACCACTTCTTCTGCACATCGGGATTGGCGAACCATTTGATGTATTCCAGCGCCCCATCCATGTTGTCGGTATAGGAGACGACCGAAATTCCCTGCCCGCCAAGGGTGGAGGCGGCCTGATTCTGGGGCGGGTTCACGAAGAAGTCGATCTTGTCGCCACCGGTGTTCGGATCGGCGTAAAGACCGGGGAAGAAGGCGAACCAGTTCATCGCCATCGCCACCTGACCGGATTTGAACGCATCAAGCGACTGTTCCATGTAGGCGTTGTCATAGCCCGGAGGCGTGCCGGTCTTGTAGAGTTCCTTGTAGAATTCCAGCGCCTCGACGGCAGCAGGCGAGTTCACGGCGCCTTCCATATCGTATTTGCCGGGGGTGTTTTCGTATTTGAAGCCCCAAGCGTAGAGCGCGCCTGTGGCACCCATGGTGATGCCCTCAGAGCCGCGTTCGGTGAAGATCGAGGCGCCATAGACGGTCTGTCCGTCAATCTCGCGGCCCTGGAAGAACTGGGCGATTTCCAGAAGTTCCTTTTGCGACGTGGGTTCAGCCAGATCGCGGCCATACTTTGCTTTGAATTCTTCCTGAATTTCCGGGCGGGCGAACCAGTCCTTGCGGTAGAACCAGCCGTTGGCATCACCCATGGCGGGCAATGCATAGTAGTTCGGCGTGCCCTTGGGCCATGTGGAATAGGCATAGACGGCGGCCGGCATGAAATCATCCATGCTGATCGCATTGGCATCGAAGAAGTCGTTCAGCTTGACGTAATGGCCGTTCTCGGCACCGCCGCCGATCCACTGGCTGTCGCCGATCAGCAGGTCGCAAAGCTGGCCGCCGGAATTGAGTTCGTTCAGCATCCGGTCTGCGAAATTCGGCCATGGCACGAATTCGAAGTTCATCTTGATGCCGGACTGGGTTTCGAAATCCTTGGACAGTTCAACCAGGGCGTTGGCGGGATCCCATGCGGCCCAGCACAGGGTGAGTTCGTTGTCTTGCGCGGATGCCATGCCCGCGACGCAAAGGGCCGCCGCCGAAGAGGCGGCAAGAAGTCTGGCCTTCATCGTAGTTCCTCCCGTTTCAGATTGATTTGTTATCGAGCCCGTTTGGACAGCGACGCTGCCCCCGGGCCTTCTCTGATGATTACGATAGGCGCGGTGGGGCGAGTCTGTCCACCAATTTTTGAGGTACGTTCCTCATTTCTTGCGGAGACGAAAGGAAATGGAAAATACTTCCATGATTTCAGGTATCAAGCAGCGTCGACCTGCTGATCTTCACGCGGCTCAGCGGGCAAGTTTTCGCGGATGACGACCTCGATCCGCAATTGTTCCTGCCCTTCGTCGATGGGAATACGGTCTGCTTTGGCGCGCAGGACGCGCAGGGCCGAGCGGGCAAGATGGCCGGGATTCTGTGCGATGACGGCATCGAGATGACCCGCCCGAAGCGCCTGTCGCGTGTGCGGCGTCAGCTCATGGCCGATCACGACGAAGCGCCCCAGAAGGCCACGGTCGCGCAGAAAGGCGGCAAGGGCGCGGTGACCGGACCCGAGCAGATAGAGACCGACGACATCCGGCGTGGCGGAAAGACAATCGCCCAACGCGCGGTGGAGCTGATCGGCAGATCCGTGGGTTTCCAGCGTGGGCATAACATCCAGTGTGGGGAAATCGGCGAGAAGCACCTCATCAAACCCGCGGCGGCGTTCGATGCTGTCGCGCAGGAGCATGCTGTCGGCGATCACCAGCACACGGCCGGTCAGACCGCGACAAAAGCGGCCCATCAGGACGCCGGCGGTGCGTCCTGCGGCGTGGCTGTCGATCCCCACGAAATGATCGCGGCCAGTGTTGGGAAGATCAGAGCCCAGTGCCACAAGGGGGATACCACGCAGGCGCAGGGCGCGGACAGCATCACGGATGACCGGGGTTTCTGGAGCCATCAGCGCGACACCGGCCACGTCTTCGGGCTGAAAACCGGCGAGCAGGCCAGAGAGCACATGCATGTCTTCGGGCGGGTAGCGCAGCAGATCGAGGCGCAGGCGGGTGGCGGCGGCGAGGGCGGCGGCCTCGGTCAGCGCTTCGGCCAGGGTTTGCACGAACTGGCTGTCACCATCGGGCAGAAGGGCGATCATGCGATAGGAGCGGCTGCGGGCAAGGTTGGCGGCAGCAAGGTCGCGGACATAGCCAAGGCGGGTGATGGCGTCGTTCACCGCCGATATCGTCTTGGCCCGCACGCCAGGGCGCGCATTCAGGACACGGTCCACCGTGGCAAGCGAGACGCCGGCCTCGCGGGCAATATCATTTACAGTCGGTCTGATCATCCCTGCGCCCTGCCCCGCATGTCGGGGTTGGTTCTTTATCCGGGCAAGACTGAGGTACGTCAATCAATCCGTGTCACAGGTGAGAGTGGCAAGCGTGGCGGAAATAAAAAAAGGCCCGATCCGCCATGCTGCAGGGATCGGGCCAGGATATGTCGGTACGCGATCAGGCGTAGGCGCGGGGGGCGCCGTGACCGACCAGACACACGATGCTTTCGATTCCGGTCGCGGAGATGGGTTTCGGCAGGAACCCGTTCATCCCCGCGTCAAAGCAGTTGCGGCGCGAGTCATCATCGATGCGGCGGGTCAGGGCGACGATCGGCACCGTGGCCCCTCGGCGCGACTGTGCGCGCAGGCAGCGTGTGGTGTCGAGACCATCCCGACCAGGCATCGTGAGATCCATCAGGATTAGGCCGATGTCATCGCTGGCGGCATAGGTCGCCAATGCGGCATCGCCATCTTCGGCCTCGATCACCTCGTATCCGCGCGCCTCTATCAGGACGCGGGCCACGAGCCGGTTGATGGCGTCGTCATCGACCACCAGAATGCGGGGCCGTTCTGCGGGTGCGGGGCGATATGCTGTCACGTCTTTGGTCCTGCCTTGGATGTCTTGTACGGTCGGCATTGCACTGGCCTGCGTAAGGGGTGTTGTCCGGGTCTGTCTGGTTCTGCCCGCCGGATGTGCCCATCAAAGGCTGGCCCCGACGACCATGGAACAAAGCTGAGCCTCTTTGCCGAGTCGGGCAAGCGGGGGGGGAGGCCGGATCGGGCGACTTTGACCGCCCCGTTTATGCCCATAAACTTTGGTTTATGCGCCTTTTCTGCCACCTCTTGTGGCGGGTTGGCCGCTTTGTTTCGAGCCCTGAACCAATCGAAAGGCTTGGCGCAGGATTGTTGCAATCCTATGTAAAGCGGGCGTTTTTCGACAGTCAGTCGGCAACCGGCGCCCAGAGGACCAAATCGATTCGCGGCGCGCCAGTGGCGAGCATGACCAGCCTGTCAAAGCCCAGCGCGATGCCCGATGCAGGCGGCATGAGCGCCAGAGCGGCGAGGAAATCTTCGTCTATCGGGTAACGCTCGCCGTAGATGCGTTCCTTCTCATCCATCTCAAGCCCGAAGCGGCGGCGCTGTTCGACGGGGTTGGTCAATTCGCCAAAGCCGTTGGCGAGTTCGACACCGCAGGCATAGACCTCGAACCGTTCGGCTTCGCGCGGGTCGTCGGTGCAGGCGCGGGCCAGCGCCGCCTCGGCGGCGGGGTAGCGGTCCAGGACAGTGATGCGGCCAAGGCCGAGATGGGGTTCGACATGGGTGACCAGCACCTTTGAGAGAAGATCGGACCAGGTGTCATCGGGCGAGACGGCCATCCCCTGCCCCGCCATTTGCGCGGCAAGCGCGGCGCGGTCGGGCGTGCCGTCGGCGTGGATGGTGGCGAGCAGGTCGATGCCCGCGTGGCGCGTGAAGGCCTGCGCGACCGAGAGCCGTTCCCAAGGGGCAAAGGGATCGCAGCTGCGATCACGAAAGCGCAGGAGCGGCGTGTTGGCGGTGGTGGCGGCAAGGCGCAGGAAGGCGACCGTGTCTTCCATCAGGACGGTGTAGTCTTCGCCCACCCGATACCATTCCAGCATGGTGAATTCCGGCGAATGCAGCGCGCCCCTTTCGCGGTTGCGCCAGACATGGGCGAAGGCGGCGATGCGGGTTTCCCCGGCTGCGAGCAGTTTCTTCATCGCGAATTCGGGGCTGGTGTGCAGATGCATCGAGCGGCGCGTGCCGTCATGGGACAGGGCATCGGTGGTGAAGGCATGCAGATGCGCCTCGTTCCCCGGCGAGACCTGAAGGGCGGCGGGGTCCACCTCGGTGAAACCGTTGTCATCGAACCAGCGGCGCAGGGCCTGCTGGATGCGGTTGCGCGCAAGCAGGACAGGGCGGCGGTCGGCATGGCGCGCGGGATGCCACCACGGGGTTTGGGCTGGGCTGGCGGGCTGGTCGGTCACGGCGTGGCGCTTTCGGTTTGAGATTTGGCGAAAGATAAGATAGGTGCAGCGCCAATCGCCTGCTGGATTATGCGGGCCTTTCTGAAACCGCAAGGAAACGACCCCGTGAAAGTCATCGCTTCTTCCCTTCGCAAGGGCAATGTCGTCGAGATGGACGGCAAGCTTTATGCCGTGCTCAAGGCCGAAAATTTCCACCCCGGCAAGGGCACGCCGACGACCAGCGTCGACATGCGCCGCATTTCCGACGGGGTGAAGGTGTCTGAACGCTGGCGCACCACCGAGATGGTGGAAAAGGCCACCGTGGACGAGCGCGAGTATGACTTCCTGTATGAAGATGGCGAAGGCTATCACTTCATGGAGCCCAACACCTATGAACAGCTGGTGGCGACGCCGGATGTGGTGGGCGAGGACAAGGTGTTCCTGAACGAGGGCATCAAGGTCTACCTGCGCACTTTCGAGGGCGTGGCGATTGCGCTGGAACTGCCGCAGCGGGTGGTGGTCGAGATCACGGAAACCGAACCGGTGGTGAAAGGGCAGACGGCATCGTCTTCCTACAAGCCCGCAATCTGTTCCAACGGGCTGCGCGTTATGGTGCCGCCGCATATCGGGGCCGGGGTGCGGATCGTGATCAACACGGACGACTATTCCTATGTGGAACGCGCGAAGGACTGATCTTCGCCATTCTGGATGCGGAAAAGGCGCCTTCGGGCGCCTTTTTTCATGCGCGGGCCTGCTGCGGCGCAGCAACGGCAGCGGAAGGATTTTTCGCTGTACGGACCATGATGCAGGTGCAGCAGAAAAACGTTTGGCGGATTGTCGCCAAGGAGAACGCCGTTCCGCTTATGGCATAAATTTCAGAACCCGAAACATTGCGTGATGCGGTAGAGTCCGAGGGGAATCGACAAGGAGGAGCACTGCTCATGCCCAAGACCCTGACGATGACCCGTGACAACCGCATCCGTATGGCACAGGCACCCGGCAAGCGGGCGCAGATTGCGGCGATTGCGCTTTTCCTGCTGGCCTATCTGGCGATCCTTGGCGTGCTGTTTGCGCCGGAAGGGTTTTTTCTGGTGGACCCCCAGCCGGTGACGCTGGCCGAATGACCGTCCGGCATGGCCGGACAGGTGCATAGGCAACACGGATTAAGATGGCGTCCCATGGGATGGGCGTTTCGCTTGCCGCCCCCTGCGCCCTGATCTAATCAGGAGGCAGGCAAAGAAGGCAGAGCATGCGCATCCTGATCACGAATGACGATGGTATCAACGCCCCCGGGCTGCACGTTCTGGCCGGGATAGCGGCGGATATCGCCGGGCATGGCGGCGAGGTCTGGACGGTTGCGCCGGCCTTTGAGCAATCCGGGGTGGGGCATTGCATCAGCTATACCCATCCCATGATGATCGCCAAGCTGGAGGACCGCCGTTATGCCGCCGAGGGCAGCCCGGCGGATTGCGTGCTGGCGGGCATCTATGACGTGCTGCAGGGCGCAAGGCCCGATCTGGTGCTGTCCGGGGTGAACCGGGGCAACAATTCGGCCGAGAATGTGCTTTATTCGGGCACCATCGGCGGGGCGATGGAGGCGGCGCTGCAGGGAATTCCGGCCATCGCGCTGTCGCAGTTCTTTGGGCCCGAGATGGACGGTCTGGCAGACCCGTTCGAGACGGCGCGCAACCATGGCACCCATGTGGTGCGCGCGCTCTTGGACCGGGGCATCTGGACGGGCGATGATTACCGGGTGTTCTACAATGTGAACTTCCCGCCCTTGCCCGCCGCGCGGGTGAAGGGGATGAAGGTTGCGGCGCAGGGGTTCCGGCGCGATACGGCCTTTTCGGCCGAGGCGCAGTTGTCGCCCACGGGGCGGCGCTATCTGTGGATCAAGGGCGGCCCACAGCAGACCCCCACCCTGCCCGGCACGGACGCGGCGGTGAACCTTGAGGGTTATATCTCGGTCACGCCGATGCGGGCGGACCTGACGGCGCATGACCTGCTGTCCGATCTTGAGGCGCGGCTGGCATGACGGAAGGGGCGGGCTTTGACGAGGACGGGTCCGCCGCCGAACGGAAGATGCGTTTTCTCTATGCCTTGCGATCCCGGGGCGTGACCGACAACCGGGTGCTTTCCGCGATGGAAGTGATCGATCGCGGGCATTTCGTGCGCGGGCTGTTTGCCGAGCGCGCCTATGAAGACATGCCGCTGCCCATTGCCTGCGGCCAGACCATCAGCCAGCCCAGCATCGTTGGGATCATGACACAGGCGTTGGCAGTGCAGCCGCGCGACAAGGTGCTGGAGGTGGGAACGGGCTCTGGCTATCAGGCCGCGATCCTGAGCCAGCTGGCGCGGCGGGTCTATACGGTGGACCGGCATCGGCGGCTGGTGCGGGCGGCGGATGAGGTGTTCCGGGCGCTGGACCTGACCAATATCACGGCGATTACCGGGGATGGCAGCTTTGGCCTGCCCGATCAGGCGCCGTTTGATCGCATCATCGTGACGGCAGCCGCCGAAGACCCGCCTGGCCCCCTATTGGCGCAATTGAAAACCGGGGGTATCATGGTATTGCCTGTTGGGCAGTCGGATACCGTGCAGAGCCTGATCAAGGTGACGCGCACTGACAGCGGATTTGAATATGACGAGCTGCGACCGGTGCGTTTCGTACCGCTGGTCGAGGGGCTTGGGACCGAATGAATGGAAACGGCTTCGGGGTTTCAACCCGGACGACGGCAGAGAGACAGAGCATGACCTTCGCACCCATGACGATGCGCGCCCTTGGATTGACCTCGGCCCTTGCCCTTTCGGCCTGCACTGGCGGACAGCCGGGGATGATGTCCGAGCTGGACTGGGATTTCCGGGGCGGCGGCCGCACGCTGGACACCACGGACGCAGCCCAGCAGGCCACGGCGGCGCGGCCGATGCCGGATCAGAACGGGGTGATCAGCTATCCGGGCTATCAGGTGGCTGTCGCGCGGCGCGGCGATACTGTGGACAGTGTCGCGGCGCGGATCGGGATCAACCCGTCGGAACTGGCGAGCTATAACGCCATTCAGGCCAATGCCCCCCTGCGGGATGGCGAAGTGCTGGCCCTGCCGCGCCGGGTGGCGGCGGCGGGTGGCGTGACAGGCACGGGCGCAGGCACCGGCGCGGTCATTGGCGGCGGCACGGTGGCGGCGGCCCCGCTGCCATCGGTGGGCGGGGGGGCGGTCAGCGTGACCAGCATCGCGACCACGGCGCTGGACCGGGTGGACAGCACGACCACGAGCCAGCCGGTGGCGGCAGCACCGAATGACAGCGCCCTTGGTGCCATGGCGCCGACGCGGCATCAGGTGAAGCGCGGCGAGACCGCGTTTTCCATCGCGCGCACCTATAACGTGTCAGCCCGCGCCTTGGCCGACTGGAACGGGCTTGGCCCGCAGTTGGACGTGCGCGAAGGCCAGTATCTGATGATCCCGACGCCGACAGGCGAACCGCCGGCGCGGCCGGTGGAAGTGGTGACCTCGCCCGGTGCCGGATCGCCGACGCCCGAGCCGCCCTCGGCCGCCAAGCCCTTGCCGGATGAGGAGACAAAGCCCGCGGCAGAGGCCGCCAAGGATGTGCCCGCATCGCCCGATCTGGGGGAAACGCGGACCAGCGCCTCGGCGGCGCAATTCGCGATGCCCGCGAATGGCAACATCATCCGCGGCTATGCCCCGCCCAAGAATGAAGGCATCGATATCGCCGCACCTGCCGGCGCCCCGGTGATGGCGGCGGCGGCAGGGACAGTGCGGGTGATCATGCAAGATACTGCGGGAACACCGATCATCGTGATCGCTCATGAGGGCGGGTTGCTGACGGTCTATGCGGGCGTTGCCGGCATCACGGTGAAGAAGGGCGACAAGGTCACCAAGGGCCAGACCATCGCGAATGTGCGGTCGGGCAACCCGTCCTTCCTGCATTTCGAGGTGCGGCGCGGCGCGGCAAGTACCGATCCCATGCCCTTCCTGAAGTGAGCCACGGTTTGCGGCGGCTGGTCAGGCGATACGGCTGACCAGCAGTTTGTCGATCCGGCGATCATCAAGATCGATGATTTCAAAGCGGAAGCCTTCGGCCGCCGTCACGTCGCCCAGTGCGGGCAGTCGGCCGAACAGGTTCAGGATCAGCCCTGCCACGGTTTCATAGCCCCCCGCCAGATCGCGCGGGATACCAAGCCGGTCGCAGAATTCATCAGCGGGCATCCAGCCAGAGACCAGCAGGCTGCCATCTTCGCGTTCCAGCAGCGCAGGTTCTTCCTCGGACTGGATCGCAACTGTGCCGGTGATCGCCTCAAGGATATCACCCGAGGTGATGATCCCTTCGAAATGGCCGTATTCGTCATAGACCAAGGCCAGATGGTGGGCAGATCCGCGCAGGATTTCCATCACGTCCAGCGCATCAGCCTTGTCCGAAACGGCCGGCACCTCGCGCAGCAGGCGCTGGGGATCCAGGCTTTGGCGGCGCGACAGGGCATCAAAGGCATCGGCAAGCGTGATGATGCCCACGACTTCATCCGTTTCCGCGTTGCGGACAGGCATGCGTGGGCGGCCTATACGGCGCATGGCGGCGACGGTTTCGGCAGGCGTGGCATGCAGATCGAGCATCAGGACTTCATGCCGGGGGGTCATCAGGGCGCGGGCGGAGCGGTCTGCCAGGCGCATGACGCCAGCCAGCATTTCGCGTTCTTCGGGTTCGATCAGGCCTTCGGCATGGGCCTCTGTCAGCAGGGTGTGCACTTCTTCTTCGGTCACCTTGCCGCCGCCATCGCCGGATGCGCCCAAGAGGCGCAGGATCAGCTTGCCCGACCGATCCAGAAACCAGACGACAGGGGCGGCGATGCGGGACAGAAGCAGCATGGCCGGGGCCATGCGGATGGCGACGGCCTCGGGGTTGCGCAGCGCAAGTTGTTTGGGGACAAGTTCGCCGATGATCAGCGAGAGATAGGTCAGCACCATGACCACGCCGCCGACGCCAAGTGTGGCGGCAAGGTCGGATGACATGCCCTGCCCCACCAGCCAGCCAGACAAGCGCGCGCCCAGTGTGGCACCGGAAAAGGCACCCGACAGCACGCCCACGGCGGTGATGCCGATCTGAACGGTGGACAGGAAGCGACCGGGATCTTCGGCAAGCCGCAGGGCGGCGGCGGCACCGATGGATTTGCTTTCGAGCGATTTGAGGCGGGCCGGGCGGGCGGAGACGATGGCAAGTTCGGACATGGCCAAGACCCCGTTCAGCAGGATCAGGGCAACAACGATGAGGATCTCGGTCAGCATGGCGGCCGTATTGGGGAGGGAAGCGCCTAGATAAGGCACAGCCGAGGCTTGCGCAAGGGTCACGCCGGGAAAGCGGTCAGATGCGGATGCCCTCGCGGGCGGCAAGGTCACAGAAGAATTGCCAGGCCACCCTGCCCGACCGCCCACCGCGCGTGGCCTGCCATTCGATCGCTTCGGCCCAGAGACGGTCTTCGGGGATGGTCACGCCATGGGCGCCGCAATAGCCGCGGATCATATCGAGGTAATCATCCTGCGAACAGGGGTGGAAACCGAGCCACAGGCCGAAGCGGTCGGAGAGCGACACCTTTTCCTCCACCGCCTCGGACGGGTTGATGGCAGAGGAGCGTTCGTTTTCGATCATGTCGCGCGGCATCAGATGGCGGCGGTTCGACGTGGCGTAGAACAGCACGTTGTCGGGTCGGCCTTCGATGCCGCCATCCAGAACAGCCTTCAGGCTTTTGTAATGCTGGTCATCATGGCTGAAGGACAGGTCATCGCAGAAAAGGATGAAACGCAGGGGGGCTGCGGCGCGCAGATGGGCCAGCAGGCGGCTGACGGAAGGCAGGTCTTCGCGGGACAGTTCGACGATCTTCAGATCGTGCCCTTCGGCCCGGATGGCGGCGTGAACGGCCTTGACCAGTGAGGATTTGCCCATGCCCCGCGCGCCCCAGAGAAGCGCGTTGTTCGCGGGCAGCCCGGCCGCGAAGTGGCGGGTGTTTTCCAACAGTGTGTCGCGCGAGCGGTTCACCCCGATGAGAAGCCCGATATCCACGCGCGAGACGCGGCGCACGGGTTCGAGCCTGTCTGGATCGGTATGCCAGGCAAAGGCCTCGGCCCCGAAATCGGGTGCGGGCATCGGGGCCGGGGCCATCCGTTCCAGTGCGGCGGCAATGCGGGCGAGAAGATCGTCGGTCATGCCTTGGTCGCGGGTTCGGTGTCGTCTTCGTCTTCGTCGATCCAGGTGCCATCGGCGCGCATCTGCGCCTCGCGCTTTTTCTCGATGCGGCGGATCAGGAAGATGGACACCTCGTAAAGCGGGTAGATCGCAGAGAACATGAGCAGTTGTGACATCACATCGGGCGGTGTGACGATGGCTGCCACGACGAGAATGAGGACAATGGCATATCTGCGCATCGCGGCAAGGCCGCGCGATGTGACAAGCCCCGCCTTGCCCATCAGCGTGAGAAGAACCGGAAGCTGGAAGCACAGGCCGAAAGCCAGCACGAAACTGGTGGTGAGCGAGAGGTATTGTTCCATCGACCCTTGGAACACGATGCCCGCCGGGGCATCAGTGGCCAGTTCACCCGTGACCACGTCGCCGCCGAAGTTCTGCTGGAAGTTCAGGAAGAAATCGAAGGCCATCGGCAGGACGATATAATAGGCGAAGGCCGCGCCGATGAAGAACATGAGGGGTGAGGCGAGAAGGAAGGGCAGGAAGGCCTGCTTTTCCGTGCGGTAGAGGCCGGGGGCCACAAAGCGCCACATCTGGAAGGCGATCACCGGAAAGGACAGCGCAAAGCCGCCCAGAACCGAGATGCGGACTGCGACGAAGAAGCCTTCCTGCAGCTTGATCAGCACAAGGCCGCAATCTTGCTGGCGCTCTGACAGGGCGTCGCAGATCGGATGGGTGAGGAAGTTGAAGATCGGGTTCCAGACGGTGAAACAGGCAACCATCGCCACGACGAAGGCCGCCAGCGAATAGAGAATACGGTTCCGGAGTTCGGCCAGATGTTCGATCAGCGGGGCCGAGCTGTCGTCGATATCGTTCTTCGCGGTCATATCATTCCTCGCCCGGTTTGGCGACGGCCTTGGCCGGGGCTTTCTTGCGGGCAGGCTTGGCGGCGGCGGCGGGCGCTGGGACCGGGGTGGCGGCCGTCTTTGCGGGTGTAGCGGCTGGCGCTGCGGGCTTGGCGGTGGCGGCGGGTTTGCCCACGGCGCGCAGCTTTTCTGCGGCCTCGGCGGCGATGGCCTTGCGTTGGGCCTGCTGTTCGGCCAGCGCGGCGGTTGCGGGCCCCATGATCACAGGTTCGGGCGCGGCTGCTGCAGCGGCAACCGGGGCGGCCGGGGCCGCGGGCGGCGGGGACGGCGGCATCGGCGGCGGTGTCAGGGGGCGCACGGGCGACGGGCTGGCGGGCTTGGCCGCGTTCTTCAGCGGATCCCACTTTTCAAAGCGGTCGGCCGCGCCTTTCATGGCATCCAGACCCATCGCCTTTGGTGACGTGACCTTTTTCAGGTCACTTGCCACCTCGTCGACGCCCGTCTCCTTGGCGGCCTGTTCCATGGCTCGCGAGAAATCGCGTGCCATGCCACGTGCCTTGGCAGTGAAGCGGCCAAGGGTGCGGAACATCTCCGGCAAGTCCTTGGGGCCGATCACGATCAGCGCCACAACCCCGATGACCAGAAGCTCCGCCCAGCCGAAATCCATGCCTGTCTCTCCGTCCTATACGCGGGGGTCCGGGATCAGACCTTGTCCTTGTCCGCCAGCGGGGCAGAGGCAGCGACCGGTGCGGCGGCAGGCGCGGCGGCGGGGGTGACGTCGCGCGCGCCGTCGGCGGCCTCGGCGTCAAGCTCGGCCTTGCCGTCATTCACGCCCTTCTTGAAGGCGGTGATGCCCTTGCCGACTTCGCCCATCAGCGAAGACACCTTGCCGCGCCCGAACAGCACTAGCACGACGATTGCGATCAGGATCAGGCCCATCGGGCCGATATTGTTGAACATGGTCAGCTCCATCCGTAAGGGCCAAGGGTTGGCCCGATCCCCGTTCTGAGGGTGATGTTTAGGCCCGCTTTTCGCCCGCTTCAAAGGGGAATGGGGTTTCGCTTGCGATCAACTGACAGTATTTTGTCAGTAGCACCGGAAGGGAGGGCCGCCATGAAACGGGATGACCGGCTTTATGACCTGATCCAGATCATGCGTGACGGGCGGCTGCATACGGCGGCGGAACTGGCGGCGGCAGTGGGGGTGTCCACGCGCACGGTGTGGCGTGACATGGCGGTGATGGCGCGCACGGGCCTGCCAGTCGAGGGGGAGCGGGGGCTGGGTTACATCCTGCGGTCACCGCTGATGTTGCCGCCCACGCTGATGACGGCGGATGAGCTGGAGGCGCTGGTCG
>CALRMS020000061.1:0-24682 GCA_943369275.1 Rhodobacter maris | reverse complement strand
GAGATCACCGAGACCACCCGCCTGTCCCTCGAACGGTGGGTCAGCGATGCCGAGATGACCAGCTTTGAGTTCCTATGGCCAAGCCGGCTCCATGGCAGTCCGCACCTGTCTACCCGTCAGTATGCGCGGATCGTCCGTGGCTGGGTCATTTCGCTCGGTCTCGAGCCGAGAGCGTACGGCACCCATTCAATGTGCCGGACCAAGGTAGCGCAGATCTACTAGAAGACAGGGAACCTGCGCGCCGTCCAACTGCTGCTGGGACATACGAAGATGGACAGCACTGTGCGTTACCTTGGCGTCGATCTTGAGGACGCCTTGACAATCTCGGAGGGGATCGAACTCTGAACAACTGCCCGACCGGCATGCTAGGTGCCGGTCGGCCCAAACCCGCCGTTCGTCCTCTTCCCAGCGAACGGCTGCTTCAGCCCCGATGCAGACAGGTCTAGAGCACCAAGACCAGCAGGCGGTGTCGGATTGAAGGTCGACTACAGCCTTGTTCGATTGATGGAGCATCAACCTAGAGACTTCTTGTGTCCTAACCCGTTGCAGCCATGACCTCGATCTCGACCTTAAACTCTGGTCGTGCAAAGCCCGCGACCAACAGCAGGGTCGAAGCAGGCAAAACTACCGAGTCGCCGAGGAAGGCGTCTCGTGCCGCCATGTAGGCGGGCAGATCGTTGCGGTCCGTCAGCCAAGCTGAGATGTGGCAAATGTCCTTCACTCCCATGCCGCCCTCGGCAAGGATTTCGCGTATGTTTGCGAAACAGATCGCAGCCTGTTCGGTCATGCTCTCCGGCACAGTGCCATCGGGGGCGAGGCCCAATTGGCCCGATGTCCGGATGATCCGGGCGCCGCTGATCAGCAGGACACCGTGCGCATAGCGGGCAAGAGGTGCGGCGATTGTCGGAGGTGTCAGGGGGCGCATGGCGTCTCTCGCGGTTGTCCAGGCTCACCATGCCCTAGGCAGCGGGTCGCGCCGGGCAAAAAAACCGATCGTCACACCCCCGTTTTCCTTTTGCCAAACCGGACCGGGATCGGACTAAACTCGCGTCGGCCTTGGAAGGAGAAACCCATGTCCCGCAAGATCGTGCTTGTCCGCCATGGCGATGATCCGCCGGATGACCGGGTCGTGACCTATGCCGTGCAGAACGGGTTCGAGCCAGTGTTTCACCGCCCTTTCAAGGGCGACAAGCTGGGGCTGCCCGGTCCGGATGTTGCGGGTTCGGTCGTTTATGGCGGGCCCTTCAACGTTTTCGAGGAAGACAAGCACCCTTTCCTGAACGAAGAGGCTGACTGGATCAGGGGGTGCATGGCTGCGGGTATCCCGCTTCTTGGCCTCTGTCAGGGCGCACAGCAGATCGCCCGCGTTCTGGGGGCAGAGGTCGGGCCGTATGATCAGCCGGTTCATGAGTTCGGCTATTATCCGATTTCACCCACGCCCGAGGGTCGCGATTTCCTGCCCGAAACGCTTAAGATGACGCAGGCACATTTCCACACCTTTGCCATTCCCGAAGGGGCGGTTCACCTTGCCTCCAGCCCGATTTATCCCAATCAGGCCTTCCGTTATGGCGACAGCACCTATGGTTTTCAGTTCCATCCGGAATGCACCATCGAAGGCTTTCGGCGCTGGCAGGCGAATGCATGGGCGCCCTATGGCAAGCCCGGTGTTCAGACCAGAGCGGAACAGGACGCGCTGATGCTTGAGGCCGACGCGCGGCAGGCCGATTGGTTCTATGGGTTCCTGCGCAAGCTTTTCGGCACTGCATGACATCGTTGCCACAGCGCAATCCGCAGGCTTTCGGCATCCTCGTCACGCTTGGCGGCGTGATGATCTTTATTCCCGATGCGCTGATCATGCGATTGATCGGGGGCGACATGCTTGCGCTTGCCTTCTGGCGGGGGCTGCTTGCGGGCAGCATCTTTCTTCTGGGCAACATGATCCTTGCCCCGCATTCCATGCCCGGACGGGGTGAATGGTTTGATCGAAAAGGGCTGCTTATCATCGGGCTGAATGCGGGCGGCGTGCTCAGCTGGTGTTCCGCCATGCAGTATACGTCAGCCGCCAACGCCCTTCTGGTGCTGGCCATCGCTCCGTTTCTGGCGGCAATTCTGTCGTTCTTCTTCTTGAAGGAACGCATCGACCGCACGACCGCAGTTGCCATCGCGCTGGTGTCTGCCGGTGTTCTGGTCATCGGCTCGGGCAGCCTTGGTCACGGGCGGCTTCTGGGGGATGGCTTTGCGCTGATGAACGCGCTGACCATCGCCGCCTATTACGTCACCCTTCGGACGACAGGCAGCCGCAACATGCTGCCGCATCTGGCGCTCGGGTCGATCCTTGGCGGGCTTTTGGCCGTTCCCTTTGCCGACTTCGAACCTGTCAGCACGACACAGGCCACACTGATCTTTCTGTCCGGCGCGATCATCCTGCCCGCTGCGGCCGGCCTGCTGATGCTGGGGCCGCGCTATCTGCCGGCGCCGGAAGTTTCGATGATCACGCTTCTGGAGGTGATCCTCGGGCCCTTGTTGGTATGGGCCGTGATCGGCGAGAACCCGGGCCAAATGACACTGATCGGCGGGGCAGTCATCATCGTCACCGTGACGCTGCACACCTTGCGCCGCCTGACCCAGCCGATGAGCCCTGCCTGATGCGTCTGCTGTTCGTCCATGCTCATCCGGTGCCCGAAAGCTTTAACTCAGTGCTTCTCGCGGCCGCTCTGGAAACCGCCCGCGCTCAAGGCCATGACGTGCGCCTGATCGACCTGCATGGTGAAGGGTTCAACCCGGTGATGTCCGCCGAAGAGCGCCGCGGCTACACCGAAGACGCCGCCATTCCGGCGGATCTGGTTCATCATGTCGAGGCGCTGCAATGGGCTGAAGGGTTGATCCTCGTCTATCCGACGTGGTGGTACGCGCAGCCTGCGATCCTGAAAGGCTGGATGGACCGGGTATGGCGGCCCGGCATTGCCTTTACGCTGCATGAGGAAGGCCAACGCCTTCGACCGGCGCTGACCAATATCCGGCTGATCGGGGTGGTCACCACCTTCGGCTCGCCCTGGTGGTTCTGGACTTTCCCGATGGGCGCGCCGGGGCGCAAGATCATCCTGCGCGGTTTGCGCTTTTGCACCCACGCGCGGACGCGGACCTTCTGGCTTGGCCTTCACGGTATCGAAGAGACGACGGACCTGTCACGCAGGCGCTATGTCGATCGGGTCCGCGCCCGGATCGCGCGCATTCCGCTCTAGGAGGCCGCATGGGCCATATCGGACATTGGGCCGACCTGACCGCCATGGACTTCGCCGCGCTTGACCGGGCGAACGCTGTGGCGATCCTTCCCATCGGCGCAGTGGAACAGCATGGGCCACATCTGCCTCTTTCTGTTGACCGGGATCTGACGCTGTCCGTTCTGACGCGCGCCTTGCCGTTGATCCGCCGCGATCTGACAGTGCTTGCCTTGCCCGTGCAGGCCATCGGAAAGAGCACGGAGCATGAGGCATGGGCTGGCACGCTGTCCCTTTCGGCCGACACGCTTTTCCGCGTTTTGCACGACATTGCCGCATCGGTGCATCGCGCCGGGATTCGCCGGTTGATGATCCTGAACGGGCACGGGGGTAACCGGTCCATCCTGGACGTGGCTTGCAGGGACCTGCGGGCGGAGTTCGGCCTGATCACCGCGCATGTCGCGTGGGATAATCTTGCCGGAACGGAGGAGGTGGTGGGAGAAGCCGAAGCAACGAACGGCCTGCATGCCGGGGATGTGGAAACGTCGGCCATGCTTGCCGCCCACCCGGAACGCGTCCGCATGGACCGGGCGGAAGGCTTCGGTTCGGCGCATCTTGACTGGCGCAGGGATCACCCGGACCTGGGATTGGGTATCGCCTCTCTGCGCCCCGGCTGGCTGATGGGTGATCTCAACCCCAAGGGTGCCGTCGGTGATGCTGCCGCGGCGACGGCGGCAAAGGGCGAGGTGCTTCTCGGCACAGCTGCCCAAAGGCTGGCCCGGCTGGTCGGCACCTTCGCGCAGTTCACTCCTGGCTGAATCAAGTTATCCGTCCCCGCGAAATGACGTCGAATCCCTTTGGGTCACGTCCCTGTTTTGCTTGCGTGAACGCTGCTGCAGCTAGTCATACGCTTTCTCGGCAGCTTCATTCTGAAAGCCGAGTATGGCCAGCATCTCTGGAAAGACGTCTATCGACTGGGCCGCCTTTGCGGCACATCTCGCCCCGGTCGAGGTGATCAGCGAGCCGGTATTGGTCAGGAAGCGCAGCCGCGATTTCTTTTGGTATTCCCCCATCCTCGACCGTCGCCTGAGGACCTGTTTTGGGGATCTGGTCGCACGGCCGAAATCCCCCGCCGAGATGGCAAGGTGCCTCTCCCTTGCGGCACGCCATCGCGTCCCGGTGACGCTTCGCGGCGGGGGAACCGGCAACTATGGACAGTCCGTTCCGATGGAAGGCGGCCTGATCATCGACAGCACGGCGATGGGGGAGGTGCTGGAGATCGGGCGTGACTTCGTCCGCGTAGAGGCGGGCTGCAACATCCTGAAGTTGAACGAGGCGCTGAAGGAACGGGGGCGGGAACTGCCCGTATTCCCGTCGACACAGGACATAGCGACCAT
Organism: Rhodobacter maris; assembly: GCA_943369275.1. Taxonomy (GTDB): domain Bacteria; phylum Pseudomonadota; class Alphaproteobacteria; order Rhodobacterales; family Rhodobacteraceae; genus Paragemmobacter; species Paragemmobacter maris_A. Next base: position 20,067 of record CALRMS020000061.1, on the reverse strand, counting down.
AGGCGGATTCATTTCGGGCGGGTCGGCCGGGATCGGCACGGTCAGCCACGGGATGCTGCGCGACGCGGGCAACATTCTGGAAATTCGCGTGCTGTCGGCGGAACAGACGCCGCGCGAGGTTGTGTTCACGGGTGACCAAATCAACATGATCCACCACGCGTGGGGCATCAACGGCGTCATCACCGAACTCACGCTGCGGACGGTGCCGACCGAGGACTGGATCGGCTGCATCGCCACTTTCGACAGCTATCCCGCCTGCTATGCGGCCGGGATGGCCCTTGCGGCATCGGACATCCGGCGCAAGCTTTGTTCCACCCTCGACGCGCGGATCGGTGCTTATTTCGACAGGCTGAGGGGGATCGTTGCGGACGGGCGGGCGATGCTGGTGACGCTGGTTCCGCGCGGCCAGATGGACGCTTTCCGCAAGCTGGTGGCAGTGCAGGGCGGCCAGATCGACCTTGAAATGGACGAGACCGACCGACAGGCCCGCAGGTTGCCGCATGCATTCGAGTTTTCCTACAATCACACCACGCTTCAGGCGCTGAAAACCGACCGCAAGGTTACGTATCTGCAGATCCTGTGCCCCGCGCCCCTGAACGTGGCGAAGATCATCGAGCTGCAGGCGGTGCTGGGCGATGACGTTCATATGCATCACGAGTTCTCGCGCATGGGTGGGCAGTTGGTCGCCTTTGACCTGCCTCTCGTGGCGTACACGACCGATGAGCGGCTCTATCAGATCATGAGCCTTTACGAGGGGCATGGGTGTCCGGCATCGGACCCGCATTCCTGCATCATCGAGGAGGGCGGCATGAAGAAGGCCGATTACCGCCACCTCGCATGGAAGAAGCGGCTTGATCCTCTGGGCCTGCTGAACAGCCTGAAAAGCCGCGAATGGGCGCGTGTTCGCGATTTGGCGCCCGAAGCCATCGAAGCCCTTCACCAGACCTGAACCCAGAAAGAGGCGGAACACCTGCCCCAGCCCCAACAAGGAGATCATCATGACCTTTATGGATCGCAACGGCCGACCCCTTCCCGATCACCTGACCCGTACCGCAATGGCAGGCTGTCGGGACCCGATGACGCGGCGCGAGTTTCTGGCCACCGCCACTGCCTTTGGCGCTTCTGCGGCCACGGCCTATGCCATGCTGGGCCTGTCTGTACCGGCCCTGGCACAGGAAACACCTGTCAAGGGTGGAACGCTGCGCGTAGGCATGCAGGTGATGGATCTGAAGGATCCCCGCACGGCAGACTGGTCGCAGATCGCGAACCTTGCGCGGCAGTTCCTTGAGCCGCTGGTCAAGTACACGCAGGACTTCACCTTTGAGGGCAAGCTTCTGGAAAGCTGGGAGGTGAACGCCGATGCAACCCAGTACACGCTCCGCATTCGTCCGGGTGTGACCTGGAACAACGGTGATGCATTCATTGCCGATGACGTGATCTTCAACATCAACCGGTGGTGCGACAAGTCGGCGGAAGGCAATTCCATGGCGTCCCGCTTTTCGGCGATGATCGACGAGACAACGGGCAAGGCGCGCGATGGGGCGATCGTGAAGGTCGACGACATGACGGTGCAACTGAACCTTGCGACGCCGGATATTGCCATCATCCCGAACATGGCGGACTATCCGGCACTTGTCGTCCACCGCAGTTATGAGGAGACGGGCTCCAATCTCGCGGCGAACCCGATCGGGACTGGCCCGTTCGAACTGGAGTTCCACGAAGTCGGCAGCAAGGCGCGAGTCGTTCGCCGCAAGGATGGCAAATGGTGGGGTGGTGAAGCATATCTCGATGCCATCGAGTTCACGGATTACGGGAACGATCCCGTCATCGAGATGAATGCCTGGGCCTCGGACGAGGTTGATCTCAACCAGCAATCAGGGGAGAATTTCCTCGACTCCTTGGATGCGCTGGGCGCGACACGGAACACCATCGCGACCGCCAATACCGTTGTTGCGCGCATGAACGTGGCGCAGGAACCCTATACCGACAAGCGGGTGCGGCAGGCCATACAGGCGGCGGTAGACAATGCCTTGGTGCTGGAACTGGGCATCTCGGGCCTTGGGACGGTCGGTGAAAACCACCATGTCAGCCCGATCCACCCGGAATACGCCGAACTGCCAAAGCAGACGCGCGATCCGGCAAAGGCCAAGGCGCTTTTGGAAGAGGCTGGCAAGGCGGATTTCGAGTTCGACCTGATCTCGATCGACCAGGATTATCATCAGGCCTCCTGCGACGCGATTGCCGCACAGGCGCGCGATGCCGGGATCAATATGAAGAGGACGGTCATTCCGGGCGCAACCTTCTGGAACGATTGGACGAAGTATCCCTTCTCGATGACCAACTGGAACATGCGCCCGCTTGGTGTGCAGGTTCTGGCGCTGGCCTATCGCTCGGGTGAGCCGTGGAACGAAAGCGCCTATGCCAACCCCGACTTCGACGCGAAGCTGGCGCAGGCGCTGGCCACAGCGGATGTCGACGCGCGGCGGGCGATCATGGCTGAGCTGGAGGCGATGCTGCAGGGCGATGGCGTGCTGATCCAGCCTTACTGGCAGAACGTCTATTCGCATTCGAACCCGAAGCTGAAGGGATACCGCGTTCACCAGACCTTCGAGATGGATCTGGGTGCCGTCTGGCTTGAGGCCTGATCGAACAAAGTCCCGGCCCGAAGGCTGCACTTCGCCTGCCTTCGGGCCCTGCCCAATCCCTGCGAACGGACCCGGAAAAGAGCCCGTCACAGATTGATGCCGTCGGGTTCAATCACGTCAACGGACCGTCACCGCGCCACCCGCTTTTTCGGACCCGACCATTGGAAAAGGCAGTTGGAAAGCTTCGACCGGGTCAAGGCCGGGTTCTGACTGGATCACCTCAGGAGTAAGACGTCATGCCGCCCGAAACCGGCCTGCGCATTCCGCAGGACAATCGTTTTGTTCTGTCCAACGCCCGGGTTCCGGCCGAACTGGTCGTGGATCCGCCGCCGGGAGCATGGCGGGATGCAGAGGGCGCCTTCCTGCTGGATCTGCTGGTTGATGACGGTCGGATCGCGGCACTTTTCCCGGCGGGGAAGGCTCCTGATGCCGGGGGTCGTGTCGACTTGGAGGGGCGCCACCTCTGGCCCGCCTTCATCGACATGCACACCCATCTTGATTGCGGCCATGCGATTCCCCGTGTCCGCCCGGACGGCACGATCCATGGCGGATTTTCCCTGACCGCAGAGGACTGGCCGCGCTGGACGGCCGAGGACCTGGATCTGAGGATGGAGTTCGGTATCCGCTGCGCCCATGCGCATGGTGTTGCCGCCTTGCGCAGCCATGTCGATAGCGAGACGCTTGCCTATTCCCGGCACCATTGGCGCGCGTTGGACCGGATGCGCGCAAAGTGGGCGGGCAGGGTTGATCTGCAAGGTGTGACCATCTGTGCGATGGAGGCGTGGATCGGCCCGGAGGCGCGCGCGCTTGCGGACCTAGCGGCGGATATGGGCGGCATCCTTGGCGGGGTTACCGATACGCTCGACCGGGGCGAGAATGGCACATATGACGCGCTGGGGCAGGCGCTTGACCGTCTTTTTACCTTGGCAGGGGAGCGGGGGCTGGATGTCGATCTGCATGTCGACCAGACCGAGGATCTTTCCGCTTTCACGATCCCCGAAATCGCCAGGGCCCGATTGCGCAGCGGATTTAAGGGGCGCCTGGTTCTGGGCCATTGCGTGAATCTTTCGCTGATGCCGCCCGAAGTCATCGACCGGACGCTGGCCCTTGCCCGCGAGGCCGACCTTGCCTTCGTGTCGATGCCGACGCCGATGATGTATCTGATGGACCGCAAGCCGGGCCGCACGCCGCGCTGGCGGGGCGTTACGGCGGCGAATGAGATCCGCGCAGCCGGGCTGCCATTAGCCATCGGTGGCGACAATTGCCGTGACGCCTGGTTCGCTTATGGCGATCACGACATGCTGGATACGCTGAAACAGGCGATCCGGGTCTTTCAAGCCGACGAGCCGCTTGCAGGCAGCCTTGCCATGGCCAGTCGAGTGCCTGCCGACATGATCGGGCGGCCTGACCTTGGGCGCATTGGCGCGGGCCTTCCGGCCAAGCTGGTGATCTTTCAGGCCCGCAGCCTGAACGTCATTCTGGCGCGCGATCAGGCTGACCGGATCGTCCTGAATGGCGGGCGGCGAGTGACCGATCCCTTGCCGCAGCATCATGAGCTTGAAGCCGCCCTCGGGCTGGCCGACACTGTACCGTGATCCTTTTGCCGCGGACTTCGCCATGCACCTGATCGACTTTCTTCATGGTTTGCGCTGGCAGGATGTTCCTGCCCCGGTGCAGGATCGCACGCGCGATTTCCTTGTCGATCTGCTGGGCGTGGCCGCGGGCGGGATCGGCACCCGCCTGAGCCGGATCATCCGCGATCACGCGGCGGACCAGTTCGCCCCCGGTTCTGCCCCGGCCCGCATGATTCTGGACGGTCGCGCGGTCAGCCCTGCGGGAGCCACGCTTGCGGGGGGCATGACAATTGACGCCTATGACGCCCATGACGGCCATCGCCTGACCAAGGGCCATGCCGGTTGCGCGGCCCTTCCTGCCGCAATGGCGATGGCAGAGGCGACGGCCAAGCTGGACGGTGGCGATCTGATGGTGTCGCTTCTGCTTGGCTACGAGATCGGCACCCGCGCGGGGATGGCCCTGCACCGCACCGCCTGTGACTATCATACCAGCGGGGCATGGACGGCGCTTTCCTGTGCGGCCATCGGCGCCCGCTATCTGGGGCTGACGGCGGACCAGACTGGCCACGCGCTTGGCATCGCCGAATACCACGGCCCACGCAGCCAGATGATGCGCTGCATCGACCATCCGACGATGCTGAAGGATGGTTCGGGTTGGGGCGGAATGGCGGGGGTTTCTGCGGCCTATCTGGCACGGTCGGGCTTTACTGGCGCGCCTGCGGTGACAGCGGATGGAGCCGATGTGGCCGACCTGTGGGGCGATCTTGGCCAGACCTGGCGGGTGATGGAGCAGTATTACAAGCCCTTTCCGGTCTGTCGTTGGGCGCAGCCCCCCGTTCAGGCGGTGCTGTCGCTGATGCAGGGGCATGGTTTGCTGTCGACGGACGTCGCGCGGATCGAGATCGTGACCTTCCACCAGTCCTTGCGTCTTGCGACGCGCACGCCATCGACCACTGAAGAGGCGCAGTATTCTACGGCATTTCCCGCAGCCGTCGCTGCCGTACGCGGCACTATCGGGGCCGCAGACATCACCGAGGCGGCATTCGCCGACCCCGAAATCCGGCGACTGGCTGAGGGCATGGTGGTCACCGAATCCGACGCCTACAACGCCGCCTTCCCGGCCCGCCGGTTCGCCCATGCCGTATTGGTTCTACAGGATGGAACCCGGCTTGAATCGCCGCCCACCGAAGCGCGTGGCGACCCTGAGGCGATGGTCAGCCGCGATGAAATGCACGGCAAGTTCCACGCCTGCGCCGATCCTGTTCTTGGTGCCGCTAAGGCCATTGCCTTGCGCAAAGTGGCAGAGGGGCTTGGGCATGGGCAGTCCATCGAAAGCCTGCTCAATCTGGCCGTGACCCCGGTCTGAGTAAGGCGTTGGCCAGATCGCTCCATCCAGAGCGCGCCGGACTGTCCCTTTTGCCGGATCGGGCAGGACAAGCGAAGCCGCCAGAGTGGCTGGCTAAGCCCGCAACCGCTTGCCGTCTGGATCGAAGGCCGCCCCTTCCAACACCCGTGCCGGATGCGGGCGACCCAGAACCATCACCTGCAACTCCGACCAGGCGGCGATGTCGGGCCGCAGATAGGCGAGGGCTAAGGACTGCCCTACATGGTAGCCATAGGCCCCGGACGAGACCTTTCCGGCGGGTTTGCCCTGCAGGTCGAATATCGGCTCTCCCCCCGTCGCATCCGCTGTGGTCGTCTCGACCACCAGTGTCCGCAGCACCTCACGCGGGGGACGGGACGCAATGGTCTGCCAAGCGGCCTTGTTCAGAAACTCCTTGTCCGCCTTTATGAGCCCCACCAACCCCGTTTCCTGTGGCCAGTATTCCGGCGAATAATCACGGCCCCATGACCCGTAGCCCTTTTCGACCCGAAGGCTCATCAGCGCACGGGAACCGACCGGACCCGCGCCAATTCCTTGACCTGTTTGCAAAAGGGCCGCGTAAAGCCTTGGCTGATCGGCCTCGGCACAATGCAGTTCCCAACCGAGATCGCCGGTAAAGCTGACCCGCAAGGCGATGCAGGGCACGCCCGCCACATCGATCCGGGCTGACCGCATGAAGGGGAAGGCGTTGTTCGAGAGATCGGCATTCGTCAAACGCGTGAGCAGATCACGAGCGAGCGGTCCGGCCACGTTGAACCCCGCCATCGCTTCGGTTGCGCTTTCCCAAACGGTGCCCGCAGGCAATGGCACCGCATCGAAGAAGCGCCGGTGATAGCGTTCGGCCATGCCCGACCCGACCATGAAATAGTCGTCCGGGCCGAGGCATGTGACGGTGAAATCCCCGGCAATCCCGCCGCGCTTGCCGATCAGGGGGGCAAGGCAGGACCGGCCCGGAATGCCCGGTATCCGGTTGGCCAGCAGTGACTCCAGCCAGTCCTTGGCGCCTGGCCCCGTGATCCGGTAGCGGGCGAAGTTCGAGATGTCGATGATCCCGGCGCGGTCGCGCAGCATACGTGCCTCGCGGCCTACGGGTGCCCACCAGTTCTGCCGGTCGAACCCGATGCTTTCCTCTTTCGGTTCGCCGTCGGCGGCGAACCAGAGGGGGTGTTCCCAGCCATAGTTGAGGCCGAATACCCCGCCCATCGCCTTTTGGGTTTCAAAGATCGGGCGGGTGCGCACCGGACGACCCGCCGCGCGTTCCTCGTTCGGGAAATGGATCTTGAAACGGTTGGCATATTGGTCGCGGACGCGCGCCTTGGTGAAATCTTTGCCCGCCCAGGCCCCGAACCGGGCGAGATCCCAGCCGAACATGTCCAGCTTTGCTTCGCCTTCCACGATCCATTCGGCCGACAGAAGCCCAAGGCCACCGGACTGCGAAAACCCCGGGATGATCCCGTTGCAGCAGAAATAGTTGCGCAACTCGGGTACCGGGCCGAACAGGGCGCTGGAGTCCGGCGACCAGATCATCGGCCCGTTTATGACGCGCTTGATCCCCGCCGTTCCCACCACGGGGACACGGTCGATGGCACGCAGCATGTTCGGTTCGATCCGTTCAAGATCATCGGCAAAGAGTTCGTGGCCGAAGCCCTGCGGTGTGCCGTCTTCGGCCCAGAACTTCATGTCGCGCTCGTAAGCGCCAACCAGCAGGCCCTTGCCCTCTTGGCGCAGGTAGTACTCGCCATCCCGGTCTGCGACCGATGGTAAGCGGCGGTCCATAGCGGCAATCTCGGGGATGGTTTCGGTAACGAAATACTGGTGTTCGGTCGGAATCAGTGGAAGGGCGATCCCCGCTAGCGCTGCCACTTCCCGCGCCCAGAGGCCGGCAGCGTTCACCACCCATAGAGTGTGCACCTGTCCCAAAGGCGTTTCTACGATCCATGAGCCGTCCGGCTGTGCCCGCGTCGCCGTCACGGGGCAGTTGCGGTGGATCTGCGCTCCGCGTGCCCGGGCGCCTGCAGCATAGGCCATCGTCACGCCCGAGGGATCGACATTGCCGCCTTGCGGTTCATACATGATGCAGCGGATGCCGTCGAAGTTCACCAGCGGATGCAGACGCTCGGCCTCGTCCCGGCGCACTTCGTGGAAATCCATCCCGTAGTAGCGCGCCTTTGCAGCCTGCAGGCGAAGCTGATGTTCGCGCGCCTCGGTCTGGGCCAGATAGAGCGAACCGGGCTGGAAGATGCCGCAGCCTTGGCCCGTCTCAGCCTCCAATTCCTTGTAGAGGCCCATCGTGTAGTGCTGCAGACGACTGATGTTGGTCTGGTCGTGCAGCCCGTGGATATTGGCAGCCGCATGCCAGGTAGAACCGCTGGTCAATTCCGAACGTTCCAACAGGACGACATCCGTCCAACCGAGCTTGGTCAGGTGGTACAGGATCGAACAGCCCACCAGCCCGCCGCCGATCACAACAGCTTGGGCATGGGATTTCAGCTTTGTCTCAGGGCTCGTCATCGCCGATCTCTTCCCGCCGCTTTGCGACATAGGCTTCCAGTTCTTCGCGGATGGCAGAGTCCATCGGCGGCTCTTCATATTCTGCCAACGCCTGTTGCCAGAGGTCGGTCGCGCGGGCGTCTGCCTCTTTCGCACCCGCAAGCGCCCAGTTCTCGTACCCCCGCCAGTCCGACAGCATCGGCTGGTAGAAGGCATTTTCATAGCGCGCCATGGTATGCGCCGCACCGAAGAAATGGCCGCCTGCGGGCACATCGCGGATCGCCTCGAAGCCGAGTTCATCAGCATCCCATTTCAGCGGCCGCAGGAATTCCACCATGTTCTGGAGGATTTCCACATCCACGATCAGCTTCTCGTAGCTGGCGGTCAAGCCACCCTCGAGCCACCCCGCCGCGTGATAGATCAGGTTCGCACCGCCCATCACCGCACCCCACGTCGCCATCGACGTTTCATAGGCCGCCTGCACATCGACGGCGTTCGAGGCATTGGCATTCGAGGTTCGGTAGGGCAATCCGTATCGCCGCGCCAACTGCCCCGCGATCACGTTGGCTTTGGTGTTCTCTGGCGTGCCAAAGGCTGGCGCGCCCGAGCGCATGTCGACATTGCTGGTGAAGGCGCCGTACATCACCGGCGTGCCGGCACGGACAAGCTGCGTCAGGACGACACCGAACAGCGCCTCGGCATTCTGTTGGGCCATGGCGGCGGGCAGGGAGACCGGGGTCATTGCGCCCATCAATGTGAAAGGGGTGATGGTGACAGGCTGGCCATGCTCGGCCATGGCGATGAGGCCATCGCCCATCGCGTCATCCAGAAGCCGTGGCGAGTTGATCGAGATGATGGTTGTGACGCCGGGGTCGCGGGCCATATCCTCAAGGCTGATGCCCCGCGAAATGGCCATCATGCGGATCCCGTCCATCGCCCGGCCCCTGCCGATGGCGGTGCAATGGAAGGTCAGGTCCGAGAGCGTGAGGTTGGCGAAATAGGTGTCCAGATGCCGGTTGTTGGCGGGCAGTTCCTGCGGCGCGGTCACCTGGTTGCCGATCATGTGGATGGCGTTGAAATGATGCGCCAGCCGGATGAAGTTGCGATAGTCACCAAGGTTCCCGGATCTGCGCCCGTTCACCCGATCATGCACATTCGGCGGTCCCGCCACCAAGCCAAAGGCCAGATGATTGCCGCCAAGGTTCACACGCTTTGCGGGGTTGCGCGGGGTGAGCGTGAATTCCCGAGGTACGGTGGATAACGCGGCTTCGACGAGGGTTTCGTCGATCCGCACGAGGCCATCGTCGTCGATCCTGGCCCCTGCGGTCGCGAAGAGGGCACGGACATTTGCACCCATCACCTTCACCCCGAGTTCCTTCAGGATGCGGATCGAGGTGTCGTGCAAGTCCTGCATCTGATCGCCGGACAGAATCTCCATCGGCGCGTAGGGGTTCCGGACGCTTTCCCATGGGAGTTGGGCGATGCTGGCCCCGGCCTTTTCGCGCCGCCCTCGTCTTGCTTCCCGCATCGCCATCCCTCGTCCTTTTCCACAGCCTAAAACCTTGGCAGAAAGAGTCACGAAACCGAAACGGGGGCCTGAACCCAAGTTATTCTGGGGCATAGTCGGTGGCCGGACCAGCCGGGATCGACTAATCTGCCGGCAGGAGAGACGCGATGAAGTATCTGCCACCCTTGAATTACATCCGGTCGTTCGAGGCCTCTGCCCGCCACCTGAGCTTTACAAAGGCGGCCGAGGAGTTGCGCATGACCCAAGCGGCCGTCTCCGGCCATGTGCGGGCGCTGGAGCAGTTCATTGGACGCCCCCTTTTCTACCGCGCGCCGCGCAGCCTGACGCTGACCGAAGTCGCATCGGCCTACCTTCCGGCATTGCAACGCGCCTTGGCGCAGATCGATGTGGCCACGGGGCAAGTGCAGACCGTCCGGCACCGAAAGGAGGTCACGATTGCCTGTCCGGCAAGCCTTGCCACAAATTGGCTTCCCGAGCGTCTGAGCGCTTATCGGGCCGAGAACCCGGAGGTCGAAGTCACTGTTCACGCGACGATATGGGCGGAATCCACCGAACAGATTGTCGATCTACGGATCATTCCCCGCCATGTCAGCCAACCACTTGTCGGCGAGAGCTTGGGAGAAGAGCGATTGGTCATGGTCTGTCGGCCTGATTTCTTGACCGGGCCGGATCCCATGCACGTGCCTGCCGACGTCCTGAAGAAGGGCCTGATCCATATCCTTGGCCGACAGGAGTTGTGGGAGGCCTTTGCGCACCATCACGGAATCCCCGACCTGCCACTTGTGCAGGGTCTGAAAACAGACAGTTCCAACGTGGCCTTGGAAATGGCCATCGCCGGCCTGGGCTGTGCGGTGACGCTGGCTTCACTGGCAGAAGTCCATATGCAGCGCGGTTTGCTCGTCGAGCCGTTCCCCGGCAAGATCGCGAGCGGCTGGGGCTATGATCTGCGACCCGGCGAATTGAGCCCTACAAGAGCAAGCGAAAAGCTCATGCAGTTCCTGTTGAAACAGGTTTAGGCAACCCGTCGAACGCGCTCCGGACGCATGAGGACAAGACAACCAAGGCCGTCAAGAAGGCACAGGCTGAATGCGCACATAGTGCCCCTTCCAGATCGCTTGCCTTCGTTCAATGCTTCTGGCCATGCAAGCCTTGTGTGAACGTTGTGGAAAGATGGTCGCTCAGCGCCGCAAGAATACAGCCGTCATAAGTTGCTCGCCGCGGAGGCGATCAATCGGTGGCCGGGAGTAAGGTTGATGCTCGAGGGTCTTCTCACAAGAGGGCTTCGCTATGGGTACCTTGACACTTCCGTGCGGTTAAAGCCGGGTGCACTGCCTCTCCTCTATAACAGTGACCATTCTTGCTGCAGCTGCAAACATCCGCTTCGTCCGAAACTCGGACCTCGGCACACACCGCAGCGAATGGCCGCTTTCCGCCCTTTACCGCCACTCAGAGACAGGCGACCGGTTTGGTGCCGACGATTAATAGGAGGGTCAGCTTTGGGCGGAAAGCGGTCGCTTGCGGTTGCGGCAAGATCGACTGAAAACGGACACTCAATTAGTCAGCGATTTTTACTGCATAGGCATGAGCGGCATGGCGATGGCGGGCAAGCATAGGATGAACATCGCACCCCCGCCGGGACGGGGCGCATATCGGGCATCGCCGCCGTGTGCGGTGACCAGACTGCGCAGCACCGCAAGCCCCAATCCGCTGCCGCCGCCGACCGTTCCGCGAGAGGCATCGACACGCCAGAAGCGGTCAAAGGCGCACGCGGCCTGATCGGGTGTCAGACCGGGGCCGCGATCCAGCACCCGAAGGACAACCATCGGCCCATCGGTTTCCGTCTCGACCCGCAGGCCCTGCCCGCCGGCATAGCGACGGGCATTGTCCAAGAGCACCGCCAGCATCTGCCGCAGCCGGGCGGGGTCGGCGTGCATAACGGCGGGGCGCAGGTCTGTTTCGATCTTTTCGGATTCGGTTGCCAGCGCATCGCCGACCAGTCGGGCCAGATCCACCGGCTCTGGATGCAGATGAAACCGTCCGGCATCGGCCAGCGTCAGCAGGTTCAGATCATCGATGATGCGGTGCAATTGTCCGGTTTGCGTCAGCAACGCCCGCAGACCGGCCTCATCCATCGGAAAGATACCATCGGCCATGCCGTTCAGCCGCCCGATCAGCACGGTCAGCGGCGTGCGCAATTCATGCGCGATGGCGGCGTTCGTTTCGCGCAACTCGCGCTCGGAACGGGCGACACCTTCGGCGGTGACGTTGAAGTTGCGCACAAAGCTGTCGATTTCGGTGATCCTGCTGGGGCGGCAGACCGCCCGTGCGTGGCTGTGCCCCTGTGCAAGGGCCGCCAGCGCATCGGCCACAGCATCCAGCGGGCGCGTCAGACGGCGGCTGTGCACCATGCCGACAAGACCACCGATCAGCGTGCCAAAGATAATTGCCCCCGGCATGACCATGCGAAACGGCCAGCTGACGTAATAGTCGTTCAGCGCATTCGACAATTCCACTCCGATCGGCTGATCGCCGTGCAGTTCCGCCCGCAGGGCGGCGGGCAGACTTGCCTCGAACAGACGGAAACTCAGCCAGTCGCCCAGCATCACCACGCTGAACATCACACCGACGGCGACAAGAACCGACAGGCCCGCCGCGCGGAACAGATAGCCGGAAAGACCCCTCATCCGATCGGGTCCAGACGATAGCCAAAGCCGCGCAGATTGACGATGCAGACATCGGCGCCCGCATCTGTCAGCTTGCTGCGCAGATGCGAGATATGGCTGTCCACCGTGCGCTCTAGTGCATCGCTGTCTTCCAGCCCGGCATCCAGCAGTTCGGCCCGACTGAAGGCGCGACCGGGACTTTGCATCAACACCAGAAGCAGGCGGTATTCGCTTTCGGTCAGGCCAGCGTCGCGGCCATCGGCCGTGACCCGCCGTGCCACCGGGTCCAGCAGCAGGTTGCCAAGCCGTATCCCCGCCTTGCTGGTGGGACGGATGCGGCGCAGAACGGCGCTGACGCGGGCGACCACCTCTTTGGGGTTGAACGGCTTGGTGATGTAATCATCGGCACCTATGCGCAGGGCCGACAGTTTGTCGACATCCTCAGTCAAGGCGCTGACGACGATGACCGGCAGCGTATCATCGCGTCCGCGCAAAGCCGACAGTACGGCAAAACCGTCGCGGCGTGGGATGTTCAGATCGAGTAGCATCAGATCGGGCCGTAAGGTCGCACTCAGTTGCAACGCCTGATCTCCGTCGCGTGCGGTGATGGTGCGATAGCCCGCAGCCTCAAGATAGCGCGACAGGATCACGGCGATTTCGGCTTCATCCTCGATGATCAGGATCAGGGCACTGGGGTCATGTCGGTCCATCTCCTGCCTCATTGGCTTTGCGCCTGGGCGGGCGCGGTGGTCATGTCACAGCCCTTCTGCCCGGGCGGCAGGGCGTCGTGCAGGGCGAGTGCCGCCAACAACGCCTCGGCCCGGCTGCGGTCGACATCGCCTTGGGCGGACGCAAGACTGCCTTGCGCCTCGGCCAAGTCCAGCGCATCGGAAAGCCCGGCCTCTTGCCGCGCACGGACCCGGTCAAGGTCGTGTTTTGCACCCCGCCATGCCGCCAGCGCCGCGTCAAGCCCGGCTTCGGCGCTATGGGCTGCGGTCACCGCCTCTAGGGCGGCGATTTCGGCCTGATTGCGCGCTTGCAGCCAGTCAATCTCGGCCTGGGCAACCGTTAGCCTTGCCTGATCAAGCCTGCGGCGCGACTCGCCGTTGTCCAGAATGGCCCCCTCCAGCCGCACTGCATTGGTCAGCACCAGTGTATTGCCCGCAATCAACCCGGCAAGCGTTGCCGCAGTCGCCGAAAGCGACGATGTGACCACAAGGCGGGGACGGGCAGCGGCCAGGGTCTCGGCGCGGGACGCATCGGCGACATGAAATCGCAGCCAGGCCGCACAAACGGCAGGGATTGCCTGCGTGGCAGTCAAGTCGGTCTGCGCGGGCGGACGGGGGCGGGTGGCAGACTTGAGCGAGATCGCGTCTGGGATCGTCTGCACGCCAAGCGCGCGCAGCCGTGCTTTGGCCACTGCCACAGCGCCGCTTGCGCCAACGGTAGCAGCACGGGCGCGGATCAGCGCCTGTTCGCGCGCAGCCAGTTCGGCATTCGTGATCTCGGACGCATCCCGGCGCAGCCGCAACAGGGTGATGGCCGTCTGTTCCGCCTCGATCACTTCGGCGGCGCGGCGGGCTTCGCCGCGCGCTGTGGCAAGTGCGACCCAGCCTTGGGTCACCGCTCGCGCAAGGGTGCGCCGCGCGATCTGCAGGTCCAGCCCGCTGACCTGATGTTCCAAAGCTGCGACGCGCAAAGCGGCATCAAACCGCCCCGCTAGATCGGGTTCGAACCGCAGCGACGTCGTTACCGATGCCGTGCTGTCGTCCATCCCGAAATCAGCTGAAGTCCCCGGCCCGGTCGTGGCGCGCACTTGGCCCAGTGCCAGATCTGCCGCACGAAAGCGCGCCCAGGCCGAGGCCGCGTCAAGCCCCCCGGCATCCGCCTCGGCCAGCATCCGCTGCAGCGCCGGATCGCCGAAATCCAGCGTCCAGGCGGGTGCCGTGTCGCGTTCCACAGGGAATTGAAAGTCAGCCGCGCGCAGGGCTGCGACTGGCTTGCCGTTCAATTCGGGGAACGCGGCGCAGGCCGAGAGCAGCAGGGATGACATAAACAGTCCGGCGGCTAGTCTCATGCCGCAATCCTCGCGAGCAACCGTTGCCCAAGCACCAGCCGTGCCAGTTGGTCTAAAGGCCCTTCCAGCAGGATCGATATTTCCACGGTGCGGGCGGCATCGCCCGCCGCCACCTGACCGGGCTGCGCTGATGCAAGGCTGCCGAATACCGGTGCAACCCGGTTGACGGTGCCGGTCAGGCGGCTGCCGTCATCACGTTCTCGCAGGATTTCGGCGCTTTGGCCCACCTGCACCAAGCCCACGAATTGCTCATCCAGCTGCGCCTTCAGCACCAGGGGCCCGTCGGGGGCCAGAAGGAACATCTCGGTTACCGTGCTGGTCGAGGTGCCGTCGCCGGGCCGCGCGCTTCGGCGCAGGATGATCCCGTCCACTGGCGCGCGCACGATATGGGCATCGAGCGCGGCCTGCTGTTCGGACAGTTTTTGTTGTGCCAGCACGACATTCTGGGCCGCGACCTCGAGTTCGATGCCCGCAATTTCAGCGTTGCGGATGGCCTCGTCGATCTGACGGCCCGGCATCGCGTCGGCGGCGCGCAAAGGGGCAAGCCGGTCTGCCTCGGCCTGTGCTGCATCGGCCCGCAGGCGCGACAGGCGTTGCTGTAGCAGGCTTTGGTCCAGTTCGGTTTGTGCGATGGTCAATTGCACCTGCGCTGCGGTATCGTTCAGGCGGGCAAGCTCTTGCCCCTTGGTGACCCTGTCCCCTTCTTCGACCATCACGGCCTCGATCAGCCCTTCGCGCTGTGCGGCCAGTCGCATCAACCCGCCTGACGGTTCGACAATACCGCGCGCCACGGCGATGAAGGCGGCGCTTTCATCCGGGAACGGAGGTTCCGGGCTGTCTTGCGCATGGAGGGCAGGCGGCAGCAGCGCACTGATCATCAGGGCGGCAAAAAGGCACAAGACCCGGGAAGGTTTCATGATGCCACCTCGGTCTGGAGGCGGTCGATCCTGCCGGCCCGCATGTGGTAAATCCGGTCTGCCCAGGGGCTCAGCCGGTCGTCATGGGTTACGCAGATCACCGTGACCCCGTGATCCGTTGCAAGTCTGTGCAGCTGGCGGCTGACCAGATCGCTGTTTTCGGTATCCAGCGCGCTTGTGGGTTCATCTGCGAAAATGATCTGGGGCGCCTTGGCCAGTGCGCAGGCGATGGCCACGCGCTGCTTTTCGCCGCCTGACAGTGCATCGGGGCGCAGGTTAGCGCGGTGGCCAAGCCCGACGTCTTCCAGCGCCTTCATCGCCCGGTCGCGCGCGACCTGGGGTGCAATTCCCATATGGCCCAGTACCAGTTCGATCTGTTCATGCGCCCGCAGCGCGGGAAACAGGATTGATCCCTGGAAAACGAACCCCATGTGCTGCAACCGGAACGTATCGCGCGCGGCTGGTCTTAGCGACCAGATATCCTGCCCTAGAGCATTGACCCGCCCCGCATCGGGCGCCGTCAGCCCGGCAAGGATCGCCAGCAGGGTGGATTTGCCGCAGCCCGACGGCCCTTTGACCAGCGACAGCGCGCCGCGCGGCATGGCGATATCCAGACCTTGCAGGATCTGTACGCCCTTCGCCCCCTTGCCAAAGCTTTTGGAGATTTGCGTGCCGGACAGCACATGCAGGTCAGTGTCGTGTTTCACCTGTTCACCTCAACAATGACGCTGGATCGGCACGGCGCAGACGGCGCAGGGCGACCAGATTTGAAATCACCACAGTGAGAACCAGAGCCAAGCTCACGGCGCCGGCCAAGGGCAGGGGCAATTCCGACGCCACGCCGCGCTGATGCAGCACCCACAGCACCAGCATTGATGCGACCGCCGTCAGCACCAGTGCTGCCACGCAGACGTAAAGCCCCTGTTTCGTGACGATCCACTGCACCGCGCGATAACTGATCCCATAGGCACGCAGGGCCGCGTATTCGCGCATGGCGCTTGCCACCGCCGCGCCAAGCGTCTGGCTGACCACCATCAGCGTGATCACCAGTGCAATCGCACTTGATGCCACAAACAGCGTCCCCGCCCCTGACTCAAGCGCCCAAGACCGTACCGTTTGCGCCGCCAGATCACCCGGCAGCCAGACCCGGTATTCTGGCAGCGGGTTTACGTTTTCCAGTCGCGCGGCCACGGCCTGTGGATCGGCACCGGGGCGCAGGCGGGCCAGATAGAACGCAGGCTCGCCGCCCGCGCCTTGGCCCAGATCCCGCGCGGTCAGGTCTGATGTGATGATCTTGGTGCCGAACATCGCCTGCACGCCTTCGGCCAGGGCCACAACACGCAGCGACTGGCCGCTGACACGTAGCCGGTCGCCGACCGCCACCCCCAGATTGCGTGCGTCCGTGTGGTCCAGAATGATGGTGCCCGGATCGACCAAGCGCTGGCGCAGCGAGCCCGGGATCGCGCGGGCCAGCAGCATCGTGTCATCACCCAGTTGCAAGGCGACGATGAACCCGATCTCGCCTGCGTCGTCGGCTTCGCCGATGGTGACGAAGGGGGGGCTCATGTAGGCTTCGATCCGGACGATGTCGGGATCCAGCCAAAGCCGCCCGACCGCCAGTTGACCAAGCCCGCGGCTTTCATCCAGCGACATCGCATCCGGAGGGCCGATCCACAGATCAGCCTGGCTGAGCCACACCGGAGCCGCCGCCAGCGAAAACGCCCCCATCGCCAGCGCCGCCTGCACCACCATCATCAGCCCCGAGACGCCAACCGCGATCCCCACCGGAAGATACCGCCGCCAGCCATGCAGAACCGATTTGAGCGCAAGATTGATCATCGCGCCGCTATGACATCCCTGTGTGGAGGAACAGTGGAGGCCGTGTCGGGATACACGCAAGAGGCGGTGGTATTTGCCGCTTGCGCGCCGACCACGCTTCCGATCCAGTCCGCCAAGGTCGGTGCGAAGACGGAAATCTGGAGAATGCTGCGCAATTTCAGAGGCTTATTGGCTCACAAGCACTCAGAACTGCTTCATGATAGGCGAACTTTTTACACAAAGCATAATTGCGCTTAAAAAATGGGCTGCTTCTCGAGGCGATTTGGATGCTTCAGCGTCGCTTTTCTACGCATGTCAGCATTCGCCGGACAGCAAGCAAACCTTAGTGCCCGACGATGACAGTGAGGGCCACGTCTGGTCTGATGGTGTTGCCAGTTCGAAAGGTCCAAATGCCCATGAAACGGAAGAGGCAGACGGGAAGATGTCGGACCGTCGGCGCCGAAACGCCGACGCGACAAGATCCTCTTCGGCAATGACCATGCCGATTTGACAGTGTAACTTCGACCGCTGTTTCGGCGTTCACAAATCGTATCGGGCGAAAAGCGGCCCGACGACACCGCAGCTTTGCTTCTGCCGCATCTTGCCAAAGCGGTCGATGGCCGTACCGAATTGGATCCGTGTTTTTGCGCAAAGTGGAGCCCGCGAAATTGTACCCGCCACCTTTGGACCTGCGCAGGATTTCCGGCGCCTATCCTTTCACTATGTCGCGGGATACCTGCGACGAGGGAAGCCCCAATTTTGTAACAGCAAGGTCGAGGCACCGCTAGTTTCCGCTCTCGGACACAGTGCGCTCAGCTTGAAAAGCTTGCATTTCTTCCGGCCATGTTGATTTGATGAAGCCCAAGATGGTCATAATCTCGGCATCGCTCAAAATTTCGCCGAACGCGGGCATGCCTGAGTCAAACCTCACCTCGAGATCATCCAGATAAGCCTGACCGCCGCGACTGGTGTAGTCAAACAGCATCGCGTCGCCGTGATGCCAAGTATGGCCGGTCTCGTTATGCGGTGGGGCCGGGAATCGGCCGTCCGGGCCCTTCTGCCGCCAGTCAACGGCCCCTTCTAGTTCCGCACCGTGACAGGCCGCGCAGTGCTGGCCGTAGAGATCGCCTCCGAGGGTAGTGTCCAGCGCAAGTGCAGAGCCCCCGAAAAGAGTTGCCGCGCAAACACCCAAGAGAACGACGCCTCGAGGACGATTGTCGATCGTCATACTGAACACATCGGCATTGTTTGCACCCTACCGATATCTCAGTTCTGCACCCTGTGACCGTAGTCGACCGGATGGACCGAAACCATTTCGGCTGCGACGTAAAAGACCAGCAGCACCAAGACAATCTCAATACGGATCGACGACGCAAGCCGCGCCCCCGCCCCCGCTCGTCCTTGTTCCAGCGCCGGGGTATGCCGCAGCCGGTTCAACAGCGCCAGCGCCAGCGCCGCCAGCACAACCATGATTTTTCCGGCAAGCGCCCAGCCATGCCAGGCCTCAAAAATCAGGTCCAGACGCACGGTCAAATACCACGTCAGCAGCACACCGCTCGCAATCATCGCCGCCACCGCAACCGTCGCCGCGCGGCTCCAGTCATGCAACAGAGCGGCGGTTTCTGCGCCATCCGGTCGCTGTGCCACCCATAAAAGCGGTAGCAGCGAACCGACCCAAAAGGCCACGACCGCAAGATGGAGCACGACCAAGGCCGCAATCTCTTGCCGGGGCAGGAACAGCATCGAATGCCCCATCGCCGCGTATGAGCCAAGCACAAGAACCCCGCCCACCGCCGCAACAGCAGGCCCCGCCCGCCATGGCATCACCCCGGCCCCAAGCAAGACAAGGCCCGCACTGCGCAACCAAAAGGCATCACCGATGCGCGAGCGCATCATGGCTTCCCAGACCGCGCCATCGGTCATGCTTGCCCCGGCCGTCAGCACCAGCACCCGCAGTGCCAGCGCGCCAACCGACAGGGCCAACCCGGCAGCGATGGCGCCCAAGAGGCTGCGACGCAACCGCGTGACCTCGGCAGGCCGCAACCGGTCGCCATATCCGATCATGAAAAACGTAAGACCGGCGGCACCGATGGTCGCTGCATAATAAAGCGCGCGCACCACCACGGCGACACCATCCAGAAAAGACGGGTCCGGCTGCAGATATTCAAGGATCATGGTTGGCACTGTCCCGAGACGCTGAAAGGAATGGCCCCGCCGACGTCATGCCCGTCAGGCGAGATGATGCGCCATTCGGCACGAAAATCGCCTGGCTCAAGCGGTGGCAACGCGATGGTCTCCAGCGTTGCCTCACGGATTGCGCGACGGGGCAGTTCAACCTCGGCACCATCAACTTGATGCAGACGCAGCGCGGTCAACAGCACGCCCTCGTTGAACTGCAGTTCAATCTGAGCCGGTGCGCAGTCCAGCACCGCTCCGGCGGCGGGAACGGAACCGCGAAGTTCGGAATGCGCGGCGGCAGGCTGGGCCGCTACAACCGCCACCACTATTGGCACCATCCGAAAGATGCGGAACACACCGACAGAAAAGCGAAAACTCATTAATGTTCTCCATTCTGCAACGTCTGTCTGGGGCGCAGTGGGGTATGCGGCCTTTGCTCAGGTTAGATTGCACTCAATTCAGGTCGCATGCGGATCACACGATTCTATGCCTGTTTTGATGGCTAGTAGGGGTTCCTGCTGATGGAAGGTCAAGGGCATGACAGCACACTCTCGGTTTTGTTGCAGGCTGGCTGCCGCAGGTTGTCGAGCCTTGCTTGAATGGCCGCTTTGCCAAAGGCTTCGCAACAGTTTGACCGTCCGCTCTGGGCCGAGGCTGTGTGGAAACCGGCTGCTGTGCTATGCTTTCGCAGATCAGGCGGAGGCAGGCATGGCGGGTTTCATCGAGGGCGTTGATCGCGGCCAGTCGGTGCTTTTCCCGGATCGGCTGGACGACTGGATCGGTGAAGACAGCC